>JBJDXQ010000058.1:0-39668 GCA_051866745.1 Candidatus Limivicinus sp. | reverse complement strand
GCCGTATCTGCTTCCGTGAGCTGGCTTATAAGGGCCAGATCCCCGGCGTCCGCAAAGCCAGTTTCTGATTTCCCGCGATGCTTCGTCGGCTCAGCTCGCAGTACCTTTGTACAGCGTCGCTTCGCCGCCATCGCCTAGCGAAAAATCAGTGCACTGGCGAAAGCCTGAAAAGGCAAGCCGGAATAACCACAAAAAAGGTCGATGCTGCGCCTGTGGCGCGGCATCGACCAAGGCCGTTATTTGTACTTTTCTGTCCTGAGCCATAAATCTGGCAGGGCAGGAAGAAATTGCTCCCGTTTTCAGCAAAAAAGTACGCATACAGCGTCATAAAAAGCTAGACAAATCAATGCGTCTGTGCTAAAATAAGGAGAATCGCCCAGTCTGGCCGTGTTGCGTATGTAAACCGGTTTCGATAGGGCAAACAGCCTGTGGTCGCTGCCGCTTTTGAAAGAAGGCGGAACGGCCTTATAGCGCTGTCTGGCAATGTTTTGTCAGTCGGGCCGATCCCCCGGCTTACAAATAAATGGATGGCGAAAGGCCATGGTCAATCATGTATTGACATGGAACCTCGCCGCCAAAACTGCGCAAGCAGTAACTCTAAACTAGGAGGATAAAAACCAATGCAGATCACCGACCCCATTGCAGATATGCTGACCCGCATCCGCAACGCCGGTAGCGCGAAGCATGAATCCGTTGATGTCCCTGCTTCCAAGATGAAGAAGGCCATCGCCGAGATCCTTCTGAACGAAGGCTACATCAAGAACTACCAGGTTATTGATGACGGCACCCAGGGCATCATCCGCATCACCCTCAAGTACCTTCCCGGTAAGGAGAAGGCCATCCAGGGTCTCCGCCGCGTCAGCAAGCCCGGCCTGCGCGTTTACGCCGGTGCCGACGAGCTGCCCCGCGTTCTCAGAGGCCTGGGCATCGCTATCATCTCCACTTCCAAGGGCGTTATGACCGACAAGCAGGCTCGCAAAGAGCATGTTGGCGGCGAAGTCCTTGCGTTCGTATGGTAAGGAGGTAGCAGAATGTCTAGAATCGGTAGAGCACCCATCACCGTCCCCGCTGGCGTAGAAGTCAAGGTGGACGAGCACAACCACATCACCGTCAAGGGCCCCAAGGGCACGCTGGAGCGCGACCTGGTCCCCCAGATGAAGATCAATGTGGAAGCAGGCGTTATCACTGTCACCCGTCCCGACGATACCAAGGAGAACCGCTCTCTCCACGGCCTCACCCGTACCCTGGTCGACAACATGGTCGTTGGCGTGACCCAGGGCTTCGAGAAGAAGCTGGAGATCAACGGCGTTGGTTACCGTGCAACCAAGGAAGGCAAGAACCTGGTCATGAACCTGGGCTACTCCCATCAGGTCATCATGTCCGAGAATGAGGACATCCAGATCGAGGTTCCCGATGCCAACCATGTGACCGTCAAGGGTATCGACAAGCAGAAGGTCGGCCAGTTTGCAGCAGAGCTTCGCGGCAAGCGTCCTCCCGAACCCTACAAGGGCAAGGGCATCAAGTACGATTACGAAGTCATCCGCCGCAAAGAAGGCAAGACCGGTGCTAAGTAAACGGAGGTGTGCCTGAATGATTAAAAGACCTGATACCAGAGCGCAGCGCATCAAGCGCCACAACCGCGTGCGCGGCAAGATCTCCGGCACTGCCGAGAGACCCCGCCTGAGCGTATTCCGCAGCGAAAACAACATCTATGCCCAGATCATTGACGACGTGGCCGGCGTGACCCTGGTCTCCGCCTCCACCGTTGAGAAGGGCTTTGAAGGCAACGGCGGCAACGTCGAAGCAGCCAAGAAGGTCGGCACCACCGTGGCCGAGCGTGCTCTGAAGAAGGGCATCGAGGACGTGGTGTTTGACCGCGGCGGCTATATCTATCACGGCCGTGTCAAGGCACTGGCCGAGGGCGCCCGTGAGGGCGGTCTGAAGTTCTGAGGAAGGGGGATAACGAAATGGCATACAATAATGACAGAAGAGATCGTCGTAAGGACGAGGCTCCTTCCGAGTTCGTCGAGAAGGTAGTTTCCCTCAACCGCGTCAGCAAGACCGTTAAGGGCGGCCGTGTGGCCAAGTTCTCCGCCCTGTGCGTAGTAGGCGACGGCAAGGGCCGCGTCGGCTTCGGCATGGGCAAGGCCAACGAAGTGTCTGAGGCTATCCGCAAGGGCCTCGAGGACGCAAAGAAGAACATCTGCACCATCACTCTCCAGGGTACCACCATTCCCCACGAGGTTATCGGTGAGTTCGGCGCAGGCCGTGTCCTGCTCAAGCCCGCTCCCGAAGGCACCGGCGTGATCGCCGGCGGCGCCGTTCGTGCCGTGGTTGAGGCAGCCGGCATCAAGAACATCCGTACCAAGTGCCTGCGCACCAACAACCCCGCAAACGTTGTTGCCGCCACCATGGAAGGCCTGAAGTCTCTGCGCAACGCCGCTCAGGTTGCTGCCGTCAGAGGCAAGACCCCTGAAGAGATCCAGGGTTAAGGAGGGCGAAACATGGCAAATCTTAAGATTAAGCTCGTTAAGAGCCTCAACGGCAGACTCGATAGCCATATCGCAACTGCCAACTCTCTCGGCCTGCACAAGATCGGTAACGAGACCGTACAGCCCGACAATCCCCAGACCCGCGGCAAGATCGCCAAGATCGGCTATCTGCTGAAGGTCACCGAAGAATAAGGAGGGCTAGAGAATGTATATCCATGAACTTTCTCCCGTACCCGGCTCCACCCATGTGGACAAGCGCAAGGGCAGAGGCCATGCCACCGGCAACGGCAAGACTGCCGGCCGCGGCCACAAGGGCCAGAAAGCCCGCAGCGGCGGCGGTACCCGCATCGGGTTCGAAGGCGGCCAGATGCCTCTGGCACGCCGCATCCCCAAGAGAGGCTTCAACAACATTTTTGCCAAGCCCCTGGATGCACTGAATGTCTCTGTTCTCAACAAGTTTGAGGACGGCGCTGTTGTGGACAAGCAGGCTCTCCTGGACGCCGGCGTCCTTTCCGATTGCAAATACGGCGTCAAATTCCTTGGCAACGGTGAAGTTACCAAGAAGCTGACCGTCAAAGCTGCTGCCTTCTCCGCAACCGCAAAAGAGAAGATCGAGGCGGCCGGCGGAAAGGCCGAGGTGGTATAAGTGCTCCAGACATTACGCAATGCATGGAGAATTGAAGAGATCCGCAGAAAGATCCTCTTCACCCTTCTCATCATTCTGCTTTATCGTCTTGGCAACGCCATCCCTGTACCTTACGTCAATGTGGCAGCACTGCAGAGCTACTTTGCAATGCTCCAGAACACCGTTCTGGGCCTGCTGGACGTTATGTCCGGCGGCGCCTTCTCCCAGGCAACCATCTTCGCCCTGTCCATCCAGCCCTACATTAACGCTTCCATTATCATTCAGCTGCTGTGCATCGCCATCCCCGCACTGGAGCGTATGAGCAAGGAAGAGGGCGAGGAAGGCCGGAAGAAGATCGCGGCCATCACCCGCTATGTCACCGTTGCCATCGGTCTGCTGCAGGGCTTCGGCTTCTACATGCTGATCAAGAACAACGGCATCCTGACCCCCGAGGCACAGAACAGTGTCTGGGCGGCGATCGTCATTATCCTGACCTTCACCTCCGGCTCCGCACTGATCATGTGGCTGGGTGAGCAGATCACCGAGCACGGTATCGGCAACGGCATCTCCATGATCCTGTTTGCCAGCATCATTGCCCGTCTGCCCGTCAGCATTATCCAGAGCATCCGCAACATCATCATCGGCTCCCTCCAGTGGTGGGTTCTGGTTCTGATGATTCTGGGCGCCCTGGCCATCATCGTGCTCATCGTCTTCGTTAACGACGCTGAGCGCCGCATCCCCGTCCAGTACGCGAAGCGGGTTGTGGGCCGCAAGATGTACGGCGGCCAGAGCACCCACCTGCCCATGAAGGTGAATATGTCCGGCGTTATGCCCATCATCTTCGCCCAGTCTATCGCCTCTGTCCCCGCGACCATCGCGGCCTTCACCGGCAAGACCGACGGTTGGGTGGCTACCTGGTTTGGCAACAACTCCATTCCCTACGCCATCATCTACTTCCTGCTGATCATCTTCTTCGCTTACTTCTACTCCACCATCCAGTTCAATCCCATTGAGGTTGCCAACAACCTGAAGAAGAACGGCGGCTACATCCCCGGCTTCCGTCCGGGCAAGCCCACCAGCGAGTTCATCCAGAAGGTGCTCAATAAGATCACCCTCTTTGGCGCCATCTACCTTGGCATCATCGCTGTGGTTCCCATCCTGGTTGCACACTTCAGCAAGAGCGCTGCCCTCACCGGCATCTCTCTGGGCGGCACCTCCATCATCATCGTTGTAGGCGTTGCACTTGAGACGGTCCGTGCCCTTGAGGCTCAGATGCTCATGCGCAACTACAAGGGCTTCCTTGATTAAATGAGGAGATGAGCTTATGAGGCTTATACTTTTGGGCGCACCCGGCGCAGGCAAAGGTACTCAGGCAGAGATCCTAAGCCGTGAGCTCGGTATCCCCACCATATCCACCGGCAACATCCTGAGAGCCGCCATGAAGGCAGGCACCCCTGTGGGCATTCAGGCCAAGAGCTATGTGGAAGCAGGCAAGCTGGTTCCGGATGATGTCATTATCGGCATCATCCAGGAGCGGCTGGCCCAGGAAGACTGCAAGGAAGGCTATATCCTTGACGGCGTGCCCCGGACCATTCCCCAGGCCGAGACCATGGAGGCCATGGGCGTCCAGATCGACTGTGCCCTTTCCATTGAGGTGGAGGATCAGGTCATTGTGGAGCGTATGGCCGGCCGCCGCACCTGCAAGGATTGCAGCCAGACTTTCCACGTCGTCAACAATCCCCCCAGGACCGAAGGCGTCTGCGACTTCTGCGGCGGTGAGCTGACCATCCGTAAGGATGACGCTCCCGAGACCGTGAAGGCCCGTCTGGAGGTCTACCACCGGGATACGGAGCCGCTGAAGCAGTTCTATGCCCAGCGGGGCAAGCTGAAGACGGTGGAAAATCAGAGCAGCATTGAAGCCACAACGGTTGTGATCAGGAAAGCTCTGGGGATCTGATATGTCCGATACGATCTATATCAAATCCAAATCAGAGATCGAGATCATGCGTCAGGCCGGACGGATCACCGCCGGTGCCCGCAGCATTGCGCGGCAGGCGGTGGCCGCCGGTGTGACCACCAAGCAGATAGACAAATATGTGCATGAGTTCATTGTGAAATCCGGGGCCAAGGCCACCTTTTTGGGGTATGCGGGCTTTCCCGCCAGTGCCTGTGTCTCGGTCAACGACGAAGTCATACACGGTATCCCCGGCAAGCGGGTCATCCGGGATGGCGATATCGTCTCCCTGGATGTGGGCGCCACCTTTAAAGGCATGGTGGGCGACTGTGCCGGTACCTTCCCCTGCGGTGAGATCAGCGAGGAGGCCAAGAACCTCATCGCCGTCACCCGGCAGAGCTTCTTTGAAGGTCTGCGTTATGCCCGGGAGGGCTACCGCATTTCCGATATCGGCGGGGCCATTCAGGACTATGTGGAGAGCCACGGCTATTCCGTAGTCCGGGAGTATGTGGGTCATGGCGTAGGCCATCAGATGCACGAAGCTCCCGAGGTTCCCAACTATCGGGTGGACCGCGGCCTCAGCCGCCGTGCCAACCCCCGCCTTGTAAAGGGCATGACCATCGCGGTAGAACCCATGGTCAATGTAGGCGGCTATGCCGTCAGGGTGCTGGATAACGGCTGGACCGTTGTGACAGCCGACGGCTCCCTTTCCGCCCACTATGAAAACACCATCCTCATTACCGATGGTGAGCCGGAGATACTCACTATGGCAGAGGACCTGTGACAGCAGTCACCCACACCGACTTTGGAGGAATGTTACATTGGCAAAAGACGACGTAATCGAACTCGAGGGCACGGTAGTTGAATCCCTGCCCAACACCATGTTCCAGGTGGATATCGGCAATGGCCACATCATTCTGGCGCATATTTCCGGCAAACTCCGGATGAACTTTATCAGGATCCTTCCCGGCGACAAGGTCACGGTGCAGATGTCCCCCTATGACGTCACCCGCGGCCGCATCACCTGGAGAAGCAAGTAGGAGGTAAAACAAATGAAAGTAAGACCTTCCGTGAAGCCCATGTGCGAGAAGTGCAAGATCATCAAGCGCAAGGGTAAAGTCATGGTTATCTGCGAGAACCCCAAGCACAAGCAGCGCCAGGGTTAAGCAGACCGGGGTAAGTACGCCCCAGAAAACAGTAGAGACTAGGCAAACGCCTGTCCTTATAAAAACTCCCGCATGGGCGAGGGACTCCCTCCGGCGGGAATAAGTCCCCGTTCACGAAATGCGGAAAAATTATCGAAAGGATGATTGAAAAGTATGGCACGTATAGCCGGCGTTGACCTGCCCAAGGACAAGAGAATCGAGATCGGTCTCACCTATGTCTATGGTATCGGCAGAACCAGCGCAAAGAAGATCCTGGAGGCAACCGGGATCAACCCCGACACCAGAGTAAAAGACCTCACCGATGAGGAAGAAGCCAAGCTGCGTGAGTGCATCGACCACGGCTACATCGTGGAAGGTGACCTGCGCCGTCAGACCGCGCTTGATATCAAGCGCCTGACCGAGATCGGCTGCTACCGCGGCCTGCGGCATCGCCGTGGCCTGCCCGTGCGCGGCCAGCGGTCCAAGACCAACGCTCGTACCCGCAAGGGCCCGAAGCGGACCATCGCAAATAAGAAGAAGTAAGGAGGGATATGAATTATGGCAGCAGCAAACGCTAAGAAGAAAGTCAGGACTCGCAGAAGAGAGCGTAAGAACATTGAAAAGGGCCAGGTTCATATCAGCTCTTCCTTCAATAACACCATGGTCACCATCACCGATACCCAGGGCAACGCGCTTTCCTGGGCCTCTGCCGGTGGCCTGGGCTTCCGCGGAAGCAAGAAGTCTACCCCCTTCGCCGCGCAGACCGCCGCTGAGACTGCCGCCAAGGCAGCCATGGAGCATGGTCTGAAGACCGTCGAAGTGTTCGTCAAGGGACCCGGTTCCGGCCGTGAAGCCGCCATTCGCGCGCTCCAGACCGCCGGTCTCGAAGTAACGATGATCAAGGACGTGACCCCCATTCCTCACAATGGCTGCCGTCCTCCGAAGCGTCGTCGTGTCTAATTGAAGGAGGTAAACTGAAATGGCAAGATATACTGAAGCCGTCTGCCGTCAGTGCCGCAGAGAGGGTCAGAAGCTCTTCCTGAAGGGCGACCGCTGCTACACCGACAAGTGCGCAATGAACAGCAGAGCTTTCGCTCCCGGCCAGCACGGCCAGGGCCGCAGCAAGAGCTCCGAGTACGGCCAGCAGCTCCGTGAGAAGCAGAAAGCCAAGCGTTTCTATGGCGTTCTGGAGAGCCAGTTCCGCGGTTACTTCGAGATGGCCGAGCGCCGTCCCGGCCAGACCGGCGAGAACCTCCTCTCCATCCTGGAGTGCCGTCTGGACAACGTTGTGTACCGTCTGGGCTTTGCCATGAGCCGTGCCGAGGCACGTCAGATGGTCAGCCACGGCCACATCACCGTCAACGGCCGCAAGGTCAACATCCCCAGCTACCAGGTCAAGCCCGGCATGGTAGTTTCCCTGAAGGAGAGCAGCCGCGGCATCGAGAAGATCAAGGCCAACATCGAGGCGAACGCTTTCCGTCCCGCCCCCAAGTGGCTTGAGTACGATGCAAACAACATGGTTGCAAAGGTTGTTGCAGTTCCTGCAAGAGAAGACATCGATCTGCCCATCGAGGAACGTCTCATCGTCGAGTTGTACTCCAAGTAATAAAGACACCCTCAAATTGGTAAGCTGAATCACCGCAAGCGATTACAAAGCGCAACACTTATAAGGAGGGTTATATAACTATATGATCGAAATTAAGAAGCCGCGCATCGAGTGCATCGAAACTCCAGCCGACAGCTCTTATGGTAAGTACATCATAGAGCCGTTGGAGCGTGGCTACGGCACAACACTTGGTAACTCTCTTCGCAGGGTACTTCTCTCTTCTCTCCCCGGCACTGCCTGCACCAGCATCAAGATCGCCGGCGTCCAGCATGAGTTCTCCACCATCCCCGGTGTGAAGGAAGACGTGACCGAGATCGTTCTGAACGTCAAGAGCATCATCGCCCGCCTTCACAGCGAGGGACCCAAGACCGTCTATATCGAAGCCTCCGGCGAGGGCCTGGTCACCGCCGGCGACATCAAGGCGGACACCGAGGTGGAGATCCTCAATCCTGAGCAGCCCATCGCCACCCTTGGCCCGGACGGCGCCCTGAATATGGAGCTGGTTCTGGACCATGGCAGAGGCTATGTCTCCGCTGAGAAGAACAAAAATCCCCAGATGCCCATTGGCACCATTCCTGTGGACTCCATATATACCCCGGTCCTCAAGGTCAACTACACTGTCGAGAACACCCGTGTGGGCAACCAGACGGACTTTGACAAGCTGACCATCGAGGTATGGACCGACAAGACCATGACTGCCCGTGACGCGCTCTCCCTGGGCGCGAAGATACTCTGCGATCACTTCACGCTCTTCACGGACCTGTCCGATACCATCGGCAGCAACTCCACCGTGGTTGAAAAGGTGGAGAAGGAGCCGGATACCATGCTCAAGATGACCATCGAAGAGCTGGACCTGTCCGTAAGAAGCTTCAACTGCCTCAAGCGCGCTAACATCAACACCGTAGAGGATCTGGTCAACAAGACTGAGGAAGAAATGATCAAGGTCCGTAACCTCGGCCGCAAGTCCCTGGAGGAAGTCGTCCACAAGCTGACGATGATGGGCTTGTCTCTGGCAAGCGAGGATAATCAGTAAGCTCTCAAGAAGGAGGAAACGCAATTATGCCCGGAACTAGAAAGCTCGGCAAGACTACCGCCCAGCGCATGGCAATGCTCCGTCAGCAGGTCACTGACCTTCTGGACAAGGGCCGCATGGAGACCACTGTCACCCGCGCCAAGGAGATTGCTCCCATGGCCGAGAAGATGATCACCCTTGGCAAGGCAAAGGACCTGAACGCCTACCGTCAGGCGCTGTCCTTCATCACCCGTGAGGACGTGGCCAAGAAGGTTTTCGATGAGCTGGCTCCCAAGTATGCCGACCGCAACGGCGGCTACACCCGCATCACCCGCATCGGCACCCGCCGCGGCGATGCAGCCGAGATTGCAGTTATCGAACTGGTCTGATTTTCATATCAAAAAAATCCTGATGCATCTGCATCAGGATTTTTTTGTTTTATAAGAGGCTGTAAAGCTGCCGCAAAAGCAAGTGAAACAGCTTTTAAAATGGATAAATATTCATCGTTTATCCACTTCTTCATATCCGGTGCGCAGCAGCTCCGCCTCCTTGTTCCACAGATAGCTGAGCCGCAGCTCCTTCCCCTCGGGGATTCGCCGGAAGTTCTCCGCGTGCTTGAGCACGATGGGCAGCAGCGGAACCAGTAAAATGGCCGCACCCAGCCAGTTCCCGGACCTGATCCCATAATAAACGGGCCAGATGGCGGCCATGGAACTGGTGACAATGCAGACATAATTGGTGATCAGCCCGATCACAATGGCAAGGCTGAGCATCAGCAGGAAGGACTTGAAGCTGTAGGCCAGAACCACCCCGCCCATGCAGGCCAGCCCCTTTCCGCCGTGAAAACCCAGAAAAACCGGATACATGTGCCCAATAATGCATGCCACTCCCCCAAAAATTCCTGCCAGCTCCAGCTCCGGGAACAGCCAGCAGCAAAGCCACCAGGAGCAGGCAGCCTTCAGAATATCCATCAGCGCCACAAACACACCGGCGGCCTTGCCGGCCATCAGCATGGTGTTGGTGGCCCCGGCGTTGTGAGAGCCCTCCTGCCGGATGTCAAAGCCCTTCATTTTGCCGATCATGAAGGAGGGACTAATCCCGCCAATAAAATAGCCAAGTGCAAGACAAAGCAGCACTTCAAAAAGAATTGTGTGTTCCATATTAACTCCTGTTTATCTCCATAAATCTCTTGATTCCAGCGGCCACCCCACAGTTTATATTGCTTGGGGCGATCCAGTCTGCCGCAGCCTTCACTTCTTCCGCACCGTTGTCCATGGCGACGCCGATGCCGGCAGTGCGAATCATGTCCAGGTCGTTGGTGCCGTCCCCAAAAGCAAGAGTATCGCGAAGGTCGATGCCCAGAGCCGAGCAGAGGGCCTTTAAAGCCTGTCCCTTGGTGGCCCCGGCGCTGTTAATTTCAATATTCCAGGGCAGGGAAGAGGAAACCGCGGCCTCCGGGAAACGCTCCGCCACCAGCTTCAGCTGCCGGTCACGCTCTGCCAGATCCTGAAAATGCATCTGCATCTTTTGCACCGGCCGCCCCTTTTGCCGCAGCGTTTCCGCCAGGTTGTCCACCGGCGTGCGCAGCTCCAGCATCATCTTCATAATGCCGGGGTCGGGAATAAAATCCCCCACCCGCTGAAACATACTGCGGCTAATAAAGCCCCAGTTGTCCTGATAACAGTCATAAATCACCGGCAGCGTATCCATGTATCGGATCAGCCGCAGGCACAGCTCCACAGAAAGCTCTGAGGAGTACAGATTCCTGTCCTCCTGCGCGTCGTAGGCATAGGCGCCGTTGATGGTGATAAAGTATCTGGCCCCAGGCAGCGCGCGAATCTGCTCGGGAATCCCGGTGTAAATCCGCCCGGTTGCCGGTACAAGGAGCGCCCCGACTTCAGCGGCAGCCATCAGCGCCTGCAAATTGGCCTCCGGGATGTTCTTCCGCCTGTCCAACAGGGTCCCATCCAGGTCAAAAGCGATTAATTTCACCGGCATAGCCTACCCATCACCCTCATCAAGCCGGAAAAGCCGAAGCGAACACCGATTGCCCATCGCCTTGACTTTACTCCAGGCTGCAATTATAATTGAACTACAATTGAGAAAAGTAACATAAAATCAAAACACTACCACTATATTATATCTTCCCGGCGAGGGAAAGTCAACCGACCGGAAGAGGAAAGGAAAGCGAATGAAGCTGCGCTGCGTACTGTTTGACTTGGACGGGACATTGTTGCCCATGGACCAGGAGGAATTTACAAAGGCCTATTTCCACCAGCTGGCAAAGAAACTGGCCCCCCGGGGATATGAACCAAAGGCGCTGGTTGACGCGATCTGGGCCGGGACAGCCGCCATGGTGAAAAACGATGGACAGTGCAGCAATGAGGAAGCTTTCTGGCAGCGTTTCACGCAGATTTTTGGCCCCAAGGTTCAGGAGGACAAGCCGGTTTTTGAAGAATTTTATGCCAACGAGTTTCAGAACGCCCGGACCGCCTGCGGTTTTAATCCCCGGGCGGCGGAAACCGTGGCGGCAATCCGTTCGATGGGATATCAGGTGGCGCTGGCGACCAACCCCATCTTTCCCGCAGTGGCTACAGAGAGCCGGATTCGCTGGGCAGGTTTGGAACCAGAGGATTTCGAACTGTATACCACCTATGAAAACAGCACCCACTGCAAGCCCAATCCCGCCTACTTCCGTGACGTTGCCGAAAGCCTGCAGCTGGCGCCGGAAAGCTGCCTCATGGTAGGGAACGACGCCCTGGAGGACACAGCCGCAGCCCAAGTGGGGATGAAGGTCTTTCTGCTGACGGACTGCCTGATTAACAAAGACGGAAGAGATATTTCATCTTACCCCCAGGGAAGCTTTGAACAGCTTCTGGAATATGTAAAAAAGGAGACTGCGAAGCAGAAATGAAGAACGAGGAAAAGACCAAGGGCTTCCTGAATGAGGACAGTCCCGGCCTTGCTCTCCTGGAGAAGGGCCAGCAGGGCCTTGCTCATATGGTGTTCAGCCGCATCGGCATCATTGTGCTTTTGCTGCTGTTCCAGCTGTTTCTGGTTTTTGCCGTCTTCTATTGGCTCAATGCCTACCTGCCCCACTTTGTGATTTTCACCACGGTATTCTCCGCCTTTATGGGCCTGTACCTGCTGAATACGGACGCAGACCCCAGCGCCAAGATCACCTGGCTTCTGGTGATCTTGCTGATGCCGGCTGTGGGGGCACCCCTCTATTGCTATACCCGCAGCAACCTGGGGATGCGCATCCTGAAAAAGCGGCTGAACTATCTGGTGGAGACCACGGAGAACAGCATCCCCCAGAATGAGGCGGTGCTGGAAGCGCTGCGGAAGGAGAGCCCCGGCGCTGCGGCCCTGGCCCATTATATGCACCGCACCGGCTGCTACCCGGTGTATGACCATACAGAGGTCAAGTATTATCCCCTGGGGGAGGACAAGTGGGCCGACCTGCTCCAGGCGCTGGAACAGGCGGAGCATTTCATCTTCCTGGAGTATTTCATTATCGATGAAGGCCTGATGTGGGGCAGGGTGCTGGAAATTCTGGCGCAAAAGGCCAAAGAGGGCGTGGATGTGCGGGTGATGTATGACGGCACCTGTGAATTCTCCACCCTTCCCCATGACTATCCCAAACGACTCCAGGCACTGGGCATCAAGTGCAAGATGTTTGCCCCCATGACGCCCTTTGTCTCCACCCACTATAACTACCGGGACCACCGGAAGATCGCCGTTATCGACGGCCATACCGCCTTTACCGGCGGGGTGAACCTGGCCGATGAGTACATCAACCGCCGCCCCCGCTTCGGCCATTGGAAGGATACCGCCATCCGCCTCCGGGGCGAGGCGGTGCCCAGCTTTACTTTGATGTTCCTGCAAATGTGGGGCGTGGACGAGAAGGAGTTGGAGATTGACCGCTTCCTGGCCTATCCTACCCATGCGCCGGCGGAGGCCAGGGGCTATGTCCTGCCCTATGGGGATTGCCCCCTGGACAACGACAAGGTAGGGGAGCGGGTGTATATGGACATTCTCAACCGGGCGGAGCACTATGTCTACATCATGTCCCCCTACCTGATTCTGGACGGCGAGATGGAGACCGCATTGAAATTCGCTGCCGAGCGGGGCGTGGATGTGCGCCTGGTGCTGCCGGGCATCCCGGATAAAAAGGCGCCCTGGGCCCTGGCCAAGACCCATTACAGCAGCCTGCTTGCCTCCGGCGTGAAGATCTATGAATACAGCCCCGGCTTTGTCCATGCCAAGGTCTTTGTAGCAGATGATAAGGAGGCGGTGGTGGGCACCATCAATCTGGATTATCGCAGCCTTTACCACCATTTTGAGTGTGCCGCCTTTCTGTATGATACCCCCTGCATTTCCGATATCCGCGCCGATGTGGAGGCCACCATGGCCCGCTCCGCTCTGGTAGAAAAGCATTTCATGGAACATGAGAAACTGAGCATTCGACTCTTGGGCTTTCTGCTGAAAGCCATCGCACCCCTGCTGTAAAAGCGGCCCTTGCCCCACCGACACGCAATCAGAGAAAACCGCCGGAAAGGAGGGTGGCTATGCCTGCCGCTTATGCCCATTACCGTTTTGGTCAGCTTGTGCTTTCCCGCCTGCCTGCGGAAAAACAGAAAATAATCCAGGCCCACCGAGACCTCTATGACCTGGGCCTCCAGGGGCCGGACCTGCTGTTTCATTACCACCCTTTGGGCCATGACCCGCTGAAGGGCACCGGCCCCCGGATGCATGAAGCCCCGGCCGAAGCCTTCTTCCGCCCGGCAGGGGAGCAGCTGTGCCGCAGCCGGGACAGCGACGCCTTGCTGGCCTATCTTTGGGGCTTTCTCTGCCACTTTGCTCTGGATTTCCACTGCCACCCCTATATAGACGCCGCCGAGGCGGCGGGGGGACCGGGCCATCTGGCAATGGAGGCGGACTTTGACCGCTCCCTGCTGGAAGAAGCCGGCCTGCCCATTGACGATGCCAGCACTGCCTGCCACATCAAGCTCTCCCGAAAAAATGCCCGGCTGATCCATGCCCTGTTTCCCGGCATCTCCGCCCGGCAGCTCCACATGGCCGCGGCCACCATGGGCCTGAACCAGCGCCTCCTCAGCAGCCAGCGCCCCCTTGTCCGCGGCCTGGTGACGGCGGCCCTGAAGCTCTTCGGCCGCTATGAAAAGCTAGGCCCCATGATGCTGCATCCCCAGCCGGATCCCCGCTGTACGGAGAGCAGCCGTCAGCTGGCGGCTTGCTTTGCCCAGGCCCGGGACTCAGCCCTGCGGCTGATTGAAGCCTTCCAGGCCAGCGCCCAGGGCCTTCAGAGCTACGACCCTCTGTATCAGTATAATTATGATGCGCGAAGGAAGTGACGCCATGAAATGTAAGCTCACAGCCCAGGAAAAGAAATGGGTGCTCTATGACGTGGGCAACTCCGCTTTCATCCTCCTGGTCACCACCATCGTCCCCATCTATTTCAACTCCCTGGCCAAAAACGGCGGGCTGGACTCGGTGCAGTATCTGGCCTATTGGGGCTATGCCGCCTCTGCCGCCACCCTGCTGGTGGCCCTCACCGGCCCTGTTCTGGGCGCCGTGTCCGACTGGCGCGGCAGGAAAAAACCCATGTTCCTGTGCGCGGCGCTGTTGGGCATCCTCGGCTGCGTGCTGATGGGCTTTATGGGCGGCTGGCTCAGCTTCCTGTGTATGTTCGTTCTGGCCAAGCTGGGCTATTCCCTCAGCCAGATCTTCTATGACTCCATGCTGTCCGACGTGACGGAACCGGCGCGCATGGACAATGTCTCCTCCCATGGCTACGCCTGGGGCTATATTGGCAGCTGCGTCCCCTTCCTGCTATGCCTGGGCCTGGTTCTGGGTTCCGGCACCCTGGGCCTGTCCATGGCTACAGCCATGACCCTGGCCTTCCTCATTACCGCCCTCTGGTGGCTGCTTTGCACTCTGCCCCTTGTCCGCTGCTACCAACAGAGCAATTTCGTGACCGGGCACGTCCACCCCTTCACCCAGCTGTGGCACACCCTGCAGGAGATTGCCCGTGACAAAAAGGTGTTTCTTTTCATCCTGGCCTTCTTCTTCTATATCGACGGCGTCTATACCATTATCGACATGGCCACCGCCTACGGCACCGCCCTGGGCTTTGATACCACCGGATTGCTGCTGGCCCTGCTGGTTACCCAGATTGTGGCCTTTCCCTCGTCCCTGTTTATCGGCCGCCTCTCCCGCACCGTGGACACCGGCCGCCTGATCAGCGTCTGCGTGCTGGCCTATTGCGGCATGGCCATCTTTGCCATGCTCATGAGCACCCAGGCCCATTTCTGGGTGCTGGCCGTGGTGGTGGGCATGTTCCAGGGCGGCGTGCAGGCCCTGTCCCGGTCCCACTTCGCCAAGATCATCCCCCCGGAAAAATCCGGCGAATATTTTGGCCTGCTGGATATCTGCGGCAAGGGCGCCTCCATGCTGGGTACCTTCACCGTCAGCCTGGTCTCCCAGCTCAGCGGCAGCACCAGTCTGGGCGTGGGGGCCATTGCCCTGTTCTTCGTGGTGGGCCTGATCCTCTTCCGCTCCTCCCTGCGGGCCAGAGAATGAAAAGCATAGAAAAAAACTCCCTCTTTCAAAAAGAGGGAGTTTTTTCTGTCAGTCGATCCGGCAGCGCCAGGCCAGCAGGGCCGCCGTGTATTCCAGGCCGTAAGCCAATGCATCCTCGTCCAGCCGGTAGCGGGCGTTGTGATGGGGCGCGTCGCTGCCCTTGGCCGGGTCGGCGGCGCCCAGCTCCAAGAAGAAGCCGGGGCAGACCTGATCATAATAGCAAAAATCGTCGCCGGGGGCAATGGGCGCCAGCTCCTGAACCGCCTCCGGGCCGAACTGCCCGGCGATCAGCTCCCTGGCCCATTGGGTCAGCGCCGGGTCATTGTAAATGGAGTCATAGCCCCGGACATAGTCCACTTCTACCCTGGCGCCGGCGGCCTGGGCAATCCCCTGGCTGATGGCCCGGATGCGCTGCTCCGCCGTCTGGCGCACCGCCTCGTCATAGCTGCGCACGGAGCCGGTCAGGTGCATGGCGCCGGGGATGATGTTGTAGGCCGAGCCGGCGTTGGCCTGGCATACGGAGAGCACCGCCATATCGCTGGGCTTGATGGAGCGGGACAGCACCGTTTGCAGTCCCATGATGATCTGGGCGCCCACCACAATGGGGTCCACGCACTCCTGGGGCATACTGGAGTGGCCGCCCTTGCCGGTGATCTCGATTTCAAAACGGTCCGTGGCGGAGGTAAGCACGCCGCTGCACACGCCGAACTTCCCTGTGGGCAGAGTGCTGGTCAGGTGCAGGCCGAACACCTCGTCCACGCCCTCCAGAACCCCGGCCCGGATGACCTCCACCGCGCCGCCGGGAGGGGTCTCCTCCGCGTGCTGGAAGATAAAGCGCAGCTCGCCCGCCAGTTCCTCCCGCCTGGCCGCCAGCAGCCGCACCGCGTTAAGCAGGATGGCGGCGTGGCCGTCGTGGCCGCAGGCGTGCATGGCGCCCTGGTTGCAGGAGCGGTAGGGCAGCTCATTTGCCTCGTCGATGGGCAGCGCGTCAATATCCGCCCGGATGGCAAGGCAGCGCCCCGGCCGGCCGGTTTTCAGCACCGCCATCACGCTGGTGGCTGTGGGGCGGCTCAGCGCAAGGCCGGGAATCTCCGCCAGCGCCTTTTCAATGTAGGCAGCGGTCTCAAACTCCTGGAAGGAGAGCTCCGCGTGCTGGTGGAACCAGCGCCTGTCCTCAATGCAGCGGGGCAGCAGCGCCTGGGCCTGGCTGTGAATATCCGTCATCATCTTATGCCTCAACTCCTGTCGTGATCATAAACCGGGACGCACCGCGTCCAGACTTATTTTATCCCACTTGGACAAAATGGTCAAGCCGTTTGGGTGATGGCGATTTAGTACCATTTTATTGCGCACAAAGCCTGATGAAAATACCAAAAAATAATGCGGATTTTTGAAAATTAGGGCTTGCAATTATTGATGAATTGTGCTAATATAATTTGGCAACAGAGATCCGGGTGTAGCGCAGATGGTAGCGCGCTTGAATGGGGTTCAAGAGGCCGCTAGTTCGAATCTAGTCACTCGGACCAGCAAGACGCAGAGTGTTCATTAGAGCACCCTGCGTTTCTGTTTTCTAAGCAGAGAACTAGCGGCCTCTTGCAATATAATAATGGCCGCAAGCGGCCAAAGCGGCGTAAGCGCCGCTGCCGGCCGCTAGTTCGAATCTAGTCACTCGGACCAGCAAAACGCAGAGTGTTCGTCAGAGCACCCTGCGTTTCTGTTTTCTGAGCAGAGAACTAGCGGCCTCTTGCAATATAATAATGGCCGCAAGCGGCCAAAGCGGCGTAAGCGCCGCTGCCGGCCGTTCGTTCGAATCCAGTCACTCGGACCACGTGGTCGCAAAGTATGCTTTGCGACCGCGTTCTTTTTTTGTAAAAAAGAACGCCATCCACCCGCTCCCTTGCTCCTCCTTTCCAAATTGAACCCGCTGCGCTGGGCTTCAATTTGGTTTAGACGGAAGAAACAAACGCAGCGTGTTCGTCAGAGCAGGTCTGAACCCGGAGGATGATTTTTGGTTTTATGAGACCTGTTTTCTGTACGCGTAATTGCTTTGGATTGTCAGGATCATGTCCGTTATCAACTGGTTTACCGGGGTGGGGATGCCCAGCTCCCTGCCGAAGCGGACGATGGCGCCGTTCATATGCGCAATCTCGGTCGGACGGTGACGGAGAATGTCCTGGGCCATGGAGGGGTAATAGTCCGAAAAGCCTTGTAGCAGGCGTTCGCCCTCCTGTTCCATCTCCTCAGCCAGACCGTGAATCCCCTTGGCTTCGGCCACGGCGCAGCACTCCTGCCAGACTTGCCGGACAATGGCGCTGCCGCTTTCGGAACGGAGAACCGGGCCAACAGGCAGGCCCAGCACAGCGGACACGGCGTTGTAACCACAGTTTGCGATTGCTTTCCGCCAGATATAGGGCCGTATGTCGTTTACAAAGCTGGCCTGGCATCCGCCGGAGAGGAACAGCCGCTCCAGTTCGCGCCCGGCCCCGTCCGCAAGCGGGCTGGAGGCAGCGGCGCCAAAGTACATGGCTGTCCCCGGCTCAGGCTTCGCGACGCAGACCCCCGGCTCGGGAAGCTCCGTGCCGATTTTTCCAAAGCCCAGAAGAAGCCGCTCCCGCTCCACATAGGGGGCAAGGCACGCTTCATTGCAAAGGCCGTTCTGCAGGCTTACCACCACCGTCTCAGGCCCGATGCATGGCATCACTGAGGGCATGATTTCCTGGGTTTGGGTGCATTTGACCATGAGGATCAGAAGGTCCATGATCCCAAGCGCTTCTGCATTGGGGGATGTATGAAAGCCTGTCAGGCGGTATTCTCTGTCAAATTCCCGCAGTACCAGCCCGTCCGAAGCGATTTTATCCATATGCGCTTGATACTTGTCTACCAGGTACAGCTCCGCGCCCCCGCGCCTCAGGTAGGCGGCAAAAACACTGCCGGCGGCGCCGGAACCGATCATGGCGATTTTCATGGGCTTTTCTCCTTTGCGGACAGACAGATTTTGACGCGAAAAAACGCCGTAGCCAGCGCATCAATCTGGCTACGGCTCACTATACCATACTTAACCAACGGCTTCAAGCCTGCGTTTCCGGGACAGCGGCTTTCTATTTAATTATCCTCTGACGAAATCGCACAGGTCATCCTCAGTCAGGTTCAGGATGCCGGCCACCACGTAAAAATTTTTGAACTGCTGCTGGTGGCGCATCGTATGGGCGTCGCTGCCGAAGCTGAACTTGCAGCCGGTTCTTTTCGCAATCTGAAAAAGCCGGATGTTGTTGCTTTGCTGAATCTGCGCGATGGAATAGTCTCTGAACTTTGAGAGGTTAATTTCAATGGCAATCCCATTGCCGGCCGCCGCGCCGCCGGGATTTCGCTCATAACAGGCTTTCCCTTCGTCAGACTTCAGGGGCGTGAAATCGATCAGCAGCTCACCCAAAGCCACAACGTCAATTGACTTTGCCATCTTCTTATCACCTGCCATAGATACACTGTCCTTTCGATGCAATTCTCCGGGAAGAGTGTCAGGAATTTTCTCCTTCTCTCCTGTATTCGTCAAACTTTTCAATGAGGCAGCGGCCCACGTCGTGGAGATACCTGGCCTTGGGAATCAGCAGCCGCTCGTCGATATGCGCGAAGGGGTGCAGCGCCTCAAAGGTGAGGTCCCCTTCATATCCAACATCGGCAAGGGCTTTCATAATGCTGTCCCAATCCATCGTACCTTCATAGGGGATCAGGTGGTCGTCCCCACGATAGTTGTTGTCGTGAACATGCAGCCCCTTTACCCTGTGGCCAAGCCGGCGGATGTCTTCGGCGGCGTCTCCGCCCACAATGCTGCTGTGCCCGGTGTCCACCAGCACATCAAAATGGTCCGTGTCACCAAGATCGTCGTAAAACCGGGCCAGCTCGTTGGCGTCGGAGAACATCGTCTCCACGTAGCAGCCTCTGCGTTTGTCCACATCGAACAGATTTTCCAGGCTGACAACCACGCCGTATTCCTTCGCATAGGGCTGAAGGCGCCGGTAATACTCCACGTTCAGGTCCCACAGGCGTTTTTTGTTCTCCCCGCGGTAGAGGGAATCGTGCAGAGGATGAACAACCATCCTCTTGATTTCAAGCATGGCGCAGCATTCCATGCACAGCACCTGCATGGGAATAATCTGCTTGTCCAGATCCGGGAGATAGTTGAAGTCAAAGATAAACGGGCCGTGGGCCTAGTTGAAAAACACCCCATTGTCATCCGCGATCTGTTTGACTTCCTTTGCGTACTCCCGGTAGTTTGCCCCGCTCCAGGGCATGTCGCCGATCTCCATGTGGGGAGTGGCCGTCTATATTGCGCTCAACAGAAACCTGGGCGGCGCGCTGATCATTGGCGGGGAGGTATATCTCGGCGATGTTCTGGGCGGCTGCATCATAGAACATATGCGGCTCATTCCCGATGGCAGACCCTGCTATTGCGGGCAGAAGGGCTGTATGGAGGCATACTGTTCTGTAAGCAGTCTGGAGAAAAAGGCCGGTGTGGATGTGGACACCTTTTTCAGACGGATCGAAGAGGGAAGCGCGGTTCATAAAGCGCTCTTTGATGAATACCTGGGATATCTGGCCCTGGCAATCAACAACATTCGGATGGTAATCGACTGCAAAGTGATTCTGGGTGGTTTTCTGCAATCCTATCTCACGGAGGACCACTTCCGGCAGCTGGAAAAGCTTACAAAAGAACAGTCGCCCTTTGATTCCACAAATTTCTCTTTTCAAAAGAGTGTCTATGGAAAGGATGCTGCCGCAAGGGGCGCCGCGCTGGTTCTGATCAATGACTTCATCAACAAACTCTAAATAGACTAAATAGAGAAAACACCTCCTGCTGTAGGGAAATGAGCGTACTACAGCAGGAGGTGTTGTTATTTTGTTGCGCTGTTTTTGATTTGATCAAAGCATATCCGGACAGCCAGGCTTTCCATGTGCTAAGAAATTTTTCTGCACCATCGGTATGGCTATCGTGAAGAGCTGGATCGTGCATGTTTCAGGATCAGCAGCTGCCGTCCTCGATCAGCACCTTCATGGTGCCGCCGCAGACCATCCCGTCAGACTCCGCCACCTCGCCGGTCAGATCAATGTCCATCAGCTTGTAGCGGCCTGTGCCGATGATGGCGATGGCGTCCCGGATCACCGCCGCCTCGCTGCAGCCGCCGCCGATGCTGCCGGTGACCTGCCCCAGGGGGCTGACGGCCATCTTGGCTCCCGTTCCCCGGGGGGTAGAGCCTTTGGTCTCGATCACCGTCACAATGGCCTTGGGCTCCCGGTTCTCCGCCAGGTATTCCAGGGTGGACAGCTCCAGGTCGGAATCAATGCAGTAGCGGCTGAGATCGCCGTATTCCGGCAGCCGCTTGTGGGCAATCACCTCCGCCAGAATGGAGATGGCAATCTCTCCCGGTGTGACCGCCCCGATGTTCAGGCCGATGGGGGTGCAGATTCCGGCCAGACGCTCCTGGTCATAGCCCTCTTCCCGCAGCATCTCCAGCAGGCCCTTCACCCGCCGCCGGGACCCGATCATCCCCAGATAGGCCGGGGCCTGCCCCGGCAGCAGCGCCCGCAGGCAGTCCGCGTCGTGCTTGTGCCCCCGGGTGATCACCACCACGTAGTCAAAGGCGGTCACGGCCAGTTTTTCAATGGCTGTTTCAAAGCGCTCGCAGAGCACCTGCCTGGCCAGGGGGAAGCGGGCGCTGTTGGCGAAGCTGGGCCGGTCATCCACCACGCACACGTTGAAGCCGCACTTGGCAGCGAACTCGCACACCGGCAGGGCGATGTGCCCACCCCCCAGCACGATCAGCCGCTCCTGGGGCAGAACCGGCTCCCGGATGGTTACGCTGCCGTCCTCTCCCCACTGGGTGGTCACCCGGGCGAAGCGGCGGCCCTTGGCGTCCTCCACCGGCTCCACCCCGGTGAGCCGGCGGGTGATGCCCTCTGCTATGCTTCCCTCCGCTGCCGCAAGCCGGGTCTCCGCCGTGACTGCCCGGTTCTCCTTCAGTTTGTTTAAAAGCGCCGCGTAAATATTGCTCATGCTCCCTCGCTCCTTTTATTCGATGATCGCGCGATCGGTGTTCAAAACGGTTTCAGCTTTCTTTTCCCATCGGGCAAAGAACAACTGCGGATCGTCCTGCCGGGCATGCTTTGCCCAGTTATGCATCGCTTTCACGGAAATGGGCCTGGTAATAATGCCGTCATTCCGGCGCTCCGCAGTAACAATATCAAGCCAGCCCCGGCTGTCGCCGGCGAAGCGGACGTAATAGGGATGAATATCCAAGGTGTTGTCCATTTCCACATCCGGGCGTGCCGTGTGGGGAGGAAGGAAACGGAAAGTACGGCTGTCCGCGGGGACGCGTTCCTTATCAACAACCGTGTTCTCCGAATCCAGAAAATACAGGGTGTTCTCCTCCTGACAGAAGCGCTCACCGACCGGCATAAAACAAGGCTCCGTATAGGCAGTGGCGGCGCCTGACAGTATCCGCCCACAGCTGATAAGACGGCAGATCAGGCCCTGCTTCTGGGCCACGTCAAAGTCACATGGACGGAGATGGTCAAGATCAAAGAAGGGAATCTTCTCTGATTTTATGCCCAGAATTACTTCGGCGCAAATTGAGCAAAGACGCGCTGCGGCAGCGCCGTCTTTCTCCCCGTAAATATAGATAAAGCCGTTGGTTCCCTCCGGGATGGATATATACGAGCCATCCCCGGTACAAGCTTTCGAATAAGGCATAATTTCTCTCTCCCGCGTTTATTCTGAGACTGTCAAAAAATGATGCTTTGCGCGCCGAAGATAGGGCAGCGGGGGTGCACGAGGGGGTCAAGACCCGCCTCGTGATCCAATAATCCGCCGCAGAAAAGCCTTGAATATCAAGGCTTTTCGAGCGAAGCAGCATTTTGATTACATCAAAATGCTCGGCGGTTGAAGCGGTCAAAAAAGGCCATTATGGACTTTTTTGACAAGCTTAGAATAAACGCGCCGATCACGGCGCGTTTATTCTGTTAATCGCTGGCGCCCTCCACCATTTCCACGAACCGGGCAAGGGCTGGGTTGGGATTGTCCGAAGAATAGAGCCAGGCAGACTCCAACACCAGAGGCTCCTCCAATTCCACAAAGGAATACAGTTCCGGATTCCAGGTGTTCTTCTCTGAACAGGGAACAATGTTCCCCCCCAGATTGATGGAAACCATGAAGGTAGCCACATCCTGCTCCGGCACACAGACAACATTTTCCGGCTCAATCCCGGAAGAACGGAAATACTCCATATAGCGCCGGACAACATAATCTTCCACTTTGGGAATACCGCCCCAGAAAGTCACGTACTCAGCCAGCGTCTGCTTGCTGACATGCTCATATTGTGCAAGGGGATGTTCCTTGCAGACCATCAGGCAATGCTCGTTTGCAATCACGCCGCATTTTTTGATACGCTGGTTCAGGGTGTAGTACTGGGGAATATCAAAGACGAGGTCGATTTTCCCTGTCAGCAGGTCCTCATATTTTTTATCCCGGTCGATTTGCTTGGGCTGCAGCTCCACATCCGGGAAGGCGGTGGAAAATTTTTTCAGAGCTTCCGCCTTTACTTTGCTTTGCATCGGTCCCTCAATGCCCACCGTAAGAATGCTCTTTTTGGGAGCAAGGGCGGAGACTGCGCGTTCTATCGCTTCATCAAAGCCGGCCAGCAGCCGCACACAGTCCACATAAAAGCTCTGGCCCGCATCCGTAAAAGAGACGCGCCTGGTACTGCGCACAAAAAGCGGGAAACCCAGTTCTTCCTCCATGGCCCTGATCTGCTGGCTTATGGCAGACTGCGCCACATGGCACTCCTCTGCCGCTTTTGAAAAGCTCATATTCCGCGCGACTGCGCAAAAGGTTTCGATCCTGTCAAGTTTCATACAGCTATCCCAATGCTTTTTATTCATATTTATAATCCTATATTATTAATATATCCCAAAATTATTGTTTTTTCAAGAAGAAAAGCGGCCGCAACAGACTGCGGCCGCTTTACCGCATTGGAACCCGGCTATACTCAGCCTTTCAGAAAAACACTGGCCTCAATGGGTCTCGCCGGAGCGCGGCGAGTATCGGGCAAAATCCGCTCCAGCGGCAGCCCGGTCTTTTCCGCGATTATTTGCGCCACAAGCTTTTCGCAGTACTTTCCCTGGCAGATACCCATGCCGGAGCCAACCCGCTTTTTCACCCCTGCCACAGTGACTGCGCCTTCCTCGATGGCTTTCACAATTTCGCCATAGGTCACTTCCTGGCAGCGGCAGATGATGGTGCTTGCATCCATATTCATTCCTCCCTTGCAAGACGCTTGATAGATTTGACCCTGTCCGTATATTCAAGGGGAAAAGCAATCCGGATCACTGCGGTGCCGTCATTTTCCGGGGGGTTAATCACTGAGAGGACCTTTGCCTCACAGACAGACGCACCGGCCCGGTCAACCGCCTGAACGCTGTCCCCAATTTTGGGGAGAGGAAGATATTCAAACGGAAAATCGAGGCTGGCTTCTCCGGGGGCATAGGCCTTGTTGACCACAGTGATGGCCAGCCCCGGACACTTCGCGATGCATTTGCCGCAGCCAATGCACTTATCCTCATCCAGTCTGGGGGTCCTGGAAATTTCTCCGCCCAGACGGATGGCCCCGGTGGGGCAGGCATGCTCGCAGGGGTTGCAGGGGATGCACTGCAAGCACTCAATCATTGCTACCGGCCCTCTGGCCATGCGCGCGGCGCTGGGGAAGCCCGTGCAGGAGAGCAGCTCCTCTGCGCTGGGAATTCCGGTATAAGCGATCCCGTCTCTCATCGTTCAGCACTCCTTTCCGCAGCACGCGTGCATCCCGCTGAGCTGCCTGTGCCGCGCTATTTTCCGGCTCTCGCCGTTTTCTCCGCTCTCCAACATGGAGATTCGTTTCAGGGCGTCCGCCCGGAGGATACCGGCTTTTTCCGGCTCCATCCGGCCTGCGGCTTCCGCCGCAGAGATTCCGGCAAGACGCCCCTCTTCCATAGCGATGGGAGCTTCCTCAATGCCGGTCACGTCACCTGCCACATAGAGCCCGCTGACGCTTGTCTGCATACCGCTGTCGTGAACGGGAACAAAACCGCCAAGCTGGGAAACGTAATCAAAGGCTGCTCCCGCCTGCCAGACCAGCTCCGTAAGAGGGGACATCCCCACAGAAAGGCAAAGGGTATCGGCATCCAGGCTGCGTTCTGTCCCGGGAATGGGCTTGCCTTCTGTGTCAACGGAGGCAATCTGTACGCTCTGGAGGGAATCCACGCCGGCAGCCCGGACTATTGTGCTGCCGGTGAGGATAGGCACGCCTGCCCGGCGCAGTTTGGCCGCATGAACGCCATAGCCCCCGATCTTCTCTGATTTTTCAATGACTGCCGCGATTTCTGCGCCTGCCTGCATCAGCTGGTAAGCCACAATCAGTCCCACGTTGCCGCTGCCCAGAACAACAACCCGCTTGCCAGGCAGCGTGCGGTAAATATTCACCATGGTCTGGGCAGCGCCTGCTGTGATCACCCCGGGCAGGGTGCTGCCGGGGAAAGCCACGGGATCTTCGCTGCCGCCGGCGGCGACGATGATCTTGCCGGCCTTGACCATATATCCCTGTCCGTCCTTTACCAGGCCCACACCTTCCTTGAAAATGCCGTAGGCAACGGTGTCCATCCAAAGCTCCACACCCAGCTCCTCCGCCTCCCGGGAGAGCGCCTGCGCGATTTCAAAGCCCCGCAGGCCCGCATGGTGTTCGGAGGAACCAAAAAATTTATGGATCTGCTTAAAGAGCTGACCGCCGGGACGGGAATTTTCGTCTACAAGCAGAACCTGGGCGCCTGCCTTTCTTGCTTCAATGGCAGCGCAAAGGCCTGCAGGGCCGGCGCCAATAACCACAATCTCCCTTTCAAATGTTTTCATCCTGGTGCCCCCTCATTCCAATCCGTTCTGCACCTGCAGCTGCATCCCGTCTTTGACGGGGGTGATGCAGGTGCGGACATTGGGCTGCCCATCCACGATCATCATGCAATCGCTGCAGCGGCCCATACCGCAGTACAGGCCTCTTGGCTCATGCTGCTTCTCCGTATGGCGATACACCTTGATCCCGGCGCTTGTCAGGGCGGCAGCCACGCTCTCGCCTTCCAGCGCGGGGATCGGGCGGCCCTCGTAGTATATCGTCAAGGTTTTTCTTTCCCCGTCTCTGCCGAGAATCGGGTGATCGATCACACGCAAGGAATCACTCATATTCTGTCTCCCTTCTCATCTCGTCCCGCCATACAGGCGCATGGGGGAAAAGCGGCCGATATCACAATTGTCCGTTTTCCCCGTTGTCAGAAGCTGGGCAATGGCTTCGCCAGTGGCCGGGGCAAGCGCAATGCCCTCGCCACCGTGACCGTTGCACTGGCAAAAGCCGGGAACATCGTCCACCAGTCCCAGATAGGGATCCCCATCCGGCGTGCCCGGGCGGACGCCCGCATAGGTGCGCATGATCTTCAGCGTGCCCAGGCGGGGAATGAACTTGCAGGCTGTCTGCACCAAAAGCTCAATGACTTCCGGGATGACCCCGTTATCCAGGCCGGAGTTCATCTCCCGGGTGCCGTGGATGATGCAGGCGCCGGTGCTGGTCTGTTCCACGGAAAAGCCCAGGTTGTATTTGATGGCGCTGGGCGGGAACAGCTCCGGATGCTGCACGATGGTCTGGTACTGGGCGCTGCTGATGGTGGTGTTGCAGAACCGCTTCGTAGGCTCCGTAATGGCAAACTCGCCCCGGATGGGGTGGATCGGCCCCCGGACGCCTGCCATTTCCGCGATCTTATCGGCCCAGACGCCGGTGCAGTTGATCGTGGTTCCGGCATAATAATCCCCGGAGGGGGTCTTTGCGCCGATCACTCTGCTGCCGTCAAAGAGCATTCCGGTCACAGGGGCGGCGTTTACGAAGCGTGCCCCCAGACGGACGGCGGCGTTGCGGTAGGCCAGGGCGAATTTGATGGGATTGAGGTAATGCACCCTGGGAACATAGATGGAGCCCAGCATATCCTCGGTGACGTAGGGTTCCAGCTCGTGGGATTCTTTGCTGTCGATCAGGTGGGCCTCAAAGCCGGGAAGACGGAAGTCCTTCACCAGCTGCTGAGAGGCTTCCCACTCGATCTCGTTGGAGATGATCTGCATATTGTAGCTGTTGTAGTTCAGCTCGAAATCTGCGTCCAGCTCCTGGGGCAGAGTTTCCAGCAGATCCTGGCTGCGCATGAAAAGTTCCATCTGGGAATCGGCGCAGGTGATCCAGTTCACAAGGCCGCCGGAGGCGCCGGCTGTGCCAAAGGCGGTATCGCCCCGCTCCAGAACGGTGACGGAGGCGCCCGCGCGGCTGAGATAGTAGGCCACGGAGGAACCGATCATGCCGCCGCCCAGAATCAGGAAATCCGATTTATTTTCCATTAATCATTCTCCTCTCCGATAGACGGTATGGACATCACTTTTTTTCTGCTTCCTTATCGCGGAGGGCCTGAAGAACCCGTTCACGGGTCATGGGGATGTTATGAATTTCCGCGCCGGCAGCGGCGTTGATCGCATTGGCCACGGCTGCCATGACGGGAATCATTGCCACCTCGCCAATGCCCTTTGCGCCGTTGGGGCCGGTCGCAAACGGCTCACCGACAAAGTCGACCTTGACATGCTCGTTGTTGGGATTGTCCATAAAGGTGGGCACCTTGTAATCCCGGTAGTTGCCGTTTATGACCTTGCCCTGGTCGTTAATCATAATCTCCTCGAAGATGGCCTGACCAAGCCCCATGGACAGGGCGCCTTCAATCTGGCCCTCGCAGGTCTTGCGGTTGAGCACACGGCCGGCATCATAGAACCCGCCGGCATCCATCAGCTTGACCTCGCCGGTTTCAATATTGACGCCTACTTCCATGCCCCAGCCGCCGATGGAATAAAACAGAACCGGATTGCCCTGGGCGTTCCTGGGGTTGTTCAGCGCCTGCTCCGGCATGAACACGCCCCGGCCCACCAGCTTGCCTTCGGGAGCCCAGCCGCCGTGCTCATACAGATCATGGAAATAGATAAAGTGTTCGGGGTTTTCAATCTCGTAGATTTTGTAGCCCTCGGTCTCCAGCTTCTCTTTTTCCACGCCCATGCGCACGCTGGCCCGCTCCAGAATCTGGCGTTTGGCGTCCTGGCAGGCCAGGATGATCGCGTTGCCGTTGATATAGGTGCCCCGGGAGCAGTAGGTGCCTTCGTCGTAAGGCATTAAATCGCTGTTGCCGGTGCGGACCCGGATGCTGCTTACGGGAACCTTAAAGAATTCCGCCACATGCTGGCTGTCCACGGTCATAGAGCCCTGGCCCATTTCCACATGGGAGGTGTGCAGCTCAATGGTGTCGTCATGGAGGATAACCACGTTGGCCTCCGTGCCGGTGTGACCGTAGGCGGTAAATTTGTTGCCCAGGGCCAGACCCTTGCCGTATCTCCACGGCCCTTCGGGAGGACGGGCAGGCTCATCGAACTTGATATACTCCGCTGCCCGCTCCAGCGCCTCTGCGCTGCCGTTGCTGGTGACAAGCTGACCATGACCGTCGATGTCACCCAGATGCAGAACGTTGCGTTTGCGAATCTCGTATTTATCGATGCCCAGCCGCTCTGCTGCCATATCCAGGTTCCGCTCCACCGCGTAGACAAAGAGCTCACAGCCCAGTGCGCGGTAGGGGCCGTTGAACTGTGTGTTGGTGTAGACGCCGTAGGCGTCCACCATCAGGTTGGGGTTGCGGTAGTTGCCGGCAACGCCGTACACACTGTGGTCAAGCATGACCAGGGCGGAAGTGGTATAGGCGCCGCAGTTGACAAAGGCCTTCACCTTTCGGGCTGCCAAAGTTCCGTCCTTGTTGTAGCCATCGGTAACATAAATCACAGCAGAAGGACGGGGCTGGCCGCAGGAGAACACCTCTTCACGGGTCTGAACAATCTTTACCGGGCGTCCGCTCTTACGGGCCAACATGATGGCGGGGCCTGCCACAGGGCAGTCGTCCTTGCCGCCGAAGCCGCCGCCCATAAAGGGCACCTGCACATGAAAATCTGACGGCTTCAGGCCAAAAGCGGCGGACATGCTGTTTTTCACCAGCCGGCCGCCCTGCTCGCTGGTCCAGATCTCAATGCCGCCGTCTACCAGGGGAACGGCCACGGTGGCATGGGGCTCCATAAAGCAGTGGCTGACCCGGGGAAACTCATAGCGCTGGGTAGGAAGCTTCAAATAGGCTTTTTCAAATTCTTCATTGAACTTGGCTTCAAAGGCCTCGTCATAGGCATCACCGCTATCAAAGCTGTCCGGGTCCATATCGAAGCTCTCGCTGTGGCGAACCTTGCGGCGGATCGCCTGATTGGGGTGCTTCCGATCCATGCAGTGGGCCACGCCATGCAGGTCCAGCCGCTTGTAGGACTGCACATCGTCATGAACCACAGCGGGGCAATCCTCCTCAAAGGCTTTCTCTACATCCAGCACATAGGGCAGGGGCTCGTATTCCACCTTGATGAGCTTACAGGCCGCGTCGGCAATCTGCTCGTCGGTTGCTGCCACCGCCGCCACAAAGTCGCCCACATAGCGGACCTTCTGGCCCACCCGGTTCATGATATAGCGGTCGGTCAGATAGCCACCGATGGTGGGATGATCCGGGCCATCCTCGCCGGTGACAACGCAGACTACCCCCGGCAGCTTTTCTGCCTCGGAGGTGTCAATGCTTTTTATGATGCCGTGGGGAATGGGACTGCCCAGAATCTTGCCGTAGACCATGCCCCGGGGATGAATATCGGTGGAATATTCCGCCTGACCGGTGACCTTCAGCAGCGCATCCTGGCGGATTTCCCCTTTTCCGATGGAGTAAAATTCCTCAGCCATTTACCTTTTCCTCCTTTTTCACAGGGCCGCCGCAGGAAGCCATATCCACCGGCACATAGGGACCGGCTTCCTTCTGCTCCCGCACGCCGGTCTTTCCGCCGTTGATGATTTTCTTGGCCTCCATGATGGCGTCGATAATCTTGGTATAGCCGGTGCAGCGGCAGATATTTCCCCGCAGCACGTCCCGAATCTCATCCTCTGTGGGGTCGGGGTTGTGGTTCAGCAGGGCCACCGCCGCCAGAATCATACCGGGGGTGCAGAAACCGCATTGTACCGCGAAGCAGTCAATGAAAGCCCTCTGCATCGGGTGCAGAACGCCGTCCTTGGCAAGCCCTTCAATCGTGAAAATGTCGTGCCCTTCGGCATCCACAGCCAGATACGTGCAGGAAGCGATGGCATTGCCGTCCATAAGCACCGTGCAGGCGCCGCACTCTCCTTCATCACAGCCTTTTTTTACGCCCTTAAAGCCCAGGTGATCCCGAAGCGCATCCAAAAGCGTGGTTCGGGTGTCAAGGGCCAGGGTATAATCCGTCCCATTTACATGCAGTGTTACGATATCAGTCATGACAGTTCTCTCCTTATTTCTTCAGGGCCAGCATCAGGCCATCCCGCACAGACAGGCGCACCAGCTCCCGGCGATAGTCCGCCGAGGCGCGAATGTCGCTGATGGGAGAGCATTCATGGAGCGCGGCGTGCTGGGCGGCGGCATTGATCAGCTCCTCCGTCAGTTCTTTCCCTTTCAGCATTTCCTCAGCCTCAAAGGCCCGCTTTGGCACCACGGCCACGGCGCTCATGGCAATGCGCACATCCTTGCAGACGCCGCCCTCCAGCACCACATAGGTGGCAACCCCGGCAATGGCCAGATCCAGAGCTTTCCGGCAGGGGTTCTTGTAATACGCCATGACCGCGCCCTTGGCCGGTTCCGGGACAAAGATGTCGGTGACGATCTCGTTTTTCTTGAGCGTAGTGCGGCGGACACCGGCGAAAAGCTCACCGATGGGCACCTTCCGCTCACCGTTCACAGACTTCACTGTCAGCACTGCCTCCAGCGTGAGCAGCGGGGCGGCAGTATCGGCCGAGGGAACGGCATAACAGATGTTGCCGGTGACTGTGCTGATGTTATGGATGGCGGTGTTGGACATGCCGTGAATCCCCTGGTACAGAGAAGGATAAACCCGCTGCACGTCGGGGTTGTATTCAATCTTGGTAAGGGTAGTGCTGGGGCCAATGTGAAGGCCTACCCCGGGGGTGTAATCCAGATACAAGAATTCCGGGATGTGCTTGAGGGAGATAATATGGTCAGGCGTTACCACCAAAGACTTCATATTGGGGATAACTTCGGACCCGCCTTCCATAAGCAGACCGTTTTCCTGGTACTTGTCGATCAGAACAAGGGCTTGCTCCAGGGTAGTCGGTTTATGGAAGCAAAAATCGTTCAAAATTTTGGATTCCATGTTTTTTCCTCACTGTTTGTGTATTAGCAGACCGGTGTTGTAATGGTCATACTTTGACGGATAACATTTGGCTCCGGGAAAAGGACAGTTTCTGCAGTCTTTTTTGCATTCATAGTCGTCGGTGATCAATTTCCCATGACTGACCTTTGCTGTCTTTTCAGCATTCTCTTTTATGCGCATCACTGTCTTTCCTTTCTCAAATTGTTATTTTAATACTTATAAATTTCGATCGATATATCATTATTTTTTATAAATATTCTTGCTATTTGCACAGTCTCTCCTGCTGTTTCAATGCAGGAGAAACTGTGCAAGCGTGTGTTTACATGACTCGGCAAAGGGAATCTTTGCGTATGCCAATATTAAGCGGTCTTTTTTTCCTTTATTTTCTTTACGATGTAGAAGGAGCCGATAGCACCAGCTGCAAGAATTATGATCGTCATGGCGAAGATCCACTTATAGCCATTCATTGCGTAGTTATCAATGAAGTAGCCGCAAACGGCACCATAGAAGATATCACTGACAAAACTGAACATGGAAATTACACCGATTGCGCTTCCGGTAACAGCCATGGGGATCTCAACCTCAGAAACGGGAACAAACTGGAGGGCCCAGGTTGCCATAATGCACATCGCAGCGACCATGTAGAAAATGATGCAGACTGCAAGGGGCAGTACAGAGTAAGGCATTACCAGATAAATCACAAAGCAGACCATTGCGATGAGCAGGGAAGAACCCAGAACCTTAGTCACAGGAACCTTCGCCTTCATAGCAATCCATGTGATGATTGGGGCTGCAACAAGAGCGCAGTTCTTTGCAATAACAGTAAGGGCAGAAGAGGTTGCGGCAGTCAGACCGTAATTCTCCACAAGGTAGGGCGCCATATAAGCGATGCCTGTATTTGCGGTATAGGCGGAGAAGCCGATAAGGCCAATTACCCAAACCTCTGCCATTTTGAGAACCTTGCCATAATCTTTCAGGCTGACGCTCTTCTCGCTCAGAGCGGCAAGCTGAGATTCCACAGGCTCATATGTAATTGCTGCAATGATTGCAAAAATAATTGCAAGCGCGCCGTACAGGCAAAGAGTAACTCTCAGTGCTACAGCTTCATTAAGCATGGCCAGCAGGCTGCTGCCCACAAGGCTGATAATCAGGATCGGAAGTGTTCTGCCATATGCGCGCATCGTCTGGATTTTTGCCTGCTGGTCATCCTCGCTGATAAGACGAAGAACCTTTATCTGCGGATTCCAGGCAATCAGAACGGCAAATACAGCGAACAGAACGTAGAGTAGCATCATGACCGGATAACTGGGGAAAAGAGCAATGAAGAAACCAACTGCGCCTGCACCGATAAGGCCGATGGTCATAAGCTTAATAGGACTGAATTTGTCTGCCAAATAGCCGCCCGGCAGGTACAGGATTGTGGAAGCAATACCCAGAACCGTCAAAATCAGACCCAACTGTGTATTTGTATAGCCTGTTGCGGTCTGAAATGCTACATAGTAACTCAGGTATGCGTATGCAACAGAGAAACCAAAGTTTGAGGCTGCTGCAATGCAGAAAGCGCAAATATAAGCTTTCGAGCCGACTTTTTTCGTTTCCATCCTTTTTCTCCTTTTTAAATTCTGAATCCATATTTCACAGGATCTTCATCATCAAATACAAGATGATTGAAGCCGGTTATGTATGCTGAGGCAGTGATTTGGGGAACGATGGCGTCATAGTCGCCAACCTTGCTTTTTTCTATGGCAACGCCCTTGAACTTGGTGCAGATGACGGATTCGTAGGTGAACGTTTCACCTATGGCAAGTTCGCCACGACTCACCAGAATTGCCATTTTGCAGCTCGTACCCACACCGCAGGGAGAACGATCGACAGAGCCATCAAAAATAACCACATTCTGGTAATCCGCATCCGGACTCTTGGGCGGCCCCCATACTTCTACCATGGCTGCGCCATGAACTTCAGGAAACAGCGGGTGTTGAACCTCCATGTTTGCATTTACCCAGTTGTTAAGAATGGTGGCCTTGCTGATAAGACTCGGCAGATTCTCCGGGCAAATGCCTTCCCCGAAATAGCTTTGATTGATCAAAATGGCAAAGTTTCCGCCATAAGCAATGTCGAACTTCACTTTTCCGAGTCCCGGCACCTCAGCTTCCACATCGCCTTTATACAGGAAAGCATCGACATTAACGATGGTGACGGATTTTGCCTTGCCATTTTCTACCTGTACATCTGCGTGAATGAGGCCCACAGGACATTCCATCACAACCTTTGTTACAGGTTCTCTGGCCTCAACAATCCCCGTCTCAACTGCAACAGTAATCGCTCCAATGGAGCCATGACCGCACATATCGATATATCCACCGGCATCAATGAAGAAAACACCAAAGTCCGCTTCCTGGGAGCAGGGAGGAAGGATAACCGCGCCAACCATCTCCCGGTGGCCTCTGGGTTCCATCAGGATCCCTCTGCGAATATCGTCATAATGCTTTTGGAAATATTCCTTTTTTTCCATCATGGTCGTTCCTTCAACCTTGGGAATTCCTCCCACGATTACCCGTGTGGGCTCCCCCATGGTATGGGAATCGACTGCATAAATGCTTTTGCCAAGTTTCACGGCTGTCCCTTCCTGTTCATAATGATTTTAGATATTCTAGATTGCGTTTCTTTTGCGCTCCCGCTTTCTGAGAATGTTGCTGATAATCATTCCAACAGATGCTGCAGCGCCCACATAGCCTGAAATGCTGTAAATAAAGTTTATCAGTGTCCCTAATGGGAAGAGATACGAGCAGATCATTCCGACAATCGTCAGCGCCAGAATGCAAATGCGGTACTTCCATGATGTTTCATCACTTGTGATCTTGCCGCAAAAGCCCCACATCATGGGACATGCAGTGGAATAGATCGCCAGAATAATCACCACAACGAACAGACCCTGTACAAACCTGCCCAGCAGGCCGGAGAGCACCAGGTTCGGCACCTGGGCAGTACCCACAAGCTCCAGGTTCCCGAGGATTGCCAGAACGATCACAGCCAGCGCCAGATGAAACAGCGTAACACCGAAAAGCGCGGCGCCCGTGGTTGTTTTCTTGTTGGGCGCGCTGGCCCCCATGGAGGGCAGGCAGGGCGTGAGCGTAAGCATGCAGAAACAGGGATAGAGGATACCGGCAATCCACCAGGTAGGTGCGGCTTTGGGCAGCTGCAGGGCTTCCAGATTGGCTGCCGTCGTGGAGAAATCTGCCCGGAAAAGAGCAACAATGCCAATGACAATGGTAAACACCGCCATCAGCGGGCCAATGGTGCCGATGATGCTTGTCAGGCGGCGCAGGCCAAACCAACAGGTGATAATGGCTGCCAGCGCCATCAGAGCGGAACCGGCCAGCACCGGCCAGCCCAGATACTGGTGAATGGTGGTTCCGGCGCCGGAGAGCATGATCAGGTAACATCCGCCTACCAGTATCGCGCAGAACCAATCCAGCAGCATTCCAACTGCTTTTCCGAAGTAATAGGTAAACAGCGAGGTGCATTGCTCAGGCTCCAGATCCTGGCCCTTGTTGAAAAGTTCCTTGGCAAACAGGAAGTATATAACGAAGGAGATTGCCAGAGCCCCTACAGCACCGCCTATTCCATAGGTCACAAAGAATGAAAGGCATTCAGACCCTGTGGCAAAGCCGGAACCAATGCAGGTAGCCATAAACGCACCGCCGAGTTTTACGACGGTTGGCCAATGGATTTTTTTGTTTTCCTCCATTTCTCACCTCATATTTCTTTTCTCTCAGCCCGGAGCCCGAAGGCTGCTGACCTTGAAAAGCGTTATAAGGGCACCCCTTTTTGACGTCACCATAAGAGTATCAGCTTGACAATGAAATGTCAAGGATTGATATGATTTGCTTATTAGTGTTTCCCCGTTTTTTGGCGAATCAAGAAGAAAAATTGAGATTTACCAATTCGTTCAGGAATAAAGGATATTTTTTTAACGATGATTTATCTTCTTGAATTATCAATATTTTTTGACAAAAACGCTTCAAGGGGACGTTTTCAAGGCGTGTTAACCGTTTAACAGGCGGTTTTGTTCTCTTTTATTTTGCTTATAAAACCCGGATTTATAAGAAAGCAAAATTTAGCGCCCGAAAGACCGTTCAGTGCTGATTGAATAACGATCTTTTGGGCGCTAAAGCACGCTGAAAATTCAATTCATTTTTTGTAATCTTTCTACAAAATCCTCGGGAAAGTTCTCGTGAAACACCCAATTTGCCATTTTTGAGAACTCCTGGCACATTTTTTGATAAGCCTCCAGAAGGGCTGCTCCCTGCTCGGTCAGTTGGGAACCGCCGCCCTTTACCCCGCCCTTGGCACTGCGCACAATGGGTACGCCCATCTGTGTCTCCAGGTTTTTGATTTTCCGCCAGCTTCGGGTATAGGGAACGCGCAGCAATTCACTGGCAAGCTGGAGGGAGCCTGTGCATTGGAGCATCTCCATCAGCTGCATGGTGTCACTGTCCATAACCACATCCTCCACTGCCAGCTGTATCTGGCAGCAGGGGTGCAGCTTCCCATGGCCGCTGCGCTTGGCGTTCAGACGTAATAGTTTTTCGTACTCCTCATAGCTGTTGGCCTCCAAAGCAATCCCCTCGTCCTCCACGGGGACGCTGCATGTATTCAGCTCCAGCGAGGACAACAGGGCGCGCAGGCCGCCGGCGCCTTCATATTTTTCTATGGCGGGGAAAATGCTGCTGCTGATCAGAAGGGGATGCCCCTCCGTGTCCCCGTGCCTGGGCTTCACAACATCTCCGGGGCAGCTCATCATGGCCTGAAGGGTCTCCGGTTTAACCAAAGGCAGATCCGCCGGGAAAACAAAAGCCCTGTCACAGCCGTTCTTCAAGGCAGTTATCCCCAGCTTCAGGGAAGCAAACATATCCGTCTCAGCAAAGCGGCGGTTACGCACGATAACAGCGCCGGTATCTGCAAGGCACCGGCCGATGATATCATACCGATAGCCAGCCACAACAACAATGGGCCGTATGGACAAGCCTTCCAGCAGGTCAACAATCTGTTTGATCATGGGCTTTGATCCAACGCACAGCATGGGCTTCGCTTCCTGTATTTCTCCCGGCGCTCCGGCGGCCAGAATAATCGCTCCTGTCTTCACGTCGCTGCCTCCTCCCAGAATAATGGCTTTTTAAGATTCTAGCCTTGGCAAGAAATTTTGTCAAGAGACGGAAGATGTTTCCATTCTATACAAAACCGGGCTCCTGCAAGCAACAGGGAGCGCAGCAAAACACTGCCAGGAGCCGCTGCTTCCCATGATGAAAAATGAAGGAAAGAGCCGTGGGCGGGCAGCATAGTTTCGAAAAAGACTGATCACGCCATCCAATAGTTTGCTCACCAGAGGAATGGACCCACCGCAGCGACGGTTCCATTCCTCTGGTTCTGTTTCCTGTGAACAAATGTTACGAAGGAGACGGTGTGGCATGAATTTTCAGAAGTCGGATACTTCAGCCGTTCACTTTTGGTGGCCCCGCCTGTTTCATGTTTATGGGCATGTCAGGGTATTTGCTCTCAAAATTTTCCCTGAATTTCTTGGCAAGCTCATACGCATTTGCCTCGTACTTGCTTTCGTCTTTCCACAGACTGCGTGGATTCAGCATATCTTCGGGGATATGGGGGCAGCTTACAGGGATATCAAGGTTGAAAATTGGGTCATGAACATAGTCCACATGGTCGAGCTCTCCGGCAATTGCCGCAGTGACCATAGCCCGGGTATAGGCAAGCTTGATTCTGGGAACTTCACCGGCCTTGCCGCCGCACCAGCCGGTGTTAATCATAAACACCCTGGCACCTGTTGCGTCGAGCTTTTCTCCCAACATGTCAGCGTACACCGAGGCGGGAAGTGGGAAGAAAGGCTCGCCAAAGAGGGTTGAGAAAACAGCCACCGGTTCCCGGATTCCCCGTTCGGTGCCGGCAAGCTTACTGGTATATCCGGATATGAAGTAATACATTGCTGCATCCCTGTCCAGTTTTGCAATGGGCGGCAGCACCCCGAAAGCATCGGCCGTAAGGAAGAAAACGGTTTTTGGTGCGCTCCCGAGTCCGGATACTGCGGCATTGGGAATGTGTTCGATTGGATAGCTGGCTCTGGTGTTTTCCGTCAGTCGTCCATCGTTGTAATCCGGGTGACGGTGTTCATCCAGGATCACATTTTCCAGCATGGCACCATAGGCGATTGCGCCGAATATTTCGGGTTCTTTTTCACCGTCAAGGCCGATGCATTTGGCGTAGCAGCCGCCTTCTATGTTGAAAATCCCGTTATCTGACCAGCCGTGTTCATCATCGCCGATCAGTGCCCTCTCGGCATCGGTGGAAAGCGTGGTTTTCCCTGTGCCGGACAGGCCGAAGAAGAGGGCGGTATCCCCGACTTTGCCTACGTTGGCCGAGCAATGCATGGATAGTACTCCCGCCATGGGCAGTTCATAGTTCATGATGGTAAAGACGGCTTTTTTCATTTCGCCGCTGTACTGATCTCCGGCAATGAGTGCTTCATGGGCCTCAAAATCAATGATGATTGCGGCTTCGCTGTTAACGCCGTCCACCTCAGGAATGCATTTGAAGCCCGGGGCCACATAGACGGTGTAGTCCGGTACAAAGTCACTTAACGCTTCCTCAGTGGGTCGGATCAGAAGCTGATGCATGAACAGATTCTGGCTGGCAAATTCATTGATGATCCGAAAGGAGTGGGCATACGCAGGATCAGCACCGGCAAAGCCGTCAAATACATAAAGCTCTTTGTTCTGAAGATAGCCCAGCATTTTTGCTTTTATGCTTTGAAATTTTTCCTTTTCTATAGGACGGTTAATCTTTCCCCGTGCGATTTTGTCAGTCACAGCCGGGGTGTCAACAATGTACTTGTCGTTGGGGCTTCGGCCGGTGTATTTTCCTGTGTTTACCGAGAGGGCGCCTTTGTCGGTAAGAACCCCTTCTCCTTTTCGCAAGGCATGCTCAATGAGCTGCGGGACGGCCAGATTATGATAAACCACGCCCGTTCCAGCAACATTAAGATCGCGTGGAAATATAGTGCGCATATTCTTCGCTCCTTTTGATACTGACTTTCTTCCTAGCAGAACAGATGTGTCCAGAGTGCAGATATTGGGAAGATCAATACCATAGCCGGGACCACGTCGATAACCTTTGTGTCTTTTTTTATTCCGCAGATCCGCATACCGGTGACAAGCTCGATGATTCCACCAACGGCAGAAAAATCAGCGATCATATTGCCTGTGATAAACGGAACCACCAGTTTAGACAGAGAGAACAGCAGGATATAGATTATGAGCTGTGGGGCAGCAAGGTAGGAAACAAGTTTCCCCAGTGTAGCTGCAAAAATGATAGCAGTAAAAAAATCCAGAATTGCCTTTGTTACAAGAATTGAACTATCCCCGGTAAATCCCTCGTTCAGCACACCATACCATCCGGTGCCGCTACAGCAAAATATTACTGCAACAGCACTGAATAATGTAACAAAAGAAGTATCATCTGCCAGATCACTTCGCAAAACTTTAGAGGCAATCCCACGAATCGAACCATTCACACAATCTTCCAGGTGCAGAAGATTGCCCAGAATTGTTCCAAAAACAACCGAAAGAACCACTGCGGACAATGAATTCATTTTCACAATCAGACGAATCCCAATCGCGATTGCACAGAACCCAAACATACTGTTCAGAGCGCTTTTCAATTCTTCGGAAAGATTCTTACCGACCACATTTCCCAATAGCCCGCCAATAAGTAAAGAGCAACCATCTGTAATCAAACCAATAGGCATTTTGCTTCTCCTAGTATTTCAGTTACGACTCAGCCAAAGACGGAGAGGAGGAAGCCGGCGGCGATGGCGGAGCCGATGACGCCGGCCACGTTGGGACCCATGGCGTGCATCAGCAGGAAGTTGGTCTTGTTGTAGCGGCGGCCCACATCCTGAGCTACCCGGGCGGCCATGGGCACGGCGGAGACGCCGGCGGAGCCGATGAGGGGGTTAATCCTGCCGCCGGAGGTCTTGTACATCACCAGGCCGCCTACCAGGCCGCCCATGGTAGAGATGGCGAAGGCGCACAGGCCCAGGACAATGATCTTGATGGTATTCAGGTTCAGGAAGTTCTGAGCCACCATGGTGGCGCCCACGGAGGTGGCCAGGAAGATGGTGACGATGTTCATCAGGGCGTTCTGGGAAGTGTCAGAAAGCCGGTCGGTGACGCCGCACTCCCGGAACAGGTTCCCCAGCATCAGGCAGCCCACCAGCGGGGCGGTGGAGGGCAGCAGCAGGATAACGAAGGTGCAGACCACGATGGGGAAAACGATCTTCTCGGTCTTGCTGACCTCCCGGGCCTGCTCCATCTTCACCTGGCGCATCTTATCTGTGGTGAAGAGCTTCATGATGGGCGGCTGAATCAGGGGAATCAGGGCCATATAGGAATAGGCGGCGATGGCGATGGGCCCCAGCAGCTGGGGGGCCAGCTTGGTGGTGAGATAGATGGCGGTGGGACCGTCCGCGCCGCCGATGATGCCGATGGAGGCAGCCTCCGGCCCGGTGAAGCCCAGCAGCACTGCCCCGAAGAAAGCGATGAACACGCCCAGCTGGGCGGCAGCGCCCAAAAGCAGGCTCTTGGGGTTGGCCAGCAAGGGGCCAAAGTCCGTCATGGCGCCCACCCCCAGGAAGATCAGGGAGGGGTAGATGCCGGCTTTGACGCCGATGTAGAAAAAGTCCAGCAGGCCCGCATGGCTCATGATGTGGCCGTAGCTGTGGTAATAGGGGCTGGCCTCATCCAGAAAGGCCTCCCACAGCTCCGGGTGGTACAGGGCGTTGTCGCCCATGCCCACAAAGTAGCTGA
>JBJDXQ010000057.1:0-1679 GCA_051866745.1 Candidatus Limivicinus sp. | reverse complement strand
AACCGACGAGGCAAAGTCAATGTGTTCCTATCATAGTGACGACACATGTGGAGACAATAGTGTTGCTACAAAGAGAAACCTTGTAGAAATCCTTAGATTCAGGCACTTTTGCTGCCTTTCATTTTGTGTACAGGAATGCAATGATACCTGCAAATAAGAATGGAACAAGAATAGATATAGACATGATACTCATCACGGGAAGACACCGGCAGCTGTTTTCAATCCACTGCCGTATCCGAAGCAACCCTGATGACTCGGAAGCGCTGCTCGCCATGCCCGGGAGCCGCAACCGTTCCACTGGGGAAAATAATCGACAGATAGCCCTCTGCGTCCACTTCAAACTGCGTGGTTTCCCCGATAACTGCATAATCGCCAAGAGGTGCCTGCTCGGTAACGGGATAATACCGGACTTCCGGGTTCTTCTCCATCCGGTTTTCCATCTGCATGGTGATGGTGTCCGTCAGAAACTGCACATAGTCCTCCCCCAGCAGGGCTTCCAGTGTTTGAGGTGCCTGCGTCTGCGTTGGAGGTACGGACGCGGGAAGTGTTTGGGGCACCTCCGTTTCCGTTGGAGGCACGGACGTGACAGGTGGTTGGCTCTCTGTCTCGGCAGCAGGGTTTTCTCTCTTTCCGCAGGCTCCAAGACAAACGGAGGTCAACAGCAGAATCAGAAGTATACCAACATATATTCCTCCACGGTAAAGTGCATCATTCCTTATACCTCCAATTCATTCTTTTTGGTTCTGGCCGCCGCCTTTTTCGGGCTGGCGGCCTGTTTGCTGTCGGATAGCTGCTTGCGGATAGAGGGCCGGGGCCTGCGAATACTCACATCCCGGCGCTCGTCTTTGTTAATCATGGCATATATCCCGTGTCGGTCTTTTATGCTGGTAAAGCACAGGAATTTATAGGGCAGCATGGCAAAGAGCCGGTCATTGTCTTTGGTGGAGGCCAGCGCGTCAAAGTGCGGTGAGATCTCCACCATGAAATGCGTCTTGTTGGGGCTATTGGGTGCAGACAGATCTTTCAGCTTATCCACGATGCGTTGTGCCTCGGTTTCAATCCGGCTGTCATGCAAAGCGGTGATGTGGGCCTTGAAATCTCCCGGCCTTGCCTGCTTCCGGCTGTGCTGCTCCTGCTGTAACGCCTCCTGCAGCACAGCCGGGTCGCGGGGCTGAAACTCATAGCGCAGGAAATCGCCCAGTACACGGTCAGGGCTTCCGTCAAAATACTGTTCCGCCGGAATGTCACGGCTTCCATGCTCATAAAAGAGCCGGTTCACGCTCACTGGCAAGGCGGCATCAATGACGTGTCGGAAATGCTGCTGGTAGTCCAGCTCATAGAGATTGCCCCTGATGGTGCCATCCTTGGTGTCGGTCAGCTCCACGGCGTAGGCAAGTATCTTATCACGGGTCTGTTCTCCGTAGAACCGCCATGTATTGTGCTGCCGGGTATCTTTCAGGAACACGTCACGTTCCCGGAAGCAGTACGTCCCAGAGGGCCGGGACATCCACAGCAGGGTCTTGTCCACGGCCTGATCGCTGGCGGCGGCCCGCTGGATGATGCCCTTGTCAATGTCAAAGTCGCTCTGATAAAACGCGGTATTCTGCCGCATGATCTCATCCAGCGCCGCAATCACGTCCACATTCTCAAACTTCTGCATCCGTTACACCTCCAATTCC
>JBJDXQ010000056.1:0-40951 GCA_051866745.1 Candidatus Limivicinus sp. | reverse complement strand
TTTTTATGTTATGCACTGGCGCGGCAGCGCCCAGGGCTCCCTTGTGTAAAGGGAGGCTTTGGTGCGTCGCAAAATCGCAGATCGCACAGTACACCGGAAGGTGTATAGAAGTGCGCTCTTATCTGTTCGACAAACTGGAATTTGTCTTTCTGCTTATTTACTCAACATCAAATTCAGCCGCCAAATAATGCGGTGTTCCGTCCTTTGCTTTCATTTCTAATACTACACGATAGGTTCCCGCCTCCAAGCGAGTTCCATAATAATTATATTTTTGAACAATACTTCCCTGCAAGCCCGTACTGTCTCCACCCAATGAGAATTCTAAATTATTAAAAGGAAATGTGTCCTGCGAATATGTCAAACGATACCATTGCCCGTCAATGTAGCGTTCGAGATACTCAAAGCCGAGACCACCATCCTCAACGAAGGAATAGATTTCTTTAGAATTCGCAGTCACAGCCCAGCGAATGGTATATCCCTTAAAAGGCGACCATGTGGGCTTTTCAATGGTCAATTCAAAGCCGTCAACCTGATTGACGGGATAAGAGACTGGTTCTCCAAGAGTAGGATACTCTGCTGTAACCCGCAGCGTAAGCCATACGCCACCAGCACAAATAACGATGAAAATAAGTAGAATAATCCACCCACGATATCTCTTCATTCAATATCTCCTTTCACAAATCCCGATTTGTAGGTCTGTTCAGTACCATGCTATCACATAACAGGATCAAATACAAGAACAGCCACAGCAGAGCAACCTGCTGTGACTGTTGGCTGTCCTACGACCACCGCGCGTTTGCCGGGGAGCATTTCAGTTTGTCAAAAAGCATAGTGCGAGGAAGAGAAACGCTTCAGGCTTATATTTTCTCTCCCTCCGTCAAAAATCAAAGATTTTTGACACCTCCCTCGTCAGAGGGAGGCATGAACAGGCTCCCCTTGAGAAGGGGAGTCAAGCCACCTCATCCGCCCAGTGTGCGCACTGGGCACCTTCCCCTCAAAGGGGAAGGCTTGAGAAAGCGATCTTCTTTTCGAGACATACTGAATACCCCCTGGCCCAAGGGTCAGGGGGGTATTGTTATTTTACAACCAGAATGTTTTTCAATCAGAATTTCACAAAGCCGGTGGTGCTGCCCAGGGGGTAGCCCAGGAGCCAGGCACATTCACCGCACTGGGGGCACCTGGCGCCCGCTTCGTTCAGCTTTTTTACCCGGGACTCCGCCCGCATGAGGTACATATTGCTCTTATCCAGATACTTGCACCTGGAGCAGAAGCAGAGATAGTTGGCAAAGCTGTCAAAAATATCCTCCGCCCGGTCGGCCTTCTCCTTGGCGGTGAGGGGCCGGGGGACAATTCTGGGATTTTTCAGCATGGCTTCAACCTCCCGTTATATAATGTGCTGGCGCTCCACACTGTCATGGTGCTTATCCAGGAAGGGGAGAACCACAGAGCGCATGAGCTTCATATCCAGATTGAAATAGTACACGGCGAAAAGGCCGGACAGCAGGCCCAGAAGCAGGCCAAGCAGTTTGAAAAGTTTCTTCATAATCCTTCTCCTTTACCAGCCCAGGGTGTCGTCAAAATCCACCAGGCTTGGATCAACGGGTTCTTCGTGCAGGACGCTGGTCATGTACTGGTTGACGGCCTTGCGGGCCTCGTTGGTGGGGACGATGCGGCAGTCCATCAGGGAGTGGGGCATCCAGATGATGTGGAAGCGGTCCCGGTGTTTGTTGAACTCCTCTTCCAGCAGGCCCTGGGCGCCGGCCATGCCTTTGCAGCCGATGTCGTCATACATGATTATGGTGTCACAATTGAACTTCTCCGCTGTCTCCCACATCTGCATCAGGTGGCGGTTGCCGCCCACGGTGTGGGTGCGCATGGGGGTATGGGAATACCAGTCCGCCAGGTCCTCCACCATGGCGTCCCGGTCCTCGATGTCGATCAGGTTATGGCCGGTGAGGGAGTCCATGTTGATGACAACCAGGATGCCCCAGCAATTATACAGCCACAGCGGGGCATTGCAGTAATAGGTGGAGCCGCAGCTCCAGGCCAGGGCCCGGTGGCGGGTATGGGGGAAGGGGTTCAGGTTCTGCTCCACCGCCTTGTAATACAGCTTGAGGATCTTTTCGGAGGAGCGGGCAAAGTGTTTGGTGCCGCCCTGCTGGTAGAAATAGATGCGGTACATGGCAAGACAGACGGGATTGAGGGGCGTGTTGGCGGTGGTGGCACCGATGTCCCAGCGCTCCAGCTCCTCCCGGTTTACCTTGTTGGTGGCCGCGCAGTGTTTGGCAAAGGCGTCCCAGTCAAACTTACGGCCGAACTGCTGCTCCATAAAATCAATGGCCTCATAAATCTCATGGACGCCCAGCTCCTTGGTGGTGGGGTCATCATACATCATGGGTGAGGTCAGGGGATGCACGGCCTTCTTGCCGTTGGAGGAGAGCATACGGTACATGGCGTTGTTATCCATCATGTTGGCGTCACAGGGGTTGTTGGTGGTCATCCAGAAGTTGCCGATATCCGGGTACTCCCCCTCCACGGCCACGCCGGTCTCTACCAGGGGGAGGGTGCACATATCGCCGGGGATGCCGCAGCTGACCGCCTGGTCCACATAGTAGCAGCCCAGTTCCTTACGAAGCAGGGGGACCATAAAGGCGGCGTGCTGCTGGATGTTGATGGCCTCGCAGCCGGGGAAGCCGAAGATCAGGTGCTTGGGCAGGGTATAGTCAAAGGCCACGGTCTTTTCCGTCCACTCCGTTTCCCCGAAGCGGCGGTCGGCCCGGAGCTCTGCCCAAAGGGTATCAATAGAATCGGACACCAGGCAGTTGATGGCGGTCATATCCGTTTTCAGGACGATGCCCCGGTCACCCTCGATCCACTTATCCACCATGGCGGGGGTCAGCAGGTAGGCGCTGAGCCAACGGTAGCGCCAGAAGGCACTCACCATGCGGACGGGACTGCGGGCAATGAGGCTGCCCATCTTCACCCAGGTAAGTAGCCACCAGCCGAAGGCATAGGCGGTGTCCTTCACGCCCCGCCATTCCCGGCGGGCAAAGATGTTGGTGCCCTCAATATAGCGCTGGCCAATGTAATGGCAGGGCTCGTCACCCCGGAGAAAGTGGCCCAGCGTGCCATACTGCTGGCGGAGACTTACTTTCCTTTTGCACATATGCTTTGCCTCCTTTCAGTTCCCGCTCTGGATGCGCTTGATCTCCAGAGACTCCACAAAGGCCTGGAAGCGGGTGCGCAGCTGGCCGGTGGCGGCGATGGTATAGTCCCGCTCGATCTGGCAGACCGGCAGACTTTCCGGCAGCTCATAGGACTCCCGCAGCCAGGCGGCCATCTGGGCCCGCTCATAGCCCCAATATTCACAGAACTTCATGTTCTGGACAATGATGCCGTCGGCCTTATATTCCTTTGCCAGTTCATACATATACTGCTTGCGGCCCACGATATTTCCCGGCCCCATGGCCCGGGGGCACTGGTTATTGTACATATAGGCGTCTGCAATGGCCTGAAGGGCGTCCTGCCCCGGCTTGACGACGATCTCCTCCCGGCCGGGCAGGGAGCCGAAGCAGTAGCGATCCGCTGCCACATAGGCGCCGCAGCTCTCCAGCAGCTTGGTAAACTCCGGGTCGTCCACCTCGGAGCCCACCAGCATCACCCTGGCCCGGTAGGCCGGGGCAGGATCCGGCTCGCGCTGCCGCACTTCTTCCAGCGTTTCCTTCAGATAAGGAAGGATCAGCTCCTTGGGGCAGGTGAGGCTTACCAGCTGCAGCACATGGAACTCATAGCCGGTGATGGGCGGGTTCTCCAGCTTGCGGAAATCGCCCAGCTGGGTGATCACACGGCACAGCTCATTATGCCGCTCAATGGCCTGGAGCAGCTTTTCCTCGGAAAAGTCCAACCCGTAGACCCGGCTCAGAGGCTCGATGACCTTCTGCTCCAACTGGCGGCGGAAGTACCCGGCGTGCCATTCGGTCTTTTTCAGAGGCATGTCGATGCAGCTGACAAAGAACTTCTCCTTGGGTATCAGCTTGCAATAATCAAAATACTGCTCCATTCGGTTCATGGTGGCGCAGCATTCCTGACCCATCAGGGCGTCAATAAAATTGTAGCCACCCTCAAAGGCCCGCTCAAGGATGCTCCTGGAATAGGGGCAGGAGCGGTTGGTCATGTAGTAGGTGGCCAGGTCCGGGCTGAGACAGCGGGGCGCCCGCAGCCGCACAGAGAAGCTGCCCTCTACGTCCAGAAGCACCTCCGGGATGTAGGAGCAGTTATAAGCCAGGGCCAGCTTGCCCTGGGCGCAGGCGCGCTGAACCAGCTGGTTGTTGGCCTCCTGCAGCAGGTTTTCAAAGAAAATAAGATGTTTTAAATCCCGCAAGACAATTCCCCCTTCATTCCATTTTGCTGCTGTGCAGCATGGCTGTTATTAGTTTAGCAATAACCCCGGGCGTTGTCAATTTGTAACAAGAACTTTGTCACTGTCATATAATCAGCGACAGCTTATTTGTGCCAATTCACCAAAGAGGGAAAAGAAAACTCCCTCCCAGAGACCTGAGAAGGAGCTTCGCCGCGTCATTTGATTTTTTTCAGGCCGTGCATGAAGCCGTTGAGGGCGTTGGAGTGGATATCCCCGGCGATGAGCTGGGAGCCCTGGACATACAGCGTTACGAATACGGGGTTGTCACTGTCCGGGTAGTTCAGGAGCCGGTAGCTGTACTGCTGGCAGCTTTCGCCCAGGTGGGCGCTCAGGTCGTAGCCCTGGGCCAGCTGCATACGGTTATACTGGCTCATGATGCCCTCCAGCTTTTCGGGGACCACCACGGTGCGAAACTCCTCACTGTCCGGGTCGATCTCCCAGCCCAAATCCAGCAGGAAGGCCTGGCGGCCCTCCAGTGTGGAAAGATCGCAGCGGGGGGAGCGGCCGGTATACCAGCGAAGGCCGATCAGCACCAACAGCACAAGGCCGATCAGCAGCACGATGGCCAGGGCCTTTTTCTTGGTCAGCGCATGGGTTTTGTGCATTCCGTCTCACCTCAAGACAGCCTATTCATTTTTCGGGGGAAGTATGCTATAATGGCCTCTATCTGAACGGACAGGGGGGCGGGAAATGCCGCTGATGAGGCTGGACAAGCTGCTGGGCGATCTGGGCATCGCCAGCCGCAGCGAACTCAGGCAGATGATCAAACGGGGCCGGGTTACGGTGGACGGCAGGGCCGTCACCGCGCCGGAGACCAAGGTGGACAGCGAGCGCTGCCGCATTACCCTGGACGGAGAGGAGCTGCGCTACAAGAGCTTCCGCTATTATATGATGGATAAGCCCCCGGGGGTGCTCAGCGCCACGGAGGACGGAAGGCAGAAAACGGTGCTGGACCTGGTGAGCCCGGAGATGCGGCGGATGGGCCTGTTCCCGGTGGGACGGCTGGACAAGGACACCAGCGGCCTGCTGCTGCTGACCAACGACGGGGACTTTGCCCACCGGGTCATTTCCCCCAAATCCGGCATCGAAAAGCGCTATTATGCCCGGGTGGAGGGTACACTGACAGAAGCCGACCGGGAGGCCTTCCGACAGGGCCTGGTGCTGGGCGACGGGACAAGGTGCCTGCCGGCCACACTGGAGCTGCTGGGTGAGGGGGAGTGCCTGGTGACGGTGATGGAAGGAAAATACCACCAGGTGAAGCGGATGCTGGCCAGCCGGGGCGCCCCGGTGACCGCACTGCGGCGGCTGTCCATCGGCGGGCTGGCGCTGGGGGATGAACTGTCTCCCGGCGGCTGGCGGGAGCTGGACGCGGCGGATATCGAAAAACTGTTTGGGCAGGATGCTCTGGAAAATTAGTCTAAAAAGCGCCTCCATTCCTCCGTTTTTTTGAGCGTAAACCACACAATAGAAAAAAAGTTCACAAAAAACCGAGATAATTTCTATTGAAAATTACACAATTATGCGTTAAAATGTAAAAAGAGAGATTTGAGCATATGGTAATTTGACCAGATAATTGCGTGGGATGCGCCAGATGTATAGGAGGCTGAAGTTATGTCCAGCAGGATTTTCCAGAATGTGATCATCCAGATGAAAGACAGCGTAGACAGAACCATTGGCGTGGTGGATGAGCAGGGCTTTGTGGTGGCCAGCAGCGAGCTTGCCATGATCGGTTCCCGGCTGGACGATTTCCACCTCAATGACATTGAAGGAGGAGAGCAGACGGTCACCACGGCCAGCCGGATCTACTGCCCCCTGTCCTCACCCAGCCCCAAGCTGGATTATGCGGCCTTCACCGAGGGCAACGATTCCATGAGCCGCACCATCTGCGCCATCGCGGCGGTGGCCTTCAACGAGGCCAAGAACAATTACGAGGAAAAGCACAACAAGGCCGCCTTCGTAAAGAATATTATTTCCGACAACATCCTGCCCGGCGACGTGTATGTCCGGGCCAAGGAGCTGCATTTTGTCACCGATGAGCCCCGGGTGGTGCTGCTGGTGCGGCAGATGGAGAACCCGGATGTGGCGGCGGTGGAGCTGGTGCAGCGGCTGTTCGTGGACAAGCAGAAGGACTTCGTGCTGAACATCAACGAGACGGACATCGTGGTGGTCAAGTCCCTGCCCTCCGCCAACTGCCCGGAGGAGATCCTGAAAACCGCCAAGACCGTTGAAAAGACCCTGATGGAAGAGCTGGGCATCAAGACCGTCATCGGCATCAGCACCAATGCCCGCCATCTGCGGGAGCTGGCGGACAAGTACAAGGAGGCCCAGGTGGCCATCGATGTGGGCCGGGTCTTTGAGAGCGAAAAGAGCATCATCAACTATGAAAATCTGGGTCTGGGCCGCATCATCTATCAGCTGCCCACCACCCTGTGCGAGATGTTCCTCAACGAGGTGTTCAAGAAAAAACCCATTGAGACTCTGGATGAGGATACCCTGGAGACCATCAACAAGTTCTTTGAGAACAACCTGAACGTCTCCGAAACCTCCCGCAAGCTGTATGTGCACCGCAATACCCTGGTGTACCGGCTGGAAAAGATCAAGAAAATAACCGGCCTTGACCTGCGTGAGTTCGACCACGCAATCGTGTTCAAGGTGGCTATGATGGTCAAACAGTATCTGGATTCCCTGAACAACAGCAAGTACTGAGCGACCGATACATTCCCCGGCAAAGACGAGTTTGGAGGACTATTGATCTATGGTTCATATGAAAAATGTGAGGAAGGTCTATGAAAGCAGCAATACCCTGGCGCTGGACGGAATAGACCTGACCATCGAGGATGGCGAGTTCGTGTTCCTGGTGGGCCCCTCCGGCAGCGGAAAGACCACCATCATGAAGCTGATCACCGGCGAGATCCGCCCCACTTCCGGCGAGATCATTGTCAACGATTTCGACATGAGCAGGATCAAGCGGCGCAAGCTGCCCAAAATGCGCAGAACCCTGGGCGTCATTTTCCAGGATTACCGCCTGATCGAGAACATGAACGTCTACGACAACGTGGCCTTCGCCATGCGTGTGGTGGGCGCCGCCAACAAGGACATCAAGAAGCGGGTGCCCTACATACTGGAGCTGGTTGGCCTGGAGGGCCGCGAGAAGCGGATGCCCAATGAGCTGTCCGGCGGCGAGCAGCAGCGTGTGGCCATCGCCCGCGCCCTGGTGAACAACCCCAGGATGATCGTGGCGGACGAGCCTACCGGCAACCTGGACCCGGTGCGCAGCCTGGAGCTGATGCTGCTGTTTGAAAAGATCAACGAGATGGGCACCACTGTGATGGTGGTGACCCACGAGAAGGAGCTGGTCAACGCTTTCTCCAAGCGGGTTATCACCATCGATGGCGGCAACCTGATCAGCGACGGAATGGATGGGTATTACAGCTATGAGATTGAGTAGGTACAGTTATCTGATCCGTGAGGGCTTCCGCAGCATTTTCACTCACGGCTTCATGTCTTTCGCGTCGGTGACCATTATTATGGCTTGCCTGATCATCATGGGCAGTGTGTCCCTGCTGTCGGTGAACATTGACGCGCTGATCAAGGACCTGGAAAACGAGAATGAGATCGTGGCCTTCGTGGACGAGGAGATCAAGGACGAGACCGAGGCCGCCGCCATGCAGAGCAGCATCGAGGCGGTGCCCAATGTGGCCAGCGTTACCTTCGTCTCCCGGGATGACGCCATGGACCGTTTCATGAGCCAGTATGACGAGGACTTCGGCGTGGGCATCGACGCCGATGTGTTTCGCCACCGCTTCGTGATTCAGCTGGCGGACATCGCCCTGATGAGCAACACCAAGGCCGATCTGGAGGCCGTGCCCGGCGTGGCAAAGGTCAACGCCCATTTGGAATATGCCAGCTTTTTCGTCACCGTTCGCAACATTGTTAGTGTAGTATCTCTGGTGTTGATCGTGATATTGGTGTTCGTCTCCGTGTTCATCATGTCCAACACCATTAAGCTTGCCACCTTTGGCCGCCGTGAGGAGATCGCCATCATGAAGATGGTGGGCGCCAGCAACGGCTTTATCCGCCTGCCCTTCGTGGTGGAGGGGCTGGTTCTGGGTATCCTGGGCGGCGGTCTGGCCTTCGTGGCGGAGTGGGGGGTTTACAGCCTGATATCCAGCCGCCTGGTCAGCGGCCTGGCAGGCAGCTTTATCTCCGTGGTTCCCTTTAGCAGTGTGGCCATGCCGGTGTTTATCGTTTACATGGCTACGGGGATTTTGGTGGGTGCTTTCGGCGGCGTCAACGCCATCAGGAACTATTTGAAAGTTTGAGCGTCTATCATAACCAGGGGCAGTATGCCCCCAACGGCCGGAAGGGCGGAAGCGCCCGGCCGGCGGTCTTACATTGCCAAAGGAGAACACCATGAACAACAAGAAAATTGCTTCGGTCATTGCGGTCGTACTGTGTGTGATGATGCTGGCATCCCTGGTGCTCAGCGTGGTCCCGGTAAGCGCCTACGCTGACGAGCTGGATGATCTGAAGGCCCAGAAGGCCAGTCTTTCCAGCCAGGTGAAGGAATGCCAGGAGCGGCTGGAGCAGCTGAAGGAACAGCAGGCAAATGTACTGGAGCAGAAGGCGGCCCTGGACGAGCAGATCCGCCTGGCCAACGAGCAGCTGACCCTGGTGGCGGAGGAAATCGATGGGTACAACAAGCTCATTGAGGAAAAGGCCGAGGAAGTGGAAGCGGCCAGAACCAAGGAAGAACGGCAGCTGGCCCGCTATCAGACCAGAGTAAGGGCGATGGAGGAGAGCGGCGGCTTTAATATCCTGGCGCTGATTGTCAACTCCCAGAACTTCTCCGAACTTTTGACCGCCATGGACGACATGGGCGAGATCATGGAGAGCGACAGAGCATTGCAGGAAGCCTACATAGACGCCCGGGAAGAGACCGAGGCCATCAAGGCGGAATACGAGGAAGAAAAGGCCGAGTATGAAGCCGCGCAGAAGGAGCTGGAGGCAGAGCGGGCCGATCTGGGCCGCCAGATCCAGGAAAACGCCCAGGAGCTGGAGGACCTTCAGGAGGAAATCGAGAAGGCCATCCAGGAATATGAAGCGGCGGAGGCGGCGGAGGCCAATGCGGCGGCTGCCATCGCCAACATGATCGCCGAATACCAGCGGCAGAAAGCCCAGGAGGCGGCCCAGAACGCCGGCCTTGCCGACCAGATGCAGCAGGCCAATGAGGAAGCGGAGGCCAATGGCGAAGAACCGCCCTACAGTGAGGAAGAAATTCAGGACGCCATAAACAATGCCGGCGGCGGCAGCACCGTCAGCGGCAACGGCCTGATGTGGCCCGTGCCCTGCAGCACCCGGGTCACCAGCCGCTTCGGCACACGTACCGACCCCTTCACCGGCAAGACCGCTACCCACAACGGCATCGATATCGACGGCTTCAACAACGCCGGCAACATCATTGTTGCCGCTGCCTCCGGCACGGTGATCACAGCTTCCTACGATGGGGCCTACGGCAACTATGTGGTGATCGATCACGGCGACATGACCACCCTGTATGCCCATATGTCCGGCATGGCCGTGACTGCCGGCAGCTGGGTGGAGCAGGGGCAGACCATCGGCTACCTGGGCGACACCGGCAGAGCTACCGGCGTGCATTGCCACTTTGAGGTGTTTGTAGGCGGGAGCAGAGTAGACCCGGCATCCTATTTCTCCGGGCTTACCTATTACAACTGCTGAGCCTACAGAACAGACAGGGATAAAGATATGAACAAGAGAAAGATAAGAGCAGCTGTGGCCCTGTGCCTGTCGGTACTGATGATGGGCACGGTGGTCAGCGAGGCGTTCCCGGTTCCGGCCTATGCGGTGACCCAGAGCCAGATCGACGAGCTGAAGGAACAGCGCAACGTCATCCGGGCCCAGCGCCAGGAAAAGCAGGCCATTGTGGAGGCCCTGGAGGCCGAGAAGGCCGACGTGGTGGCCCAGAAGCAGGCCATGGACGAGCGGAATATGTACACCCTCCAGCAGATCCAGCTGAACAACCAGGAGATCGAGCTTTACGACGAGATGATCGCCGAGAAGGCGGCGGAGCTGGAAGAAGCCCAGCGCCTGGAAAATGAACAGCTGGAGCGGTATCGGGCCAGAGTCCGGGCTATGGAGGAAAACGGCGGCTATAATATTCTGGCCATTATCTCCAAGTCGGACAGCTTTTCCGATATGCTCACCGCCATGGACGACGTGGGCGAAATTATGGAGAGCGACAGGCAGCTTGAGGATGCCTACATCGCCGCCAGAGAAAATACTGAGAGCGTCAAGGCCGATTATGAGGATACCCGCAGTGAGCTGGAGGACCTGAAGGCCCAGCTGAAGGCGGAGCAGGAGGAGCTGGAGAAGGACATTGAGGAGGCCATCCAGATCATCCTGGACCTGGAAAATGACTTGGAGAACCGCCAGGCGGAGTATGACGCCATTATGGCGGCGGAGGACGCGGCCAATGCCACCATTGACAAGCTGGTGGCGGAGCTGGAGGCCCAGCGGGCAGCAGAGGCGGCAGCAGCCGCGGCAGCCGGCGGCGGCGGCAGCGGCGGCGGAAACGCCAATGCGACCGGCAGCTTCCTGTGGCCGGTGGCATCCTATGTGTATGTGTCCAGCCGCTTTGGCCTGCGGGTCCACCCCATTACCGGGGAGAAGAAGAGCCACACCGGCATCGACATTGCCTCCAACCAGGGGACAGCGGTCTACGCCTCTGACGGCGGCAGCGTGACCCTGGCCGGATGGAACGGCGGCTACGGCAACTGCATCATGATCGACCATGGCAACGGCTATGTGACGCTGTACGGTCATCTGAGCTCCATCTCCGTATCCGTGGGACAGACAGTTTCCCAGGGGGCTACCATCGGCGCGGTGGGCAGCACCGGCAATTCCACCGGGCCCCATCTGCACTTTGAGGTGCTGAAAAACGGGACCCGCATTGACCCGGAGCAGTTCTTCAGCGGCCTGACTATTTCCGCAGACGCGGGAGTCTGAAAAAAGAATCAAACCAAGCCCGCCGGACAGCCCCTATTGGCTGTCCGGCAAACGGCTGTAAATACAGAGGAGGTTCCGAATGCAGAGTTTAGGAAACCGCTTGCTGAGCGCCATCGCCCAGTTTTTTTCGGCGGTCTTCAATATAAGGATCAAGCTGAAATTCGTACTGATTGCTTTCATCCTGATTATCAGCGGCGCCGTGGCGTATACTTACTATACCATGCTGGACAACGTGGGCGGCAAGGAGGATTACGCCGAGGCCATGCGCTATATCGAGATTAAGGACGTGATCGACGAAAACTTCATTGACGAGGTAGACAGAGCGGCCCTGGGAAACTACGCCGCCGCGGCTATGGTCAGCGGACTCAACGACCCATGGAGCAAGTACATGTCCTCCGACGAGTACAAGACCTATCAGCTGTCCTCCGCCAACGAGTACCAGGATATCGGAATCTCCATGCTCAAGGATGAAAACGGCGGCGGCTTCCAGGTCATCGGCGTAAACCCGGCATCCCCGGCGGCCCTGGCGGGGCTTACCACCGGGATGTACATCACCTCTGTTGACGACGAGGATATCACCAAATACACCCTGGAGGAGGCCCGCACGGCCATCCGCTCAAGAATGAACGGCAAGTTCACCCTTGGCTTCGGCCGGGGGCAGAGCCCCATTGAGGTGGACTGTTCCGCGGCTTATACCTCGGCGGTGAACGCCCGTATGGAGAAAACCGAGGCAGGCTATGTGCAGATCAGTAACTTTGAGGCCGGCAGCAGCCAGGACGCCATCAATGCCATTGAGCAGCTGCTGAACCAGGGGGCCATCGCTCTGTGTATCGACCTGCGCAATAATCCCGGCGGACTGCGGGGGGAGGTGGCCTCCTTCCTGGACTATCTGCTGCCCAACGGTGTGCTGTTCGCGGAGATGGACAAGAACGGCAAGCAAGAGGTGGTGCAGTCTGACGGGATGTGCATCCAGCTGCCCATGTGCGTGCTGGTGAACACGGGAACCTTTGCCGAGGCGGAGCTTTGCGCGGCGGTATTGCAGGAATACAACTGGGCCACCATTCTGGGGGAGGCCACCACCGGCAAGACCAGGACCCAGGAGACCATTACCCTCAGCGACGGCAGCGCCCTGCAGCTGTCCACCGGCACCTATATCACCGGCAACGGCAACGACATCAGCCGCAACGGCGGCGTGGTGCCCGACGTGATCACCTACAACAGCGACGCTTCCGCCACGGGCACCACCCAGGGTACCACCGGCGAGAGCACCGGCACTGCCAGCGTCTCCGCCGACCAGCAGCTGATGGCGGCGCTGACCCTGCTGAGTAAAAGTTGACAGCACTGCAAAATAAGGATATAATGCCAAAATACAATAATTCTCCCATGACGGAGAAAAGGAGAGCGTAAATATGCCGAATTCCAACAGATTCAAAATGAGCCAGGAGCGCCTTGACGCCATCAAGCAGGAGCTTTATGAGCTGGAAACCGTCCGCATGAAAGAGGTTGCCGAGCAGATCAAGGAAGCCCGCAGCTTCGGTGACCTGTCCGAGAACAGCGAGTATGACGAGGCCAAGAACGAGCAGGGCAAGGTCTACTCCCGCATCGAGGAGCTGAAGGTACTGATCGAGAACGCGGAAATCGTGGATAATATCGATGCGGACGCACCCAAGGACACCGTTACCCTGGGCAGCATTGTGAAGGTCCGTGATGTGGCAGACGATTTTGAGGAGACCTATGAGATCGTGGGCTCCCAGGAAGCGAACCCCAGAGCAGGCCGTATTTCCGACGATTCTCCTGTGGGGTGCGGACTTCGCGGCCACCGGGCCGGTGAGACCGTAAGCATCATGGCACCGGCAGGGGAGCTGAAGTTCGAGATCATTTCTGTTGAGAATAAGTAATCAATAGCGTGGGGGACAGAGGAAAAATATGAGCGAAGAAAAGAACATGCAGCCTGCCCAGGAGCAGGAGCTGTCAGAAATTTTGCAGATCCGCCGGGACAAGCTTTCCGCCTTGCAGCAGGAGGGGAGAGACCCCTTCCAGCAGACCCGGTTTATCCGCAGCGCCTGGAGCCAGGAAATCAAGGAGAACTATGACGCCTTTGACGGAAAGACCGTTTCCGTCTGCGGCCGCATCATGTCCAAGCGGGGCATGGGCAAGGCCATCTTCTGCCACATTCAGGATGGCAAGGGCCAGATTCAGCTTTACATCCGTTCCGACGCCGTCAGTGAGACGGAGTTTCTGGACTTCCGCAAGTATGACATCGGTGATATCATCGGCGTCAGCGGCTATGTGTTCAAGACCAGGACGGAGGAAATCTCTGTCCATGTGCAGACGGTGACGCTGCTGAGCAAGTCCCTGCGGCCCCTGCCGGAGAAGTTCCACGGCATGACCAATACGGAGCTGAAGTACCGCCAGCGCTATGTGGACCTGATCGTCAATGAGGACAGCCGCCGCAACTTTATCATTCGCTCCCAGTTTGTCAGCTATGTGCGCCGTTTCCTGGAGAACCGGGGCTACATGGAAGTGGAGACCCCGGTGCTCAACACCATCTCCGGCGGCGCCACTGCCCGGCCCTTCATCACCCACCACAATACCCTGGACATCGACATGTACCTGCGCATCGCCACGGAGCTGAACCTGAAGCGGCTGATCGTGGGCGGCATCGAGCGGGTTTATGAGCTGGGCCGTATCTTCCGCAACGAGGGCATGGACACCCGGCACAACCCGGAGTTCACCACGGTGGAGCTGTACGAGGCCTATGCCGACTTTAACGACATGATGGACCTGTTTGAGGATCTGCTCTCCGGCGCGGCCATGGAGATTCTGGGTACTTATGACGTCCAGTGGCAGGGGCAGCAGGTTTCCCTGGCCCCCGGCTTCAAGCGCATGACCATGGCGGAAGCGGTGAAGGAATATGTGGGCATTGACTTCATGGCCATCACCGATGACGCGGAAGCCGTTGCCGCCGCCAAGGCAGCCGGCGTGGACATGGAGAAGGTGGAGCCTACCTGGGGCCACGCTCTCTATGAGTGCTTCGATCAGAAGGTGGAGGAGAAGCTGATCCAGCCCACCTTCATCACCATGCACCCGGTGGACGTGTCCCCCCTGGCCAAGCGCAGCCCCAAGGACCCCCGGCTGACGGAGCGTTTTGAGCTGTTCATTTGCAGCAGCGAGATGGGCAACGCCTTCTCCGAGCTGAACGACCCTATCGACCAGAAGCAGCGTTTCCAGAAGCAGGTGGAGATGCGGGCCAAGGGCGACGACGAGGCCGGCATGATGGACGAGGATTTCATCAATGCTCTGGAGTACGGTATGCCTCCCACCGGCGGCCTGGGCATCGGCATCGACCGCTGCGTCATGCTGCTTACCGGCAGCAGCTCCATCCGGGACGTGATTTTGTTCCCCACAATGAAGCCCTTGGAGAACTGAAAAGCCGAAAAAGCCTGGTTTTGCAAGGCTTTGCGGGTTTGAGGAAAGCCCCGAAAATACATCTTTACATCAAACTTACATCAAATGATGCTAAAACTGATGCAGAGACGGAAAAATCGCTCATTTGGGTTAAATTCGCCTGTTCCGGCAATCTGATTTGGATAAAAGACCTTGAGAAACGACTGCTTCTCAAGGTCTTTTTTTGCCCAAATCGCTCTGCGAACGGGCAGGACGCAAACTATATCATTTATAGAGCTTGCCAAAGTGGATAGCGAAATTCCAATGGTTCTTGACCTTGTGGGATCTTTCAACACCTATGCAAGCAACGGCGGCAGCTCAGGTTCAGAGATCGGTGACGGCGGCGGTGGTGGAAATGCTGCGGGAAGCGGATCCAGTATTATGGTTGCCGTTGGCGTGACCATGCAAATCGTCTATTACCTGTACGATCAGTGCTACAACCGATATAATTCTCACGGCAGCGTTATCAACACCCTGCAGAGCGGGAAAGCCCGAGACATCCCCCTGTATCGTCCGCAATGAAACGAACGGCAGCTATGCCATTGAACAGTTTCTTGCCAGGATTATTCTTGGCAACAGCTATGGCGCATGGGATAAGCTGAATGTAGCAAAGGGCGAAACTGGGGCGACAGACAGTTCCCTGTACGCGGCGGTTCTGAAATACCTGGGCGCCAGCAATCTGGCAATTCAGAACTATCTTGATGCCTACTACGGCAAGCTGAGTATTACGCAGAACGGCTCCACGCTGATCCCCAACATCATTTGGTCTTGGGTAGGGGCGGAAACCCTTGGCGGAACCAACCGGATCTACACCATTGGAGATGTGGCGGCAAACGGTTCTTCCAACACATCCTGGCTGAAAACAGCCTATACCTCTTCCGCAAACTGCAATACTGGGTTCGGAACCTGTTCCTGGATGAGAAATTCCACGGACACCATGATCTGTAAGCTCATGCTCGGGGGTAATCTAAGCCACGGACAGGATGTCTGGTTGGATTGTACTGAGCTGTACCCCCCCATCTGGGCGCATAATCTCCGTGTATTTTCCTCTTCAAACCGGGAATGAAACTGGGTATTTACGAAATAGGGTGGGATATCCGCGCCGCTTTTCAATGCCTCATAGAGAAGGTAAGCAGATTCCGCGCTCCGGGAAAAAGCCAGCGCTGCCTTGGGATGTTCATCAAAGAAATTCTTCAAGTTTATTATGGTAGGGAAAAAGGCTCGGGAGCTTATTGATCAGACGCAATTTTTTCGATAAAATGCGTAAATTCTGCTTTCGGAGCCTGCTTCATGCAGGACGCGGTGGCTCTGCTGGATTGAAAGCCTCCATACATCATTTCTGTCATTTCCAGAACCTCTTCTTTGGGAATGCCGCAGCCGGCCAGTGAGCGCAGGCCGGTTCCACGGACAAAGACGCGAATCTTTTCAGCCATCTCTGCGCCGAAGTTTTCCGCCGCGGGATCAATGCCGATAATCCGGGCAATCTGTGCCATTTCCGCGGACATATACTTTGTGCAGAACTCTGCAAGATAGGGGAGTACAACACCGCACAGTTCACCGTGGGGGGTGTGATATCTGGCACCCAGGGCATGAATGATGAAATGGCCGAAATTCACCTGGGCATCAGTGTAGGCGATACCGGCCATAAGTCCAGCAGCGGACATTTCCGCGCGCACTTCAAGGCAGTTTTCGTCGCTCAGCGCTTTGGGCAGATTGTTCCAGACCAGCTCAAAGCTCTTCAGGGACAGTGCGGTGCTCATATGATTGCGCTGTGCGGATACAATGGATTCCACCGCATGGCACATGGTATCCAGCCCGGACTGGGCGGTCAGACTGTCGGGCATGGTCATGCAGTAAGTGGGGTCTACAATGGCCAGAGTGGCAATGTTGTTTTCCGTAACATTGCCGGTTTTTACATTGTTTACGGTGTCAATCAGGGAAAGGGCAGAAGAAGTCTCGCTGCCGGTGCCAGGGGTGGTGGGAATCAGCACCAGAGGTACGCCGGGGTTGGGGGTCGCAAAGTCCGGGGCCAGATACCGGTTGATGGGAAACTCGCTGTGGATCAGCTGGTTTACGCATTTGGCAATATCCATGGTAGCCCCGCCGCCGATACCGATAATGCCGTCGATCTTCGCTTCAACGGCAATAGATGCCACATGGTTTACCATGACGTCCGTAGGGTCACGGTCAAATTCATCGCAGATAACATAGTCCAGTCCTTCTGAGTCCAGTGCGTCGTACAGCGGCTGAAATGCACCCATCTTTTTCAAAACAGGATCGCTCAAAACGAAGATGTTTTTGCAGCCCGCTTTCTTCAATTCTTTCGGTGCCTCAGTTGTAAGACCAACGCCGAACAGTACCCGGGGCTTTTTTGCAATGCTGAAGCTTTTAACCATTTTGTTTTCCCTCCATTAATAACAATTTTTGTCGAAATTTTCACTTCTTTCTTCAAAATAGCATATTTTTCATCCCCTTTGAAATGCCAAAGCTGTATACCTGATCCCAGACAGCTATTCGTTTTCGGTATTCCAGCTGTGTACAGACGGGAAAAAGCACCCCATTTGCTCGCCAATGAAGCAAATGGGGTGCTTTTGCTGTTGCCGGGTGGATCAGTCAATGATCAGGGTTTCCATTTCACTGTATTCTTCATCAAAGTGCATGTTCTGCAAATAGGAGGCAAAGCGGCTGGCCAGCGTGTTTTCCGGCTGGTAGGCAATACATAAATCTGCGCAGTTGATATTGGAGTCGGGAACAATGACGGAACGGAAAAAATCTTTTGGGCTTTGCTCGTCCATCCAGTATGAGGAACCGATAGCGAGATAGCCGTTTAAGACGGCGGTAGAGAGCCGTGCGGTTGACGAATTGCAGGCAAACGCATCCTTGAAGCTTACTCCGTGTTTTTCAAACATGTTCAGCGTGTACTTTTGCATACCGGAGCCTCTTTTCATGATGACAAACTGCTCTCCCACAATATCAGACAACTTTAAAGGATGTATATCATAAAGCCTGTGGCTTTTGGGGATGAGGATAGTAGGGGAAATTTTCAAAACGGTCTCAACAACGCCGGGATAATGTCCGGGAAAATAATCTTTCAGGTTGAACGCAATGTCAATTTGGCCTGCTATATACCGTTCGGCCAAGTCATTAGTGCTGTACGCAAAGATACGGATGTCCAGATTGGGGTGGACGGACTTGACATACATTGCGGTTCTCAGAATCAGATCATAAGAGAGATCCTCCCGGATGCCGATATTCAAGGCGCCGGCATATTCCTGCCGGAAGGATTTCATTTTTTCGATCAGACGAAACTGGGAATTCATGAGCTTGGTCTGCTCCTCATAGAAGACCTTTCCGGCCGGGGTAAGGGAAATGCCGGTACTCTTACGGGAAAACAGCTCAGTGCCCAGCTCGTCTTCCAGCGCCGTGATGCGCCGGCTCAGGGTGGGCTGAGAGATATACAATCTTTTTGCCGCTTCGGAAAAACTGCCGGAGGTACAAATGCTGAGAAAATAATTTATGCTGTCAAAATCCATAGTCCGCATACCCCTTTCTGGCTTTTTATCCATAATAACGAAAGCCCTGTGCTTTGTCAAACAAATAATGAAAAGGGCGAAGAGAAAAGCCGGTTGACAGACTTTGTTGAACAAATAACGAATAGCGGCAGGCCTTGGGCAATGCAATTTTGGTATTTTTCACGAAAAAGAAAGGGTGATACAATGAAAACAACGCATAAATCTACAAAAAATATAAATTTTTTCGAAATGAGGTAAAACCATGAGCGAAAATCAAGTCATCACTCCCGAACAGCTGGAAGAGTATATGCAGGGCCTGTATGCCAAGAGCAAGGTAGCACAGAAAAAGTTTGAACGCGAGTTTACCACCAACCGCCGTGTGGACGAAGTGCTTCGCGCCATCGGTATGAAGACTTGCGAATATGCAGAGGAACTCTGCACTGATGCTCTCAACGAGACCAAGATGGGCAACGTAAACGATAAGATGTCCAAACTGAAGGGCATTGTCTTCGGCCAGTGGGCTATTTGCAAGGGCCAGAACACTGTGGACTATGAAGACAGCCCTCTGGAGCCCGGCATCAAGATTCTCTACAAGCCCATGGGCGTAATCGGCTGCGTTATGCCCAGCACCAACCCTGTGGCCACCATCATCGGCAACGCCATGATGGCACTGAAGGGCCGTAACTCCGTGATTATCGCGCCTCACCCCATGTCCGTGCGGCTGTCTGTGAAGATGGTTAAGCTGCTGAGAGAGGCGCTTGAATCCGTAGGTGCTCCTGCTGACCTGATTCAGTGCATCAGCGAAGAGTACGCCAGCAGAGAGGCAACCAACCTGATGATGAGCACCTGTGACGCCTGCATTTCCACCGGCGGTGCCGGCCGTGTCAAGGCTGCATACTCCTCCGGTAAGCCTGCATTCGGTGTGGGTCAGGGAAACGTTCAGGAAATCGTTGATCTGGGCATCAGCGACGCTGAGCTGGAGAGACAGGCGACCCTGTGTGTAGCACACCGCGCCAAGGACAACGGTGTTCCCTGCGCAGGTGCCCAGACCGTACATATCCATGCCCAGCAGCTGGAGCAGTGGAAGGGATACATGCAGGAGCATGGCGCTTTCCTCATTGATAAGGATGAAGATATTGCGGCCCTTCGTGCTCTGGTGTTCCCTGACGGTGGCACCAAGCTCAACAGAGCAGTTGTGGGCAAGTTCCCCTATCAGGTGGGCGAAATGTGCGGCCTGAACATTCCCGAGACCGCCAAGATCATGCTGGTCAAGAATCAGGCCTGGGGCGAGGCCGAGGTTCTCTGCCGCGAGATTCTCTTCCCTATCGTTCGCTACACCGTTTATGAAAAGTTCGAGGATGCGGTTGACCGGGCTGTTGCAAACCTTGAGGTAGAGGGCGCTGGACACACCAGTACCCTGTGGACCACCAATGATGACCATGTAGAGTATGCGGCGAAGCGTATTCCTGTGGGCCGATTCCACATCAACCAGCCCACCATGGGCGGCAGAATCCCTATCATCACCTCTATTACCATCGGCTGCGGCACCTGGGGCGGCAACTCTGTCTCCGAAAACCTGACCTTCCGCCACCTGCTGAACAAGACCAGAGTTACCCGGGAAATCTCTGGCACCCAGCCCTGGTACTGCACCGATTGGGATAATTTTGAAAAATTCAATCCTCTTGCAGAATAAAGGAGCATAGAAGTGAGATTATACGAAGGACTTCGCGTCGTTGAGTTTACTACCAATATTGCCGGCCCCACAATCGGCCGTTGGCTTGCCGAGTACGGCGCAGACGTCATTCATGTGGAGCGTCCGGTTTACGGCGATGACAGCCGTGGATACCCTCCCATGTTTGACGGTGTCAGCGCCCAATATCACACCCTAAACCACGGCAAAAAATCTCTGGTTCTTGACCTGAAAGACCCGGAAGGTCTGAAAATCGCCAAAGAGCTGTGCAAAACCGCCGACATCGTACTGGAAAGCAACCGGCCCGGCGCAATGGACAGACTGGGGCTGGGCTATGAAGTCCTGCGGGAGATTAACCCCCGGCTGATCTACGGCTCCATCTCCGCATGGGGTCACAAAGGCCCTTATGCGGACAGACCCGGCTATGACGTAATTGCGCAGGGCGCATCGGGCATGATGTACTACAACGGCGACGACAACACCGGTCCGGTAAAGGTCTTTTGTGAAATCGGCGACTACGGCGCCGCAACCTCCGGATTCGGCGCAATCAATGCCGCGCTGTACTACCGTGAAAGAACCGGTCTGGGCCAGTATGTGGACATCTCTCTGGTGAAAACCCTTGCGTCCATGGCGGTAAAGCTGGATGACCAGCGCATCTACCACCGGGAGACGAAAAAGACCGGCAGTCAGGGTTCCAACCTGCTCTGCCCCTACGGCACCTTCAGATGTCCCGATGGCAAGTACATCATCATTGCCTGCTCCAACAACAGCCTGACCTTCCGCTTCTTCCGCCTCATCGGCCGTCCTGAGCTTTGCGAGGACCCCCGCTTTGCTTCCAACATGAAGCGACTGGAAAATACCGAAATTCTGATGCCGGTGCTGTATGAGTGGCTGGAGAAAATGGGTACTGCGGCAAACGCGGAAAAAGCGCTGCTGTCTGCCGGGCTGCCCTGCTCCAGAGTATACACCTATGAAGATGTGGACCAGGACCCCCATTACAATGAGGCCGGCTGGTTTGCCGACATCCCCATGCCCGAAGGAATGGCCCTGAGAACCCGTCGTCTAGTGGGCAGCCCCTTTGAATTCTCAGCCGACAAACCGGAGTACAAACCTCTTGAAGGCTTCGGCTGCGGCAACTATGAGATCCTTGGCCAGCTTGGCTACTCCAAAGAGCAGGTCGATCAGCTTGAGACAAGATGGGCTGAGGCTGTTAAGAAAGCCTAAGATACCACTGCGTTCTTCTTTTGCACGAGGGCTCTGCCAAAAACAGGGCTCTTGTGCGGCACACCCTCCAGATTTTTCATTACGAGGTGACACGATGAGCGATAAATACAATATTCTTTTCACTCCTTTTAATATCGGAAAACAGCAGATTAAGAATCGTTTCATTATGGGCCCCATGGGATGCAACCAGATGTATGACTCCTATGGCGCACTGAATAACGACGGCATTGCCTATTACACCGAGCGAGCAAAAGGCGGCTTCGGTGCGGTCTTCCTTGGCGTGGCCATGGTCGACAATCTGGTAGACAACTATCCGCCTACATTAGTAGAAAACCCGCTGTATGCACCGGGCAGATACAAGAAAATGGCCAGTATGCTGGTGGAGCGCTGCGGCGCATACGGCACGAAAGTGTTCGGCGAAGTGGGTATGGGCGGTGGCCGTAACTCCCGCGGGGCCCTTGCTCCTTCTGCAGTAGAGACCTTCAACTTTCCCAATGAGCGCAACCGAGAGATTACGGTGGATCAGATCCACAAGAAGCAGGAGTGCATGATCAAGGCTGCTGCTCTGATGAAGGACAGCGGTTTCGCCGGTGTGGACCTGCACGCAGCCCACTGGGGCTACCTGTTGGACAATTTCCTTATGCCTATCGCGAACCACAGAGAAGATGAGTACGGCGGATACCTGGAAAACCGGGTTCGCGTAATCACCGAAATGGTTGAAGGAATTCATCAGGTCTGTGGCAGCGATTTTGCTGTTACCATTGGTCTCGGCGTCAAGAGCTTCATCACTGCTTTGAACAAGGGTTCTCTCACCGGCGAAAACGAGGCCGGCCGTACCGTGGAAGAGGCCATTGAGATTGCGAAACTGTTGGAGAAGGCCGGTGTTAACGCCATTCTGGCTGACGTTGGCATTTACGACTCCTTCTATCACGCATGTCCTCCCGGCTATATGCCCAAGGGGCACGCACTGGATCTGTACGCGCAGGTGAAGGAGCAGGTGGGTATTCCTGTTCTGGCCCGTTCCAGAATGGGCGATCCTGACCTTTGCCTCCACGCAGTGGAATCCGGCAAGGTGGACGGCGTTGTTCTGGCCCGTCCTGCGCTGGCTGACCCCTATTTCCCCAGGAAAATCGAGATGGGCATTCCTGAGAAGATCAGACCCTGCATTGGGTGCAATGTAGGTTGCTACGGCAATATGGTGGAAAGAGGAATTGCCGGCGGCTGTGCTGTAAATCCCAGAGCCACCAGAGAACTGAACACTCGTCCCCGCAAGGCGGTCAATCCCAGAAAGATTGCCGTTATCGGCGGCGGCCCTGCGGGTATGCAGGCTGCGATCACTGCAGCAGAGTGCGGCCACACCGTAGAGCTTTTTGAGAAAAATTGCGCTCTGGGCGGCGAAGTTCTGGCTGCAGGTGCCGATTCCATGAAGGTCGACGTCCGCAGATACAAGGACTGGCTGATCAGCGAGCTGCGTGACAACAAGGTTCCTGTACATCTTAACACCCTTATTACCGCAGATGAGGTCCAGATCCGTGGCTTTGACACCGTCATTCTGGCTACCGGCGCAGAAAGTGTCGCTCCTGCCTCCATCAAGGGCATCAACAAGGCAGTCTCCGCTTTGGATGTGCTGGAAGGCAAGGTGAGCACCGGTAAGAAGGTGCTTGTGGCCGGCGGTGGTCAGATTGGGTGCGAGACGGCTGTTGCTCTGGCCCGTGACGGCTATGAGGTCTCTCTGCTTGAGGCTATGCCCTCGGTGATGGACGTGATGTTCGTACCCAAGCAGCCCAAGATGATGCTCAAGGCCATGCTGGAGCAGTACAAGGTCAACATGCTCACCGGTATGAAGTTGCTGGAAGTCAACGAAAAGGGCGCGCTGATCCAGAAAACTGACGGATCCACTGAACCCGAACAGCTGGAATGCGACACCACCGTACTGGCCATCGGTCTCCGTCCCGTCAACGCTCTTGCCGAGAGTTTCAGAGGCAGAAACATTACCATTTACCAGATTGGCTCTGCCCGCAGAGTAGGAGACATCTTCGGTGCGGTGCATGACGCGTTTGAAGTTGTTTACAACATGGATTGATAAAGTTATGGCTGACATCAGAGAACTGATTTTTCAAAAAAACGGTTCCGACAAAGTAACCGCCGGAATCTATACAGACAGTGACGGTATCGTATCCGGCATACCTGCTGCCCTGAAAAAGGCGGAGGAGATTGGGCTTTCTGTCACCTATGCAGTGCATGAAGGTGAAGAGGTCTTTGCCGGGGATATGCTCATGGAGTTTTCCGGAATGCCTACCCAGATCTGTACAGCGGAGGACAGCCTCATCAGTGAGATCTCCAAATATTCCGGCGTGGCCACGGCGGCGAGAGCATTCAGCCGTAAGGTCAGCGGCCGGGCGAAGATCGTTTGCGGCTCCTGGAAAAAAATGCCCGGAGAAATCAAAAACAAACTTCGCCAGGCCATGCTGACAGGCGGCGTCTCTGTTCGCATGTGCGATGAGCCCATGATCTATCTGGACAAGAATTATGTGGCCATCTTCGGTGGCGTGCAGAAAGCGCTGATCGCAGTCGCTGGTATCAATGACCGTAAAAAAGTCATTCAGGTCAAAGGCCGCTATGAAAACGGCAACATCGTCCGGGAAGCTCTTACTGCCCTTTACTCCGGCGCAGACACTATTTATGTGGACAGTGGAAAAATTGAAGACCTGAAAGCAGTCTCCGAAGCCCTGCGCAGTGCCCTCAGTGAGCTGCAGACCGGGGATGAAGAGCGAAAGCTCAGCCTGGCATACGGCGGAGGAGTGGTTCTGGATCAGATTGAGGAGATTATTGCCGCCGGTGCCGACATTATCGGCGTGGGCCGGGCCATAATCGATGCTCCGCTGATGGATCTGCGGCTGGAAGTGAAAGAGGTTCAGGCTGCCAAATATCAGCACTCCCAGTATCAGCTGTTCAATAAGCACGAGCTTACCATACAGGGCATACATCTCAATGGGACAAATCTGAATGAGCTTTCAGACGTAGTGGCCGATGTGATCGGCGTTTCCCGGGAGGATGTACTTGTTATTGACGTCCGGGACAGCTTCGTTTGCCTGGATGTACTGTGCAGCCACCTGGACCCGGAGAAGTTTGTCTCCAAAGAGGAAACCCTGCTCAAACAGCTTGGCCGAATCAAGGGCGTGGGACTGGAAGCCAACGCTTCTGTTGTCTCCAACGGTATGCTTGGCTGGATTGCCGGCGACGACGAGAGTATTTTCGAGGCACAGCTGGAAATGAGCCGCTCAAAAGCCCTGGCAGAACAGATCAGGTTGAACATTGCAAAGAGGGCTATCGTTTTCCCCACAGGCGCTGAGGTGGAAGCAGGGGAGATTGAAGACACCAACACCCCCTTCATCATGCAGAAGCTGACCGAGGCCGGCTTTACTGTGGATAAAGGCGAGGTAATGAAGGATGACCTGAGACTTTTTACTGCCGGACTTTCCCGGGCCGCGGAAATGGGCTACGGCCTGTGCATTACCACGGGCGGCGTAGGCGCTGAAAATAAAGATTTCAGCGTGGAAGCCATTCAGCTTCTGGACAGCAGTGCTGCGGCTCCTTACATCGCAAAGTTCCATGCAGGCCACGGCAGACACAGCAAAGACGGTATTCGCATCTGCGTGGGTCAGGAGGGTGTTACAACCTTTGTTGCTCTGCCCGGACCTCACGACGAGGTTGAGCTCTGCATTGACGCTGTCATTAAAGGCATCAGCGACGGCTGGAGCAAAGAAACTGTCGCGGCTACCGTTGCCGGCCTTCTCCGGACTCGCCTCAAGGAGAAACTCGCAGAAAAACACCATTGAGAACACTATAGTTAAATATAGAGGTTCAAAAATTGAAAGGAGAAAAACAGTGAAGATCGTAGAAAGAGTAGCACGTGTGGATCAGAGCAAATGCGTTGGCTGCAAAAACTGTGAACGCCATTGCCCCACCGATGCAATCAAAGTTACTCCCGGAGTAATGCCGGGGTATGTACCTCCCTGCGGCACTGCATGTCCTGCCGGAACGGATGTTCAGGGCTATATCGCTCTGGCAGGTGCCGGCAGATATGAGGATGCATACCGCCTTATTCGTCAGTCCAACCCCTTCCCCTCTGTATGCGGCAGAATCTGCAACCATCCCTGCCAGGTAGCATGCAACAGAAACGACCTGGATGAATCCGTGGGTATCCGCGACATCAAGCGTTTTGTCGCAGACAAGGCTTTCGAAAACGGCATGCCTGTTGTGGAAAAGAAGCGCAAATCCAACGGAAAGAAAATTGCCGTTATCGGCGCCGGCCCCAGCGGCCTGAGCTGTGCATATTACCTGCAGCTGAGTGGCTATTCCGTTGAGGTTTTCGAGTCTGAGAGTGTTGCCGGCGGCGTCCTGGCCTACGGTATTCCTGAGTACCGTCTGCCCAAGGCTGTGCTCAACCGGGACATTCAGGCAATCGAAGCCACCGGTGTGCAGATCCATCTGAACACCACCGTGGGCGAAGATGTGAGCTTTGACGAGCTGTACAAGAAGTTCCACGCTGTCTATGTTTCCACCGGCACTCAGCTCAGCCGCAAGGCCAATATTCCCGGAGAGGACATGCCCGGCGTGTATCATGGTCTTGATTTTCTCAAGGCAGTCAATCTGGGCAAGCCTGTTGAGATCGGCAAGAAGGTCGCTGTCATCGGCGGCGGCAACACGGCCATCGACGCTGCCCGTACTGCACGCAGACTGGGCGCAGAAGTCACCATTGTTTACCGCAGACAGAGAAACGACATGCCCTGCGAGGAGCGGGAGCTGCTGGAGGCCTTCGAAGAGGGCGTCCGTGTTCTGGATCTGGCCGCACCGGTTGAAGTGGTGGGCGAGGGCAAGGTTCAGGGCCTCAAGTGCGTGCGCATGGTTCCCAGTGTAAAGGACGAGAAGCTGCGCAGAAGTACCACCAAGACCGAGGAAGAGTTTGTTGTCGAGGTCGACAACATTATCGTGGCTGTCAGCCAGTATTCCGACTTCCCCTTCATCAACAAGGATGAGGTCGTTGTCTCCAAGGCCGGCCGTATTGTCCTGGACGAGAAGGGCATGAGCTCCAAGCCCTATGTTTTTGCCGGCGGCGATGTGGTCCGCGGCGCAGCTACTGCCATCCAGGCCATCGCAGACGGCAAGAAGGCGGCAGTCAACATCAATAATTATCTTGGCTCCCAGTCCGGCATCACCGTGGGCGAAGAGATCGTCCTGCCCGAGCTGGAGGTTGGCAAGACCAGCGTGCTCAGCGCCGCAAAGATGAACAATTTGCCCATTGCTGAGCGTGTCACCAACCAGAAGGAAGTTGCCATCGGTCTCACCGAACAGCAGGTCAAGGATGAGTGCGGTCGCTGCCTCAAGTGCCACGGCACGGCCAAGGTTGATCCCAGCCTTTGCCTGAACTGCTCACTGTGCTGGGAGCTGTGCACCCACGGTGCAATCAGCATGGAGCCTCTGGACACTCCCCATGTTGTCACCTGCGATTACGACGGCTCCGACAGAGTGGAAGAGATCATCGAAATCTGCAACAAGGCATTTCTCCGTCCTCTGGACAGCACCTGCCAGTGCACCAACACGACCGCCGAGGAGATCGTCCGTGCGATCATGGCCGGTGCCCGTACCATCAAGGACTTGCACCGCATGACCGGTACCGGCGGCGGCTGCGGCGGCTACTATTGCTCCAACACCATGTACAGACTTCTTGAGGCTGCCGGCTACCCCCAGACCGATCACGAGACCACCGACACCTCCGATTACGAGACCTATCACTACATCAAGCCCCTGCTCTTTACTCTGCCCGAGGGGGTCATGGATCACGATAAGCGGATCAGCCATGACATTGAGGAACAGAAGTTCGTTCAGTGGAACCCCGCAGAGGTTGAAAAGGGCAATGAGATGTACCGCAAGATGATGAAGGAAAGGAGCGAGAAAAAATGAGCGACGTAAAAATTTATCCGGCAAGAGAGATTAACAATTTCAGCGTTTCCGTTTACAGCAACAAGCCTGAGATGCACGCATATGAGCATCCCGACATGGTTTCGGTCAAGGTCAGCGACCTGTTCCCCGGAATGCCTGAGGCAATCTACTCTCACAGCGGCGACGATCTGAAGCCCACGGCGGACTCTACCAGAGAAGCCCTGAAGAACATTGACATGTCCAGGATCAAGCCCGGTGACAGCGTCAACATCATGACCTGTGAGCACGGCTTCCTCATGTTCGGCGGCCTGCCCTACATTGAGATGGTCAAAACCATCAAGGAAGAAATCGAGAGACGCACCGGTGCTTACGATATCCGTACCAAGGTCGTTATGTACCGTACTCCCCGTGAGGGCGACGAGGTCATTGACTTCTACGAACTGAAGGAGCATTTGGGCGAGGTTGAGGCCGTCAGCTCCTACGAAAAGGGCGTTCCCATTGAGACCAGAATCGGCACACTCTGGGGCCTGGAGAAGGTTTTTGATGCAGATCACCTGATCTTCGCTTACTACGATGATCCCCGTGAGATCTACGTGAACAACTACTACCGCAAGGCATTCAAGGCCTTCACCATGGACCTGATGCGTCTGGAGACCCGCACCCTGTTCCACTTCGGCTTCGGTTCTCCCACCGGCCATGGAACTGCGGGTATGGTGGTGCCCACCTCCGTCTATGACTCCGACTTCATTCAGAGCAAGTGGGCCTTCTGCTGCTTTATGCGCACTACCCCCAACGGCCTGATGAAGGTCGAAGCCTGCAAGAGCCTTTATGACATGGACATCAAGTGCTCTGAGACCGCATTAAAGTACTATCCCTACATGAACCGCCTGCTTACTTCCCTCAAGGATTATACCATCATTCTTGACGGCAGCCGCTGGCTGTCTTACATGCACTGCGCAGGCATCATTGCAGGTGCAAACTGGAACTCTTACATGGACCACTATGATTTGGAAAACGCGTCCCTGTCTCTGGACCAGTTTGTTGCAGCAGTAATGGATAAATCCAAGAATCCCCTGGGCTGCATCATCATGAACCAGGGCTGGTATGGTCTGAATGTAGGCTTTGTAAAGCGCTTCCCTTCCATCTCCGTGGGCGACGAATTCCGCGCTCTTATGGCACAGGATACTTTCAACTACCGCTTCAATGATTATCCCCTTATCCGTAAGGCTGATGATCTTGTGGGCGCAGTTGAGATGGCTAAGGAGATCACCGGCAACGACATGATTATTGCTTATGACGGTAGCTATGGCTACATCAACTGCACCAGAAGCGCTGCAGAGCAGCTCTTTGCCAACGCTCCCGGCATTCAGAAGCTGGTTGATGAAGAGATGTACCCCAAGTACATGGCACAGCGTGGCTACACCATTCCCGATTACATGAAGTAATCAATATCAGGCCTTAACGGGAAAATTTCCCGTTAAGGCTCCTGCTTAGGACGATATTGTCAAAAAATTCATTAAGAGAGGAGGAACAAAATGAGTGACAAGCAAAAAAGAGGCATTTTCTATGATGCAGCACAGACTGTAGAGGACATGAGAAAGCTTATCAGCTGGTTTCGCATTGAAGACTGCAGAACGGATATGGTTCGGTTCGGTAATGAGTTCGCCCATCCTCTGGGGGCGGATGCGCTGAGTATGGACACTTCAGCAGGTATAGCTGCCAGAACCAATATTACCGCTCCGGAGACTTTCCCGCAGCTGCGTGAGGAGGTGCAGAACGGCAGCAAACGTGCTTTCGATCAGGCCAATCTGGACCATCCCGAGTGGGAAGAGTTCGGCTGGTGGGAGGAGTATGACGATATTCCCGGCTGCCCGGAAGAACCCGATGCACCCAAGCTTCATGCGCTGGTACGCAGACTGAGAGAGAATGAGGCAAAGGGACCGTTTCCCACCATCCTGGTCATTCCCACAGGAGCTCTGTTCTTCAACGATATCTGGCTGTTCTCTAACGCAACTATAACCAAGTATCTTGGTGCGCAGACGGTTATCCCGAAATTCAGAAGTCTTGTGGATGCGCCTTACCCCGCAGCCGTGAACGACCTGCACGCTACTTATCAGTGGATGATCGACAATGCGCAAGCGCTGAACATTGATACCGACCGCATTGTGATTTACGGCATGAGCAGCGGCGGTCATCTGGCATCTGCACTGCCTTTCAGACTGAAAAGATACGGTTGGTGCGGCGGTCATATGCCGCGGGGTGTGATTGCGCAGGTGCCCTTCCTGGACGACAGGGAGACTACCCGCCCGATGCGCTCCATCGGAAAGAGTTGGTCCGGTCTGTTTAATCGCGCAGCCAACATGTGCTACATGGGAAATAACTTTGCATCAGGATTTATCGGCCCTGAGGCTTACGCAAACCATGCAACCGTTGAGGAGTGCAGAGGCCTTTGCCCCTACATTTTCCAGATTCAGCAGGACGACTGCGGCAGTGATCATACCCTGGAATTTGTCTCCAAATTAGGTCAGGCAGATGTTTACTGCAGCCTGATCATGCAGGGCGGCACCACCCACGCAGGAATTAACCGGCTGAGTGAGGTCAAGGTGGATGTTTCTGAAACCTATCCCGGCGGAGTGGCCGTTCTGCCCGAAGTGCATATGCCCTTCATGAACATCAACCAGGGCAGCGAGTTTGTGCCCATGACAGGGGACGATCCCCCCGCACTGATCGAACAGTTTGTTCTGGGACATATCAAGGATCTGCTCATTCACGACCTGCGCCGTCTGAACAGAAAATAAACGCCGGTAAGAACGACAACTTACCTGAAGGAATGACGACGTTGCTGCAAAACCCGAATTCAAACCGGCTTTCAGCGAAGTATTTAGATGCGAATTTTGATTGAATACTGTTTTCTGTTGAAAAGAAGTAATCGTGACGAACTTTGAATGAAAATTGGATGCGAATGAATTTATAACGAAAGAAGAGAGTATATGGAAAAGAAAAACAAACTAAGAGCCGGTAGAATTTGCGTTGGCGCTACAATCAACAGCCTTGCTGCAACTTCAGCATTTATCGTAATTGCCCTGCTGCTCTATGAGCTGACAGGCAAGCTGAACGTACCGTATTCAACGCTGTCCGTGGCGTATACTTTCGCCTATGCAGGAATGATGCTGGCATCGTTCTTCGGCGGAAAGATCATCACCAGAAATGGACGGCTGGGTCCTGTAATTTCCACAAGCGCAGCACTGTTCGGTCTGCTGTCTCTGACCTTTACGAACAGCGTATGGCTGGTGTACGTTGCCGCGCTTGTTTACGGTTTTGGCCAGGTACTTACGTTCTTCTACATGAATATCGCGATCGTATCATGGTATGGCGTAGGCCAGTCGACGGTGCTCGGTGTGGCCCAGGCCGCAACGACCGTTGGCGGGGCAGTAGTAACGCCTGTTGTTGCTTCGTTGCTTGAGTCCTCCGGTTATACGAAGGCCGGCATTGTGCTGACGGCCATTATTGTTGTAACCATGTGCCTGTCCACATTGCTCCTCTGCGGCGATATGCCTTCCAAATACGGCATGTCTCCGGTTGACTTGGAGAGCAAAAAGGATAAAAAAGCAGCTGCTCCCAAATATGAGGTTTATCAGGCGACCATGCCGTCCGGGAGAGCCTTGCGGACTCCGGTGTTTTTCGGCGTGGCATTGCTGGGCTTTTGTATCTCGGTAGGCACCAATGTATATAATTCCAACCAGTACCCCATGCTCACCTCCTTTGGAATTGATATGATGACTGCGGCAAAGCTTGTCTCTCTTGGCCTTATATGCAATGCAGCAGGTTCCATTATCATTGGCTGGCTCACAGCCAGACTTGGCCTGCGCACGGGTTTCCTCATTCCTGCAATCAGTCTGGTTGTAGTGTTCTTCCTCGGCTTTACGATCGGCGGTATTCCCGGAGCAATTCTTATTGCCTGCTCTGATCTGTTCTTTACTTATTCCAAGCTCAGACAGGGAATCATTTTCAATTCCCTTTTCGGCAATAAGGTTAGCCCGGATTTGATTGCATGGGACGGCATTGCGGTGTGTATCGCATCCATGTTTGCAGGTCCTCTTGCTGCCCTTATCTCCGAAAAATCCGGTTCCTATCAGTTAGTAGGCTACATTGCAACGGCAATATTTGCTGTTTGCGTCCTCCTTCTGCTCTATCTCACCTCCGACAAGACAAGAGAGCACATCAAGGAGATCGATGCGCCTTATAAGGAAAAGGAGCAGGCATAAGTCCAGGCATAAACAAACCCTTGGCCTTAGCGGTAAAGTACAAAAAATATAGGAGGTTATTTCAATGAGTAAAATTACGACTGTTCTCGGCGATATTTCCCCTGAAGAACTGGGTTATACAACGATTCATGAGCATCCATTTATGCGGGCAGACAGTGACGGGGTTCTTCCGCTTCCCGAGGATGCCACCCCCGAAAAAACTGCTTTTGCCGTTGAAAACCTGACTTATCTCAAAACATCTACTTGCAGTTGGACACTCAAAGAGTATTTGGGAAATGATGATCTGGAACTGGAAATCAAGGAGCTGCTGGAATTCAAAAAAACCGGCGGTCAGGCTCTTTTGGATGCGACATACATCGGTTCCCGAGTAAATGATTACCCAAATAAAATCCGGGAGCTTTCCAGACGCAGCGGGATAAAGATCATTTGCGGTACGGGCTATTACGGAGACTATACCTATCCGGCAGACTTTGACCCCAATGATTCAAAGGCAATCAGGCAGCGCCTGATTGCGGAGCTTACGGAAGGTATGGAAGGGTCCGATTTGAAGGCAGGATATATCAAAAAAGGCTTCGGCCTTTCCGATGAAATATCCGCTGCAGATATGAGCGTATTTCGCAGTATCTGCGAAGTGGCCGCAGAAACAGATAATCCCTTTGTCATTCACGGACCGAACACCCGGGAAAGTGCTCTTGAGGCGGTGCGAATCGCTGTGAAAGAATACGGGATAAAACCTGAACGCATTGACATGTGTCACATGGATTTCCTGTATTCAACCTACTGCAAGTATTATCCTGATGCCAAGGCTTATTTTTCCGATCCCACGAAAGCCGCTGCATCTGTAGCCGATTTTGCTTCGGAGCTGCTTGATATGGGCGTGTATGTTAACTTTGACGGCTGGGGAGATATCCACGGCTCCCGCCATAAGCTCAATCAGGGCTTTGACTATTGTTGGGGCTTTGATGACTTCTTCCGCCTTGCCGTTGTGGCAAAGCTTCTGGAAAAAGGCTATGCCGAAAAAATAATGTTTGGCCATGATAAGTACAACAAGCTGGGCGGCTTTTACGGAGGAGCATACGGCTACACCCGTTTCCCCACCTTTGCCATTCCCGCACTCAGGGAGATGGGCTATGAAAAAGAAGCCCAGCTCATCACCGTTGCAAACCCGGCAAGATTCCTCAGCCATTCCTGAACCAAACAGCAACCCCTCAAAATAAAGTCAGCACGATCTTGTGCGACAGAAAAAAGATAGGAGTTCTTATATGAAAAACAATGTTGTAAAAGGCTCATTATGCTGCGCCGGATGCGTTATCAACGTCGGCTTCAGCTATCTGATGACAAACCTGGCCGGCCTTCTCTGTGTTCCTCTGATGACGAAGCTGGGCTGCGCCTACACGGATATCGCTATGATCTGGACCACCCTTTCTCTGGGCGCTGTCATTGCCAGAGCATTCCAGGGCCAGCTCTACGATAAGTTCAATCCGAAAATTGTCACTCTGCTTGGCGCATTCTCTTACATCTTCGGCCTTTGTGGTCTGGCCTTTGTGAAAACACCCATGCAGGCGGTCCTGCTGTATGTCCTCGTCGGTATGAGCAACAGCTTCTGCGGCTCTCTGCCCTTTGCTCTTCTCGGCTCCAAATGGATCGGTGTGGGTCGCGGAACCATCGTCGGCCTGACCGGTGCTTTCGCAGGCATCATCACCATCTTTATTTCTCCTCTTGCTGCCAAAATGGTCAATATTGCAGGCTTTGAGACGGTTGCAATCGCCAGCGGTTTGATTCTCGGCGGTCTGCACGTTGTGTCCACCCTCCTGTTTGTCTGCCGTCCCCCCGAGGCTTACGGCATGAGCCCCATTGACATTCATTTTCTTGCTCCCAAAAATAACAAAAACAGTGCAGAAACTGCTGTCTATGAGACTAGAATGCCCATTAAGGAACTGTTCAAGCTGCCTGTATTCTGGATCGTTCTCGTTTTGCCCGCATTCATTGCTATCGCACAGTCCGGCTTCTACTCCAACCGCAGCGGTATCTGGACTGAGATGGGCCTGAGCCTGGAGCAGATTGGCGCCCTCGGCGGCGTATTCACTCTGTGCAATGCCATCTTTGTCTGGGTATTCGGCTTCCTCAGCGATAAGATCGGTTTCCGCAAAACGGTTCTGGGCTTTGCTGTTCTCGGTATCGTTGTCTATGCCCTGTATCCTGTCTATGCCGGACTTGGCTACGCCGCAGCCTTTGCTATGGCAATCTTCTTTAACGTTGGCCAGATCAATGCCTATTTCGGGCCCAATGTTATGCTGCCTCTCTTTGGCAAGAACAAGTCCAATGTTACCATCAGCTGGTCTTCCATGATCGCCTCTGCCGGTGCCATGATGGCTCCCGTTGTGGTCAAGTTTGCAGGGAGCTACAACAACTTCTTCATTATCGGCGCTGTGATCTACGTGATCGTTCTGGTGCTTACCATCATTGCCACCATGCCCTCCAGCCTGCAGAAGATCAAGGATGTCGACGCAAAGTATATGGAAGCCCACGGTATTACCGAGGCCGAATAATTTCTTATCTTTTTCAGCAACTGCTCCATAAGGGGCAGTTGCTGAAGCTGAATGAATTGCGTTTTTGGGAAGGTAAAACGCATATAAAAAGGGGCTAAGCGTAATCGAGCCCAAGTGGTCTCACCCGGAAATTAATGGTGCTTGGTCCGGTAAGCCGTAAGGGAAGAGCAGCGCATTTTTTTCTATCATCAGCGGAAATGTTCTGGACTGCTTCGCTTACGGTCTGAGGCGTCTCTGGGTGAAAGAGCTGTAAGGCAAGCGTTTTCTGCAAAAAGGAGTTTTAACGGTGGTATTAACAAGTGGGTTGAAAAAAATTATCGGCACAAAGGCGTTTTACAAAGCAGCGTTGGCTTTTGCTATTCCGCTGATTTTGCAGGACACGGTTTCCAGCTTTGTCAATCTCCTGGACAACATGATGATCGGAAGCCTGGGAACGGAGCAGATGTCTGGTGTGGCTATCGTCAACCAGTTCATCAATCTGTTCACTATGTGCATCTACGGCGGTGTAGCCGGTGCCAACATTTTTGCTGCTCAGTACATCGGCAACAACGACAATAAAAATGCGCAGCATGCCATTCGCTTCAACTTCATCATGGTCACCTGCTTTTCGGCGCTTTTCATTGCCGTAATGTATCTTTTTCAGGACAAGCTGATCTCCGCCTTCCTGCATACAAGCTCCGGTAAGGGAGACCTTCAGGCTACCCTGCAATACGGAAAGGAATATCTGAAAATCATGCTTTGGCAGGTGCTGCCCTTTGCCCTGGCCACAACTTATGCAATGACCCTGCGGCTGGGAAAAGACTCGATGACACCGATGAAAGCCAGCTTTGCGGCCCTGTTTACCAACCTGATCTTCAACTATCTGCTGATTTTCGGCAAACTGGGTTTCCCCAGACTGGGTGTAGCCGGTGCAGCAATTGCAACGGTGATTTCACGCATTGTGCAGCTGGGCATCATTTCTGTTGCTGCCCACAGAAACACGGACCGCTTCCCCTTCCTGAAGGGCTTGTTCAGATCACTGTATATTCCTGGAGAACTGACATGGTCCATTGTGCTGAGAGGGCTTCCTCTGCTGTTTAACCAGCTGCTGCTGTCCGCAGGTCAGGTTCTGATGAATCAGATTTACAGCAACCGGGGACTTGAGGCCGTCGCATCCATGAACATTGTGACCACGGTTGCCAACCTGTTTGTCGTGATTATGTGGTCTTTCGGCAACTATATCGCAATCTATACCGGAAATCTTCTGGGCAACAGGGAATTTGACAAGGCGCGGGGGGAGTGTCCCAAACTGATGGCTCTTTCCTTTGTGTGCTGCATTGCCGGGAGCATTCTGCTGGCGGCTATTTCCGGGCTTATCCCAAGGCTCTACAATGTGCTGCCGCTAGTGCGGACTCAGGCCACACAGATGCTGCTGATCACTGCTGTTGCTATCCCCATACAGTCTTTATCAATAAGCACCATGTTCCTGCTTCGGGCAGGTGGAATGACAAGAATAACCAGTCTTTTCGACTGCGGAAGCACCTGGCTTTTGTTCATTCCCGCCGCCTGGCTGCTGGTGAAGTTCACTGCATTTACTCTGCCGGTGGTGTACCTGCTGGTCAATTGTCTTGAACTGGTGAAGGCCGGAATTGGCATTGTCCTTTCTGCCAAAGGCGTTTGGGTAAATAATATAATATCAGTCGGCGCGAACAAAACATAAAACGAAAAAATGATTGTTCCCGTTATTCATGCATTTTCAGGTGCTGATCGGCTTCCACGTCAGAAGATTCACTTCGCATGGGATACGGGAAAAGGTATACTATCTGTTACAAGCGCTCATTTCAAAAACAAAAGAAGAACCTTTCAAATTGAGGTGAAAAATGAAAGAAAAATCAATGGGTGTTCCTGAGCTTAGCCGGGCGAAGATGATTACGCTCACCCTGTGCTTCTTTCTGGTATTTTTTATTGCCAGTGACACGCTGATTCTAAGCACCGCTTCCGTAAGCATTCTCAATGATCTGGGCGGACAGCAGCATTACTCCCTTATTTTTTCCATTCGTGGTATTACCATTGCAGTTACCTGCATGCTCTGCGGCCGCCTGATCGACAGGATGGGACGCCGCAACATGCTGCTCTTTGGCCTGCTCATAGGACTTCTCTCCAACGTTTTGGGCGCAACAGCCCCCAATATGCTTGTGCTGGTTGTTTCCCGCGCACTGTATGGCCTGGGCTATGGCTTTATTAATGCCGCAGTCATGATTATGATCAACGAGCTTTTCGGCAAAAAGAGCGGATATGGCTACCTGATTACACTCATCGGCTACGGTGTGGGCAACGTCGGCGTTCCGCTCCTGGCCGGATGGCTGGTTGAAAACTATACCTGGCGCTGGGGCTTCTGGCTGCTGGTCGCTTCGGCTGTGGTGTGCATTGCGCTGCTGGTGTCTTCCTGCCCCAACTATACAATGCTTCAGGAATCCAACAGCAAAAAGCTGGATGTGAAGGGCATCATCTACTCTGTTCTGGCCATCAGCGGCCTTGTCGGCGTGCTCTCCTTCGGCGGCAAGAGTTTTGCCTGGCTGAGCCTGACCACGCTGGTTCTGGTTCTTTTTACGATAGTGATGTTTGTCCTGTTTATCCGTACAGAGAAGAACATAGACCAAAACATTGCCATTTTTCCTGTGTCCATGATGCGCTCCAAAGTGCTGATGGGCTGCGCCATAGGGCAGTTCTGCATGTCGGTCAACAGTACCTGCCTTTATGTGTACATCCCTTACTACATGCAGCAGGAAATGGGCACCACCGCAACTCAGGCTGGCGCAGCCACCTCAATTATCTCCTTTATGACCACGGTATTCGGCGCAATTTTGCTGGTTGCCATGGTCAAGGCCCAGCGCCATTCTGTCTTCGGACTGATCACGGTTGTTGGAGAAGCCATTGCTCTGGTTCTCATCAGTATTTTCATCTCGCCCACTCTCAGTGTAATGGCCATGTATGTGCTGGTCCTCTTCTACGGCCTGACCCAGTCTGTTGAGTCCTATGCCTTTACCATGACCCTGCAAGCCGGCGTTTCGACTCAGGAAATTGCCATTGGAACGGCCTTTATCCAGTTTGTACGCCAGTTTACCGGTGTTGCTGCCACAACCATGGCATCCCCCATCCTCAGCATGAGCTCCAGCTTCGGTGCAGGCATGAAGAACGTGTTTATCTTCGCCGCTGTGCTGACGGTAATTGGCGCTGCCACCTTCGCTATGCTGGTTCCGATCAAAAAGAAAGCTGCTGTCGCAGCATAATTCGTTTTCGAATATTAAGGAAGAATACATACAAAAAGGGGAGCTTTGGCAGAAGCGGTCCTGCTGTGGGCTGTGAAAACAAAAGTTCCCCTTGAATCCATAATCCGGTAAGTAACATGGAAAATAACGAATACAGGGAGCCCTTATTCTGAACACATAAAGGAGAACATGATGGATAAGCATGAATTGACTGAACTTTTGAATCATGTGGCGGACGGGAGCATCAGCCCGGATGATGCGGCGCTCAAGCTGAAAATACAGCCCTTCCAGGAAATCGGCGAATACGCAAAGGTGGATTTTCACCGTGGCATTCGTCAGGGCGTGCCCGAGGTGATTTACGGCGCAGGGAAGGCCAAGGAGCATATTCTGGGCATTGCGAAGGCCATGGTAAATAACGGGCAGAAAACCATCCTGATTACCCGTCTGAGCGAAGAAGCGGCCGAATTTGTGAAGAGAGAGCTGCCGCTGAACTACAACAGCATGGCCCATGTGGGCATCATCGGTGAAATGCCTGAGGTCAGCGGCAAGGGACGGATTCTGGTTGCTACCGGGGGCACCAGCGATATCCCCGTGGCCGAGGAGGCTGCGCTGACGGCTGAGGCTTTGGGCAATGACGTGCTGCGTCTTTACGATGTGGGGGTGTCCGGCATCCATAGACTGCTGTCACATATGGACATTGTGATGAGTGCCCGGGTAATTATTGCCGTTGCGGGTATGGAAGGCGCACTGCCTTCAGTGGTGGGCGGCCTCGTGGACTGCCCGGTAATCGCCGTTCCCACCAGCGTGGGCTACGGCGCGGCATTCGGCGGCGTGGCAGCACTGCTGAGCATGCTCAACTCCTGTGCCAGCGGAATGAGCGTTGTCAACATTGATAACGGCTTCGGTGCGGGCTATCTTGCCAGCATGATTAACCACATGGACTGAGGGATCGAGCATGAAGCTGGATGAATTCTTCGCTGAACATCCGAAAGCGGCGCTGGCTTTTTCCGGCGGAACGGACTCTGCTTTTCTGCTGTATGCGGCCAGAAGCGCCGGAGCGGATGTAAGACCCTATCTTGTCAAGTCTCAGTTTCAGCCGGAATTTGAGTATGAGGATGCAGTCCGGCTTTCCGGCGAGCTGGGGGCTGAGCTTCGCGTGGTCAATGCAGACATTCTCCAATATGACGAGGTGACGGCCAATCCGGGAAATCGTTGCTATTTCTGCAAAAAACGAATCATGGGGGCGATTCGCGCAGCAGCTGTTGCCGACGGATATGAGACCATGATTGACGGCACCAATGCCAGCGACGAATGCGGCGACCGGCCGGGCATGAAAGTTTTGGAAGAGCAGCACATTTTGTCTCCGCTGCGCATTTGTGGACTGACGAAAAGCGATGTCCGCCGCCTTTCCAAAGAGGCAGGGCTTTTCACCTGGGATAAACCGGCCTATGCCTGCCTGGCTACCCGGATTCCTGCCGGAGAGAAGATCACGGCGGAAAAGCTCAAGGCCATTGAGGAGAGCGAAGCGGTTCTTTTTGCCATGGGCTTTTCGGACTTTCGCGTCCGGCTTCGCGACGGCGGCGCGCTGCTGCAATTTACGGAAGAACAGCAGCGCCGGGCGCAGGAGATGCTCGGAGAAATCACGACAGAACTGTTAAAGCATTTCGAAACGATAAAAATTGACCTGAAGGCGAGGGAGAAGAGCAAATGAAAACACTGTACATAGACTGCGCAATGGGCTGCGCGGGGGATATGCTGACGGCGGCCCTGTTGGAACTGCACCCGGACAGAGAGGTCTTTATCCGCAGGATGAATGCCGTGCTGAATGGAAAAGCAGTGGTTTCCGCCGTGGCCGATAAAAAATGCGGCATTGTTGGTACCCATGTTTCCGTTCTGATCAACGGCGAGGAAGAAGGGGAGCATGAGCATCACCACCATGAACACGACCATGAACATAAGCATACCCATCACCACCACACCGGCATTCAGGAGATCCGGGCGTTTATCGACGCCGTTGACCTCCCGGAAAAGGTGAAAGCAGATGCCAAAGCGGTCTATGATATTATCGCTCAGGCGGAAAGCACCGCACACGGGGCGGAGATAGAAAACATCCATTTCCACGAAGTAGGCTCTCTGGACGCGGTAGCGGATGTGCTTTGCGTATGTGAGCTGCTTTATGAGATCGCCCCGGAGAAGGTTATGGCCTCTCCTGTCAATGTGGGCTACGGCCATGTAAAATGTGCCCACGGGATTGTGCCAGTTCCGGCTCCCGCAACGGAGCTGATTCTGCGTGGCGTCCCCATGTATTCCGGACGAGTGGAGAGCGAACTCTGTACCCCCACAGGGGCAGCGCTGTTGAAGTACTTTGTATCAGAGTATGGAACCATGCCGGTTTTGAAAGTGAGCAAAGCGGGCTACGGAACGGGAAAAAAGAATTTTGAAGTGGCCAATGTGGTGCGCGCGGTTTTGGGCGAAACCGAAAGCAAACGCTCACAGATTATTGAGCTTGTATGCAACATAGACGACATGACGGCGGAGGAACTGTCCTTTGCTATGGACGAGCTTTTCGCGCTGGGCGCTTTTGACGTCTACTTCACCCATATCGGCATGAAGAAATCAAGACCCGGCGTTATGCTGACCTGCATGTGCAGCGAAGAAAAAAGGAAAAAGATGCTGCGCTGCATCTTCAAAAATACCACAACGCTGGGCGTTCGGGAGTATGTCTGCAACCGGTATAACCTGAGCCGTTCAATGTGCACGGCGGAGACGGAATACGGACCAGTGCGCATCAAGAGCGCGGAGGGTTACGGCGTAAAACGCAGCAAATGCGAATATGAGGATCTTGCCGCACTGGCCAGAGCAAACGGAAAAACCCTGCGGGAAATTGAAGAGAGTGCTTATGAAAACCAGAAAGACAAACAAAATATCTGACAATACCATACGTCGGCTTCCCCGTTATCTCCGGTGCCTGGACGAGCTTGAGCGACAGGGGAATACCCGTGTGTCCTCGGCCATGATCGGCAATCACCTGAACAATACCTCTTCACAGGTCCGGCAGGATCTGTCTCAGTTCGGCAGCTACGGTATGCAGGGCTATGGCTATAACATTGAAAGTCTGCGCGCCAGCATACATGCCATTTTAGGCACCGATGCGACGCACACGGTGATTATCGCTGGTATCGGCAGTCTGGGCCATGCCCTTCTTGAGCATCTTCCCCTGGCTGCAAGCGGCTATCAGATTCTAGCCGGTTTTGATGTAGACCCCAAATTAATCGGCCAGAAAATAAACGGCGTTCCCATCCTGAATTCCGAGGATTTCGGTAGCTTTATTCAAAACAATAAGCCGGCAATCTGCATTCTCACCGTTCCGACCTCCGCAGCGGTAGACTATGCCAAACAGGCCTCTGAAAATGGTGTGGCCGCAATCTGGAACTTTGCCAATGTGGATTTAAGCACCCTGGGGCTGGAAGCGGCGGTTGAAAACGTAAACCTGATGGACAGCCTATATATCCTGACCTATTACAGCAGAGACGGGGAATAAACTGTGTGATACTATTTTCCGATAAAAAAGCAGACACTTTTTATCGGAAAGACGCCGCTTAATGCGTCGCCCTTCTGCGCTGAAAG
>JBJDXQ010000055.1:0-42685 GCA_051866745.1 Candidatus Limivicinus sp. | reverse complement strand
CCATGATCGCCACCTTCTTTGTCCGGGGCAAGGAGGGCTCCAACCCCCACAAGGCATTGAAGATGGGCACCTATGTTTCCACCCTCATTGTGGCCGTGGCCTCCTTCCTGCTCAGCAAGCTCTTCTTTGGCCGTATGTACTATGCCTTCGCCATCGTCGCCGGCCTGGTGGTAGGGCTGGTCATCGGCTTCGTCACCGAGATCTACACCTCCGAGGACTACCAGAGCGTCAAGCGTATCGCCAGCCAGTCGGAGACCGGCTCCGCCACCACCATCATCAGCGGCGTGGCCGTGGGTATGCGCAGCACCTGGGTCCCCATCCTGCTGATCGGTATCGGCATCTACGTCTCCTACAGCGTCACCAATGACCTTTACGGCATCGCTCTGGCCGCCGTGGGTATGCTCTCCACCACCGGCATCACCGTGGCCGTGGATGCCTACGGCCCCATCGCTGACAACTCCGGCGGCATCGCCGAAATGAGCGGCCTGGATCACAGCGTCCGTGAGATCACCGACAAGCTGGACGCGGTGGGCAACACCACCGCCGCCATCGGCAAGGGCTTCGCCATCGGCTCCGCCGCCCTGACAGCCCTGGCCCTCTTCGTCTCCTACGCCACCGAGGTGAAGCTGGACAGCATTAACCTGCTCTCCCCCTATGTGGTCATCGGCCTGCTCATCGGCGGTATGCTCCCCTTCGCCTTCTCCGCCCAGACCATGGACTCTGTCTCCAAGGCAGCTTATAAAATGATCGAGGAAGTCCGCCGCCAGTTCCGGGAGATTCCCGGCATTCTGGAAGGCACCGGCCGCCCGGACTACAGCGCCTGCGTCTCCATCTCCACCCGGGCCGCTCTCCGGGAGATGATCGTCCCCGGCCTTATGGCCGTGGCCGTGCCGCTGATTGTGGGCATCCTGCTGGGTCCCGCCGCCCTGGGCGGCCTGCTGGCCGGCTCCCTGGTCACCGGCGTGCTGCTGGCCATTTATATGTCCAACTCCGGCGGCGCCTGGGATAATGCCAAAAAGTACATCGAGGGCGGCCACAATGGCGGCAAAGGCTCCGACGCCCATAAGGCTGCCGTGGTGGGCGACACTGTGGGCGATCCCTTCAAGGATACCTCCGGCCCCTCCATCAACATCCTCATCAAGCTGATGACCGTGGTCTCCCTGGTCTTTGCCCCCATCTTCGTCCAGATCGGCGGCCTGCTCTGAGCCACAATCAAGTCACTGCCCTGCCCGATTCTCAGGCAGGGCATTTTCTTTTGTGTTTTCGCATAGCATGGTGTAAATCTCCCTTGCTTTCCTGCGGAATGCTTACTATAATAAATAGGCTTTATTGATTATGAGGTAGTCTGTGCTATGAAGAAAATTCTCCAATCCATCCTGCTCACTTTGCTTACGCTGGTTCTGGTGGTCATCGTGGTGGCCCGCTCCGAGCTGAAATATAAATATGAATCCCCCGCCACCCTCCCCGCTCTCCAGACGGAGCTGACGGTCAGCCCGTCCCCTTCGCCCTCGCCTACACCTGCACCTACGCCCACGCCCACGCCGGAGCCTCAGCCGGAGTTCTTCACCCTCTCCTTCGTGGGGGACTGCACCCTCACCTCCCACCAGATGCTGTGGGAGCAGAGCCCCTACCACTATGCCATGCGCATGAACGGGGACTACGCCTATCCCTTCTCCAACACCATCGATTATTTTGACAGCGATGATTTCACCTTTGCCAATCTGGAGTGCACTTTCTCCGACCAGGTGATGTATTCCGCCCAGACCTTCTATTTCCGGGCTCCCACCGAATGGGCCCAGATTCTCACCATGGGCGGGGTGGATTTCGTCACCACCGCCAACAACCACATGTACGACTTTGGGGAGACCGGCGCCCAGGACACCTTTGCCGCCCTGGAAGCCTGGGGCATCCCCTACGGCAGGGACGGCCAGGCCCAGCTTTTTACCACGGAAAGCGGCCTGACCCTGGGCATCTACTGCGCCTATCGGGACTATAACCCCAGCAAGGACGCCGCCGTGGAGGCCATCGCCCAGCTGCGGGCCGAGGGGGCCGAGTTTGTGTTCTGCGCCTTCCACTGGGGGCAGGAGCTGTTCTATCAGCCCACCCAGAACCAGATCGACCTGGCCCACGCCTGCATCGACGCCGGGGCCGACCTGGTCTACGGCAGCCATTCCCACTGTCTCCAGCCCATAGAGGAATATAACGGCGGTCTGATCCTCTACTCCATGGGCAACTGGTCCTTCGGCGGCAACACCAGCCCCTCGGACCGGGACACCGCCATTGTCCAGCTCAGTGTCAAGCGGGACCTGGACGGCGCCGTCTCCACCGATTCCTACACCATCATCCCCTGCTGCGTCAGCAGCCTGCCTGTAGGGGCCGATCAGGGCGCCGATAACGACTACCGCCCCACCCCCTATGAACCGGGCAGCGAGGAATATCTCCTCACCCTCAGCAAGCTGGACGGCAGCTATGAGGGCGTCAGCACCGGCGCCGACTATTCCGGCTGGTACGCCAGCTACGGCGGTGCCCCGGAGTGAGCGTTGGGCCGGTCCCCCCGGGAAGCAATAAAAAAAGTCCATTCTGGATGCTGTACCATTGGATTCTGCCGGTCAAAGGCTTCCCCTTGAGGGGAAGCTGGCGGCGCAGCCGACTGATGAGGTGGCAAGTAAAAACTGGGAAAAAAGCAGAAACTTCCATCAAAAAACAAGATTTCCACCTCATCCGCCCAGTGTGCGCACTGGACACCTTCCCCTCCAGGGGAAGGCTTGTGGACGCGTTCTCTTTCCTCGCATTTTGTTTCTTTGACAGCTTCAAAAAAAGAAGGAAGGCAAAACCTTCCTTCTTTTTTATTGCTTTTGCGTTAACGCTTTTAACACTTCAAGCGTTTATTTCCCGGTTTCCTTTTTCTTCAGGATCACAAGCGATGCGCCGATGGCCATCAGGCTCAGGCTGGCCAGAGCGGCCCAGAGAGCGATGTTGCTGCTGTCGCCGGTGCCGGGAGAAGTGGTGTAGGTATTGGTGATGATGAAGCCGCCGTTGGGGTTGCTGCTCACCGCTCCGCTATAGAAGTACATGGATTTCTCGCGGATGCTGTAGTCAATGGCTTTGCCGTTGGCGTAGACGGGAAGGTTTTCAAATTCTCCCACCCATCCGTTCCGGGCCGTGATGCGCAGCTTATCCCCGGTGGCCACGCCGTTGGCGTACAGGTAGACGGTGATGCTTCCGGGCCGACGGTTGTTGGCGTCGTTATTGTCATTCCAGCGCTTCACCACAGGGATGGACATGGTCTCCGGCACGTGACTGTTGGTTATGATGAAGTCCGTGGTGCTGTCCTTCGCATTGGTGATCACGGTTGTGTACTTGTTAACCTTGTTTTCCGTCACGGTGTAGACGATTTCCTCTCCGTCAGCGTAGGCATCCAGTTCCGTGAAGCTTCCCGTCCATTGGTTGGCCTCACTGAGCACCAGCGTTTTCCCGGTGGGCTCTCCATCAGCCAGCAGGGTCACTGTCACGCTGTCGGGCCGGAAGCCGTCATTGTCATTGAAGTCATCCCAGACTTTGGTGACCTTAACCTCCAGCTTCTTCGGTTCCACCGTGTAGGATACAGTGGGCTTGGGGAAGGGCAGCACCTCGCCTTCCTGGCCGTTGCTGTCCACGGGGTAGAGCACAGCGGAATTGTTGGTGTACAGTTCCGTGGAGTCTGTGCTTCCGTCCCGGTCATACTCGCCATAGGTCCCCGGTTCCTCCTTGGGGTTGGTCAGCTGCACCGTGTAAGTCAGCTGCACGGGGGCGAAATTGCTGACGGGCTCGTTGATGTTCCAGACGAAGTGCTCTTCCTCATGCCCGTTGCCTCTGAGATACTCCACCGTGAAGGCATAGCTTCCGTTCACCGGCTTGAAGCCGTATTCGTTCTCGCCCAGCTTCACCGCCGCGTAGCTTTCGCCGCCCACCTTCAGGGTCATTTCCTCGGGCTTGACAAAGTCAAAGTCATAATCATCGGCCACATAGCCCATGTAGTCCACGACCTTGGAGCCACGGTCCACCAGGTAAAGGATGTCGTTCTGGATCTGGCTGAAGTCCACGGTCTTTCCATCGGCCAGGAAGTTCATGAAGCTCGGGCCCCACAGGTACTGCTCCCCGTATTTGGTGTCTGCTGCCATGGCATAGCAGTGATACTTCGCGGCAGCCGCGGAATAGGCCTCATAGCTGAGATAGAGCGCCTTATCTATGGAGTTGACATAGCCGGACTGATTTTCCACCGGCGTTGACGCCGTGGGTGTGCCGCCGTAGGGGTATTCATAGGTGGTCCCCTGTACCTCGGCCTGGGTCTTTACTCTGCCCAGGAATTCCGCCCAGTCCGCCGGGGGATCGTCGCTGCCGTACTTACTCTTCCAGTTATCCGGCCCGTCCCAGTTGCTCACGACTCCGTCGTTCAGGAAGGACCAAGCGGTGGCGGTGGGGGACTGGTTATATATGTACGTGATGCCGTCGCTGACAAAGATCAGGTACTTGCGGCTGGCGTCCACGCTGCTGTCATTGTCCAGCATACCGATGCCGGCCAGCAGGCCCGCGTGGGCGTTGGTGCCGCTTTCGATCTCCTGCTTGATTGCCGTTTCAATGGCGTCATACTGGGTAGCAAGATCCATAAAGTTGGTCATGTTGGCCACTTTGTTGAAGATCACCACGCCTACCTTGACCTGGGCATTGGTGTTCTCGATCTGGGCCTTCAGCGTCTGGAGCATCTCCAGGGTCTGCTGCTCCAGAGCCGGGCTGGTGGATTTATCCAGCACGAACACAATGTCGGTGACCAGCTGCTCCTCCGCCGAGGGCAGGGACAGCGTCACTCTGGACTCAAAATTGGCGTCCAGGTTCGTGGCCGTCTTGGAGCGGGAGACCGCCCAGTCCGGGCCGGGCACCGGGTCCACCGGCTCCACCGGGATCAGTCCATGGGCCGCCTTCAGGGCCACGGCCTTGCCATCGTCGCTCGCGGCATAGGTGCCCGCGCTCATCAGTACCACGTGCTGCTTGCCGGCATCCGCGGTATCCGCCAGCCAGCGGCTGCCTTCGCCGTCCTCATACCAGCCGTCAATGGCGTGGATGGCTCCGTTGCAATCCGGCTCACCATCCAGGGCCCAGTCGGTCCCAACGTTGCCGAAGCTGATGGTGCCGTTGTTATAAATGTCATCGCCTGCGGTGCCCGCATGGTTGTTGTACAACTGAACAGAACCGGGAATTATAGCACTTTCCCCTATATTGTAAATGCCGCCGCCAAATTTTTGTGCCGTATTATTCATGACCACTGCGTTTGCAGGCAGTGTAAGCACACCCGCATTGCAGATTCCGGCGCCATTGCTCGGCTCGGTGTTGTCTGTAATTGCCAGGATAACGCCATCTTCAAAGGTACAGGTTCCGTAATTCTCCAAAGCCTTCCGAACATTTCTCTTCAGCTCAACCTGTGCGCCGGCAGCAAATTTTCCTGTGCTGTTTGCCGTCTGAAGTCTCAGCGCGCCGCCAATATATCCTCTGCCGTTTTCATTGGAAGTCAGCTGTGATGTGCCATCCATGGTGATGCTTGAACCTACGGTCACACCATAGTAGCCATTGTTGTTGCACTTCACCTCAGATTTTTTGCTGATGTCCAAAGTTGTGGCAGAAAGACCATGTCCGGCATTGTTCAGGAAATTGATTTTTGCATCGATTGCAGTAAACGCACCGCCATTGGAACCATTGCTTGTGCAGTTCTGAACAGTAAAGGTGGCTTCTTCAACATAGATTGTCGGGCTGTTGACATAGCCGCGGTTCGTGCCGTCAATCAGGAAGTAACTTCCATTTTTGACATAAATTCCGGTGTTTGCCGTGGAGTCAAGTTGAATTCCCTGGCCACTCACGCCTGCGGTATTTTTCCCAAAGATGCTGAATCTAGAACCGGCCTCCACGTTGATGGTAACGCCGCCTGCGCCGGCATATATCGCGCAGTTTGTCCCGGAAGCGGAGTCAAATGTAAAGGTAATGTTTGCTCCGTTTCTTGCAGTAATTGAACCGCCCAGCACCATGGTAAACCATCTTCCGGCTTCCCCATTGTTGGCGACAGAAGAGGTTTCATCGCTGTTAATGATAAGTCCTGCCCCATCAAAAACAAGATTTCCGCTGTATCGCCAACCATAAGTGTTCATACTCACTGTATAGCCGCCGGTGAAAGTGAGGGATTTATAGAATGTCTTTGTAGCAGCGCAGTCCGCCAGCAGCTCGATGGTATTCCCATCCACCGCTGCCGCCACAGCCGCATCCAGAGTCTCATACTCGGTTTCACCGATTTTGGCAACGGCCGTCCCCTCCAGCGTTTCCACGCCGCCGGTCAGGGCCTTGATCGCCGCCGCCAGCTTCGTCACGGCAGCCTGCACGTCCTCCCGTGCCAGCTCTGCCTCGCTCAGGGCGTCATAGGCGTTCTGGGCCGCGCCGATCTGTTGGTCCAGCACCGGGCCTGTTTCCTCATTCACTTCCTCGGGGATCACGATGGATGCCACTGCGTTCAGGAATGCCTGCACTGCCGCGGGAACCTCCTCCGGCTTCTTTTCCTCAAGGACGCAGTCCCCCTCGTGGCCGTCGGTCAGCTTGCAGCCCTCGGTTTTTGTGCAGGCCGCCGGAGCCTCAGTGGGCGCCGGTGTCTCAGTGGGCGCCGGGGTCTCAGTAGGTGCCGGGGTCTCGGTGGGCGCCGGTGTCTCAGTGGGCGCCGGTGCCTCAGTGGGCACAGGTGCCTCAGTGGGCGCCGGGGTCTCGGTGGGTACCGGGGTCGCAGTGGGTGTCGGTGTCTCCCCTTCCTCTGCCCCGGTGGCAAAAGCCGCCGGCACCAGAGACAGCGCCAACACCAGCACCAGGGCCACAGCCAGCAGCCGCTTCCATCCATTCTTCTTCATCACAGATGTCCTCCTTCAAACAGCATTATTCTCATCCTGTGACGCAAACCTCTTGCGGGTTCCATCGTATGGCTCAACATCTCATATGTGGCAATTGTACCACATTCATACTCTGAAAGCAAGCCCTTCCCCCCGTTGTTTTTTGCTATAAAAATACAAAAAATTGTAAAATTCGACAAACCTCTGGTATTTTTTTACAAATGTAGTATAAATATTTTAACATCCTGTTCTGACAAAAACCGGTGGCAAGGGCCAAAACCCCTGCCGCCGGTCTGTCGCTTTATTCCTTCATCTGCTTTCTGATCTGGTCCGCGCCTGTGGCTGCCAGGCCGGATACGATCCCCACCGCCAGGGCCGTGATCACATCCTCTGCCGGAAATACCGGCATCACCGCCATCCCCAGCAGCCCCAGCAATCCGCCGGCTACGCCGCAGATAATAGGGATCCACTTGTTGTCCAGCCGGGACGCCTTGGCCACTTCTCCCAGCAGATAGGCGATCACCGTAATGGCCGCCACGCCTGTAATTCCCATCAGTTCCATATTTCATTCCTTCCTTTCCAGGTCCGCCAGCCGGTGGTTAATGACCTTGATCTGCTCCTCCACCACCGGCATTCTGCGGGCAAAATTGTTGTGCTCCCTTACCTCTCTGGCCAGTTCTTCCACCTTGGTCTCCAATATTGCCTGGGTACGCCCGTTGCTGATCATTACCCCCAGCAGCGTCAGTCCCCCGGTGATCAATGCCACAATTACAGCTTCCCCCACATGTTCATCCCCTCAAGAGTGTCTTCCATGTATTCCCGCCGGCTTCCCCGTCGGTTTCCAGGCCCTTGTCCGCCTGAAAGCCCATGACCGCCCGCTTGGTCAGCCCGCCGAAAATGCCGTCGCAATCCCCGGCGTAATAGCCCCGGGCGGCCAGCAGCTGCTGCACGGTGGTAACAGAGGCATCCTCCATGCCCTGTTTCAGCAGCGGTAGCTTGACGCTGTAATAGTATGTAGGGCTGATTTTCTCAGGAACTGTCACGGAATCTTCCCCTGTGTACCGCAGCACGCAGTCCCATGGATAGTTGCGGTAGGGCCGCACCAGGAACTCCCGGCCGGTCTGATCGCCGGACTGCCCGCCGGTGACGCCGCCGTTTTCGTTGATGCTGGCCTCCACCTCCATGCCGTTTCCGCAGTATATGGCCGTGTGGTGCCGGATATTCAGCAGCACATCCCCGCGCTGCAACCCCAGCCCTGTGGCCAGGTCAACGCCTGCGGTCACATCTTCAAATCCGCAGCGAAGAAACACGCCCCGCATATTGCCGGTGTAGGTAGCTCCGTTGGTTTTGACAGGTACCCCGGCCAGCTCCCAGGCAGCGATCACCGCGCTGGAACAGTCATAGTCCGGGCCCCAGCGGTTGGCCTGGTCGTAACCATGGCTGTCATCTGCCGCCCAGGCCTCCATCTGGGCTGTCGCTCTCTCCTTCATCGCTGTTCTCCTTTGGCACTCCTTATTTGCCGCACTTGCCGCCCTTTTTCTTCGCCATGCTTCTCATCTCCTCAGACATAGCTGGCAGCTGCCAGCTCCGTCAGCTCGGTGTACTGCTCATCGCTAAGACGATTGCAGGCGTAGAACACATCCAGCTTGTTCTGGGCCTCCTCTGCGGTTTTGTAGAAATTCCGGCTGATCAGCCGTTTCATTGCGTTATACATTCTCAATTACCTCCAAATCACTGTTGTACACTTCCTCAACCAATGCCGCAATTTCCTCCACGGCTTTTGCCTGCTCCTCCTCATAGAGGGCCTGAAACGCCGCAAGAATCGCGTAATCCCGCCAGGGCGCGACCATCTCGCCGGTGAACACCTGTCCGTCCTCCCGTACCCAGGTTTCCCCGGCCGGCACAAAACGATAGCCTTCTATAACACGGCTGCACTTGCCGTCAAAGGTGTCCGTCTCCACGGTGACCAGGCCATCGGCCGGGGAGGTATGGCATCTGCAATCGCTGTCTATGTAGATCGTCATACATCATCGCATCCTTCCGTTATTCGAAAATTATGCTTGTAACGGTAATGGCAAACCAGTCTCCGCTTAAGACAAAATAGTAGTTTCCACTAAGGCCGCTAATGTCTAATTCCTGCGTTCCTTCGCCGGCGGATGGTCTTATGTATGCAGGGAAACCGGGCGTATTGTAGTTGTTTTGGGACCACACGCTGTATTCCTTATCCGTAACGCCAACAAATCCCTTTCCAGTATCACTCACATCGTAATATGCAACATCCTTGTACGTTACAAGCATTTTGCTAAAGTCCGTCAAATCTATGGCTGGTGTTATCAGCCCCTTGAGTCCTTGCCCGCTTTTGGTATTAAATACCAACGCGCTATCTGTGAAACTATATGCGTCAGTAGTTTTTGATTCAGCCGTGTAACCGGCAGCTAAGCCGGAACCGGCAGCGAACAGGACAAAATTATAACTCAGTGTAACCGGAATGCTCTTGCCGGCATCACCATCCGCCACGGTCACGCTGGTGCTCTTGCTCTGGCTGTTGTCGCCGGTGTGGCACTCTACGGTGTAGGTACCGGCCTTGACAGTAAACAGCGCATAACCGCTGGTGTCTTTGGCCTTCTTCCCGCCGCAGGTGCAAATGCTGCCCTCAGGGTAGGTCACCGCGATCACGGCAAACAGCCTGGCCCCCGCCACGTTGGTTTTTCCTACCATATCGTCACCGCCTCCCTATTCCACCGGGGTGCAGACGATGGTGGGAATCGTCAGCGCCGCCGCCGGGATTTCGCTGGCGTAGATGTACACGCCGCCGTCATAGCTTGCCGCCACCGGGGCGAAGCTTCCGCTCATGGCATCCGCCGGGGAGAAGCTGACCTCCGCGTAATGCTTCGCCGTCACGCCCTCACAGGCCACCGCCGCCCGATAGGGGAAATCCGTGTAGGCGGTATCGCTCACCCAGGCAGAAGTGGCAACGGTTTTATTTGTAAAGGAAATCACCTTCACATCGGCTGCCAGCTTGGCGCGGGTGACGGCGCCGGCCTGAATGCTGTCGGTTTCCACCTCCAGCGGGTCGGTGCCGTCGGCCCTGTGCTGGGCCGCGTGACCGGCAATATGGGCCAGGCTCCAGTTGAAGGTGGCCTCCGTGCCGCCAAAGCCCTCCTTCACCGCCAGGTCATAGGGGCTCTCTCCGCTGTCGCCCTTGTCCCCCTTCTCGCCCTTGTCCCCCCGGATGTTCACCGTCTCCGGGTTGGACAGGCCCTTGTTATTGACCCAGCTGAGATTGCCGTTGCCGTCTATTTGAGGGGTGAAGGTTGCGCCGTTTTCTCCGTTTTCCCCCTTGGGCCCCTGGATGGAGCCGTTGTTGACCCATCGGTCGTTCAGCCCGTCGTACACATAGATCTGGTAGGGCGCCTCTGCGCCCACGCCGTAGGCGTCGCCCCGCTCCGGCTTTTCCACCGCCGCCGTCAGCGCTTCCGGGCTTTCGTAATAGCCCAGGATCTGGAAATCCCGGCCGTCCAGCGCCCCGCTCTCGATCTGCGCCTCAATGGCCCTGGCCTTTTCCAGCGCCAGACTGGCCTTGCTGTCCACCTGCTCTGCCACCGACAGCGGGATCTGGTGCAGCGGCTCGTCGATCAGTCCGCTCTCCCGCACCCGCAGCAGCACCGGCACCGTGGTAATCCTGGTTTCTTCCCTGTGGCCTGTCAGATACACTTCCCACTGCCCCACGCTGAGATTCAGGTGCATTCCGCTGCTGATCTCATCGTTTTCCAGGCTCAGGTCATAGACCGTCTCCCCCTGGCGGAAGTGGGCCCATTTGGAGCAGCCCTCCCATTCCTCCCCGCTGAAATGGAACCGGGCCGTCAGATAGTCCCTGGAATTGGCGGCAATGACCGGGCTTGTGAAGCGTATGGTCTGTCCGTCAATGTAAAACTCCATCATTTTTTCTCCCTCTCCTCCGCCTCATTCAGTTTCTGCACCAGCCTCACCAGATAATCCCTCAGCTGCCGCAGCTGGTTTTCCGGGCTTCCCCGCAAAATCGGAGGGTATTCCTGCATTTACATATCACTCCCTATCTCCAGTATGTGGGCCAGAGAGAACAGCTTGAACTGCCCCTTTCCCTCCAGCCGCAGCTGCATATGGTCGCAGCGTCTTGGGCAGACCGGCACCGTCACCGTCCCCGTGCCGCTGAGCCGTACCCTGCCCTTGCTCTCCCAAATCCCGCTGGAGTCGTACTGGATAAACACATCCATCCAGGCGCCCTCCTCCATGCTGAGCCGCAGGTTAATGCGGGATATGTATTTCTTGTCCGGGTACTCGTAGTAGAGAATTCCGCTCTCCGCCATCCAGGGCACGAAGCGCTCCCGTTTCCCCTGGCTGCCGCTGATGCTCCAGAGGCAGTCCTCCGTCATGGCATACAGCTCATTGTCCAGCCGGGCAAAGTACTTCACCGGCAGCGTGTCCTCCTTCATCCAAAGGGCCCTGCCGATGTCGTAAACGAACACCTGGCGCAGCCCCGACCCATTGTCCATGGCAATGTAGTACTTGTCCCCCACGGAGCCTGCCGCGGCGTTAAAGTAGCGCTCCTCCCCCAGCTTTTCCGACACGCTCACCGGGAAGCCCCCCTGATAGGCGCAGACCTCGTTGTCCGCCTTGTAGTACAGCGTCTCGTTCACCACCGCCAGACTCCTGTGGCTGCCCGGCTGTACGCCCCGGCATACCGTCTCTGTCAGCCGGTGAGCGCCGTAGGAGGACACCGTCACCTTGTGGATGTTGTTCTCCTTGAAGAACATGGGGCTGCCCAGATAGTTCACCGCCCCTGTCCAGGGCCCGTCGGAGCCCACCGAGGCCGTCCAGGAATCGGTGCTCAGCCCCTGATACTGCCGCCAGTTCTTGAAGTCTCCCAGGGCGCAGCCGTAGATTTCGTTCAGGTTCCGCTCTCCGTCATTGCCGTAGCGGCAGCCCCACAGCCGGTTCTGGCTCTCGCAGACGAAGTCCATGTCCGGCACTGTCCGCTCAATTCGGATGCTGCCCTCTGTCTGCTCCAGCACCTGCCGGATCAGTCCCACAATCACGATGTAGTCCGGCTCTCCCTGGCCGCCGCCGATGGCCTGTATGATCTTGCTGCCGTTGAGGCTCTCCTCCTGGCAGCCGGTGATCTCCACCCCGTCCAAGGTCTGGAACAGCCCCGGCAGCTCCCCCTGGGACACGAAGCGCAGCCTGGTGTATACCGTGGGGATCTCCACCCAGCTCTGGCTCTCGCTGCTCCATTGCTTCAGGATATCTGTCTCCCCGGCGCTGTCGATCCAAAGCTCCCCGTTTTCCGGGTCCGCCCTGGGCTCGTCCGCCACCCTGGGGGTCTGGTATTCCGTCCCGTCCATCCGGCAAAGGGTGCCCTTCACTGCCCCTGCGGAGCTGTACCGGGCCTCCATGCTGCCGTAGTCTGTGGGGTCTGCCGTGTTGTAAAACAGCTTGTCCGGGAAGATGCAGATGTAGGCGCCCATGCTCACCAGCTGTTTCTCCCCCGCCGACACGGTCACCGGGGTCTCCTCCCCGCCGTACCACAGCCGTCCCTGTTCAATGTAGGCCAGCTTCTCCTTGGCCAGCATCCCGCCGGGCTGCTCCAGCCGCAGCATCTCCCCCCTGCTCTCCCTGCAGGACAGCATGGGATAGCTGGCGCTGGAGAGATTCACCATGTCGTAAAATTCATTCTTTTTGATCTTCATTCTGTGGTCATAGCCCCGGAAGCTGTCGATCACTTCCCGCTTGCTGGCCACCTGGGGCAGCCTGGGAAATACAGGCATCTCCCCACCTCCCTTATGATTCTTTCATCCACTCAGAACCGGAATCCGCTGCCCCGGTTCCGGTGCCGGCGGCTGCGGCAAACCCAGTCCCGGAACTGCTGGTACGCCGCGTTGTACAGCACGATCTGCTGGTTGTACTTTGCGCTCTCAAAGTTCTCCGCCGCGATCATCGCCTGCAAATACCGGCAGTAGATGCTCTGGGCATAGGGCATGGGGATCAGCAGTTCTTCCTCCCCCGTGCGGTATTCTCCCGGCTTCACCGCCTGCTCGTAGTAGTCCCGGATCAGCTCCTCAAACACCTGCCCGTCCAGCACCGCCAGCCATTTCAGCTTCTGCTCCACGCTGTACTGGTTCGGCTCCAGAATATCCACCTGCCCGATGGCCTCCATTGCTTTCACGCCTCGCTTCCCCCCTCTCCAAATAAGTTGCTCTCCCCCCTTGGCTCCCCTTGCCCCCTTCACAAAAAACCGTACGGGCAACCGTCCTCCTGGTTTCCCCACCCCAAAGCCTTCCCCTGGAGGGGAAGGTGCCCAGTGCGCACACTGGGCGGATGAGGTGGCATAGGCTCCCCTTCCAACTCAGCCAAGGGCGAGCCGTTCCTCACTTGTTCTTCATGCCGTCCACGTTTTCATAGAAGATGTCCGCCGCTCTCTCGCTGCGCTGGATCTCCTCCGCCACGAACTTGGGCACCATGGACTTCTTGCCCCGGGGCAGCAGATAGTTCACGCCATTCACTGCCACGAAGAAATTGGGGTCCTCCCGGTCAGCCCCTCTGGGGATGTATACTTCCACTCTCTCGTTCATCTTCTCGTCCTCCCTCAGTTGACCTCATCCACCGCGCTGAAGCTGGAGGTACTCATCACCCGCAGCAGCCGCTCGGGATAGAGGATGGTGGCGCCGTTGGTCTCGAACTTGTAGCCGATGGTGCTGAACTGGTTCAGCGGGCCGCCGATCTCCCCCTTATCGTGGATGATCATTTCCAGCGCGCCGCCCTCCGGGTCAATGATGCCGAAGCTGTCCTTGCCGAAGAAATAGGTGGCGTAGCTGACGCCGCCGGCCTTGTTCTGGTAGCTGTCGCCGCCCAGCACCGGGGCGAACACGTTCTCAATGAAGCGCACCCCGTGCAGCTCGCCGATCTCGCCGTTGAACAGCTCCTCCGGGGCGGCGTACTTGTGGGCCTCAATCCAGCCCTCGCATTCTCTCAGGTCGTGGGCCACCGAGGGATGCACCACCGCGTAGTAGCGGCCGTTGATGCGGGGCACCCGGTTCTTCTTCATGATGGTCACCGCCTTGTTGATCATGGCGGGGGTCAGCAGGGCCCAGCCGTCGGTGTCGGCGGCGCCCATGGCGGCGCAGCTGGTGGGGGTGGACTTCACCTGGCCGCTGGTCTTGTCGATGTTGTCGCAGTAGAGCACATTGGTGCCCATCAGCAGCGCGTCCCGGATCAGCTTCTCCTGGGTCTCCGCGGCGGAAGCGCCCATCTCCTCCGTGGCGCCCAGAATCACATCGTCATAGGCCCGCAGCTCCAGCTTGTCGGTAATGGCGGTGTAGGTGCCGTACTGGTCCACGCTGCCGGTGACGGTGGTGACGCCGAACTTCTGCCCGGTGGGGATTACGCCCTCGGTCAGCTTGGCCGCCCGTTCAAAGGTGTTCCACTTGCGCCATTCCACGCTGCCGTGGTGATTGGCGGGCAGGGCCTGCCGCTTGGCGAACTGGGCATAGAACAGCTCGCTTCTGGCGTTTTCCAGCAGCTCCGTGTCATAGAAGGCCTTCAGTTCCGGGGCCAGGGTCTTGTCGCCGTCAAAGCCGGCGGTGCTGCCGGTGCCCGCGTTCACATAGCCCTCCGTACCGTTGACTACGGTGCCGGCGTCGGCAAAAAACTGCAATTCATTCTTTCTCATTTTCTCCATATCTTTCTCCTTTGTCCTTGTTTTTTCATGAGCCATAGGGCAGCTTCTTTCCCTGGGCCTTGGCCTGATAGATTCGCTTTTTCAGCGCTTCCCGCTGCTCCCTGGTCATCTGCCGGGGGTCGCCGCTTCCGACGCTGGCGCTCTGCCCTCCCCGCAGCTCCCTGGGCCTGGCCCTGCCTGCGCTTACCGCCTGCACCGCCGATACCAGGCTGGCCTGGGCCAGCCGCTGCCCCAGTTCTCTGTGGTGAACCGCGTAGTAGGCCTCCTCCAGACTCAGCCCCGTGTGGGGCGCCGTCAGCCGCAGGAACGCCGGGTTCTTCAGCTCTCTTGCCAGGTCGAAGTCCGGCACCCGCTGCCGCAGCGCTTCCTCCTGCTGATGCAGCCTTTCCAGCTGCTGCCTCGCCTGGGCCGCTCTCCGCTCCGCCTCGCCGCTGCGCTCCGCCCGCTCCCGGCGGATCGTCTCTACCAGGGCCGCAGGGTCCGCTTCCTGTCCCTGACTTCTCTCCATCCCGAAGCTCCTGCAGATCTCATCCATGGCCGCGTCCAGCCGCTTAAGCCGCTCCTCATTTCCCTGCCGGTCCCTGAGCCGCTTTTTCACAATGCCCTGGACCTGCCTGTCATATTCGCTTCGGTATTCCGGGTCCGCCATGATCTCCTCCCAGCTCATCCGCTGTCCGCCCTGGCCCTCCCGGCTCTCCTCCTGCTGCCCGGCGTCGGCAGCGCTTACGCCCGCTGTCTCCCCCTGCTCCTCTTCCGCGAAGAATTGCAGGCAAAAATCTTTTTCCCGCTCCATGGGGTCTCCTCCTTATATTCTGCATTTCTGCATCTCAGCGCCGCCGTTGCGCCCCGGCCGCGCTGTTAAGGGCTTTCCTCTTTGACTCGTCCGTCCGGCCTCACTTTTTGCTGATGGTTCCGCCGGCTGCGAGAATCTTTTGCTGTGCTTTGGTCAGCGTGGTGGTTTTCTTGCTGCTGCCGCCGTAGTAGTAGCTCATGGGGATGCTGCTGCCGCCACCGCCACCGCCGTAGCGCGTCAGATAGGCCTCCGCCTGCTCCTGGGTCATGCCGCTCTGCTCCAGCTCCTCCTGGCTGGGGGTATAGCCGGTCTTGGTGATCAGCTCCACCAGCCGGTCGTAATTCTTGTCCTTTCGGTCGTTTTCGGCCTTGTCCCTGTCGGCCTCCATACCCTGCTGGTACTTTACGTCCTCCACCTGGTCCCGGTAGCGGTCGTATTCCTGCCCCTCCAGCTTTGTCAGTCTCTGGTACTGGCTCTCCAGCGCCTCTCCCTGATCCTTGTAGCGCTGGTATGCCGCCGCGTAAAGCTCCGGCATCACCTCGCCCAGCTTCTGCAAATATTCGTCATATTCCTGCTGCCCCACCTTCTGGGCGTAGCTGTTGCCATAACCGCCGGTGAGGGCTGCCGCCTTGCCCATGCTGTCCCGCATAGCCATCCGCCCCATCCGGGTGTACTGCTCCCGGTACTGTCCGTAAAGGCTGTCGGACATAGGGTCATACTTAAAGGCCTCCCTGCTGACGATCTTGTTGTAAAGCTCTGTGATTTGCTCGTCATAGCTGCTGGAAAATTCCGGCAGCGCAAACTCGCTCTCCTTCAGCGCCGCCATGGTGTTGCTGTAGTCCCGGCTCACCTGCGTTCCCGGCGCGGTGACCAACTCCACGCTGCTTCTGTCCGCCTCCCGCTCCTGCTGTTCTTCCTCGTTTCTCTCAAGCTCCGCCATTGTTTCTCTCCCTTCCTCACGCCCTGTTAAACCAGTTCCGTCCACACATGCGCCGGGTACATGTTCTCCAGCAGCTGGTAGCCCAGGAACACCGTCTCAAAAACATCCCTGCACCGCAGGGTTTTTTCCCTGGCCGGGCAGCAGCTGATTTCCGCCGCCCCCGGCCGTTTCACCACGCTGACCCGGTTCTCTCCCTCCAGCTCCTGCAGCTGCCGCTCCAGCACCAGCAGCAGGATGCTCTCCGCCGCGCACACGATGTCCCGGCCGTATTCCCCGGCCCCCGCATGGCCCTCCATCCGCATCCGCAGCCCCGCCCGGTCATACCGCACTCTGGTCATCTCATCTGCCTCCCGGCTGGGATGCGCTGCGGGCTTTCCGCCGCGCCTGGGTCACCCGGCTGTCCTCTCCGCCGCCGGTTTTCTTTGTTTTCGTTTTGCTTCTCAGGGCAATGCCCGCATCTCCCGTGATGCTGCTCATCAGCTCCCCTGCCCGCTCCGGCTCGTACTTCTGGGTCAGGGCCAGGGCGTACTGCTGGAAAATGGCCAGCTTCTTCTGCATGGTGCCGTTGTAGCTGATCTGCTGCATCAGCTCGTCCTTCCCCTCGAATTCCATGATGCTCATGCAGGCCAGAGCCTGATCCGCCTGCCCCGGGGAGAAGAAGCCCAGCTGATAAAACTGCAGCGCCAGCTCGTTCTGACTCAGCCTGGTGTAGCTGCTGCTCTTCTGGGGCACCACCTTGATGTCAAATACCGGCAGCCGCATCTCCAGCTCGATCTCCCCGAAGAACTGCCGCTGGGGCCGAAGCCCCTGGTTGTTGTAGGCCACGAACTGCTCCGTGCCCATCCGCCCCAGGATGCGGAACTGCCTGGGTAGCTGGTAAAACTGCCGGATTAGTTCGATGCACAGACTGATGATCTTGCCATACACCCGGTAGCTGGCCCGGGTGGCGTCCCGGCTGCCCTTGCCGCTGGCCTCCTGCAGCGCCGCGATGGCCGATGCCGCCGTCACCCCCGAGCTCACCAGCCCCACCGAAGTCTCCGTGTTGCCGGAGGTCTCCCGCAGTTCGTTAATGACGCTGGTGCGCATATCGATGTAATTGCCGCTGAGAGGCCGGTAATCCACCGTCCGCAGACTGTCCTGCCCCAGATTCCCGTTGACATGGATGATGGGGTTGTTCAGATCCAGGAATTCCTCCTCATTGATGGCCCCGTCCACCCGCTGGAAATACCGGGGCACCGAGCCCACCATGGTGTTTTTCAGGAAAGCGGTCTGCATCATGTCGATCTGGGTCTGCCCGTTCTGGCACAGGTCGATGAAGCCGTAGCCGCAGGGGCTGCCCTCAATGGGGAACAGGCTGTCGAACACGAAGGGATACAGCCCGTGGTCATACAGGCCCCTGCCCTCCGCCTCACGGCCCTCCAATTGGGCCAGCGCCGCCTCATTCTCCGTGGCATACAGCACCGTCTCCCCCACATACTTGCAGTAGTGCAGCACCGTTCTGCCGCCCTCTCGCCGCTTGTAGTACACGTCGATCACCGTGCTCTTTCCCTCGGTGGACACCGCGTCGTCGTAGACGAAGCGGTTTGCCAGAAAGCCGCTGTTTTTCAGCCGCCCTTTCAGCTGGGGATAGCTCTCCTCCAGCTCCTCGTTGTCCTCCAGCCGGGTGTGGAAAAAGTAGCGGCTGTCCTGAATGTCCGCCGCTCCCGGCTCCCAGAACACGTTCAGCAGATCCACCCGCTCAATGGCGATGTCTCCCAGCCCGTTCAGCTTCTCCGCGTCCCACCAGACCTTGTAGACCCCTGTCCCTGTTTTCAGCTTCTGCCACATGGCGTCGGAGTAGGTCTTTTCAAACTCGTTCTGTTCCAGGATCACCGGGATGATCCGGGACAGCATCCCGGCCTCCTGCCGGTCCCCCGCCTCCCGGGGCAGAATGCAGGGCTCCGGGTAGGCCTCCATGGCGTCCGCGTGCTTGGAAACAATGATGTTGTGCAGCCAGCCGGACACCGCCTGAAAGCCCTGCAAGCCCTCGATGCTTTTCCGCTCCTCCGCCTGGTTGCGCAGCTTCCACCAGTTTTCCGCCGCGATGGTGCGCCGCTCGATGCTGGCCTTTCCCGCCTTGTACTTCTGCAAAACCCTGGTGAATTCCCGCAGCCGCTCCCCATCCACAGGCAGCATTATCTTCTCCTCCATATTCATCCTCCAATTGATTTTCTTATTCTCCTCCTCAAAGGCTTCCCCTTGAGGGGAAGCTGTCGGCGCAGCCGACTGATGAGGTGGAACTCTCCCAGCCTCCCTCACCGCTCCAGGCTCTTCTTCAAGTAACCGCTGATTCAATCGGCAAGAGTGGATTGCGAGAAAATTTGTGTTCTGATAAAGGCGCTTTTTTGCAGGAATACTTTGTGTATTGCAAGAAAAAGTGACGAAATCAGGGCGCAAATTTTCCGCAAGACGCCGCAGGCGATTGATTCATCGTTTACTCAAGGGGTCGATCAGCAGCGGCTTTTCCTCCACCGGCCGCAGGGGCGCCACCGGGCAGGACATACACAGATACCGCCACTCGTCCGCCGCGTGATCCTCCAGCTCCGTGTCCAGATCCTCCGGCCTGTGCTTGTGATACATCATCAGCGGGATGGTCCGGATAAAGGCCTTGCAGTTGGAGAATACATACATTCTGCTGTAGCCCTCCCTGTCGAATTGCAGCCGGTAATGGCATTGCATCCAGCCCGGGATCCGCTGGTTGTCCCCCGGCATGAACATCAGCCCGTACTTTGCCGCCGTGTCCGCGATGCTCTCTCCGTGGCTGGCGTCCCAGATGGCCGGGTCGGCCACCCCCTGGATGTACCGTCCCCGCAGCCAGGGATGCTCCCGCTCGATCCTGGCGATCTCCCGAAACTGCTGGTCTGGCGTCCAGCGCAGCCCCTCGTTGGGACTGTCGCCGCAGCCGTAAAGCTCCAGAATTCGATATAATACCCCGTCATAGTCGATGGCCCACCAGGCGCAGGAGAAGGGCTTGCCGTAGCCGAAGTCGTAGCTGCGCATCAGCTTCCAGCCCCGCCTGCTCCCCGCCCCGATGTCGAAGGGCTCGATCACGTGCACCCAGCGGTGCTGCTGCCGCAGCTCCTCCGCCGTCAGCCGGCAGCCCGCTTTTGCCGCCGAGCGCAGATCCGGCTCCACCCGAAACTCCTCGAAAAACTGCCCCTCGAAAATGTCCCAGTTCCCGTGGAGCCAGGCCTCCCGCAGCTTGGGCGGCAGAGCCTCCAGCTGCCGTATGTATTCCGGGTCCGCCTCCATCAGCGCCTTGTTGTCCGTCACCAGGGCCTGGATGAAGCTGTGCTCCTCCGCCCGCTCGTTCTCCTTGTAGCGCTTGTCGATGAACAGCCGCTTCACCCAGCTGTGTCCCTCCCCGCCGGGGTTGCAGGTGTAGTAAATCCGCTTGGGGAAGTCGTTGACGCCCCGGACGCAGGCCTTCAGCCGGTCCATCTTCTCCTCGCTCTGCTGGGTGGCCTCGTCCACAAACAGCACGTCCACCTCCACGCCCTGAAACCGCAGGCTGTCCCTGTCGCTGTCACAGTAGCGAAACAGGATTCTGCTGCCGTTGGGGAAGCTGATCTCCTTCCTGCTGTCGGAGTAGCCGGCAATCCGCTCCTCCTTCTCCCCCATGCACCGTAACAGCTCGCACAGGGGCACAATGTGGTTTTCCCGCAGTTCCCGGAAGGTCTTTCGGATAATCATCACCTTGATTCCCGGGTAGTTCAGGCACAGCAGCACCGCCTTGATCCGCACCGCCCAGCTCTTTCCGCCGCCTCTGGCTCCGCCGTAGCCCACATATTTGTGCTCGTCCATCAGGAACTGCCTCTGCTTCTCGCTGGGCTGGGGAATCAACAGCTCGCCCATCTTCTCCCCCGTTTCATTTGCTCAGCTCCTCCAGCTCCCCGGCGAGCTTTACCACCAGCGGCTCCTGCTTTCCGCCGCTGCCCTCCTCTAGCCTCTCCTTCACCTCGCCCAGCTCCTTCAGGGCCGAGCTCAGCGCCTTGAGATCTTTGGCCTCCAGCTCCTTTTCGCCGTCGATGGTCTCCGCCATTTTGATCAGCAGCTTGTCCGTCACATGCCCCAGCCGGGCATAGCTCTGCTCCTGCTCCAGCTTTGCCCTCCTGTCCGCCCATTGCCCGGCCCTGGCCCTCCGCTGTACCGCGCTGTAGCTGATCTGCCGCTTTTCAGCCAGGTCCTTGAGGCTGATCCGGCTGTTCAGGTATTCCAGCTCCGCATCCTCCCAGTCAATTCCGCCCTTTTTTCTGCCCATGCTCAGGCCTCACCCTCTCTGTACTTATTGTCATAGGTGCTTTTGTAAACCGGACAGCCCTCATAGCGGCTGACGCAGTAGCGGCCCATGTGCTTTTCCCGCTGGGCCAGGGTTCGGAACCGGCTCTCCACAAGGCAGTCCTTTTCAAACCCCTCACAGCGTATGCTTTTCTCCTCTCTGCTGTCCTTTTTATAGAAGGGGCAGCGCACATCCGCCTCACCCCAGCACAGCTTTTTACAGCCTGCCATATCACGCATCCTCCTTCATTCTACCGATTTTTCAAAGGCTTCCCCTGGAGGGGAAGCTGTCACGGCAGCGCCGTGACTGATGAGGTGGAAACCTTTCTCCTCCTCAGTGGCATACCAGGGAAAATTTCCCGTCCTTTCCATCGCCCTTACGATGGGGTCATCCCTCACCTGAACCATCCTCATCTCACCTCTATCTCAAATATTTTTCAGATTATTTCGCACTTTTTTGAGATTTCTCCTTGACAAAACCCACTTCATACCGTACTATTCTTTTAGGTACTTCTTAGATTTTGCAAGGTGTCCAGGCGCTTTTACCGGCTCCCGACGCTGCATAGTATATCTTATTTTCTTGCGATTATCTAGTCTTGTGTCGCACTTTTTTACGATTCGTAGATTTGCACATAAATGGGGTGAAGCTTTTGTTTGATTACGACAGATTTGAACAGCTCCGCAGCGCCAAAGGCATTACGAAAAAATTCATTGCCCAGTCTCTGGACCGCAGCCCCACCATCTGCCAGGATTGGAAGCAGCAGAAGTCCCAGCCCAACCCGGAGCAGCTGCGCCGGGTGGCGGAGATTCTGGGCACCACCCCCGCCTACCTCAACGGGGAGACGGATAATCCCGCCCCTGCTTCCGCCGCCGATGGGGAGCTGGAGGAACTGCTTACCGCCCTGCGGGAGCGGGAGGATATGCGTATGCTCTTTTCCCTGGCCCGGGACGCCAGCCCTGAGGATGTGCGCCAGGCGGTAAAGATCATTGAGGCCCTGCGCCGCAATGATTGATTATTATCTTCGCCTGGTGGACCTGCCCCGTTCGGTGGAGGGGGTCAGCGTCCCCAATAACGACGGCAGCTTTGACATTTATATCAATTCTCTCCTGTCCCCTGCCCGCCGGCAGGAGATTCTGGAGCATGAGCTGAACCATATCCGGCAGGAGCATTTTTATCTGGATATGCCCATCAGCCTGATGGAGCGTCAGGCCAATGGCGAGCATGTGAATGTGGTTCTTCACCCGCCGGAGGGCTTTCTCCCCTGCTTTGCGTCCGAGGCCGCCCTGGCCCATTGGCTCCAGACCCTCTGCGCCCAGCAGCACCTGGACCTGTCCACCCTGTATTTTTAACGATCCCCATGGCTTCCCCTTGAGGGGAAGCTGTCGGCGCAGCCGACTGATGAGGTGGCTTCAATTTGGAAACGGAACGCCGCCAGCTTCTTCTGACGTCTTGACTTTTCCCCCTGAATATCATATCCTTGTCACGCCGGAACAGCCCCGGCAGAACGGAGAAACACCATGAACTACCAAAGCACCCGCTCCCATGCGATTCAAACCGATTCCGCCCACGCCATCCTCCAGGGCCTGGCCCCTGACGGCGGCCTTTACGTGCTGCCCGATGTGTCTGCCCTGCACTTTGACTGGCAGGGCGCTTTGCAGCAGGATTACACCGGCATGGCCGCCAACATCGTCTCCGCCCTCCTGCCGGATTTCAGCCGGGAAGAGGCCCTGACGCTGGTCAAGGCCGCCTATACCGGCAAGTTCAGCACCCCGGCGCTGACGCCCCTCACCCCCGTTGGGGAGGACGCCGTGCTGGAGCTGTTCCATGGCCCCACCAGCGCCTTTAAGGACATGGCCCTCTGCCTGCTGCCCCATCTGATGAAGGCCGCCGCCCTGAAGTGCGGCGATCAGCAGGATGTGCTCATCCTCACCGCCACCAGCGGCGACACCGGCAAGGCCGCCATGGAGGGCTTCCGGGATGTGCCCGGCGTGCGCATCATCGTCTTTTACCCCAAGTCCGGCGTCAGCCCCGTCCAGGAGGCCCAGATGCTGAGCCAGCAGGGGGATAATGTGAAGGTCTGTGCCGTGGAGGGCAACTTTGACGATGCCCAGACCGGGGTCAAGCGCATCTTCTCCCACCTCAGCGACCGGCTGCACCTGTCCTCTGCCAACTCCATCAACATCGGCCGCCTGGTGCCCCAGGTGGTGTATTACTTCTCTGCCTACGCCGATATGCTCCGCTTGGGCCGCATCGCCCTGGGGGACAAGCTGGATTACGTGGTTCCCACCGGCAACTTTGGGGACATTCTGGCCGGCTACATTGCCGGGGAGCTGGGCCTGCCTGTGGGGAAGCTGGTCTGCGCCTCCAACGTGAACAATGTGCTGACGGACTTCTTCCACACCGGCTGCTATGACCGCCGCCGTCCCTTCCATAAGAGTCTGTCCCCTTCTATGGACATTCTGGTCTCCAGCAATCTGGAGCGGCTGCTGTACTTCCTCTCCGGGGACAGCAAGCTGGTGGCCTCCCTCATGGCGGATCTGGAGCGGCAGTCTTACTATCAGCTGCCCCCCGCCCTGCTGGAAAAGGCTCAGGCAAAGTTCTTCGCCGGGTACTGTGATGATGCCGCCACCGTTGAGACCATATCCCAGGTCTGGCAGCAGCACCATTACCTGATGGATACCCATACCGCCGTGGCCTGGAACGTGGCCCAGCAGTATAAGGCCCAGACTCCCGGCCACGCCCCCGTGGTGGTACTCTCCACCGCCTCCCCCTATAAGTTCCCCGCCGCCGTGATGAAAGCCCTGAATCTTTCTCCCACCGGCGACCAGTTCCAGACCATGGAAGACATTCAGCGCTCCACCGGCGTCCCCATGCCGGCCAACCTCCAGGGCCTGCGCCAGCGCCCCCGGCTGCACTTTGACTGTGTCGCTCCCGAAGAAATGGAAAACTATGTGATTGAAAAGGCGGCTGAAGCATCATGGAAAAAGTAACCGTCCGCGTCCCCGCCACCACCGCCAACCTGGGCGTGGGCTTTGATACCCTGGGCTGCGCCCTGCGGCTGTATAATACCCTCAGCTTCACTTTAAGCGACAAGCTCTCCTTCTCCGGCTGCGATGAGGAATACCAGACCCCGGACAACCTGGCCTATCAGGGCTTTGCCGCCGTGTACGCCCACATGGGCCTCCCCGCCCCCGGCGTGCATATCGATATTGCCGCCGACATCCCGGTCTGCCGGGGTCTGGGTTCCTCCGCCGCCATGATCGCCGCCGGGGCCCTGGCCGCCAACCGGCTGGGTGCTTTTGATCTGAGCACAGATACCCTTCTCGCCATCGTCACCCCCATTGAGGGGCACCCGGATAATCTGGCCCCTGCCCTCTTCGGCGGCCTCACCGCCTCCATGATGGCCGGCGGCCAGGTCTATACCGTCTCCTACCCGGTGCACCCGGAACTGCGCTTTGTGCTCCTGTCACCGGATTTTCCCCTCAGCACCCATGCCGCCCGCTCCGTCCTGCCCCAGTCGGTTCCCTTCAAGGACGCGGTGGGTCAGCTCTCCCGCCTGGCTCTGCTGCCCAAGGCCCTGGAGCTGGGGGATGAAGCCCTCATCGCCCACTGCCTGAACGATTGCCTGCACCAGCCCTACCGCTTCCCCCTGATCGAGGAGAGCGACGCCCTCCGCGCCCTGGCCCATGACCTGGGCTGTGACGCTTTCTGCATCAGCGGCGCCGGCCCCACCCTGCTGTGCATCACCCGGGACGGAACCTTGGCTGAGCGGCTCTCCGCCTCCGCCACTGGCTTGAAGCACCATTGGCACATTCAGGAGCTGGCTGTGGATCACAGCGGCGCCGCCTGCCTTTAAACGCAAAAAGTGATACCCAAAGCCTTGGGTATCACTTTTTTCAAAAAAATTTTCTTCATGACCCTGGGTAGGGTATTGCTCGTGACCCTGGGTCATGTTGTATCATGCCCATCGTAAGGAGGTGCAAAGCTATGTCAAAATACACCACCGGAGAGCTCGCCAAGCTCTGCGGCGTCACCGTCCGAACCGTCCAGTATTACGACCGCCGGAATATCCTGAACCCTTCGGAGCTCAGCGAGGGCGGCCGCCGCCTGTACTCGGAGGATGACCTGCGCCGCATGAAGCTGATCTGCTACCTGCGCAGCCTGGACCTGCCCATTGACAGCATCGCCCAGCTCCTGGCCGAGGGCAATTCCCGGGAAGTCATCACCCTGCTCCTTTCCCAGCAGGAGGAGACCCTTCGCCGGGAACTGCGGGAGCGGCAGGAAAAGCTCAGCAGTCTGGAGCAGCTTTCAAAAGAACTGAAAAGCCTGGACAGCGTCTCTCTGGAATCCATCGGCGATATAGCTTTCAAAATGGAAAACAACAGCAAACTCAACCGCACCCACGCCCTCATGCTGGGCCTGGGCATCCTCATGGACCTTGTGTGGATCGGCACCCTGATCTACGGCATCGTCAAGCACATCTGGTGGCCCTTTGCCGCCGGCCTGGCCCTGGCGGTGGCCATGGGGGTCTGGATCAGCCGCTTCTACTTCAAGGCCGTGGCCTACATCTGCCCCCAGTGCCACCAGGTGTTCAAGCCCCGCTTCAGGGAGGCCTTCTTCGCCCGGCATACCCCCAAGCTCCGCCGGCTCACCTGCCCCCACTGCGGCGTAAAGAGCTTCTGCATCGAGACCTGCAGCGAAACCAGAAACTGAACAAAAAACAGCCGGACGAAGCTCTCTGCTGGTAAGACAGTAAAATCAAATTTCTTGGAACAGGCATGATTTCGGTCATGCCTGTTCCGCTTTTAGCAGCTCATCCACGGGAATATAGCCCACAAGATCGTACTCGATATGTACCTTTTGCCTGCGCTTGCCGCTGGACTTGTCGGGAGCTTCTACATAGACCGCCTTGACAAGCTCTCTGAGGGTATAGGGTGTCAGCTCCGTGAGGGTGCTGTTCCTCTTTACCCGCTGAACAAACTGCTCGATATTCTCTGCCTGCTGCTCCTGTTCATGGATTCGCTGTTGCAGGCCCTTGACCTCAGTCTTGAGGTTTTTCTGTTCCTCGGTGTAGTTTTTGCTCATCATGGCGAAGCGTTCATCATCCAGCTTTCCAGCGACATTGTCCTCATAAATGCGGAGGAACAGACGGTCAAGCTCTCCAATTCGTTTCTCAGCCTGCGCCAGCCGTTTCCTGCACAGCCGCATGGTTTCCTCACTCTGCACACGGAGCTTTTGCTCCATTTCCGAACGGAAATATGCCTCATAGCGAGTGACCACCGATACGACCTCTTGGATGTGCTTCCAGACGAGTTGTTCCAACAAGACAGCCCGGATATAGTGTCCGCTGCACTTATCCTTGTTGGTTCGGTGGGTGGAGCAGATGAAGAAGTCCTGCCGCTTTTCAAAATAGCTGGTGGTGGAGTAATAGAGCTTTTGCTTGCAGTCGTTGCAGAACACCAAGCCGGAGAACATATTGCTCTTGCCGGTTGCTGTTCTGCGATGCCGCTGCTGCCGGATCTCCTGCACTTTATCAAAGACCTCCAGCGAGATGATTGCCGGGTGAGTGTTATAGAAAATCCTGCGATTCTCCATTGGATTCTCCCGCTGCTTCTTGTCATAAATGGAGTTGGTGTAGGTCTTGAAATTGACCGTGCAGCCGGTGTACTCCATGTATTCGAGAATGTAGGCAACGGTGCTTTCGTGCCAGCGATACTCGTTCTCCGGCGTCTGATGCGGTGTTTTCCTGCCTTCTCGCTGTTTGTAGGCAGTGGGGTTCAGCACCTTTTCCTTTTCCAGCAGAGCGGCGATCTGGCTTGGTCCTTTTCCCTCCATGCAGAGTGCAAAGATCTGCTTCACGACCTGTGCCGCTTCCTCGTCAATCACCCATTTCTTGGGGTCGCCAGAGTCATGCTTGTAGCCGTAGGGAACGTTGGTGGTCAAGCGCTCTCCACGCTCACCCTTCGCTTTGTTGACGGCACGGATTTTGCGGCTGGTATCCTTTGCAAAAAATTCGTTAAACCAGTTCTTGATGCCCGCAATGTCGTTATCGGTGCTGTTGGGATCAATGGTGTCGAAGTGGTCGTTGATGGCAATATATCGCACGCCGTACTGAGGAAATGTGTAGTTGATATAAAGCCCTGTCAGCGAAGAATTACGACCGAGTCTTGAAAGGTCTTTCGTAATCACCACTTCCACATGACCGGCTTCAATTTCCGCAAGCATCTTCTGAAAGCCGGGGCGGTTGGAAAAATCCACGCCGCTGTACCCGTCATCAATAAAGAACGTCGGGTTCGGAAAGTGCTGAGATTTTGCATACTCCATTAACATGATCTGCTGATGCTGAATGGAGTTCGACGGGTCATCCTTGCCGCCTTTTTCCTTGGTGTCCTCTACGGACAGTCTGCAATAAAGTGCTGTGATTTTGTCGGTTGCCCTTGTCATATTGTTATCCTCCTTTGTCGGGGCAACTGTCTGAACAGGATTGGATTTTTGGTTTATATCAAGAGAAGCGTCGTTACTCATCGGCGTCCTCCGTGATACCGTTTTTATCATCGGCGGCGTTCTGCTCCATGATGCGTTTGAGCTTTTTATCGAGGGGTTCTGTTCCCTCATAGCTGCCCGTCACCGTGTATTCCGTGCCGCCATGATCGTCCACGATTTTGATGTCAGGCAACCAATAGGCGGACGGATTTTTCACCACAATGTTGCCCTTCTCATCGAAAGAAAACTCTCGCTTGGGGGCATCATCGGGGCGAGGCTCGACCTTGGCATAGGGGTCTGGATTGGAGAAATGAAAGGAGCGAACTTCGCCACCATCCCCGCCGTTGTCAAAATCGTCATCTGCAAAAATTTCATCCATTTCTTTGTCGGTCAGTTCGATGATCTCATCGTCTTTCTCTTTCGGATTCACTTCGTCAAGCCTCCTTCGCTTCATTCAAAATCATAATCTGTGTAGCAAAACGGACGAACGCCGTCAATGGTCAAGATGAACGGCTGCACCGCCATTGACTTCCGTCCGTCCGTTTCGCTTTTAGGCAGACAAGGCAGCGTTTGCCGCCGATTTCCATTTAAGGAAATGGCGCTTGCTAACATGGGAAACGGAGAATAGCAAGCACAGCAAGTGTATGTACACTTGCGAAATCCGGCGTGGTACGACCGGGATTTCCTTGCAGAATAGCAAGCAAATCCGGTGAGTACCCACACTGGAGCTTGCCATTCTTGCAAGCAATGCACGGCGGTACCCACTCGTGCAAAAACTTGTTGGGCAGAATCCCAAACCCTTTAACAATTTCGGAGAAATTGGCTGCGCACCGTTGGCGCTGTTCCTCGTAAAAATCGTAATAAGGCAGTCACGGCTTTTGCGGTTTTCCCTGTTTGGAGATTTTCTCGCCATCGGCAGTTGGGAAAATCCCCTCAATAGCCATGGTGCGAAGATAGGCACTAAGATTATCCGTGCCAGACTCCATCATTCGCTGCTTGATGGCAGCAAGCTCTTTTTCATCTACAAAGAATTTGACCTGTATCGGTCGTTGACGGATTGTGGGGTTTCGCTTTTCTGACATTAACTGTACCTCAAAATCAGAATCGAGCCATTAAAAGCACGATTTTTTATCCAAGAACTTCTTTGCAATATGCTATTTCTTCGGGAGAGAACAGGGATTGATATTCAGGTTTGCAAACAGAATTTTCCATCGTTAAATCTAATCTCCCGCAAAGACACAGTGTAGTAAAACCGTCTGATGTATTTCCTGTTTGGAGCGCATTTGCAATTAGCCGTTTAGCCGTTTCAACACCACCATACTTGGCTATCATCTGGTTAAAGCGTGTGGGATTGTATCTACATTCTTTTTTTGCATGAAGCATCTTGGCGCGGATTTCCTCTTCAAATTTAATAGCCAATGGGTCCATGTGCCTACCCTCCTTGCAACGTCTTTGTCAAACTTTTCGCTCAAATACTTTTCCGCATTTTTGACATATAAATTTCGTTTTCCCATGTTTTCCGTTAATACCTGTTGCAATACCGACAGCAGTTCCCAATGGATTGAATAAACTGCCAATTGCTCCACCGACAGCGGCTTTGCCAAAAGAAAACTTTGTTTTAGTTGAAATGGGAACTACATTTGTGCTGTTGCAGAATATATTGGGGCAACGAATTGTTTTCGCCACTTTGATGCGCCTCCTTATTGTTCAAGTGGTTCAAGGGTAATAATCCCCGATACCGTCAGGCTCACATAGTATCCATCTGGAATAAAGATTTCTTGAATTTCACCATATTGTGAAAAAGAGTAAGTAGCATATTCATCGTCATTTTCTGGATTGCCAACATACACGTTACAGGCAGTTGCCACGTAATCGTATTGCTTGGGGTTAGAAGCATTCATAACTAAATACTTTCCACTGGGGATATAATATTCGAAATCGCCGTATTCCGTTTCTTTGCCCCAAGGGCCCCTCATTGAAGAGTTAAGATAGTAAATGTTGGGGTTCCTGCTGCTCTCGTTTACACCGCTGCCGTAAGGATTATTTCCCGGAACAGCAGGAAATTTTCCGTCTGCTACACAATCGACATATTCGCTTGACGCAAGCCACTTCTCTGTCTCAGTGCTGTAATTTTCGGGGGGCGTACTTGTTTCTGTGTGTCCCGCCGAATCGGTTGTAACCTCCTCGTTCTTGCTCGGAAAGGTATGATAAGAAACTATGATTGCAGCAGTTTTATCAAACGTGTCTCCCGCACGAAACGAACCGTCTCCGTCAATAGTTACTTCTTCTACTTCCCCATCTTTCGTCAGCCATCCCGTAACGAGGTCCTCTATTGTTTTTGTCTGGATATTTACGAATCCTGCCGCAGATATATCGTTCACTACATCTTGATAATTTTTGCCTTTGCAATCATTTGCAGACACTGGAACTTTCAGAAGATCCGAGGAATCCTGCGAACAAGCAGCTAATAACAAACACAACATTATGGATAGCCACAATGCGATAGTACGTTTCATAGAAAAGCCCTCCAAAATCGCCAGAGTGTGTACACATATTATAGCACAATAACAAGAGTTCTTTCAAGCTGTCTGCGGAAATTTATCGTTTATAGCAGGTCATTTGCTACAAGCATTCGGCGTTTGCGCGTTTTTGATGAAGCCGTGTGTACTTCGCATCGATCCTTGATCTATCAGCTTTACGATTTATAGGGAAAGTTATTGCAAACGGAAAAGTTCATTCTATTCAGCGAACGCTGTTTATTGTAGCGCGATTCACTATTCAGGAGTGCTTTCATTACCGAGATGACAACTATTTCACCCGTTTCACTATCCTTGTCTTACAGAGCAGAAAACAAACGTTTTTCGACCCTAAAACGCACAAAAACAGGCGGCATCCAACCGAAGTTGAATGTCGCCTGTTTTGTCCAATCCTGTCTGACAGATGCCGATTTCGTACTTTTCTCAAATTACTGTCTTATCGGCACACGCCCGAAGGTCCGGCTGTTTTTTTGTTTAAAGCACAATGAAAAGATACACGGCGTAGGCGGCCAGCAGGACGGCCCCCTGAACCTTGGAGGACTTCTCCCGCAGCATCAGCGGCAGCAGGGCCAGCACCGTGATGGCCAGGCAGGCGGGCAGATCCACCGCCGCGCTCTGGGCGGAGACCGGCAGCGGCTCCCCGGCAGCCAGGGAGGACAGGGGCAGAATCAAAGACAGGTCGATGATATTGGCGCCGATGATATTGCCCACCGACAGGGCGGATTCCTTCTTCACAATGGCCGTGATGGTGGTGACCAGCTCCGGCAGGGAGGTGCCCACCGCCACCAGCGTCAGGGCCACAATCCGCTCCGGCACGCCCAGGAAGGCGGCAATGCTGCTGCCGTTATCCACCATCAGGCGGCTGCCAAGCACAATGGCGGCAGCGGCCAGAAGGAACTTGCCGATGTTTTTCAGCAGCTCCTTTTTGTCCACCGGCTCATGGCTCTCCGCGCTCTTCATCTCGCTTCTGGCGCTGCGCAGGTTTTCCGCCATGAACAGCAGGAACAGGACGATCAGCACGCCGCTCCAGCCGATGCCCAGCTGGCCGCCCCGGCAGCCCAGCACCAGCACCGCGGCGGTGACCGTCAGCAGCAGGCACTGGCGCAGGTATTTTTTCCGGCTGCAGGGGATAGCCATGGCCATCATGGCCACCGCCATGATCAGCCCCGTGTTGGCAATGACCGAGCCCACTGCGTTGCCCACAGCCATATCCACCTTGCCCTGGGCGGCAGCCATGACAGAGACGATCATCTCCGGCATGGTGGTGGCCAGGCTGACGATGGTGGCCCCGATGATGAAGGTGGGGATATTCATGGCCCGGGCGATCCAGCTGGCAGCGTCCACAAAGGCGTCGCCCCCCTTGATCACCAGCACCACACCCACAGCAAACAACAGACAACAGACGAACATTTCCATAAAGCTCTTTCCTTTCTTCTTTGCGGGGCCACGAAAAACGAGACCTATCCGCAAGTCTCTTGCAGATAAGTCTCGTTAATTATAACCATAGCCAGACGGGTTTCAACCGCCGGTTGTTGACTAAAGTTCCGCCAGGATTATCCTCCGGCGGCAACTACTCCCTTATCGGTATCCGTTTTAACACAATTCGGCCCCAATGTCAAGCCTGGGCCTTCTCCTTGGCGGCAATATAGGCCTTGATGACCTCCACCGCGCCCGCAACGCCGATGACGCTGCTGTCAATGCACAGCTCGTAGTTTTCCGCCTCGCCCCAGAGCTGGTCGGTATAGTACTTGTAATAGCTGGCCCGGTCCTTGTCCACCTGGCGCATCAGCTTCTTGGCCTGTTCAGCGTCGATGCCCTTGCGCTCCATCAGAGTTTTCACACGGAAGTGCTTATCCGCCATGATGAACACCCGCACCAGATCCTTCCGGTTGCGCAGCACATAGTCGGCGCAGCGGCCCACAAAGATGCCGTTGCCCCGGTCAGCCAGCATACGGATGGCGTCAAACTGGGCGGAAGCCACCTGCATATTCAGGCGGAAGCCCTCTCCCATGCCCATGTAGTGGGGGGTGGGCACCACATAGGCGGAGACCTTCTTCTCGTCGTAGGAATCGAAAATCTCCTTGCTGAAGCCGGACTGTTCCGCCGCGTGGTCCACAATCTCCTTGTCATAGCACTGGTAGTCCAGCTGGCGGGCCAGCTCTCTGGCGATGTCGTGGCCGTTGCTGCCGTGTTCTCTGCCGATGGTGATGATCATTCGCTTATCCTCCTGCGGGCTGCTTTTTGTTTTGTACTACCATACCACTGTCCCGGCGATTTTTCAAGTATTTTGTCGCCGGGGACAAGTGGGGCGCTTCCGCCGCATAGACTTGCTTTAAGCAGACGCGGAAGGAGGCTTGCCTGTGATTGCCAGAAAGCGCCTGGTCTATAATACCGCCCTGCTCACCAGCTCTTCCCTGCTGATGAGCTGCATCGGCATTGCCTTTCAGGTGTGGCTGGTGGGGCGCATCGGCTCGGCGGGCATCGGGCTTTATCAGCTGGTCTGCTCCGTCACCAACCTGGGCGCCACCTTTGCCATCTCCGGCATCCGTTTTGCCACCACCCGCCTGGTGGCCGAGGAGCTGGGCAGCAACAACAGCGGCGGCATTTCCTCAGCCATGGGCCGCTGCCTGGGCTACGGAACCCTGTTCGGCCTGGCCGCGGCGGCGGTGCTGTGGCTGCTGGCGGAGCCCATCGGCTTTCTCTGGATCGGGGACGCCCGCACAGTCATGAGCCTGCGGCTCTCCGCCTGGAGCATGCCCTGCATCTCCCTCTGCGCCTCCATCTCCGGCTACTTCACTGCCAGCGGCCGGGTCTGGAAGCCTACCCTCATCCACCTGATCGAGCAGGTGGCCGGCATCTTTCTGGTGGCTCTCTGCCTGTATCTGACCCCCAGCGGGGACATAGAAAGAAGCTGTGCCGCCGTCACCCTGGGGCGACTGGCGGCAGATGTGCTCAGCCTGATTCTGATGTTTCTTGCCTATGTTCTGGATTGGCGGCGGCATTACGGCCAGGGCAGCCCTTCCGCTGCCCTGACCGTCCGCATGTTGAAGATTGCCCTGCCCCTGGCCGTTTCCGCCTATGCCCGCAGCGCGCTGAACACCATTTTGCATCTGCTGGTGCCCCGGGGGCTCCGGGCCGCCGGCTACTCCGCCGATGGGGCGCTGTCAGGCTACGGCACCATACAGGGCATGGTGCTTCCCATTATTCTTTTTCCCTCCTGCATCATGTCCGCCGTGGCGGAGCTGATCGTGCCGGAGCTCACCGCCGCCCAGGTGCAGCGGGATGGGCAAACCATCCGCCGCACCACCAGGAAGCTCTTTTCCCTGAGTCTGATGTTCTCCTGTGCCGTGGGGCTGTTCATGTTCCTCTTTGCCGATCAGCTGGGGGTGGCCGTCTATAAAAGCTATGATGCCGGGCACTATATCCGTCTGCTGGCCCCCTTGGTCCCTGTCATGTACACCGACATGACGGTGGACGGCTGTCTGAAGGGCTTGGGCCAGCAGGTCTGGTGCATGGGCATCAATATTCTGGATTCCCTGCTGGGGCTGCTTCTGGTCTGGTTTTTTCTGCCGAAGTATGCCCTGCCGGCCTACATCGCCATGATCTATATTACCGAGACCTTCAACTTTGTTCTCAGTCTCCACCGGCTGTGGAAAACCGTCAGAGAATGCCCATCAGGGCCATCAGCAGCAGCGCGAAGGTGACCAGCACCGCCGCGGCGAAGAGAGTGAAGCCGGCACTGAAGCTCTTCTTGTGGCTGCTCTTGCTCTCTTCCACCAGGCCCGCCTTCCGCAGGGAGCCCACAATGGGCCGGTACAGCAGCAGGGACAGTGCCGCGTTGATGCCGCCCTTGGCCAGGTTGAAGGGGGCAAAAACGGTGGTCAGCATCCCGGCCACCACAGCCCGGGGCACGCCCATGTAGAAGGGGGTGATCACATAGTTCCAGATCACCATGCAGATCACCAGCACCACCACGCCCAGGCTCAGGCCCAGCACAGCGCCCTTCTGGGAGTGGTGCTTCCGATAGAACCAGGCCGCCGGCACCGCGAAGGCGCAGGTGGAGACGATGTTCATAATAAAGCCATAGGGGCCGGTGGCGCTGATGGTGATCATCTCAATAAAAGAGACGATCACGGAAATGGCCACGCTGGCCAGGGGTCCCAGGATGAACCCGGCGATAACCACCACCGCGTCCTTGGGGTCATAGCTCAAGAAGCCCGCCACCGTTGGCACGATCCGGCCGATCAGCACCGCGATGAAGCTGACGGCGGAGAACATGCCGATGACGGCCATGGTTCTGGTTGATACTCTCTGTTTGCTCATTTTTCGTTCCTCCTATAAAATAGAAAAAGCCTGAAGATACAAATATCTTCAGGCGGCAAAAAAGCATATCTGCATCTTCTCTCATCCAGACTGTACTGTCGGTCCCGGAGTTGCACCGGGTCATGCCTTTCGGCTTGCGGACTTTACCGCCGGTCGGGAATTTCACCCTGCCCTGAAGACGTATTCAGTATAGCACCATCGTTTTGTTTTGACAAGGGGGAATTTTTATTATACAATCGGTTCCGTTGAAAGAGGTGAGATGATGCACCCCCGTGCAATTTGCTGTTGTTTCTCCGGCCACCGGCCCAACCGTCTGCCCTGGGGCAGCCGGGAAAGCGATGAACGCTGCCTGGATTTGAAAGGTATCTTGGCTGATACCCTGGAAGACCTGTACGGCCGGGGCTTTCGCCATTTTATCTGCGGCATGGCCCAGGGCTGTGACTTCTATTTTGCCGAGGCGGTGCTGGCCCTGCGGGGGCTGCACCCGGATGTGACGCTGGAGGCCGCCATTCCCTGCCCCACCCAGGCGGACAAGTGGGCTGCCGCCGATCGTGAGCGATATGCGGCGCTGCTGGCGCGCTGTGATGAGCAGCACCTGGTTCAGCAGCTCTACAGTCCCGGCTGTATGCAGCGGCGCAACCAGTACATGGTGGATCATTCCGCCCTGCTGCTTGCCGCCTTTGCCGGCCTCCCCGGCGGCACCATGAACACCATCCTCTACGCCCAGCGCAGCGGCGTGGAGACTGTGGTTATCGGCATATAAGTTGTCGGCACATAAAAAGCCCTGAAACATTCCCGTTTCAGGGCTTGAGACTGTCATCACACAAGAAGGCTCCCTTGTGTAAAGGGAGCTGTCAGCGAAGCTGACTGAGGGATTGTTTTCTGAAATGTTCCGGATTATCAGTTATATCTCGAAAATATTGAACGTTTCTTTTACAACCCCTCCGTCAAAAATCACAGATTTTTGCCACCTCCCTTACACAGGGGAGGCTTTGGCTGGGTCTTTAACAAGCTGAAGCCCTGAAACGGGAGCTCCCGTCTCAGGGCTTTTATTATTTCATCATTATTTCAGCAGCCAGGCCTGCAGCCCGGCCATATCCTCCACCACGTCGATTGCTCCGGCGGCTTCCAGCTCGCCCTCTGCGGCGTAGCCGTAGCCCACGCCCAGGCAGGGCACGCCGCAGCGCCTGGCGCCCTCCACGTCATATTTGGTGTCCCCCACCAGGATGGTGTTTTCGGACGTGGCCCCCAATTCATCCATGGCCCGCTGCAAGACCTGCCACTTGGCGTTGTTGTTGCCCTTGGCCTCGCTGCCGCAGATCACCTGGAACAGGCCCAGCATATTCTCCCCCGCCAGCAGCTGCTCCGCCAGATGCTGGGGCTTGGAGGTGGCGATGCCCACCCTGGCCCCGGCTTTGATCAGCGCCTGGAGCACTTCCTTGATTCCAGGGAACACCCGGCATTCCTTCACACCGATGGGCTCATACCGCGCTTTAAAATCCCGGGTGGCCTGCTCCGCCGTCTCCCGGTCGAAGCCGTAGACCTCCATGAATTTATCCACCAGGGGCGGCCCGGCAAAGCAGCGCAGTTCCTGCAAATCCGCTTCGATGCCCTGCTGTTTCAGGGCGTACTGGGCCGATTTGGTGATGCCCTCCACCGTGTCGAACACAGTGCCGTCAAAATCGAAAAGGATATTTCTGTACATACCTTCACCTCTTGGGCGGATTATATCATCAATCCCCATATAACACAAGGCCGGAGCTTCCGCAAGCCTTCCCCTTGAGGGGAAGGTGCCCAGTGCGCACACTGGGCGGATGAGGTGGAAATCCTGTTTTTTTGATGGAAGTTTCTGCTTTTTCCCAGTTTTTATTTGCCACCTCATCAGTCGGCTTCGCCGCCAGCTTCCCCTCAAGGGGAAGCCTTTGACCAGCACAATCCACTGGTACGGCAGGTAAAACAGACTTCTTTGACAAGCTGACAAGGCCGAAGCTTTCGCCCCGGCCTTGAATCGATCTGATTTGTTTTTCCTTACTTCTCCCCGCCGCGGGCCGCCTTCACCACGATGCCGGACAGCAGCACCAGGGCGATGGCGTTGGGGATCACCATCAGCTGGTTGAACATATCCGCCAGCTCCCACACCAGGTCGTTGGACAGGCAGGAGCCCAGGAAGATGAACGCAATGGCAATGACGGAATAGACCTTCACGCCCTTCTTGCCGAAGAGGTACTCCACATTCAGCTTACCGAAGAAGTTCCAGCTGAGGATGGTGGAGAAAGCGAAGAACAGCAGGCACACCGCCACAAAGATGTTGCCGAAGCCCTGGCCGAACACGCTGCCGAAGGCCAGCTGGGCCATGTTGGCCTTGGTGATGCCTTCTGCCGTGCCGCCGGCCAGAGGGCCGTTGCCGGCGTAAAGGGTGGAGATGACCACCAGGGCCGTCATGGTCAGCACCACGAAGGTGTCGATGAATACGCCCATCATGGCCACCACGCCCTGATCATGGGGCTTGGCCACATTGGCCATGGCGTGGGCATGGGGGGTGGAGCCCATACCGGCCTCATTGGAGAACAGGCCCCGCTTGACGCCCTGGCTGATGGCGGCCTTCAGGGCGTAGCCGATGCTGCCGCCGATGATGGCGTTGGGCACGAAAGCGTACTTGAAGATCATGCCAAAGGTTTCCGGCAGGTACTGAATCCGGCAGATCAGCAGCACCAGGCCGCCCAGCAGGTACAGCATGGCCATGATGGGCACCATTTTCTCCGTAACGCTGGCAATACGCTGGATACCGCCCAGAAAGACGAACACCGCCACCAGAGCCACCAGCAGGCCCACCACCCAAGAGGGCACGCCGAAAGCCGTGGAGCAGGTGGCGCCGATGGAGTTGGACTGCACCATGCAGCCCATGAAGCCCAGGGCCAGGATGATGGCCACGGCGAAGAAGCCGGCCAGGAACTTGCCGAAGGCGCCCTTGAAGGCGTTGGTGATGTAGTAGACCGGGCCGCCGTGGATGGTGCCGTCCTTGTCGATAACCCGGGTCTTCAGGGCCAGGGTGGCCTCGGCATAGATGGTGGCCATGCCGAAGAAGGCGATGATCCACATCCAGAAGATGGCGCCGGGGCCGCCGATGAGGATGGCGCCGCAGGCGCCCACGATGTTGCCGGTGCCCACCTGGGCGGCGATGGCGGTGGTCAGCGCCTGGAAGGAGCTGAGGCCGCTGTGGTTCTTGCCGCCGTTCATGCTGAACTTCTGGAAGACCGCCCGCATCCCTTCTCCGAAGCAGCGGACCTGCACAAAGCGGGTCTTGATGGTGAACAGCAGGCCCGTGCCGATCAGCAGTACGATCAGTATGTAGTCTGACAGGTAAAAGTTGATTTTCTGCACGATGCTGAGAATGGTGTCCATTTCTTTCTCTCTCCTCTAAAATCCTTCAACCAAACAAAAAAGAGCTGCTGTCCAAAACAGCAACTCCAGAGAAAACAGACATATGCACTTTCCCGAATCGGGAAAGGAAAGCCCTCTGTCCTTTTGCCTGAGAGATTCGGCTGACGCCTTGCACCTTCGGCACTCATCGAAATGAGATTCTCCAGAGTTCCCTCCCCTGCCAGTCTCCAAAGGATTCTGTCAGGTTCATAGGGTCTTATTGATTGTGAACTAATTGTAACATCAACTGCCGCCAATAGCAAGCCCCCTATCTCTCTGCGATTCTGCCAATAAATTCCCGGTTTTTTCTCGTTTTTCGTGCATAATGCAGAATTTGCGATATTTTCCCATGAAATTCCCGCCTTTTTCCAGTTCAGGGCCGGGGCCGCCGCATATACTAAGTTTAAGTAAAAAGGAGGCCTGATCATGAACCTGAACTATTTTCTGGGCGCCAACTCCTGCCGGGGCTTCTATTCCCTCTATGGCAGCTTTCCCCCCGGGGAGGGCAGCTTCCTGCACATCATCAAAGGCGGCCCCGGCAACGGCAAATCCGGCTTCATGCGCCGCCTGGCCGCGGCGGCGGAGAAAAAGGGCCTGGACGTGGAAACCGTCCTCTGCTCCGGGGACCCGGATTCTCTGGACGGCATCTACATCCCCGCCCTCCGCCAGGCCTGGTGCGACGGCACCGCCCCCCACGTCACTGAGCCTGCCGCTTTTGCCGTGGATGAGGATTATGTCAACCTTGGCGCGTTCTGCCATCTGCCGATGTCCTCTTCGGATGGAGAGCAGATTCAAGGGCTGAACCGGGCCTATAAGGCTCTCTACCGCCAGGCCTACGCCCTGCTCTCCGCCGCTGCCAGCGTCCGGGACGCCGCCCCGGAAGTGCCTCCCCCGGCCTGGCTGTCCGGGTACATCGGCGGCATTCTGGACCGGGAGCTGCGCCAGGTACCCGCCAAACCCCAGCCGGTGCTCCGCCGTTTTTTCAGCGCCATCAGCTGCCAGGGCTATGTACACCTGAACGAAGAAATAGCAAAATTATGTAAACTTATCTACGCCTTTGATGCCGGCGCTCCCACCGCCCTGGAGCTGGTGCTTCGGGAGGCCCAGGCCCGGGGCGCCAGGCTCATCCTCTCCCCGGACCCACTGGACCCTGTCCGGCTCTCCGCTGTTCTGCTGCCGGACTGCGGCCTGGCCTTTGTTGACCCCGGCTGGGAGCTGCCCGGCTGCCAGCATATCCAGCTGAAACCCGCCCCCAGCCATAGTCCGGCGCCTTTTGCCGCCCTCATGGACCAGGCCCTGGAAAAGCTGCGCCAGGCCAAAGCGCTCCATGACCAGCTGGAGGCGGTCTATAAACCCTATATGGACTTCCCCGCCCTGGACGCCTTCACCGCCCAGCAAATCGAGGCGCATATTCTCTCGTGACTTCATAACCCGCAAAGCCTTGCAAACACTGGACTTTCCTAACAGTCGTGCCGCAAAATCATGCCGATTGGTTGACATTTTTCCATGGCCGGCATATCCTCAAATTGAACTTGCAAGTTGATTTCATCCGCCCAAAGGAGAATCCCCCATGGAACATAAAAAGACCTTCGGCGGCTTCATCCTTCAGCGCCGCAAGGAGCTGGGCATGACCCAAAAGGACTTCGCCGCCCGTCTCTTCGTCACCGAGTCCGCCGTCTCCAAATGGGAGCGGGGCCTCAGCTACCCGGACATTACCCTGATCCAAAACATCTGCGAGGTGCTGGCCGTCTCCGAGCATGAGCTGCTCTCCGGCAGTGAGGACACCCGCCAGCGCAATTCCGACCGGCTGGCGGAGCGCTACATCCGCCTCTGCCGCCGCACCCGCCTGACCCAATTCATCCTCTACGGCGCCGCATTGCTGAGCTGCGCCATTGTGAATCTGGCCACGGCCCACCGGCTGGACTGGTTCTTCATCGTCCTCTTCTCGGTGTTGCTCTGCGCCTCCATCCTGCTGGTGCCCAGTCTCTGCGCCCTGGACAGCAAGTGGGAGCGCTGGCGCCCTCTGCTGAGCTTTGGCGGCTTCACCGCCTCCCTGCTGCTGTTGCTGCTGTCCATCTGCCTGTATTGCGGCGGAAACTGGTTTTTCGTCGCCGCTGCCGCCTGCCTCTTTGCCCTCAGCCTGCTGATTTTGCCCTTCCTGCTGCCCCGGCTGCCCCTGCCGGAAAAGTACAGCCGCTGCCGCCTCTCTCTGTATCTGGCCGCCGGGACGCTGATGCTGCTCCTTCTGCTTCTGGTTTGCTGCGTCCACACCGGTGGGGATTGGTTCATCCTTGCCGCCGTGTCCGTCCTCTTTGGCCTGGGCTTTCTGTTCACCCCGGTTTTCCTCCGCCAGCTCCCCCTGCCGGAGCGCCTGCAAAGCTGCAAGACCAGCCTGTATCTTGCCATCCAGACCGGCCTGCTGCTGCTTCTGCTGCTGGTTTCCTGCCTCCATACCGGGGGCCGCTGGTTCCCTGTGGCCGCCGTATCCTGCCTCTTCGGCCTGGGCCTGGTGTGCCTGCCCCTGGTTTTCCACCAGGTAAAGCTCCCCAGGAAATGGGGCTGCCACCGCCTGCTGCTGTATTTCGGCATAGAGTCCCTGTTGCTGTTGCTCATTGTCTGGCTGGCCCAGGCCACCGGCAGCGCCGGCTTCAACCCGCCCGGCTTCACTGCCGATACCCTGGTCACCCTGCTGATGCTGGCCCTGCCCTGGGGGCTGATGCTCTCCCTGCGCTACCTCCCCGCCAATCGCTACTTCCGCGCCGCCGCGGCCTGCGGTTGGGGCAGTCTGTGGGTCTGGGCCTGCCCCCTGCTGCTGGACGCCATTCTGAGCGCCTTTTACGGCTGGCAGGAGGGCTGGAATACTTACACCCTGGCCACTCCTTTTGCATCCTTCAGACTGGACTTTGCTTGCCCCTGGTTCTGGGATGCCCTGCTGATTCTCGCCCTGGCAGCCGCCGCCCTGGTGCTGGCCTGTCTGGGCCTGCGGCAGCAAGCGCAGAACAAATGAACCCTCGCTCCATCACCGCTCCGCAGCTTTCGCGGAGCGGTTTTTCCCATTTTCCTTCTCCCGCGCTTCCCTCTCCCTTCTTGACTTTCAACTTTTTCCAGATTATAATAGTACAAAGTCCTAGTATTATATACTAAAAGGAGCCTTTTATGAAAACACAGCGCAACTCGAAGCAGCGGCAGCTGGTGCTGGAGGCGGTGGAGGCCCGCTGTGACCATCCCACTGCCGACCAGATCTATCTGGACGTGCGCGCCCGGGATGAGAAGATCAGCCGGGGCACGGTGTACCGCAACCTGGGTCTGCTGTCCGGCGAGGGGCAGATCAGTCAGGTGCGGGTACCGGCGGCGGACCGCTATGACCTTCGGCAGGACCGGCATTACCACCTGTTCTGCACCGGCTGTGGCCGGGTCTTTGACGCCCCCCTGCCCTATCACCCGGAGTATGACGCCCGGGTCGGGGAGGAGACCGGCTTTCAGGTCAGCCGCCACCGGCTGGTCTTTGAGGGGCTGTGTTCCGACTGCGCAAAAAATCAGAAGCAGAACAAAGAATAATAGGAGGTAAAGTTATGGCTGTTTACAAATGCATTGTCTGCGGTGCGATCTATGACGAAGAAAAAGAGGGCAAGCCCATCAGCGCGCTGGACTGCTGCCCGGTGTGCAAGCTGCCGGTGTCCAACCTGGTGCCGGTGCCCCCCTCTGTGGAGGCGGCGCCGCCCAAGTCCTATTCCGGCCCCCTGAACTATGACCCTGCCACCGCCCGGAATGACCCCTCCTGCCGCTACATGGCGGAGATTCATGAGATGGCAGTCACCGGCAAATCCATCGGCGGCTCCATGGGCACCCTGATGCCCATGCCCAACTGGGACGATATTCTACTGCTGGGCGCCCAGCTGAACCCCGCTCCCCTGAACGACGGCGACCCGGTGGATACCACCACCGTCATCGGCAAGCACGCCCAAAAGCCCATGGTGCTGGAAAACCCGGTATACATCTCCCATATGTCCTTCGGCGCTCTGTCCAAGGAAGTGAAGGTGGCCCTGTCCAGAGGCTCCGCCATGGCCAGAACCGCCATGTGCAGCGGTGAGGGCGGCATCCTGCCGGAGGAGCGGCAGGCCGCCTATAAATACATCTTTGAGTATATCCCCAATAAATACAGCGTTACCGATGAAAACCTCCGTGCTGCCGACGCCATCGAGATCAAGATCGGTCAGGGCACCAAGCCCGGCATGGGCGGCCACCTGCCCGGTGAAAAGGTGACGGCGGAGATCGCCGCCATCCGCGGCAAGAAGCAGGGAGAGGACGTGCAGAGCCCCAGCAAGTTCCCGGAGCTGAACAGCAAGGAGGACCTGCGGGACATGGTGGATATGCTGCGCCGCCGCTCCGAAGGCCGCCCCATCGGCATCAAACTGGCCGCCGGCAATCTGGAGCGGGACCTGGAATACTGCGTCTTTGCCGGGGCGGACTTTGTCACCATTGACGGCCGTGGCGGCGCCACCGGCTCCAGCCCCCTGCTGCTGCGGGAGGCCACCACCATCCCCACCGTTTACGCCCTCTGCCGGGCCCGGAAGTACCTGGATTCCGTAGGCTCCGATATGGCCCTGGTCATCACCGGCGGCCTGCGGGTGTCGGCGGACTTTGCTAAGGCCCTGGCCATGGGCGCTGACGCCATTGCCATCGCCAGCTCCGCCCTCATCGCCGCCGCCTGCCAGCAGTACCGCATCTGCGGCAGCGGCAATTGCCCCGTGGGCGTAGCCACCCAGAACCCGGAGCTGCGAGCGCGCCTGAAGGTCGATGCCGCCGCCCAGCGGGTGGCCAACTTCCTGAACGTATCCCTGGAGGAGCTGAAAACCTTCGCCCGGGTCACCGGCAACCCCTCGGTCCATGGCCTGTCTCTGGACAATCTGGTCACCACTGACCGGGATATTGCCGAGTATACCGGCATCCGCCACATAGGCCAGCCCTGTCCCCCTGCCGCCCCCGCCCCTGCGGCCGCTCCGGCTGCGGATCGGTACGAGTGCCTGCTCTGCGGCCATGTCTTTGAAGCAGCCCCGGGAGAGACGCCCACCTGCCCCCGCTGCCTGGCCACCGGCGCCATGCTCCAGAAGCTGAGCTGAGCCCCTGTAAAAAGTACAAAGCGCATGCCATCCAAGGGATGGTATGCGCTGAGTCTGTCAAAAACCACACCGCGAGGAAGGGGGAACGCTTTCTCAAGCCTTCCCCTTGAGGGGAAGGTGCCCAGTGCGCACACTGGGCGGATG
>JBJDXQ010000054.1:0-9218 GCA_051866745.1 Candidatus Limivicinus sp. | reverse complement strand
AGTTCACCTTGCAGTAGCAGCCGGAGCTCTCCGGGCGGCCGATGGCCAGAAAGGCGAAGCCGGGCATCTCCACCAGCGCGTCAAAGATGCGGAACCGGGCCTCACTCAGCAGCTCCAGCGCCTCCCGGGTCTCACCGTTCTCCACACTGTCAACAATGCCCATCCGGATATCGTCCAGCGTCAGCTTTACATCCACGCCAAGAGCAACGGACAGACCGACGGCCGGGTCCGCGTCAATGGCCAGGATCTTCTTGTCGGGATACCTCTCCACAAGAAGCCGTACCATAGACGCCGAGATTGAAGTTTTGCCTACGCCGCCCTTGCCTGCGACCGTGATTATCTTGGCTTTCTTCTCCATATACGTCCCCCCTGTCAGGAAAATGATTTACGTGTATTTTCGTTATCATTTTAGCACAGCCCAAAATAATATGCAAGTTAAACATATAGGGTTCGATAATTTTTGGCATTTTAGTGCATAATATAAAAAATTTCCGGCCTTTTCGGAAGATATGTTTAGACACAGCCGACGATTTGGTAAAAACAATATACCGGGCCATTGTCGCAATATGCAAAAAGAGGCCGGGCGCGGGCAGATTTTCCCGGCCCGATTCAGTTGATGAGCCACAGGCCCAGGTTCAGATAAGCGGCGAAAAGCAGCCACAGCAGATAGGGCAGCAGCAGCGCCCCGGCCCGGCGGCGGATATGCCAGAAAAGCAGACAGCAGACCAGTGCCAGACCCAGCAGGACCAGCAGCCAGACAAAGGCCGCGAACCGGGCGCCCAGACCGAAAAACAGACTGCCCCAGAAAAAGCAGAAGCCCAGTTGAACCAGATACAGGCTCAGGGCCCGCTCTCTTCGTCTGCCGGAGGCGGGGGAGACGGACACCAGATAGGAAGCCAGCCCCATCAGGAGAAAGAGCAGCGTCCACACCACCGGGAAGAGCCAGCCCGGCGGGCTCAGGGGCGGCTTGTTCAGAACGGCGTAGTCCGCCATGGCCCCCCGGTTCAGCCAGGCGGAAAGACCGCCCAGGGCCAGCGGCAGCATCAGGGCGGGGAGCAGCTGCTTCCATTTGATGTTCTTTGCCATTTCATCACCTACATATAAAAATAAGCTGAGGACAGGTTTTCCTGTACTCAGCTTATGAGACTGTCAAAAAACTGGCTGCACAAGAAGGCTCCCTTGTGTAAAGGGAGCTGGCATGGCGAAGCCATGACTGAGGGATTGTCTTATGAAATGTTTCGGATTCTCAGTTACATCCTGAAATAATTGAACGTTTCATTTACAACCCCTCCGGCAAAAATCGCAGACTTTTGCCACCTCCCCTTGCACAGGGGAGGCTTTAGCTGGTTCATTGACAAGCAAATAAGCTGAGGACAGGTATGTCTGTTCTCAGCTTATTCAAGGCTTTATTTCTTTATGCTCAGCACTGCTTCATCAGCCGCATGAAGAACTCCACGGCCTTCTGGATGGCCTCCAGGGTGATGCGCTCGTTGTTGCCGTGGATGGTGCGGCGTTCCTCGCTGGTGAGGGCCATGGCGGAGAAGCGGTAGACCTTATCGGAGATGGCGCCGTAATGGCGGCTGTCGGAGCACTGGACCATCAGATAAGGGGCCACCAGGGAGCCGGGCCAGGTGTCGGACACGGCGGCGCAGACCTTTTGCCAGCCCTCGCAGTCGGTGCGGGAGACGGGGCTGGGCTCCATGCTGACCTGGTCGGTGAGGCTGATTTCCGGGTCGGCGATGACGCTCTTGATGTACTCGATGGCGCCGGCAACGGAATCCTCCGGGTTCAGGCGGAGATTGGCCACCATGCTGGCCTGGGGCGGGATCACGTTGGGGGCCTGACTGCCGCTCATCTGGGTGAAGGCCACGGTGGTGCGCAGCAGGGCGTTCAGCTCCCCGCCGCTCTTTTTGCAGATGAGGTCCAGGATGCCGCCGAAAAGCCAGAGGTTGGCGAAGATCATGCGGTAGACAAAGGTGGAGTGGCGGCCCAGGGTGTCGAACATCTCCAGCACCGGCTTGCTGAAATGGACCGGGAAGGGCTTGGCCTCCAGCCGGGTGCAGGCCAGGGACAGCCGGCCCACCGGGGTGTGGGGCGCGGGAGCGGAGGCGTGACCGCCGCCGCCGGAGATGGAGAACTCCAGATTCATCAGGCCCTTCTCCGCAATGCCGATGAGGGCGCAGGGCTCTTTCACGCCGGGGAACACGTCCTGCACTACGCCGCCGCCCTCGTCCACCACCATGGACAGCTGGATCTGGTTGTCCCGGAAGTAGTTGACGATGTTCACCGCGCCGGGGCCGTTGACTTCCTCTCCGCCGGAGAAGGCAAAGTAGATGTCGTTCTGGGGCCGGAAGCCCTGACGAAGCAGGTTCTCCGCTGCGGAGAGGATGCCGTTGAAGGTGACCTTGGTGTCCAGGGTGCCCCGGCCCCACATGACGCCGTCCTCGATCAGAGCCTCAAAGGCGGGCTTTTCCCAGTTGGCCTCGTCCACCGGCACCACGTCGTAGTGGGCCATCAGCACGGCGGCGGGGCCCGGCTCCTTGCCCTGCCAACGGTACAGCAGACCCCGGTCCGGCAGTCTGATCAGGGGGCAGGTCTTTGTCACCAGAGGGTACAGCTCCGGCAGCAGGGCGATCAGCTTTTCAAACTCCCCGTCGTCCTCCTGGGCCTTGTCATAGTAGCTGACGGTCTTGCAGCGGACCAGCCGGCCCAGGGCGTCGATGGCGGCCTGCCCGTCATAGTCCAGGGCCTCCGGCGTTTCCGCCGGCTGGGCCTTGGGTTTGAAGGCGGCGGTGCGTAAGAGCACCACCAGGATCAGCGCCGCCAGAGCGGCCAGCAGAAGATAGAACAAAATCACAGCAAAGATACTCCTTTACAGCAAATTTTTCTTATACAGAATCCGGGACACGGCCAGGGTGAACAGCACACCCACCGGCACCATGATGCCCACGGTACCGGCGTTCAGGGCCGGGACAAAGATGAACAGCACCAGCATTAGAATCACCGGGGCCACGGAAATCTTCCAGTTCTTGGAGATGAACACCACGCCCAGGCCGCCGAACAGGGCGGGCAGAATCTGAGCGAAGGCCGGGGCCAGTACCGGCGCGTTCAGCACCGGGGTCAGGGGCGTGATCAGCAGCACGCCCAGAATGATAATCAGGGTGGTGACAATGCTGGACACGGCGATGGCGATGGTGGAGATAATCTCCCCCTCCTCGGAGCTGATCTTCGCCCCCGCCTGCTCCAGCGCGTTGAGAGCCACCGGCAGCTTCAGGTTGGCGATGTTGCCGGTGACGAAGGACAGGTAGGAGCCGCCGGCGCCCAGCATGGGCACATAGGTGACCGTCTCCACCACGGCCACGGCCCAGTACATGGGGGCGGTGGCGATGATGCCCATGAGAAAGCCCCGCCAGTCCGGCATGGTGTGATAGATCAGGGCCACGGTGATGGGGAACAGGATCAGCAGCACCATCACCGACAGGTTCCAGATGCGGCCGTCCCGGTGGACGGAGTCCATATAGGAAAGTTGTTTCTTCATTGTGCAGCCTCCTTTCAGCCAAGCCATGCGGTGATGGGGATGGCGCTGGCCATGCCCGCCACCAGACTGATGGGCAGCGCGTAGTCCGACACCCAGTGCCACTGGGTCCTTTTCACCAGCAGCCCCGCCAGGCACATCACCAGGGCGGAGACCAGCATCACCAGCACCGGGATCAATCCGCTCATATCCTCATGGAACACATTGGAGAAATCGCAGAACACATAGCCCAGAAAGGCGGAGATCATGCCGATGAACAAGGAGGCGGAGAAAATCTCGCCCCACTTCTTGTCCCGGTTCTCCATGGAGATCATGCCGTTTTGCAGCTTCTTGCCGATCAGGGGCACCAGCCAGATGCCCACCATGATGCTGACGGTCATGACGCAGGCAATGGTCACGTATTGGGTGGCGTTCAGGCTGGCCACCTGGCCGAAGGTGAGGCCCATGGCACTCTCCGCGTTGGAGGCGGCGATGGTCTCATAGGACAGGGAACCCACCACGCTGAGCCGCAGCCAGGGCAGGGGCACGCCCAGATCCTTGGCCAGGGTGATTACGCTGATGACAATGGCCACCGCCGGGGCCACGGTAAACACCCCCGCCGTTATGGCCACCCGCTTCAGCTTGTCCTTGCTCATACCGATGGCCAGACCCCGGCGCCAGGCCTTGATCAGAAAATACACCGACTGGGCCAGTACGGCGGCCACGATAATGCCGGCGATCAAAAATAATACCGGGCTGTTAACATTGAATTCCAAAAACATCCCTCCGATTTTCTTTCTCGATATCTGCCATAATAATACGTTCTTTTCCCCAAGAAAGCAAGGCGCTTTTCGGCAGAAAAAGAAAAAGCCCGGGGCAGGGGGGACACAATAAAGTCCTCCCTGCCCCGGGATGTCTTGCATAGCGGGCAAATCAATCCTTCTGGAAGGTCTCAATGGCGGTTTTCACGATGCCGTCAGCCACAGCGGTGTCCCCCTCCAGGGCGGTGGCGTTGTAGACCACGATGTCACCGCCGGGCAGGTCCTCGGCGTAATAGGCGCAGACCACGGTGCCCTCCGCCTCGAAGCTGTCATAGGTGAAGGTGATGAAATAGACCTGCCGGCCTTCCACCCCGGCATCCGCCGGCTCGCCGGGCATGGTCTTGACCGCGTCACCCAGTTCCTCCAGGGCGGCGGCAGCCATGTCCTTCAGATAATCCACGGCGCTGCCGCCGGAGATCAGGGACACGGAGCAGAAGGGCAGCTCCACATCCCCGGTGGGATAGATCACGGCGTTGTCAGCAGGGTTGGAAAGGGCGATGTACGCCGGGTCATATTCAAAGCGGAAGCCCTTGCTGGCGCTAACGAACAGCCCCTCCACCTTTTCCGGCTGGGCGGCAGGCTCTTCTGTGGCTTCCTCCGCGCCTTCCTCAGGCTGGGCGGCCGGTGCCTCCGTGGCGGCAGGGGCGGCGGGCGCTTCGGTTACGGCGGGGGTCTCCTCCTTGCCGCAGGCGGCCAGAGACAGCAGCATGACCACCGCAAGCAGCAGCACAAGAACCGTCAATACACGTGTCAAAGTTTTATTCATATGAAAAACCTCTTTATCATAAATTTGTCGATTTCATAATAAACGATGGCACAAAATTTGTCAAACCAACGTCATGAACAATGTGAAAACAATTATGAAGAAACCTTAAATTTACGAAACTGCAGTTGACAACTGTAGACCCCATGTGCTATTGTGAGCGCAGATGACGTACGTAGTCTGCCGGGGCGGGATGCGCGCCCCGCCCCGGCAAGGGAAAGAAGCGAAAAGAAAGGCTGGCCACCGATGGAAAAACTTGCAGAAAAGATCAGTGACTCCGAGCTGGAGGTCATGCGGGTGCTGTGGGAGGCGGATGCGCCGCTGCCCATCAGTGAAATCCGCCTGGCGCTGCAGCAGCGCAAGGACTGGGAGCCCACCACAACAAAAACCCTGGTGCAACGGCTGTGCAACAAGCAGGCCCTGGCCCAGGAAAAGCGGAACGTGTTTTATTACCGCCCCTTGATCAGTCAGGAGGAGTATCAGGCCTGGGCCACCCAGGACCTGATCCACCGGCTGTACCGGGGCAGCGCCCGGAACCTGGTGGCGGCGCTGGTGCATTCGGAGCAGCTCAGCAATGACGACCTTCAGGAGCTGAGGGACTTTTTCAAAGTGGAGGATGAGCCATGAACCCCCTTTTGCAGCTTGTGCTTTCCCTCTCCCTGGGCGGCAGCCTGATGGCGCTGTTGGTGCTGGGGCTGAAATGGACCCTGCGGGGGAAGCTGCCCAGCGCCTTCTATTACTGCGCCTGGCTTGCGGTGCTGCTGCGGCTGGTGCTGCCCCTGCCCGGCTTCATGAGCCTGGAGGGCGGCAGGGAAGAGGCCGCCCCGGCGGCGGTATATGACACAACAGCCGGCGGCATCCCCCGTGTGGGGGACCTGCCCCTCGCCGTGGGCATTGGCCCGGAGTCTGCCGGGAATTCTCCCGTCAACATTGCGGAGAATACGGCCGGCACGGCGCCGGCGCCTGCCCAGCCGGTGCAAGAGATCGAAACCTCTGCCCCCGCCCGGCCGGCCTTACGCACCCTGCTCCTTGCCGCCTTTGGCATGGTGATAAGCCGGGCCAGGGACTTGATCAGCAGCGGGGATATCTGGCTGTGGCTCTGGGCCCTTGGCGCGGCGGTGACGCTGCTGTGGTACATCGTGGGCTACCGGCGCTTTGACCGGGCCCTGCGCCGCAGTCTCTGCCGGGCGGCGCCTTTGGAGTGCCGGCTGTTCCGGCAGCTGGGCGGCCCGAAGCGGCTGCGGCTCTGCCGCAGCGCCGCCGTGGGTACCCCCATGCTGCTGGGGCTTTGGCGGCCGGTGCTGGTGCTGCCGGAGCGGGAATATTCCGAGGAGATGCTGAAGAACATCTTCCGCCATGAGCTGACCCATTACCGCCGGGGCGACCTGGTGTTCAAGTGGTTCGCGGTGCTGGTTTCTGCCCTGCACTGGTTCAATCCGATGGTACATATCGCCCGGCGGGAACTGGACCGGGCCTGCGAAATGAGCTGTGACGAGCGGCTGCTGCGGCAGATGGACGCCGCCGGCAAACGGAGCTATGGGGAGACCCTGCTTACCCTGGCGGCCAATTCTCTGCCCCGGCGGCTGGTGGCCACCTCCTTCGCCACAGAGAAACGGAATCTGAAAGAAAGGTTGGAACAGATCATGACATACAGAAAAATGAGCCGGGCCACCCTGGCGCTGCTGCTGGCGGCGGCACTGCTGCTGGGCGGCTGCGCCGCGGCGGTGGGACCCCAAGCCTCGCCGGAGCCGGTGGAGAGCCCTGTGGAAACGGCAGCCCCGGCAGTGGAATCCCCCGCGTCCACGCCGGAAATCAAGAACGTCACCGTGGCCAACGTGGATGAACTGCTCTCGGCCATCGGCTCCTATACCAATATCACCCTGCTGGAAGGGGAATACAATCTGGCCCAGGCCGGCGATTACGGCCAGCTGACCCCCGATAAGCCCTATCACTGGCAGGAGGTTTTCAGCACCGGGGAGGAAGCCGCCTTTGAGCTGATGATCAGCGGCGTGGACTGCCTGACCCTGCTGGCGGAAGGGGAGGTCACCATTTCCGCCGTGCCCCGCTATGCCAACGTGCTGGTGCTGGATGACTGCGAGGACGTCTGCCTGGCGGGGCTGACCATGGGCCACACCGAGGAGCCGGGGCAGTGCGTCGGCGGCGTGGTGAAGCTGAACCGGGTGGACAAGGCCATCATCAGCCAGTGCAAGCTCTTCGGCTGCGGCACCGTGGGCGTCAATGCCGAAGCCTGCACCGCCCTGCAGGTGGTAGAGAGCCAGATCTATGATTGCAGCTATTCCGCCGCCCAGCTCTCCTCCTGCCAGAATGTGCTGTTCAATCACTGCAAGGTCTACGACAACACAGGCTTCTGCGGCCTGTTCCAGATCGGCGCCAGCAACGCCTGCGCCATCATCAACAGCCAGATCACCGGCAACAACAGCCCCATGCTGCTGGACAGCAGTTCCAGCCAGAATGTGTACTTCGCCGGCAATGAGGTCAGCGGCAATGACTTTGGCGGCTGGGGCCTGTTCAACATCCAGAGCAACCCCGTCACCGTGGAGGGCTGCCGGTTCACCGATAACCAGGGCTCCTGGTACGCCGAGACCTCTTCCTTCCCCGCCGTGGACGGCGCCGGGAACGAGCTGCAGGGCGATGACCTTGCAGCTATGACCCTGCAAAGCGTGGACCACTGGGAGGCCATCATCCCGGAGAAGGTTTCGGTCAGCAAGGGCGCCGACGGCATGGTTCACGTCTCCACCGTGGACGAATTCCTGGCGGCCATCGCCTCCGATACTGATATCTATCTGGAAGATGGGGTCTTTGACCTGAGCACCGCCAGCAATTACGGCGTTGCCGGTGGAGCCAACTATGTCTGGTACGACACCTATGTGGACGGGCCCCAGCTGGTGATCAGCGGGGTGAAGAATCTCAGCATCACCGGCGGCGGGGCGGACAGGGCCAGCATTCAGGCTGTCCCCCGTTACGCGGAGGTGCTGGCCTTTGAAAACTGCCAGCATATCACCCTGAAAGACTTCACCGCCGGCCACACCCAGGCCCCCGGCCACTGCACCGGCGGTGTGGTGTACTTTGCCAATTCTTCTGATTTGAGTGTGGAGGGCTGCTCCCTCTATGGCTGCGGCGTCTGGGGCATCACCTTGAGCGGCTGTGAGAACATGACGGTGAAAAACACCGAAATCTACGATTGCAGCTACGGCGATCTGAACTTTGCCTCCAGCAAAAACATCCGCCTGGAAAACTGCGACATCCACGATAACGGCATGAGCCGGGCCATTTACGACTGCCAGAACGTGACCCTGGACGGCGCAGCCATCAGCAGCTTCTCCCCACCGGATTATGAAACCCTGAACGCCCAGACCATCGATCTGAACCCCTGGGAGATGCCGGCGGCCAAGTTCTACATCAACTATCTGTATTCCCCGGTTTCCCAGCTGACCCTGCCCATGAACACCCCCATTGAGCTGTATGGCCGCTTCTGGGGCGGCGACGCCGATGCGGATGCGGACCTGGACGTGAAGTGGAGCATCAGCAGCTCCGACGTGAAGCTGACGCAGCGCAAGCACGGCAAGTGCACGCTGGAAAACATCAGCGGCAAGAGCGGGGAAGTGACCCTGACCGCTGAGTGCCAGGGCCAGAAGGCCAGCATCACCGTGCATCTGACGGAGAACAGCAGCGCTGCCGCCCCTCTGCGCATCTGCTTCTATGAAAAGGAGCTGACGGAGTTCACCGTCCGGCGGGGAGACGCACCCATCGAACTGAACGCCCAAGTTGAACTGAATGCCCAGGTTGACCAGACGCAAATCCCGGAGGGCAGCAGCTTCACCTGGACCTCCAGCGACCCGGACTGCCTGGAAGTCATCCCCAACGGCAGCAGCTGCACCGTGAAGATTCTGAAAGCCAAGCCCGAGGGTGTCACCCTCACCTGCAAGGCCGGCGGCTATGAGACCCAGGTGACGGCGTACATCCTGGAGGAATAATAAAACAGAATAAGTGAACATCCCCCGGCGCTGCGTGATATGCTCCCCCTATGAGAGACAGTGAAAAAGAAAAAAACACTGTCAAACATAGGGGGAGCAATGTCATGCCACATAAGCAAAAGATA
>JBJDXQ010000053.1:0-118200 GCA_051866745.1 Candidatus Limivicinus sp. | reverse complement strand
TGTTGGGTGTAGCTCGGCCTTTCGGCCTCGCTACCCCAACATTTATTATAGAACCCGACTTTTTATTAAAAGTCACTTCTCGCTCATTCTGTCGCAGCTCCTTTCCAAACCGAACCCGCTACGCTGGGCTTCGGTTTGGTTTTGGGTGCAAACCTGATAGTCTCAGTTTCTATACTGTTTCGATGTTATGAAAGTTCAGATAAATCCGCAAAATGTGGGTTTATCTGAACTTTTTTGCTGTTTCCCGTTTTGGGCTGCGAACCGGGTGCCTGCTACGCTTCCTTCCCCAAATCTACGGTGAAATTTCTGAACTCGTCGAAAGAAACATTGAACTCAATCTCCAATTCATAGTCCCGATAGACATAAACGGATTTGATGAATTTGGAAACGAACATCTTTTTCGCCTCAAAGCTGCAACTGTCGTAAATCTCTGCCCAGGACTTCAAACGGTCATATTCCTCCCGCTCGAAGCCGTCATCCGCAAGCACGTATTCTAACTGCTCTTTTGCCTGTTCTGCGGCAGCGCTCAATACTTCAAGCTCGCCCTTTGCTTTCTCAACAAGCTCATTGAGCAGGTTGACATCCAGTCGGCTCTGACCGCGAATCACCTTGATGGTTTCCGCCTGATAATCTGCCAGCTCTCTCCGCTTTTCCTCCAGCTGCTTTGACGCGATGCTGTATTTGGCTCTTGCAAGCTCCAGCTTTTTTTCATGCTGCTCAAGGATCACATCTTCCCCCGGAGCGTTGATGATCCGCTGCAACTGCTGCCGCACAACCTCGTTCACAATCCCATCCAGCTTTTTCACGCTGTACCCGGATTGACCGTCGCAAATACCCGGGTGGCGCACATTGTAGTGGCATTGATACCGAGGCCGTTTTTCCCAGTAGGCTTCGCCGTCCGGCTGCAATTTTTTCCTGCCGCTGGTTGTGAGGGTCAAGCGGTTTCTGCAATGGCCGCAATAGATGTTCCCTACCAGCAAGGACTGACCCCGCAGATTTAAGGGAACGTCGCCATGTTTCTGTGTCCTGGCCTTCATCAAGCGCTGCGCCCGATCAAAGGTGTCCTGGTCAATGATTTGCAATTCCGGGATTACCTCAGACTGCGCATTGCCATTGTGGAGGACGCCGGTATAGATCGGATTTTTCAAAATACGGTTGATGGAGGTGTTGGGAAAGTTTCTGCCATCATCCCGGAATATGTTCTGCTCATAAAGGTAGTGGGAGATCCGCAGCGCTCCATAGCCCTCATGGACGTATTTGTAGAAAATCAGGCGGACAATTTGTGCCGCATCTTCATCGACCACAATATCGTGCACTTCCCGGTTCCGACTATTGCAGCGCCCATGTTTTTCCGCTTTATATCCGTACGGAGGCGTACCGCCCGTATAGAGTCCGCTCTCGGTCAACTGTTCCAGTCTGGTCTTAACACGGATCGAGGTCTTAATACTTTCGCCGGATGCCTGCCAATAACGGATATAATTCAGGAGCTTGTCAACGTGGCTGTCAAACCGCTGCTCGCCTTCCACCGCGCTCCATACCTCAATCCCGTTCTTCACAAACCATTCAACGACAAAGGGCGTTTCGTCGTCACGACGGCCAAGCCGGTCAAACATGTACACAAGCAGAACTTCGAATTTGCCCTCCACGGCTGCCTTTTGAATTTCCTGTATTTTATCCCTGTCCTTGGCCGAAACCTTGAAGCCCGATACGCCTTTTTCGTACAGTTCTTTCTCAATTCTCCAATTGCCGTGCAAAGATACAAACTCTCTGCAATACTGTCTCTGCATAGGGATGTCGTCCCGCTCAACTTGTCCGATTGTTGAAACGCGATATAAGCAATAAACTCTTTTGATATTTTCCATAACACACACCTTGTTATACAAGAAGCATGTCCTCGTCTTTCTATTCATTTGTCAAGGTACATCTTTGTATAATTATTGTTTCATAATATGCTGTTTTTTGCAAATTATTGGCTCTTTTCTTCCAAATCAATTTGATTACTCAAAAGCTGCTGTAAATATGACATTGTCTCCGGGCTGTCCGTACTCTGATAGGAAATCGTGATCGTATGCCCATCAACGTTAATCGTTTCCTCTTGCTTTTTCTTCCTTCTCATGCTGTCACCTAAAAATGCGTCTCACGGTGAGACGCATTTACGATCTGTTATAATCGACAAAATCCGCACCTTGTACTGTGCGGATTCTTTTTATCACGATGTTTTTCAAAGGCAAAGCAGACGGCGGCGGGCAGGGCCGCTCCATAGGAAATTACCGTGCCTCCCTCCATGCTTATGGCGGGGCGCTCTACTCTGTGACGTGTAGTCAGCGCAAGGATCATTATACCCGTTTGTGTCTCCTGGCCCGCAGCCTTGCCAATAGCTGCTTCGCAGCGGCGGTGTTTGTCGCTCTGTCCCTGGTCGATTCACCTCCCAAACCCTGGACGATCCCGGCGCACCCGCTGCCCGGCTCCACACAAGCGGAACGTATCTGTTTGCCCTATGCAGTTGTGGAAATGCGTCTCACCGTGAGACGCATTTCGGCTGATTGTCAGCCTGCAAAAACGCACCGGCTGATGCGCTTTTGCAGACCGGCACATTATCAGAAGGACGATGCATTCTCGTCCTTCCTTTCATTTAGCTCATGGTCTTTATGTAAGCTGCCAGCACATCCAGGAAGTCCGAGTTGCTGGGCCGGTTTGTCAGCGTCCGCCCGGCGATCCCGTTCAGCGTAGCGCGATCGCCGTACTTCCAGCAGGCATTGATTAGTGTTCGCAAGGCCCGCTCCACCGAATGAGGCATTACGCCGAAGTGCTTGGCAGTCTCCGGGTAGAGGCGCTTGGTAATCAGATGGACACTGCCCTGGGCATTGACGATCTGCTCTATCATAAACACTGCATAATCAAAGCCGGTCAGCCGCCCGGTGGCCCCAAGGCTTCTGAGCAAACGGTCAGCTGTGATGGGAAGCTCCGGCATCCTTTCCGGCACATAAATGTAGTACATGCTTACCCCTCTTTCTTTGTTACGTGTTGCTGAAAGAGTTGATGGCGGCGGAGAACGGCAATGCAGTGGCCTTTGCTGCACATGAAATATCTGCAAGGCTTGACCTCATATAGGCACTTTCCCAAAAGCACATGATCGTTCTCCTTTTCCATCCATGTGCTTAAATTATATCATGTTATGGGCTGAATTTGTTTTCTATCCCGTTGTTAAACATCGGTAAGATCGGTGCCGTTCGTATGGGAAAACGTCGAACGTCTACAGGGCTTTGTGTATAGAAACCCCCTGCAATTTGAGATTGCAGGGGGTGTGCTTTATTTTTCAAACTTTTATCCATACTGCTCTGCGAGGAAAATATTAACCCTGGATTGAATAATCTCTACTGTATCCTCTGCACTTTTATCTCCAGCAAAAAACTTGTTTGCTTCTTCTTCAACAATTTTCAAGATCGTGTCATCGTTAGCGAATTGATTCTTTGTTCCGTAAATAGCTTTTTCTAGCTCATCAATTGTATAGTTTGACAGCGGAATGTATTGTTGTCGTTCCTCCCACCAGATGCCACTGTTGCGAGCCTCGTTCAAAAGCTGTTCCAAACGCGTTGCAGAAGCTGGAAGCGAGAATCTCTCCCCTGCTATATCAGCAACATGGCAATATTCTATAAATTTCCACGCTCCATCTTTGCGCTCACTTGTATTGGAAATAGCAAACGCCATCTCTACGCCAAACCCCGACCCAAAAGCTGTATTCAATTCGAACGACTCTCCAAAAGTTTCTTGATAATAAAGCATTCTAAGTGTTCCTGGAATCCATTCAAAAGAGAAAATGCTCGGAATATCCTGTTCTTGAGGCGTTTCATCAATCGTTGTACAAAATTCAAGTAATTCTATAAACTCATCTGTTTTAAAATTGCAAACAGCTCGCTCTTTGTCAAGGTATTTACATACATATAGATTACTGAGCCAATACCAAACATCTGTTGCGCTAAAATATGAGGGGAAAATTGAAACATCTCCATTTTGAACTTGTGGCAACATATTAATTTCAGAGAGAGATAGTGAACTGACAGGTATAAAGCCATTCCAGCATACAGCAGTGTATAGAACAAAGTTCACAGGAAATATAAATATTTCGTTACCATCGTTCACAGATTCAATTAATGGCATAATTAGATTCTCTTCACATACCTGTTCGCTGGCTTGGATAAAAGGAAATAAATCTTCAAAGACAGCATCACTACTTAGTGACCCGAACCCCTCCGTACTTCCGGTATAATATAGATCAGGGCCATCTCCGGAAATTATTCTCGCATTTAGTTGGCTTTCTTCTACGTTGCCAACATTTTCTACTTGGATTTGGTAATCAGAATGTGTTTGGTTAAACCCGGATACCAATTTCTCCAGGTATTTGTCAACATAGTGAGTCCATAAAAGAAGGGGCTCTTTCTCAACTATTTCTCCGTAGGTTAATCCTGTGATATTTTTTTGGAACGGCCTATCTAATATATAGTTTTCGCTTATAGAAAAAACGCTTACATACTCTGTGTCTAATACACCAGACTTATAAAAATCATATATCTCTTGCAATTCATTGTTTTTTTGAGTATATACATGGATTGCATTATTACCAATAATTAAAAGGTCACCCTTATCAGAAGTACCTATACCAGATATGGTCATTGACGCATCCGAAAATATATCCTCAAATTGGAGATTTACTTCAGGTGAAATAAGTGAAATTTTTGTTATCCCTTCACCAATATCATAATAACAAACTGTAATCTTTTCTTTATATATACATTGTGAAATGAAGCTAAAACTGTCAAGGTGTAAGGAATCCTTAATATTACCTTTAGAGTCAAGTTGAACAAATGTGTTTGGCGATAGCAGGTAAAAATACCCGTTCAGATACTGAATCGAGCGTATATTGATGCCGCTTTCATCCAACAAATCAACCGGGATTTGCTCAATCAGCTCCCCTGTATTATCATATGTAAGTAAATACAGGGCATATCTTTCTTGTTTATTCTCACGGTACTGCCCTGTAGCATCATATCGACCTTCAGGAAAGTCTCCTGCAACAACCACCAAATTATCTCCTGCTTTGCAGCATGCATGGAGATATGAAATATTATCTGGAACATAATACTCGTCAAATTCAGTTTTCATAAACTTTCCTAAAACTGGGGTTTCATTAAGTTCTCTTCCACATATATAAACAGACTCGCCATCCGATATCTGAGATGTGGAGCTTACTATGCTTCCGGGTAAGGCTTGAAGACTAAGGGTAAAATGACTTTCTGTCGTGTTATGGGAATTGGGCTCATCCGCAATGGGGTTTCCGCAGGAGGAGAGCGTTAATAATACAAATATGAAAATTAGCGAAGTTAAAAGTATTTTTTTCATTGTTTCATCATTTTCGGCTACACTCTTCCAGTATATAATACTGGAAGAGTGTAATAGTCAACTTATATACCTAACGATGGGATTTGCACATAGTATTTTGGTAGCCAGCCATTCAACCCAGCTGCATTTCCACTGGTCATCTCGATGCGCACCCAAGAAATGGTACTGCCAGTTGCCGGATACGCATGTGTTGTTGCACCGGTATTGCCGTTATATACCTGCCCACCAGCGGAACTTGAATAGTCATGGCAAGAATACAATTTTAGCGCCTTTTGTACATTTTGTATAATTCCAGTGTGAGCCATACCAAAGGCCCTGCTGTCTTCTCTGCAATTTGCGCAAGCATAAGCTGCGGTAGAAAACAGCGAGAAGGTCATGACCAAGCACAAAAAAGTTACAAAAAGTCTTTTTTTCATGATTTAATACTCCTTTCCTTTATTTTTTATCGCAACTACCCAGCATGTGCACCTGCCGGATAATAGCAACCTTTATTAGTATACGAAATCATGTTAGTGTTGAAATTCTAAGCCTGATTTCATCATACACATTTCCCGGGACGAAGCAATAGCTCCTGCACGAAATGACAAAAACGGGACAGTTTTGGTCAATCGGAGAAATACATCTTGGTAAAGAAGCAGGGAACTTGCAGCAAAGCCGTAAGAATAATACCCGTACCGACAGGAACAGAGAAGTGCGTTTGTCCCAGAAGCAGAAGTACAATATACACGGTGAGAAACATCGTGGACATGGTTCTGGCAATTTTTTGAAAAACCAGGCGTTCTTTTTCGTTAAGTTTTCTTGCGTCATTATCTATGGGACTGCAAAGGAAAATCTGGAGTGCGGAAGCGATCACAAAACAGGAAAATAAGATCATCTGCTGTTCATCAATAACAAGCCGTATTATGAACAAAAAAACTGAGAGCAGAAGCGTTGATGAGACAAGGCAAATCCCTGGAGATTTCAAGTGAAACCCGCCGCTGAATTTTCTAATCAGCATGAAAGGCAGAATCATTAACAGGCCTTCTATTACCATCCCGGTGATGCAGCCAAGGATAACAATCAGGCAGAGAGGCAACAAACTGAATAAGAAACTGTAAGCTGCATATTCGTACAGTTCTCTATCGCTTTCCGAAATGGCTCCTGCATGCAGGAGCCATTTCGCGATCGCTGAAGACATCTTGGTGATCATTTTATTTTGCTGTAACGATCCAGGGCCTTGGGCGCTTCCGGCTGATAAACCATGGCGCAGGAATTGGTGTTAGCGCAGATGAGCATGACCAGGTTGAGAAGAAGGGCAGAAAGGGCTGCAAGCTGGTAATACATGGATTTGATTTTTGTCATTGCTTTTTTCTCCATTCTTTATATATTGGGCCAGTTCTCTTGCCTCATCTGTATTATAAAATATCCCTTTCTATATTTCTATGGCTCTGACGCCAGATGCAAATTTGACGCGAAAAGTGGAATAAAGCAAGGAAAAGCAACGCAAAAATAAATATATAGCAAAATAGTTTTGCTCCACGTTGTCGGAATTTGGGATATTTCCTGTTAAAATTCGTTCAGGTAATGTTATGGAAGGCAACCTTATGGAAATGGGGAACCGAATTACCACAAGACGGAGGCATTTAGGTATCAGTCAAAACCTCCTTGCGGAAAAAATCGGCATTTCAAATAATCACATGTCCAATATTGAGCGTGGCCGGGAGAAACCGAGCTTTGATGTGCTGATAAATTTATGCAATGCGCTCCATGTTACTCCGGATTACCTGCTCATGGGCAGTATGCATCCACAGGGAGTCCCTCAGAATTTGGTTGACAGTTTGTCCCTGTGTACAAAAGAAGACCTTGCCCTGCTGGAGGATATTGTCCGGCACATGGTTCTCAGGCAAGAACACAACTGGAATAATGACAATTTTATATAATGATGGTATAATGGCAAAAACAGCTTTTGTGAGGTGTTTTTGCCATTATGCGTATTATTTTCTGTGATGATAACGTTGAAATTCTTGATCAGCTCCAGAAGTATGTGTGTGAGTTTTTCAAGGGCTTGGGCGGAAGTATGCCTGACTTTGCTGCGTATTCCAGCGGGGATGAGCTTTTGGCAAAAGAGACCTATGCGGATATTGCATTTCTTGATGTGGAAATGCCGGGAAGAAGCGGAATCCATGTTGGTGCAAGACTGAAAGAAATAAACCCCAAGATTAAGATTTTTATCGTTACCTCCTACCCCGATTATCTGGATGAGGCCATGCGGTTTCAGGTTTTTCGTTATCTATCAAAGCCGATAGATAAAAATAGGCTGTTTCGCAATCTGAAGGATGCCATGTACCAATACAACATGGACACCAAGGATATTCCTATCGCCACAATGGATGGCATCATTGTACTTCCGGCAGAACGAATTGTCTGTGCCGAAGCTATTCAACGGAAATCGGACATATATACTTTGGATGGTGTTTTCCAGTCTCCAAACGGAATTGACTACTGGCGCACTGCTCTATCTTTGCCGTGCTTCTACTCCCCCTATAGGAGCTTCATTGTGAATATGAAGTACGTGTATGAGATTAAAAAAGATATTGTGCTTCTGAAGTATGGAGGACAGGTTAAAGAAGCATATCTTGCCAGACGTAGATATTCCGAATTCAGCAGCAAATACCTCATGTATCTGGAGAGTATAAAATGATTGCGGAAAAAGTTTTCTATGCTGCGCTATTCATGGCCGAGGCAATAACGGCTTGGCTATATTTCAACTACATATATACCCAAACAGCAAAAAACATCCGTGTATTTGCGAGCTATGCTTTGGGGTACGCTTTGTTATTCGGCCTTGCTCAGCTTGACAGCGTGATTTTGAATGTGGGTTCTTTTTTCGTGATAAACGCTATACTTCTTGCCATCAATTATTCGTGCGAGGTAAAATCGGCTATACTTCATGCGGCTTTCTTAACGCTGCTGATGAGCATTGCAGAAATTCTGGTAAATCTTCTGATCACAGTAATCGTAGATGACTACACCGCCTACACATATAGTATGTCTGCCTTCGTCTCCCTCGTTGGCTTTAGCAAGCTGCTGTATTTTTTGCTTACTATCCTGGCAGCCCGGTTGTTTAAGCCTCATAAAAATTGGAATGAGGAGCCCAGCCAGATCGTGCTCTTGTGTTTCATGCCGCTGGTGTCTGTGGTCATAATCGTTACCTTTATTTACATTGGAATTACGGGTCAACTCACGAGTTTGACCGAGGTGTTGGTTTCTGTCAGCGTGGTTGCGCTGCTCCTTGTGAACATTATCGTTCTGTTTATTTATAATCGAATTCAGAGCATGGACAGGGAAAATGCTGCCCTACAGATGAGCAGGCTCAGAGATCAGGCCGATGCGGAATACTATGGGATGCTACAGCAGCAGTACGATGGTCAAAGAATTCTCATCCATGATATAAAAAAGCATCTCAGTGTTATTAACTCAATGGCCGAGGAGGGGAATAGTCAGAGAATCGTGGGGTATATCTCTGAATTAGAAAACCTGCCAGAATTCAAGCGCAAGGCTCGACTATGCAATGAGCCCATACTGAACATGGTATTGCTACGATACTCTGAATACTGTGCAGAGCATGATATTGATTTCTCCTGTGACGTTCGGTCAGATGGGGTTTCTTTCATGGACGCAATCAGCATTACTGCTCTGTTTGGAAATCTGTTATCCAATGCAGTCGAGGCGGCTGAAAAATCTTCTGAGAAGATGATCGAGCTGTCGGTAATAAAGAACATGGAGCAAAATAATGTTCTTGTCTCGCTAATCAATTCCTGCGATACTGCACCGGTGAAAGATTCCAGCGGGAATTTGACCACTCGCAAGGATAGAAGCAAGGGCCATGGCTATGGTACAAAAAGCATCTCTCGGGTTGTCACAAAGTTCGGCGGCAGGCTTGAAATGCAGTATGATGAGACTGCCCATGAGTTTCACAGCATTATTCGCTTTCCGATTCAGTGATGTTATAATACCGCATCACATGCTGGACATAGTAGGGATCGCCGTAGCTGGACCAGCCCAGGCGTTGGGCCATCATGGAAGAGAACTCCAGGGCGTTCAGCTCGGAATAGCAGCCGTAGTTGGCAAGAGCCCAGGAGATGTAGCCGCTGCCAAAGTTATAGCCCTGGAGGGCCAGGGAGACCCGGTCAATATCCTCCGGGCCGCCCGCCCCGGCCTGGGACAGGCAGGCCGCCAGATTCTGAATCCCCACAGCAATGGAATACTCCGGGTCGGTGATACCCCCCGGAGTATTTGGATATTTGGTATTAAAAGCGCACTCGGAGGCTTGCATGGGGTCGTTGCCCTGACCGCCGCTTTCCTGCATCATCACGGCCATGATCAACTCCGTGTATTCCGGGATGCCGTGTTCAGCGGCGTAGAGTTGGATCAGCCCAGCGTAGGCTTTTACCTCGTCGCTGACCGGGGCCTTTTCCAGTTCTCCGCTGCCGCCGAACAAAGCACCCACTGCCCCAAACAGCAGGAGCAGCGGGAGAACCAGAAGAAGCAGGCCGCCGCCAGCGGTAAGGGCGGACTGGGCGGAGGCTCTGGCCGCTCTCTCAACAGCGGCTTTCAACTTCCGAAGCCTCCTGTCCCGGCGGCTCTGCTTCTGCACGGATTCCTTGATTGCTGTGCCTTGGGCCGGCCGCCGTCCCTGCTCCCGGTGGGCTTGCGCTTTCGGACTGGGAGCTTGCTTGTGCGTAGGTTGGCTGTGCTCGGAGCTTTGTTGCCGGGAGAAACGCCTTGCCGTGGCAGTTTCTCTTGTCTTACGATAGGGCCTGTCCGCTTTCTCCGGGGAGTGCAGTGTCTCGGCTTCCGGTGTTGAAGCAGCATATTCCTTCTGACTCTGTTTTGCCTTGCAGTCACTGACAGTCTTTTCCCGCATGAGGTCTTGGGGTGAAGCCGGTTTGGAAATGCGTCTCATGGTGAGACGCATTTCTGCGCTGTCCTCCCCGGCTTCCGGGGCGGGCTCTGGTTCCGGCTCGAAATGTGTCTCACGGTGAGACACATTTCTTTGCTGCTTGTGTCTGGCATAGCGAACAACCATTTCTGCCCTGCTCAATTTGGAAAGCGTCTTATGCTCGATGCGGTCTGCGGCGCAGCTGTTTTCTTCCGGCTTGGGGTCATGGTGCTCAATGACCCTTGCGCTGTCGATGGCCGCAAAAGGCCCAGGCACAGAATATTTGTGCCTGGACTTCTCTTTCATCTGACTGGCTTTCTCCCGGATAAAGACAAGCCGGGCTTTTTCCTTGATGGTGGGCGGCGCATTGGCTTTCTTCATAGTGGCCTCCTTGTATTGGTTGACTTTCTAGTGGGAATTGCATATAATATTAGCAAGATTATGTATAGAATAATGCTAAAGGAGTTGAGCGTATATGCCCAGTATTCGCCCGGTATCGGATCTGCGGAATCACTTCGCGGAGATCACCAGAGAGGTTCAGGAAAGCCAGGAGCCGGTGTTCCTCACCAAAAACGGCGTTGGTTCCCTTGTAGTGATGAGCATGGAAAGCTATGAGCAAAACCGCTATGACAGCATGGTCTATGACAAACTCCGCGAGGCTGAGCTTCAGGCGGCAAGCACGAAGGAGCGTGTCTCCCACGAAGACGTGATGGCAAAAGCGCGGGAGCGGATTCGTGCGGCAGAGGAGAAGAAGCGTGCATAAAATCGTTTATCTGCCCTTAGCCGAAGAGGATATTTTGGCGGCTGTGGATTATATCAGCTTCACGCTGGATGCGCCGAAGGCGGCAAACGATCTGCTGGATGAACTGGACAAGACGGTAGCGCAGCTTGCAGAATTCCCCTATTCCTGCGAACTGTACAGGACGGAGCGGCCCATGAAGGATGAACTGCGGAAGGTGCCAGTCAAGGGCTATGTCTTGTACTACGCAGTGTTTCAGGATCGGGTTGAAATCCGGCGTTTTCTGCATGGCAGGAGAGACCGAAGCAAACTTGTATAAGCAAACAGGAGCAAGATGTTGCTCCTGTTTTTCGTTCTGCCGCACAGCAAAAATACGTCTCACCGTGAGACGCATGAAACGTGGCCGGGGCTGGTGTTCATCAGCCGGTACAGCTCCGTGTCTTTGGGGATGGTGCAGTCAAAGGGGATGACGGCCCCGGCCACACGGAGCAGGCCATGGCCCGGCTCCACGTCGGTCACATATCCCATTTGGGTGTCGGAGATATGCAGGAGATTGCTCAGTTCCTGCCGGTCGGTGGCCGCCTGATTAAAGAGCATCAGAAACTCGGAGTTTGCAAACATCAGCCGGGCGGTATCCGAGCGCAGGCATTCCTCCACGTTCTGGGTTGCGGCGGTCATAATGCCGCCGTATTTGCGAAACCGCTTCCATGCCCGATATAGGATTTCGGCAGAGTAATGGTAGCGGAAATACAGATACACCTCGTCCAGAAAGACCCAGGTGAATTTCCCCCGTTTGCGGTTTTCCATGACCCGGTTTTGGATGGCCTCTAATGTGACCACCAGTGCCGTGGGCCGCAGCTGCTCCCCCATTTCGTACAAGTCCAGCACTACGATGCGGTTGCTCATATCCACATCCGAATGATGGGCAAACACGTTCAGGCTGCCCTCGGTGATCAGCTCCGCCGCCAGGGCAATCTCCCGGGCCTCCGGCTCCGGCTGACGGAGGACTTCCTTTCTCCAATCGGTCAGCAGCGGCACCGGGGCCTTCCCTTTCAGATAGGGCTTGTAGATGTTGGCGGTACAGCGGTCAATGATGGACTTGTAGCTGCCGCTGATCGCTCCCGTGGCCATTTGCTGCTCCAGAATGCTGGTGATCAACTCAGACTTCTGCGCAATGGGATTTTCGTCCTCATAGCCGGAGACAAGCTCCAAAGGGTTGATATGGTGGGCGCTGTGCGGGCTGATTTCCACCACCGCCCCGCCGAAGGCCCGGGCCAGGCTGCCATATTCACGCTCCGCATCCACGATGATAATATCGTCGTCCGTTCCAAGGGCCACATTCATAATGGTGTTCTTCATGCCCATGGACTTGCCGGAGCCGGACACCCCCAGGTAGAACGCATGGGGCGAGACCAGCCGCTTGCGGTCACAGATCAGAGGATTCTTGCTGACCTCATGGATGCCATAGGACAGGCCGCCGGGGTCCTGGAGCTCCTGCGCCCGGAAAGGAATCGCCACGGCGCAGCTTTCGGTGGTGAGGGTATGTAAAGCCTGGATTCTTCTGAGGCCGTAGGGCAGGGCGGTGTTCAGGCCGTCCTCCTGCTGGAAGAGGGCAGAGGAGATGTCACAAAGGTGCTCCTTGCCGATGGCAAGGATGCTCTCGGTGTCTGCGTCCAGCTGCTCCAGGCTGTCGGCAGTATGGACAAGGGTAATGATGGAGAAGATCATCCGCTGGTCACGCATGGTCAGGTCGTCCATATACTCCCGGGAGTTGTCCCGCCGCTGCTCCATGCTGCGGGGGACTTCGGCGGTGAAGTTGTTCCGGGCGTTCTGCCGCTGCTGCCAGCGGGTGATGTCCGTCTCCACGCCGAGGATGATGCTCTCCACCTCTTTCACCGCTTCATCGGTGGGCACCGGGATCAGGTCAATGGACAGGATCAGGTTGCGGGCGTACTCGGTAAGATCGGAGATCAGATCGTCGGTCACAAAGGAGGCGTAGCTGCGCAGGAACAGGACACGGCCAAACTTCTCCCCAAAGGTAAAGTGGTTGCTCCTGAAGCTGATGGAGTCGGGACAGATGAGATCACGGAAGTCTCTGCCGCTTCGCATGAAGCGGTAATCGTCGTAGTCAAAATACTGCTCCTGGCCGGGGCGGAAGAAGTCATGGAGGATGCGGAGCCGGTCATAGTTTCTGGCGGGCTGGATGCCGGAGTCCAGGCGGGCAAAGGTCTTTTGAAGATTTGCTCCGGCCCGGCGGAAGTAGGCCCGGCTTTCCTCGATTTTTCGCTGGGGGATGGAAAGGGTCACAAAGCGCTCCTGAACCAGGTTGTTGCTCTGGGCCGCCCGGTCTTTCATGATCTGGTTGGCCTCCTCCCGGTAGTGATCCAGCCAGTCATCCCGATAGGGCAGCAGGATGCGGCGCTCAAACTCGGCGGGGTTCAGCCGGTGGTTCACAATGGTAATCTTGGCGGTGGCGTCGGTGGGCAGCGCGTTCAGCGCGGCACAGTAGGCCGTGAAGATGCTGTGCTGCGTCTCCTGGGAGGCGGCGATGTAGTTCACATCCGTCAGCTTCCAGGTGCGGCTGTGCTTTTTGCCCACTTCCCATATGCCGTTGGTGTAGATCCTTTTGATGGGAATGCTCTGCTGGACGCTGCGGGGAACCTTCACCTTCACCCGCTCGCTCCGATTGGCCGCTGCCAGGGATTTAATCAAAATCTCCACGCCCCTTTCTGTTGAAGCAGTTGTAGTAGATATTCTCACCGATGTATCTGCGCTCCCCGGCGTACAGGACTTCGCTTTTGATGACAGCCCACAGAAACTGCTCAAAGTTCATGCCGTTGTAGCTGAAAAAGCCGGCCATGGCAGCAGGCGCAGCCAGCACAATACAGAGCCAGCTGGCCGTTTCCCGCCCAATCACCGGGCCGAGAAGCAGATACACGCCTGCCGCTATCCCCACTGCGAGAATGGTGCAGAAGAACTGCCGGGCAGACAGGCCGAAGAAAATGCTCTCCTTGTATTGCCGGATTTCTTTCGGAATTTTCACTTCGATAAATGTCACCTTCCTTTTAGCAAATTCTGCTGTAAAATTTGCTGTTGTATTTCACGAATAATTCAGCTATACTATTGATGAAGGGAGCGATAGATTATGCCTAATATTAAACCGATTTCCGACCTGAGAAATTATTCTGAGGTTTTGCACGATGTTGCTGTTGGCTCTCCCGTCTTTCTCACGAAGAACGGACGTGGCAGATACGCTATTCTTGACCTGCGTGACTATGAGAAAACGCAGGCAACGCTGAAACTGATGAGCGAATTGGAAAAAGGGCGCAGATCCGGCGAGGAAAAGGGCTGGCTGAGCTTGGAAGAAGTAGAGAAATACCTGGGGATAGAAAATGAATAAGCTTCACCTATCCTTTGACGCCAGAAATGATCTGGCTGAGATCAGGAGGTATATTTCCACTGAGCTTGAAAATCCCAGTGCCGCAAGGAGAACCATTGCCCACATAACAAAGGACATCAACATTCTGCAAAGATTTGCTCAGGCAGGGCCTTTGCTGTCTTCCATAACCGATATACAAAGCGAGTACCGGTTTTTAACCGTCGGAAACTACATGGTTTTCTACCGGGTTCTTGGCGAAGATGTGTATATTGACCGCGTGCTCTATGGAAAGAGCAATTACCTGCGCACACTTTTAGATTCTGCCAATGAGGGCCCCGGACAATAGGCCGGTATCATACATGCCAGTATCTAATTACAAGGGTCAAGAGTCCTGAGTCTGTTCCAACACCACATCGCTTTCCACCTCGTTGCCCCAGACGTCCCAGCCGGGGGAAGGGCGGCGGGCAAAGAGCTCCAGCCGGGGAACATCCCCCAGCAGGGCCTCGATGCGCCGCCGTGCTTCCTCCGGCTTCTTGCTGTGTTCCTCCACCGGGGAAATGATGACCTGGTGGACATTGTTCGCCCTCCGCTGGGGACGGCCCTTGGTGGCCAGCAGGCACAGCTCCGCATTGGCCCGCGTCCAGTAACCCATGCCCCAGAAGATGCCGGTGCCCTTGCGGTTCTGCTTCACCCACACAAAAGCCACCGTCTTATACCGAAAGCCCCAGGCGGCAAGCACCTTCTGGGCCTCAAAGATCATGGGCATGGTGACCCAGAGAAACAGGGCGCAGTCCTCCGCCGCCAGCGCCTGAACCGGAAGGGCGCAGATGTCCTCGGTTTTCATGGTGGGATAGTGGCTCTCCGGGCTGCGCCCGTTGGGTTTGTTCCGGTAGCGCCAGGGCGGGTCAGCGTAGAGTACCATGTACTTTTTCATAGGCTGAACATCTCCCGGACGATTCGGTCAGCCCCCTTCACCATCCCGGTCAGCACCAGCATGTTGAAGATCAGCTGGCCCAGGTATTGCCAGACCATGGTGACGGCAGGCAGGGAACTGTCCACCGCTGGGGCGGAGCTGGAGAGAAAGGCCGAGTAGATCAGGCAAGCCAGAACGATAACCGCCCCTTCCAGGCACACGCCCACATAGGACTTCACAAAGGCTTTGCCCATGGCGCTGGTTCCCTCCCCGGCGAAGCTGGCAAAGGGCAGGGGCGAGATTGCAGTATACAGGTACAGCCGGAAAAAGCGCCCGTACACCGTCAGGATCAGGATAAAGGACATGACGGTAATAAACAGGCTGCCCAGGAAGGACACCATCCAGAGGGGGATGCTCTGGATGACACCCAGCTCCTCCACGGCGGCGACGATCTCACCGGGCAGCGACGCCGATGAAGTAACCGCCCCGCCGATGCCGCCCATAGCGGCGGAGACCACGCTGCCGCAGATGGCGAAGATGGCGGTCATGATCTCCAAGCCGTAGCCCACGGCCACCTTGGCTGCCACGAAGCGGATGAAATGCCGCAGGGCAAACTCCGGCCGTTGCAGCTCCCGGAAGGAGGCCGCCGACTGGAACACCCCCATGGCAAAGAAAAGCACCAGCAGGCCGTAGCCCACGCCTGCCAGTGCCGAATGGATGTTTACGATCACGCCCCAGATCTGGCCGCCCTTGAAGCTCTCCGGGGTCTGGGTGAGCAGCCGCCACAGCTCCGCCAGCTTCTCGTTCCAGGTGCCGATGGCGTTTTCCAGATTTCTTATGACCCAGTTGTCACTGATGTTGTTCACCTCCTAAATGCGTCTCACGGTGAGACGCATTTTTTTATTCCGTTTACACTACGCCGATGGCGGTCAGGATCTCCTTGGCAAAGGCGATGACCAGGCCGCCGAAGAGGCAGAGGAAGCCCTGGGAGCGCTGGCTGGCGTCGTGGCTCTGGATGCTCATGCCCACCTGCACCACGCCCCAGCCCAGGATGATGATGCCGATGGCCTTGATGCAGGAGAAGATGAAGTCCGAAAGGTTGTTCACAATGGTAAGAGGGTCTGCCCCGGTGGCATAGGCCGGAACCGTAAACAGGCAGACAGACAGCACCAGTGCTGTCCAGATGGCGGTCAGTTTCCTTACGGTATTCTTGTTGTTTTTCATGTCGTTTCCTCCATTTTAAGTAAAGATAAAAGATGCCGCATGTCGTACATACAATGGGGGCTGTGGAGATAGGGGGCGGCCCCGCCGTCCTCGGTGAAGGCAATGTTGGGGTGCTTCATCAGATCATACTTCTCATCAATGACCGGGCGCTCGCCCCGGATGAAGACGATGGCCTTCCTGTTGTCCAGGAGCCGGACTTCATCCGGGGTCATTAGCTCCCGTCCGGTCTGCTGGGTGCTCTGGGAAAAGGATCCGCTGCGTCCCTTGCTCTGGCTGCTGGAGGTGGTGCTGATGGTTTCCTTCCCCAGCAGCTTGGAGATGGTTTCGTGGGTGCTCTGCTCGTTGCCGCCCAGATACACCAGGGTGTCAGCGTTGCCGATGATGCCCTCCCAGTCATCCTTGAACAGGGCCTTCAGCTGGGAGATGTTCTGCAAAATGATAGTGGCCATGATGTTCCGGGAGCGCATGGTGGCCTGGAGCCTTGCGTAGCCATCGGGCAGAGCGACATTGGCGAACTCGTCAAACATGAGCCGGACGGGGATGGGCAGCGGCCCCTGATGGACCTTATCCGCCTGGTAGTACAGCTCCTGAAAAGCCTGGGTGTAGAGCATCCCCACCAGGAAGTTCAGGGAGTTGTCGTTGCTGTCCGGGATGACGCAGAAGACCGCCTGCTTCCGTTCCCCCAGCCGGGCCAGCTCCAGGCTGTCCTCACCGGTGATGCTCTGAATTTCCGGCAGGGTAAAGGCCGCCAGCCGCACGGCGGCGGACACCAGGATGGATTTTGCGGTCTTTCCGGCGGCCTGCTTGAAGATGCGGTATTGCCGCAGGGCGATGTGGTTTGGCTGTTCCTCCTCCAGGGCTTCAAAGAGCAGATCCAGGGGCGACTGGTAGTCATCGTCGTCCTCCTTCACCGCGCCGTACTCGATCATGGTCAGCATCATTTCCATGGTCTGCTCCTCCGGGGGCGCTTCGTGGAGCAGGTACAGCATCAAGGCAGCGTCCAGGGCCGTCTCGGACTTGGTCCAAAATGGATCACTCTCGTGGGCACCCTTGGGCGTGGTGTTCTGGATGAAGTTGTTGATGAGCCGGAACACGTCTGAATCTTTCCGTATATACCGAAAGGGGTTGTAGCTGTCACTGTGGGCCGGGTCGATCAGGTCGAACACCTTCACCACATAGCCCTGTTGCAGCAGCAGCGGAGCCACGGCCCGGACAAGCTCCCCCTTGGGGTCGGTGGCGATGAAGCTGGCGTTGGCCAGCATCAGGTTGGGCTTGACCACATATCGGGTCTTGCCTGCGCCGCTGCCGCCCACAATGATTTGCAGCAGGTTCCGCAGGTGCTGCCTGCCGTTGAGGCTCATGCCCAGGTGCCGGGTGAGGATGGCGTTTCGCTTGGGGTCTTTGTCGCTGTACTTTTTGTTCAGTTCCCGGACGCTGCCCCACTTGGCGGAGCCGTGCTCCTCACCGGGGCGGCGGTTCTGCTGGGCAGAGTAGTACAGGACAATGCCACCGACGTAGAGGCCCATAAACAGGAGGATGAATCTGGGCGTGTACGCCGTCCAGTGAATATCTTCCAGCCTAGAGCTGGTCAGCAGCGGCATCAGCTGGAACAGGGACATGCCCTCCTCATAGACGCTGGCGGCCATCACCCCAAAGTACAGCACCGGCAGGGAAAACAGCGCCCAAAGTGGGGCGCTGTCCTTAAAAGATTTCTTCACCGTGCTTTGTCCTTTCCCCGGCTCCGCTGGGGCTCATTGATTGTCTCTGCCGCGGCTTTCAGGTGCTCCAGCTTCTCCCGGACGGAAGGACGCTCATTGCTCCCGGTACTCCTCCAGCCAGTCCCGCGCTCGCCGGAGGACTTCTCTTGTGGAGCGCGGGGCTTCGCTTTTTTTGCGCTCTGCGTCTCCCGGGCCGCTGTGGGCAGGCCGTAGCCCATGGCCTCCAGCACGGCGTTCAGCTGGGCGGCATAGTTGGTGTTGGAGATGATGTGGATTACCTCCGAATCGCTGTTTTTGGTTGCTGCATACAGTACGCCGAACTGTTTTGCCAGCTTCTCATACCGGGGCAGGTCTGCGGAGTGAATGGGGATCACCACGGATTCCGCGTTCTCCCGGTTCAGCCGGTCGATACCCACCTTGCCCACCACCTTGTAATTCTGCTTCACCATGGCTGCCAGCAGGACGGCGGCGCTGACCACGCCCTTGCCGGACAGCCTGGCGGCCAGTTCTGCCACCTGTAAGCCCTCCCGAACCAACAGGTCGGCCACTTCACCGCTCACTTCCATGCTGCTTCACTTCCTTTCCCTTTGTAATGTTACTGCTCTCCCGGCTCTGCCAGATAAGCTGCATCTGCGGGATTCGCTCCGCCGTCTGTCGGCAGCACCGCAGCTCCCGGCGCAGGGGCCGGAGGGCAAGATTGATCTGGCCGATTTCCTTGCTCATATCTTCTCCCCGCCGCTTCCGGCGGTACAGCTCCCGCCGGGCAAAAACAAGAGAGTCAATCTCCGCCTGCAAGGCATCCGCCAGCAGGGGTAATTGACTCTCGTTTTCGATTCTGTATTTTTGCAGCAGGGCATACTGCCGCTTGTATTGGTTGAGCCGCCGCACCTCCGCTTTCACTGCAAAGGGGACGGCCTTGGGCTGGCACCGCTTGGGTGGTGCCAGCAGGTACAGGTAATGCAGGTACAGACGGCGCAGGCCCTTGGGTCTGGTATAGTCCATGGGCTTTCGCTTCACTCTGTACCGTTTTGCCACCGGCGCTGTCCTTGGGGGCAGCTTCTTTTCGCTGCCGATTCGGGCTTTGAGTTCCGCTTCGGTGTAGCCGGTGCCCAGGCTGTCCAGCCGGATGAAGCGTTCCGCCCCGGGCGGCCGGATGGCGGTGTGCTTCACCCTGGGGCCGCGCTTGACGGCATAGCCCTGCTTTTCCATGGCGGCAAAGAAGGTCTGCATGGAGACGGCGCTTGCCAGGGCGGCGTCCATGTCCCGGCGCACCAGGCCCCGGACGGTGGGCTTGCCTTGCTTCTCCGCGTTCCACTGGGCGTAGTGCTTGCCCCTGCCTTTCGGCTCAATGACGGACAGTCCGTGCTCCCGGCTGACGGCGTTGGAGATACCCCGGATGTCCTGGTAATAGGCTTTGAAGTCGTCCCGGAACATCCCACCGTCAGTGCAGGAAACGGAGCTGAACACAATATGCGAATGGATGTGCTCATGGTCAACATGGGTGGCAACCACGGCTTCAAAGCGCCCTTGCAGCAGCCGCTCCGCAAACTCCAGGCTCAGAGCCTGGGCCTGCTCTGCCGTCACCTCGCCGGGGGCGTAGGAGTGGATGATGTGGTAGCCCTGAACCGGTCGGTTTTCCTTGTCCCAGCGGCGTTTGGTGTCCAGCATATCCCGGCAGGCGGTGTCCAGGCGGCAGTTGATGGCGGCGCAGAGACGCTGCTCCCCGGCTGTGGTTTTGGCCGGATTCAGGGCGTAGCTGATCCGGCGATCCATCCGGGTGTGGATGGGGATGATCTTGTCATAGGCCATTACAACGTGTCCTTCACCAGCCGCCAGGCCTTGTTGGCAAGGACTGCGGCCTCCACGATCTCCGGCTCATGGATGCTCTTTTGGGCGTTGGCCCAGTGGGCGATCTGGTTGATGTTGTTTCCGATTGCTGCCAGCTCCCGCAGCAGCGCCGCATACGCATCGGGCGGCCGTGGCCGGAGCTGGATGCCGGCAACAAGGTTGCGGATGAAGGGGTCAATTCCCATTCCCGCCAGTTGGGCCTGAGATTTCAGATGCCGGTACTCCGACTCATTCATCCATACACTTACATGGTGGGCTCTTTTGCGCATAGCACCTCCGATAAGCAGAAATGCGTCTCACGGTGAGACGCATTTCGTGTGGGGTTTTAGGGGAGCATTCCCTAACATGGGCATTTGTGCTACCAAATGCCATACTTGCAGGGACAACGCAGGGACAACGACGCAAAGCGCCGCTGTCCCTTTATAAAGTTCCTTGTATCTATTGCCTATATTTGATATAATCACCTACATAGAAGCTCAAATTTCCCAAAATTTAACTACGATGAAAAATGTTTTGATTGGGTTTTCAGTATTTCCAAGTTACTTAACAAAGAAATAGAACGAGTAAAGAGGGATAAAAATGTTTGCAGCAAGTACATATGAAGAAATTGTTGAATATGAGCGGCAGATTGAAAACTCAGAAATAGTTGTTTTTTTATTTGTTAGACCAACAAACCAGAGTGCTATTGATATTATCAGAGAATTCGAATACATCCATTATAATTCTTACAGGTATTGCTCCATCTTTGCTATTGGCTACACCGAGAACCCTGAGAAGCAATTTGAAAAATCCTATGAGAAAATTGCAAAAATAAAAAATATCGATTGGTATTTTAGCACTTTGGCCTTCGTTGATTTCAAAAACAAGTTGGAGCGCCGTATTAATTGGAAATACTCTGGAGAGTCAGAAGTATTGATTCTCCAAAACAACCCCGGCAACGATGACCCGCTCAATTTCAAGAACTATGTTGCAATAGATATTAATAAGGGGCTGCGGGAAGGATATATTGATTCTTTTCAGGCGTTTATGGAATCCCTTATACGAAGTGCCAAAAGTAAAGTAACAGCAAAGGAAGCCCTCTCAGATATTCGAAGGAGCAGGTTGAGCATTAAAGATACCATAGCTGAGGCAATAGGGGATTGCAAAAAGATACCGACTCCGGTTAAAGATATTTTGAAAGATAGGCTATTTTATCGTTGTGCAAACAATTTTTTAAACGTGTAATATAGGTTCCATAAGGGAGATTAAGGGGAAAAGCCGTACCAACCTTTTAACAGTTTGATAGCTTAAATCTTGCACCTCAAAAGAGAAATGCGTCTCACCGTGAGACGCATTTCTCTTTTGGCTTTTCTGCCTTATCTGCTGCCAGCTCCGGGCAGGCGGATTCCATGGCGGTGATCAGGCCGGAGGCGGTTTTGCTGATGCAGTCCAACGAGGCTTTCAGCTCGTCCAGCTCCTTGCCGCTGCTCCAGGAGGTCACATAGGGAAAGGAGTAGTCGGCGGTGTCGATGCCGAAGTGCTGGCAAACCACATAAGCGATGCTCTCGGCTTCCACCTCCTTGGTGTGCCTGTCCTTGTCCGCCGCTTCCGGCCGGGCATGGAGCAGGGCGTGGGCCGTCTCGTGAATCAGCGTTTTGAGGGTCTGCACCTGGCTCATGCCCTGGTTCAGATAGATCTTCTGCTCCAAATGACTGTAGCAGCCTTTGGACTTCTGGGCCGGGCGGTATTCCACAGGAACCGGGGAGAGGGCTTCCACTGCCGCGAAAATGCGCTCAAAGTGTTCGACCTCGCCGCTGAGTTCTTCCACCCCCAGGCTGGGCAGCTCCCGGCCCTCGGTCTGGCTTACATCAAAGACATACGCCACCCGGAAGCTCCGATACGGAACAAAGACAGGCTCTTTCTCCGGCTCTCCATCCGGCCCGATGATGGGCTGGTGGGTGTCCGGGGTGAGCCTGTCTTGGTTTATCAGTCTGCTGCCCATCACCGGCGCAAGGATCATGATCCCATGCTCGCCCTTCTTCACCGTCCGGCAAAACTGCTTTTTCCAGGTGGTATAGCCCGCCACCATGCTGGCCTCCGGGCACTGCATCAAAATCAGCATCACATTGCCGAAGCTGTAATGGTGGAACCTCGACATGGCGTTCAGATAGTCCTTGTACTTCTCGCTCTCAAAGGCCGCTTTCACGCCGGTTTCCAGCTGCTCCGTCAGGGCCTTTACCCTGGCCCTGGTGTCATCGCTGGGCTTCATGGCGGGGCTTGGGCTTTTCCTGCCTGGCTTTGGGCTTGGCCTCGGTCTTGAAGGTGATGGGGGTATTTCCCTTCACGCCCAGCAGAATCTCGGCCCGCCGGAACTTCTCCCGGTATTTCTCCATCAGCTCCGGGCTGAGGGAGGCGAAGTTATCTTCCCCCAGGCCACAGACAAAGAAGGTGCCGCAGATACCGCCGTAGCCGCCCTCCACGCTGCGGTTGAAGGGCAGGCCCAGCAGCAGGCCCTCGTCGTTGCAGACCAGAGCCACCGGGTCGTCATAGGGATAAATGGCATCGATCAGCCCGCCCACAAGCTCCTGCATCTCTTGCAGGCCCTTGATCTCCTTTTCATAGGGCAGGGTTCCGGGTTCAACCACCAGTACGTTCATCTCAGCGCACCTGCTCTTTCTTGTCCTTGAACAGCTCAGACTTCTGCCTGGCTTTTTCCTGCCGCTGGCGGCGTTCTTCCAGAGCGTCATACACGCTGTCCTCAATCTGCCGGGGTGTCATGGACACATCGGGGAAGTACTTCCTGAGCCTGTCCCCGGTGAGAATCACCTTGGTCACATAACTGTTTTCCCGATCCGGCTTTTCCTCCGGGATGGCGGCGGGAGCCGGAACAGCAGGTGTTGCCACCGGCTTCGGCTCCGCCATGGGCGGCGGGACGGGGATCACAGGTGCGGCGGCGGAAGTGCCTGCCGGGAAGGGCACCACGGTGCCGGGAGCCACACCGGCGGATACATCCGGGGACTTGGGGATGCTTGTGGGCGCCATGGGAGGGAGCGGCGCCGGTTCCACCGGCTTAGGCTGCTCCACCACCTTGGGTGGCGGGTATCTGCCCTCCAGCACATCCCGGATCTTGTCATAGTCCAGCTTTTCCGTCTTGGCCAGACTTTTCAGCACCGTGGTGTTCTCGTTGCTGACACGCACATTGATGCCGATCAGGTCGGCCACATGGCCCTGGGCCTCCGGTGGGAGAAAGGCAATGTTGTAGGCAATGGAGAGGGCCAGGCTGCCCTCATCCACCAGATCGCAGATGGGCCGGGCCGCTTCGGACAGCTTGATGAGCCGGTTCAGCTTGGCAACGTTCATGCCCATCTCCTTTGCCAGAGCCTCGTCTGTGTCCAGCCGGGGGCCGGACTGGCCCCTGCCACGCCGCCCGGCCTTGCGTTTCATGGCCTCGGCCTTCATTTTCAAGGCCCGGGACAGGTCATAGGTGGAGATGTGCTCCCGGTACAGGTTGCCGTCCGCCACCAGGATGCCCGCATCGTCGTTATCCAGCTGCTGGATGATGGTGGGCACCGGGTAGTTCAGCTCGGTGGCAATCAGGTGCCGCCGTTGGCCGGAGAGGATCTCCAGCTCGCCGTCGGCCCCGATCCGGGCCAGCACCGGGTCTTTCACGCCGAAGCGCTCAATGGACTTGTACAGCTCCTGGAAGTCGTCGGATTCCCGGTCAACGGAGAAGGTATTGATCTCCGCCTTTTTCAGGTAGGCCGGGTGCAGCAAAACGGAGAAGGCTTCCCCTTCGCCGGGGACAGGGAAGTCCTTCTTGCTCTTGGCCGTGGGCGGGTTGAGCCGGCTTTCCAGAATCCTGGTGATGGCCGTGCCGGTGGGGCCGGTGGCTGCCGGGCCGCTGGGGACTTCCTCCTTCGGTGCCGCTACCTTGCTTTTGGCAGCGGGCTTTTTAGCTTTCTTCTCCGGGGCTTTCGCAGTTTCGCTCTTGTCCTCAGCTTGCTTTTCTTCCAGCGTTTGCTCCTTGCCCTCGGCTTCTGTCACCGGCTGGCCGGGCAGGGGCGCTTTGGGGTCTTTGGCCGCCCTGGCCCGGTAGTCCAGGGCCTCCTTTTCCGTCATGTCATAGACCTGGGCAGGCAGCTCTTTCAGCTTGGCCAGCTCCGCCGCCCGCTTGCGCCGGTAGCCGGAGACAAGCTGGTAGTCCCCGTTTTCCATGGGCCGCAGGATTACCGGCTCCTTCACGCCGTTGATGAGAATGCTGCTCACCAGGCTGCCATAGGCCTTGTCCGGCTGCTGCTCCTGCTCCGTTCCGGGCAGGGCGTGAATCTTCTCTATGGGGATGCTCTGGATGCTGTTGGTTTCCTTTGCCATGCAATTCCTCCTTGTTCTCGAATGAAATGCGTCTCACCGTGAGACGCATTATTGCCGCATACTGTCATGCCGTACTGCGGCGGAATAGTAGGGGCCTATGGTCAGCGGCGCATTGTACAGCGCCGTCAGCAAGTAGGCCCGGATGTTGATGATCTTCGTCGTTGTCTCCCGCAGAGAATCCAGCACATAGGCCACGTGATCAAACTGCAATCGTCGGAAGCGAGTCTGCACCTTGGCTGTGGGGATCGTCTCGCCCCCGATCTTTATTCCCGGTGAGCTGCTGGAGAGCACGTCACAGATCAGCTCCAGGATGCAGTCCGGGTCATCCCCCGGGTAGGATAGCGCCAGCAAGGGGTAGTCGATCTGCTCCCGCACGGCTTCCGTCAATTGCTCCGCCTCCTCTGGGACGATAGATTGATCAGTATAATTGGACTCATGATAATTATTCTCAATATAACTCCCGGCTGTTTTTTGTCGGTCTGCACTGCCACTTTCCGTATGTCCAGACCGACAGGAAGCAGCGCTCCTGAACTCTGCTTTTGCGCTGTCCAGACCGCCATTTTGCGGCTGTCTGGGCAGGCCGCTTTTCTCCCCCTGGGAAGGCGAGTCAGGGGAAAACTTCTTCACATAGATTTTCGTGGGCTTCCCCTGGCCCTGCCGCACACGTTCGATCAGGCCGATGCCCTTCACCGTGTCCAGCTCTGCCAGCAGCCGCCCGGCCTTTACATGGCCGCAGCCAAGGTCGCTCTGAATTTCGTCTACGGTGTAGTAGATGTATACCCGGCCGGTTTTGTCCAGCCAGCCGTTGCGGAGAGACAGGCCCATGCGATCCAGCATCATCCCGTAGAGCAGCTTGGCCTCCACGGAGAGACCCTTGTATTTCTCCCCGGTGATGAGCTGGCGGGGGATGCGGTAAAAGGAATAGCTGTCGGCCTGTTCGCCGTAGAAATACTCCCTGTTCATGCAGATTCTCCTCTTAGTTTTTATCGCCACAGCGTCACTAGCACTGCCAGAACCAGCAGCACCAGCAGAAGCCGTATGGCGGCTTTGTTGTCGCCCACAGCCTTACACCAGGGCAAAGCGGAAGGTCAGGGTGTCGGTATAGTGTCCGGCGGTCCTGGCCGTTCCGACGGTTACACTGACCCGGTTCTGGAAGCCTGCAAACACCGCGTCAGAGTCCGCTGTCTCCAGCAGCACGCCGCCCTGGGCATTGCCGGGATTCACTTCGTTACCCTTGTATGCCAGCACGTAGAACAGCAGCTGCCCACCGTTGTTGTTCAGTAGCCGGTAGCACTGGGCAGAATCGTCATAGTGCGTCCCGGCGTTGACAGACATTTGCAGCTGTTTGTCCTCGGGAATGGCCGATCCGGCCTGGATGCCGATCTGCGCCGAGCCGATCTTGGTTACCGGGTCAACAGCAATGTTGTCCCCATCCGGGAGAAGGACGGTGTAGTCTGCCGCCATGGCCCACTGGGCGTAGAGCGTCACGTTAGAACTGGGGCTGATGCTGGCCCCGTCACCATAGGCTGTGCCGCTGCCATCGGCCTTGGTGTTCCAGCTGGAGAAGGTGTAGCCTCGCCGGGTGAAGCTATTGGCGTTCAAAGTGGCACTTTCCCCATAGGGCACGATCTGGGTCACGGTAGTGCCGCTGCCGTCGTTTTTGTCAAAGGTAATGACCGGGTCGGCATATTTCTGCCACTGAGCGTAAAGGGTAGTGTTGCTGTAGAAGGTGGCGTAGGCCCCGTCGCTGTAGCTGGTTCCGCTGCCATCCGTTTTCGTATTCCAGCCAGTGAAATAGTAGCCGGTCTTGGTGAAGGTGTTGGTCTTGAGCTTTGCGGCCTGTCCCTCGGTAACAGTCTGACTGCTCATGCTGCCGCTGCCGCCGTTGGCGTTGTAGCTCAGGGTGTAGTTTACCGGCTCCGTCTCCCAGACCGCTTTCAGGTACACCGGGCCGTAGACCGCAGACAGCATGGACGAGAGATTGCCCAGAATCAGGCCCTTGTCATAGTCCCACTCCCAGCCTTTGAAGACATAGCCTGTTTTCTTGGCCGTGGGCAGGCTGCTCTGACTCACACTGTCGCCGTCAGCCACATAGGTGGGGTAGCCGGTGGAGGTGATGGAGCCCCCGTTGGTGTTGTAGTTGATGGAGTGGTAGGGCGTGACGCTGAGGCTGTAGTTTACCGTGCCCCAAATCCAGGTGGTGGGGTTGGATACATAGTTCTGGTCGATCTGCCAGGCAATGCTGGGGTTATCCGCAAAGGACTGGCTGACGAGGCTTTCGTAGTGCCCGGAGGGATAGTTGATGCCGATGTCGATGTAGCCGGTCTGGGCGTAGACATAGATGGGATAGCCATCCCCATCTCCCAGCACCAGCCGCACTTTGCAGGTGTAGGTCTGGTCCACAGCCACGCTGCCGGACGGCTCCCAGGTAGCGGTGACAATGGTATCTGCCACATAGTTTGTGGCAGTGGTGGGCAGAGCCTGTCCCGGTTTGGGCATGGTGAAGGCCGAGTTCACCTGGCTCACATAGCCGGCCGGTTCGCCCCGGTTGGCCGCCAGAGCCGTTGACGGCAGTACCAGCACCAGCGTCAGGCAGGCCAGCACCAAGGCCAGAAGTTTTCGTATCTGCTTCATTTGAACCTCCTTATTGGGATTGAATAGAAAAAGGCCCGCCGAAGCGGGCCTTTTGTCTTTCTCAGGTCTTGTCCACGATCTTGAAGCTGAAGGTCAGGGTATCGGTGTAAGTACCGGCGGCTTTGGCGGTGCCCACCTTGACGCCGATCTTGCCCTGGAAGCCCAGGTACACATCATCGGCAGCCACAGTTTCCAGCACCACGGTGGCGGTGGAAGCATTGGGGTTCTTTACCTGGCCCTTGTAGGACAGCACATAGCTCAGCAGCTGGCCGCCGGTGCCGTTCAGCAGACGGTAGGTCTTGGCAGTATCGTCGTAGTGCTTACCGGCATTGACGGACATCTGGAGAGCCTTGTCGCCGGGGATGACAGACTCGGGCTTCACGCCGATGTCCATGTCGCCCTCGCCGGTGTCGGGGTCAACGATCAGGTCGTTGCCGCCGTCAGGGATGACGATGATGTAGTGGGAGTCCACAACGTAGCTGACCTCCATGTCCTGGGAGGCGGGTGTTTCGGCAAAGGCGGATACAGACAGGGCCAGGATCATGGCCAGCATCAGGGTGATGGATACGATTTTCTTCATGTAGTTATTCTCCTTCATTATAATTTTGAGTTATTCGACGATCAGGATGGTTTCAATCTCTGCGTTGTTGGTGGCGCTGCCGTCGGCCATGCGGTAGGGCTGGACGAGGACAACAGCTTCATACTCTCCCGCATCCAGCGGGTGAGAAAGGGACAGCTTCAGAGCACTTTCCCCGGGCTGAATCAGGCCGGTTTCTGCCAGAGGCTCGTCCTGATCTTTCAGGTAGACGCTGAAGCTGAGATAATACTTTCCCTCGTTGTCTATGGGGTTCTCCAGGTTCACGTCTACCAGCTTTTCCCCGGCTTTGATGTGGATGCTGCCCCAGCCGGGGATGGCAATGCCGCCGGTAGATTCCTCCTCGGCGGCAGTTTTCTCCGGCTGTATGAAGCTGCCGGAATAGGGGTCAACGGTCAGACCCATCCCGGCGCTGGAGTCCGGCGTTTTGGGCCAGAGAATGACGGTCAGGGCAACGATTACAGCCAGAAGGATGAGGCCCATCAGGCTGTACTTGAAGATTTTTTCCTTACTCATGCTTGAATCCTTCCTCCTCTTTCTTGTTCAGGTAAACGAAAAGCCCCAGGGCGGCCAGAGCACTGCTGGCAGCCAGAAGGCCATAGACCAGGACTTTGGATTCATCCCCGGTCTTGGGCGGCTCCCCCTTGCCGGGATGGGGCGTTGCGGTAGGTACCGCTGTGGCAGTAGGCACAGGCTTGGGAAGCATGTCCTCCGTCACGGTGTAGCTGATGTTCATGTCTTTCTGCGTGTCGGCATAGGCTGCCGACGCAAAAATCTGCCCGAAAAGCAGAAGTGCGCAGAACAGAATCAGCATCTGCCTGCGCACCTTGGGTTTTACTTTTGTCATGAATTCCCTCCTTTTCAGTTGTCTTGCTGTTTGCTTACGCTTTTGCCTGCCTGGGCCTCACCTCCTTTTCCCGGCCCTGCTCTTGTCGTACTGCGCCCCGAAGTGAAGGGACATTCTGCATACCGGCAGAACCGATCTCTGCGGTACGGCTGGTGCTCCCTGCACCCTCTGCACTCCGGGTACGGCCCGTCCACGCCGCTGTCATAGTGGTCGCTTCCGGGCCTGTCCTGCATGAGGCTTTCAAACGCCCGATGATCGCCATTGGTAAAATACATGGCATACCTCCCTTCAAGATGAATTTGGGCTTTGCGGTATATATAAAAAATGCGTCTCACCGTGAGACGCATTTCTTATAATAGATTATTTTGTGTTCTTTAATTCACATTCTTTCTGTAAACCACAATATATTGTTGTTATTTGCCTATTGTTTTTTATCTTGTGGTATGGTAGTATATAGTTGTTAGCACTTTCAGTTTTCGAGTGCTAACAACTGAATCGTTTTTCTTTGGAGGATGGTAATGAAGCATCAATCAGTGCAAGAAAATGCAACAGAATTGCTCCTGTCCCAGTGGCAAACGTGCGTTGAAATGGCAGACTCTGTAAGTCAGCGCAGGGACTCTATGAATAATTTATTTGTTTCACTCAATCTAGCATTAACTGCAACCGTCTCTATCATCTGGGATATCAAGTCCATTTTTTTGTTATCCGCTGGCATTGTCATTTGCATTCTTTGGTGTCTTTTTATCAGCAATTTCAAACAACTAAATGTTGAAAAATATGCTGTAATCAATAATCTTGAAAATAAACTCCCTGCAAAACCGTTTAACGATGAATGGCAACGCCTAAAAAAAACAAAAAGTATAGAAACGGAACTTCATTGGAATTTATCCTTCCCGCAATGTTTATCATTCTGTACGCATTTGCAATCATTGTCATAATAAATTTAAAGACCAAATGTGGAGGTACATAAAATGACATATAATATTTTTATAAGCCATTCCTGGCGCTATGGCGATCAGTATAATTCATTGGTTGGTTTGCTTAATTCTAATCCCTATTTCCACTACAAAGACTACTCTGTTCCGAAAGATGATCCTATTCATAACGCAAGGAATGATCTTCAACTCAAAGCGGCAATCCGCAGACAAATGATGCCTGCAAGTTGTGTGTTGATTCTTGCTGGTGTTTATGCTAACTATAGTAAATGGATAAATATTGAAATTGGACTTGCACAGGAAATGGGGAAGAAAATAATTGCTGTTGAATATTGGGGGGCGCAGCATACTTCCTCCGTCGTTAAGAATGCTGCAGATATTGTAGTGCGATGGAATGCCAATTCCATCATATCTGCCATTCGTGGATACTAATAAAATGTGTCGCTTCTTTTCCCATACATAATAAAAATTCATAAATACTAAAATATGTCTCACCGTGAGACGTATTTCCTCTGATACGTGAACACAGCGACAGGCTAGGGTTCCACATCCTGCCATTGGCATAAAAAACAGGCCAAAATGGAGCATTTTCTTTCCACTTTGGCCTTGCGAGGACATTCAAATCTTGTAAATTAGTCCTTTCTTTTTTTATTTTTTATTTGTTTTTCGAAACTTTTCCATCTAAAATGTTCTGTTTATCGTGGGATGTCGGGGAGAGCGTACGGTTCGCATCCGTAAGGTCGAGGGTTCGATCCCCTTCGTCTCCACCACGTCGGAGCAAGCTCTATATCGCTTGCTCCGACTTTTTTATAAAAGTCAGCGCGCGCTCATGCCGCTGCTCCTCCTTCCAAAATCACAACCGCTGCGTTGGGTTGTGATTTTGTTTTGGGTGCAAACTTGAAAGTCTCGTCAGTTCAAAGAATAAGATAAAAAAGAGCCTGAAAAGCTTCTGTTTTCAGGCTCTTTTATTATTTATCTCTGTATAAAATCCGTTCTCAGCCGTTTTTCATACGCCGGGTGTTCTGCCCCATTTTCCATGTTCTTCAGCATCCAGGCCATGTTCTGCCCCAGGGTGCGCATGGTCTGCAGGCCTTCCAGGTCTTTTTTCGCGTCCTCGGCAGTACGGCCATGGATCTGGTTCCAATACTGGCTGCCCACCACCTGCATACTGCTGATGGTGAAGTATTTGTTCAGCCGGTCAAAGGCCGCGGTAGCGCCGCCACGGCGGCAGGAGACCACCGCCGCCGCCAGTTTGCCGGCCATGCGGTCCTCCCCGCAGTAAAAGAGCCTGTCCAGAAAGGCACAGAGCTGTCCGGCCGGCCCGGCGTAATACACCGGGGAGCCGATCACAATGCCCTGGAATTCATCCAGCCGCTCCATCAGCTGATTCACCCCATCATCAAAAACGCAGCGCCCGCTTTCGTGGCACTTGGCGCAGGCAATGCAGCCGGCGATGGGCTTGGTGCCCAGATACAATATCTCCGTCTCCACGCCGTTTTTCTCCAGGGCGTCTGCCGTCTCCCGCAGAGCGGTATAGGTGCAGCCAAACTGGTGAGGGCTGCCGTTAATCAACAATACCTTGCTCATTGTGTCTCCTCAATACTCCACTTTCATGAAGCCTTCGCTGCGGATCTTCATCACGTGGCAATGGCCGGCGCCGAAGACGGCCTCCATCCGGGCCTTGAACTCCGCCAGCAGATCGTCCGGCACGAAGGCCTGGACGGTGCCGCCGAAGCCGCCGCCGTGGACCCGGTAAGCCCCCCGGTCGCCCAGGATGCTGTCGCACAAGGCCAGGGCCAGAGCGGCGGACTGCTCCGCTGTGCTGCCGGTGACCACCACGTTTTGCAGGTACATCCAGGAGGAACGGCCCGATTCCCGGATCACCTGGAGGAAGCCGGGGAAATCGCCCTTTTCCAGGGCATCGCACAGCCGCTCCACCCGGCGGTTCTCCTGATAGATATGGATGGCGCGCAGCAGGGCCCGGTCCCCCGCGGCGGCCCGGACAGCGGCGATATTGGCAAAGAAGTCCTCCTCCGGCACGTCCCGCAGGGCAGTCTTGCCGAAGAAGCCGGAGACCTTCCCCAGCTCCCCGGGGATGGCGGCATACTCGTGGGTCAGGTTGGCGTGGTCCGCCCCCACGTCGATCATACAAAGGCTGTGGCCCGCGGCGGCAAAGTCAAAGTCCACCGGCTTCACCACCGGCGCCGCCGGGTCCTGAAAATCGATGGCGATGATGCCGCCCCAGGCAGAAGCCATCTGGTCCATCAGGCCGCAGGGCTTGCCGAAGAACCGGTTCTCCGCCTTCTGACCGATGATGGCAAGGTCGGTAGCGTTCAGGGCCTCGCCGCAAAACAGGCCGTTTACCACCGCGCCCATCAGCACCTCAAAGGCAGCCGAGGAGGAAAGACCGCTGCCCTGCATCACCTGGGAGGTGACGCAGGCGTCAAAGCCCCGCACCGAATAGCCCCGGCTGGCAATCTCACTGCAAATGCCCCGCACCAGGGCGGCGGTGGTTCCCTGCTCGCCCTCCACCGGCTCCAGGCAGTTCAGGTCAACCGTGAACATATCATAGCCCTCGGACTTCACATTCACCATGCTGCTGCCGTTTTCCGCCGCGGCGGCCAGCATATCCACATTCACCGAGCCTGCCAGCACCCGGCCATGCTGATGGTCGGTATGGTTGCCGCCGATCTCCGTACGCCCCGGGGCGGAATAAATCACCGGCTGCGCCTCGCCAAACAGGCCGTGAAAGGTATTCAAAAGTTTTTCAATTCTGGTGTCCATCGCGCTCTCCATCCTCTCTTATTGTATACTGCGCAGTATGTACTCACAGTCTATCCCAGTGCACCGGCGCTGTCAAGGTTTTTCCCGTGTCCCGCCGTTTAATTAACGTAATTCAATTTACATATTTTAATTAACTTAATATCATTTACATAAATATATTATTCTGTTGTTATGTATCTTTATGTATAAAAGTTTTTGTAAATAACTGTTGACAAGCATATATAATAGGACTATAATCCAGTCAGTCTTTCAGAAAGGAGACGGGTCATATGCGTAGCTTCCGTATTGCCAACTGCATGATGATGGGTATGATGTACATGTTCCGCATGTGCATGATGATGTGCGCGCAAAAACATGACTCGCCTTGTTTCGTATCCATCTGAGAAGGATCAAAGCTGTTATTGACAGGCTTGGGAAACATCGTGAGTTTCCCAAGCCTTTTTCATTGCCCATTGTGCAATACAAAATCGAAAGGACAGAGACAATGATTGAGCTGAAGAAACTCTCCAAGACCTTTGAGAGCGCTACCGGGCCTGTGGAAGCCCTGCGGGATATCGACCTCACCATCAACGACGGCGAGATATTCGGTATCATCGGCCTTTCCGGCGCCGGCAAAAGCACCCTCGTCCGCTGCATCAACCTGCTGGAGCGGCCCAGCGCCGGCCAGGTCATCATCGACGGCCGGGACATGACCGCCCTGCCCAGGGCAGAGCTGCTGAAAATGCGCAGAAGCATTTCCATGATCTTTCAGGGCTTCAACCTGCTGGAGCAGAGAAACGTGCTGAAGAACGTGTGCTTCCCGCTGGAGATTTCCGGCGTGAAGAAGCAGGAGGCGGAAAAGCGGGCCGGAGAGCTTCTGAAGCTGGTGGGTCTGGAGGACAAGGCGGACAAGTTCCCCGCCCAGCTCTCCGGCGGTCAGAAGCAGCGGGTGGCTATCGCCCGGGCTCTGGCCACCAATCCCAAGTATCTGCTGTGCGACGAGGCCACCAGCGCCCTGGACCCCAACACCACCCGCTCCATTCTGGAGCTGCTGCGGACCATCAACCAGACCATGGGCGTCACCATCATCGTCATCACCCACGAGATGAAGGTCATCGACCAGATCTGTGACCGGGTGGCGGTGATCGACAACAGCCGGATCGCCGAGGAAGGCCGGGTCAGCGAGGTGTTCACCAATCCCCAGTCGGACATTGCCAGGGATCTCATTCTTCCCCAGGACCGGGCCGCTTTGGACACCGCCGGCGGCCGCCGGGTGAGGCTTACCTTCGACGGGCTTTACTCCCAGGCCCCCATCATCTCCCAGCTGGTGCTGGACTGTCAGGCCCCGGTGAACATTCTCTTTGCCGACACCAAGGAATATGAGGGCGTGATCTACGGCCACATGATCATCGAGCTGCCCACCGACGAGCGGCAGGCAGACAAGATCATTGCCTGGCTCAGCAACAGCCAGGTGGGCTGGAAGGAGGAGAAGTAAGATGCTTTCTGAAATGTTCTATAAGCTTTGGGCCAACGGCCTGATCCAGATGGCCGTATTTGAGACCATCTACATGACGGTGATCGCCACCGCTTTCTCCTATCTCTTCGGCCTGCCCCTGGGCATGATCCTCTGCGTCACCGACGTCAACGGCATCCGCCCCACTCCCTGGGTGAACCGGATTCTGGGCTTTGTCGTCAACTTCTTCCGCTCCATCCCCTTCATCATCCTGATGGTGGCCATGCTGCCGGTGGCCCGCTTCATTCTGGGCACCAGCCTGGGCAACGGGGCCGTCATCGTGATGCTGGTGATCGGCGCCTCCCCCTATGTGGCCCGGATGGTGGAGTCCTCCGTGAAGGAGGTGGGGGCCGGGGTGATCGAGGCCGCCCAGTCCATGGGCTGCACCAATATGCAGATCATCACCAAGGTACTGCTGCCGGAGGCAAAGCCCGCTCTCATTAACGGCGCAGTCATCTCCATGGTCACCATCCTTGGCTACTCGGCCATGGCCGCCACCATCGGCGGCACCGGCCTGGGCCAGGTGGCAATTATATACGGCCATCAGCGCAGCAATGCGGATATCACCTGGATCTGCGTCCTGCTGACGGTGGCCATCGTCCAAATCATCCAGATCGTCGGTACTACCATTGCCCGCAAGACCGATAAACGCATCAAGTGAGGGAATTGAAATGATCTTCACCAGCCTTTGTAAGCTGCGAATGTGAGCGGCCCTGCTTTCAGACCACATCCAACATTCAACTTACAAACATCAACTTTGTTATCCATATTAAGAAAAGGAGAAAATAAAATGAAAAAGGTTCTTGCTATCGTTCTCGCCATCGCCACCGTTTTCAGCTTCGCCGCCTGCGGCAAGAAGGCTGAAGACAAGGTCATCACCGTCGGTGCCAGCTCCACTCCCCACGCTGAGATTCTGGAGCAGGTGAAGGAGTCCCTGAAGAAGGACGGCTACGAGCTGGAGATCGTTGTCTATGACGACTACGTGCTGCCCAACCAGGCCCTTTCCGAAGGCACTCTGGACGCCAACTACTTCCAGCACACCCCCTACCTGAACAGCTACAATGCCTCCAAGGGCACTGACCTGGTTTCCGCCGCTCTGATCCACTATGAGCCCTTCGGCCTCTACGGCAACGGTGTTGACGCTGTGGCCGACATCGCCCCCGGCGCCACCATCCTCATCCCCGCTGACGACAGCAACGAGACCCGCGCCCTGCTTCTGCTGGCCCAGGAAGGCCTGATCGAGCTGCCTGCTGACGCTTCCGCCGAGAAGGGCGTTACCACCCTGGATATCGTTGACGCCAAGGGCTTTGACGTGCAGGCTGTCCAGGCCGACACCGTTCCCGCCCAGCTGGCCAACAGCAATCCCGGCACCGTGGCCGTCATCAACGGCAACTACGCCCTCCAGGCCGGCCTGAAGGTTGCTGACGCCCTGGCCATCGAGGACGCCTCCGGCGACGCCGCCCAGACCTACGCCAACATCATCGCCTGCCGCAAGGGCGACGAGTCCAGCGCCAAGATCCAGGCTCTGGTGAAGGCCCTCCAGACCGACGCCGTCAAGACCTTCATCGCCGACAGCTACAACGGCGCTGTGGTCGCCATCTTCTGATTGGCTCTATAGCCTACTTTGCCCTGCCCCTTCATGGGGCAGGGCTTTTCCTTTTTTTGCCGGGATTGTAATTCAGGGCGGAATATGGTATCATGAGTCCATCTTTGCAGAATTCTGGAGAAGTTTATGAGAACACGTCAAAGAAGCAAGGTTCCCCTGCTGATCGCTTCCATCCTGCTGCTGGCTGCTGTGATCGTTGTGGTCGTGGGGCTTTTGAAAGAAGAACAGCCGGAGCCGGACCCCCATGAGGGACAGGTGTATATCAATGACGGCTTTGGCATGGTGTGGATGACACCCCTGGAGGGCGTGGACGTGAACCCCATCCAGCGGGGAGAGATGCGGGTGGTCAACGGTCAGCCCCAGTATACGGGCGCCGATTTTGAGACCCTTTACGGCGTGGACGTGTCCGAGCACCAGTGGGGCATCGACTGGGCCCAGGTAGCGGGTTCCGGCGTGGATTTCGCCATGATCCGGCTGGGCTACCGGGGGTACACCGAGGGTGGTCTGTTTGAGGACCCTTACTTCAGGAGCAATATGGAAGGCGCCGCCGCCAACGGGCTGAAGCTGGGCGTGTATATGTTCTCCCAGGCCATCACAGTGGAGGAGGCCGTTGCGGAGGCGGAGTTTGTCCTGGAACGGCTGGAGGACTATGATATTGACCTGCCGGTGGTCTATGACTGGGAGAAGATGGAAGATGTAGCCGCCCGTACCGATGGCATGGATGAGGCGCTGCTGACCCAGTGCGCCCTGGCTTTCTGCCAGCGGATTCAGGAGGCGGGCTATGAAGCCTGCATCTACTTCAACCGCCATCTGGGCTATTACGGTTTCGACCTGAGTCAGCTGACGGATTATTCCTTCTGGATTGCTCTGCCGGGCACCTTCCCGGATTTCTATTACCAATGCGAACTGTGGCAGTACAGTTTCAACGCGGAGGTACCGGGGATCGAAGGCCCCACGGATATGAACATCATGTTCGTCCCTGTGGCAACGCCGGAGCCCTCCCCCACTGCCGCGCCCTAGCCGCAAGCCCCAAAATCCCCGGCAAAGGCAGGGATTTTGGGGCTTGAAATTCCAGGAGAAATGATATATAATCCTGTCGTATGCCGGTGTGATGGAATGGTAGACGTAGCGGATTCAAAATCCGCCGATGGCAACATCGTGTGGGTTCGAGTCCCACCACCGGCACCAATATTTATTATCAATCCCGGTTTCCTACGTTTTTCGATTCCGAGGATTGGACAAAAATAACAAGTACCTGGGAGTATTACTCCCAGGTACTTGTTATTTTATTTTACAATGCTTGCGTAGTACGCCGCCAGCTTGTCCTTGACGGCGTCCCGGTCATCCAGGAAAGCCTCTGCCATGGAAGCGAAAAAGTCGACCGTGTTTACGTTCAGCTTTTTCGCCACCTTGCAGTAGTCAGAGTACATGATATTGAGCGCTGCATAAAACTCGACCGGCTCATAATTGTACCCTTTCTGCCGCATCAGATTGGTTGCCTGGTCATAACTCCAGTGGGGGCCGGTCGTGCCGTCCTCATTCTGCAGCTTCCGCATCCATTCCTCCGTTCGCTCCCTGGTCATGGGAGCCGCAACGTCAGAGGCCGAGTGGCCGCGCTCCGTGCTGCCGGTTTTATGCGTCATCTCATCCGACGGCCACGGGGCGTCGTAATGCATTTCGGGGCCGCCGAATCCAATGGCCCGGCGCCGCCCGTCTACAGTGTCATACTCCGTCCGAAAACGACCGCTGCCGTCCCACGAGTTGCCGCGCTCATTGCGCGGGTATTCTCGCTGCAATGCCCGGTCATTATTACCGTTGTAGCTGATATCGCCACTATGATAATACGGAGGTATGTACTCGCTTCTCGTCGGGGCATAGCGTCCATTGTCGTAATGCTCCCGACCTCTGTTGTCGCGGAAACGGCTCTCCGGCCATTCGCCGTCTCGCATCATGAGCACCTTTGCCGTTCTGCTCATTTTCATGCGGTTTCACCTCCCGCAGCAGGTGCCGTTCCGTCAATTCCCGTCAGACTGTAATCGGGGCAGCAGGATGCTCTCCCCAGCAGGCGGAACGTTCCACCGGTTGCGCTGGTGCTCACGACGGTGCTGTATCTGCGTCTGGTGCGCAGTGCGCAGGCCGTCACCTGAGAGCAGTTGCAATTTGTCAGCGGATACTGCTCTGTCCCAGTGCCGATCGTAATCACTACAGGGGCGTTGATCGTCGCGGTCTCCGGTATCGTCTGGGCGATCACAATGCAGTATTTCTCTCCATTGTTGTACGTCCCGGCAGGGATGTTGATCGTCAGCACGCCGGCGGCAAAGGTCACCGCCTGGGAAATGATCAGCCGGCGGCAAAGTTGGCAGCTGGTTTTACACGCCATATTTATCAAGCTCCTTTCTCAGGGGCGGGAAGGTCCCGCCCCGAATCTCGACCATCAGCAGCAGCCGCAGCCGCTGTTGCACCCATTATTGCCTCCGTAGCTCACCCCGACTGGGTTGCCGTAGCAGCAATTGGGATTGGGCACAACATATGCGGGCACGGGGCAGTCTCGGCCCAGTCTGCGGATCAGCTCCGCGGTCTGCGCTTCCTGATTTGCCGCGATGTAGGCATTCTGTGCCTGCTGGGACGCAGCAAATTTGAGCGTCTGGTTCTCGGCCTGCAGCGTGGCGATCTTGTCCTGAGTCAGGAAGTCAAGGATGGCCTTGGTGTTGTTGTTCTGGTTCTCCAGCAGATCCCTGGTGGTGTTCTGGATCGTGTTCTGCACGGCGCAGGTGTCCGTAGCCATCTGGTATTTTACTCCGTCAATGGCCCGCTGCGTCTCACAGCAACAGGACGCCAGCTGTGCCGCAAGGCTGCTGAAACCCTGCTGCGTCTGATAGCCCAGCGTGCAGACAGCGTTGTCGACGCCGTTAAACCCATTGAGCAGGGAGGTGTTCATGGCGTAAAATCCGTCACAGAGCCCCTGCTGCACGCCACGGACGGCACCATCCAGGTTGTTGAAGTTGAACCCACTGCAAAGATCGGCCCGGGTCAATGCCCCCTGATCCCCGCCGCCGATGCCGCCAAAGCCATTTCTTCCCCAGCCGAAGATAATGGCCAGTATAATAACTGCCCATATCCCCTCGCTGCCGAAAAATCCCTCGCTGTTTCTTCCGCCGCTGTCCTGTCCCAGGGCATAGCCCATGCCAAAATCATCTGCCATAAGTATTCTCCTTTCAGTTTTTTTATCCAACCGGGCCGCGCGCTCCCGGATATGGCTGTACCATCCGGTTTTTGTCAAGACCCGTAAACTGAAAGGATTTGTCAAATTACATCAGACCCAAGCTTCGTGCGATTTCCTGCGGCGTTGTGCCGATCTCCCGCGCCATGTTTGTTGCGATCTGCTGCAGCTGCTGCGGTGTTTTCCCATGGATCATATTGATCGCCTGGGCGGCCTGCGGATTCTGCGCGGCCATGCGCTGCAGCATCTGCATTGCGTTTCCGCCATTCCTGGCCAAGTTCGCCAGCTGGAAAAACGGATTACTCATCATCATTCTTTTTCCCCTTTCCTGTCTGGCGCTTCATTTTTTCGATTTCATTCCTCAGCGCTTCCAGGTCTTCCACCGTTGCGTATTTCGGCGCCGGCTGTTCCTGCTCTATGCACTGCGCGAATTCCAGGATGTCACTTGCCCCTGTCTGCGGATTGAACCGTTTGAGGTAAATTTTCCCGTGTCCCATGTCCGGCAGCAGCGTAGCCCGCATATAATCAACAGGCGTTGCCACTGCTTCCTCCCGGCTTGTGACCGGTCGGCACAAATACGCCTCCTGCTGGATCTGCTGCGGCTGTTGCTGCATCATCTGATACTGCTGCTGATATCCCTGCGGGAATTGCTGCATGCTCCCATACGGGTTAAACGGCACATTATAGGCCATCGTTTCACGCCCCTTTCTGCTTTCCATTTTACATGGTTTTCTGATCGCGCTCCAGTCAGCATGGGGACAAATTCCGGCCAATTCAAAACAAAAAGCAGCGCCCGGAAAATCGGGCGCTGCTTTTTACTGTTTGAGTATCGAATTGATCCATGGTCGGCTGCTCCAGCAGCTGTCCAGCTTTTGCATCCCTGACCGGTACCTGGTTTTTACCGTCCCTGGGGACAGCATCAGGCGCTCTGCCGCGCTCTCTACCGTCTCCCCATCATATACCCGCAGGTTGATGCACTCTCGTTCCGGGGCCGTCAGATTGGCCATGGAGATGGAAAAATCCACCAGTGGCCTGTCCGGGTAATTGAGCATGCGTATAATGTCCCGCTGCTCCACGGGATCACCTCCCTATTTGCCGGAGAGCTGCTTGCCGATCTGATTCACGCCGGTGGCAGCCAGGCCGGACACAATGCCCACAGCCACGGCGGTTATGTAGTCCGTGGCCGGATAATCCGGCATGATGAGCATGGCCACAATGCCCAGAGCGCCGCCCATGGCGCCGCAGATCACCGGCAGCCACTTGTTGTCCAGCGGCGTTGCCTTGATGCACTCCGCCGCCAGATAGCAGATCACCGTGATTGCCGCGATTCCAGTAATACCCATGATTTCCATTTTTGTTTCCTCCTTAATTCTTTTGAGATTCTTCCAGATCCTGTATGCGGTGGTTGATTACCTTGATCTGTTCCTCCACCACCGGCATCCGCCTTGCAAAATTGTTGTGCTCCCGCACCTCTCTGGCCAGCTCTTCCACCTTGGTTTCCAGCACCGCCTGGGTGCGCCCATTGCTGATCATGACGCCCAGCAGCGTCAGCCCGCCGGTGATCAGCGCAACGATCACAGCCTCTCCCATATAATCAACCTCCGATCAGTTTATCCCATGTTTTCCCGCCTACCTCGCCGTCGGTTTCCAGCCCGGCGTCCGCCTGGAAGGCCATAACGGACCGCTTTGTCAGCTCACCGAAGATGCCATCGCAGTCCCCGGCGTAGTAGCCCTTGGCAGTTAGCAGCTGCTGCAAGCTGATTACAGAGATGTCCTCCATCCCCGGCTTCAGCAGCGGCAGCTTGACGGCGTAATAGTATGTAGGCTTGATTTTCTCCGGCTCAGCCCCGGCATCGCCGCCGGTGTACCGCAGCACACAGTCCCACGGATAATTCCGATAGGGCCGCACCAGGAACTCCCGGCCGGTCTGATCCCCGGTCATACCGCCGGTGACGCCGCCGTTTTCGTTGATGCTGGCCTCCACCTCCATGCCGTTGCCGCAGTACATGGCTGTGTGGTGCTGGATGTTCAGCAGCACATCCCCACGATGCAGGCCTGCTCCGGTGGCCAGGTCAACACCGGCGGTCACATCCTCAAATCCGCAGCGGAGGAACACGCCCCGCATATTCCCGGTGTATGTGGCCCCGTAGGTTTTCACCGGCACCCCCGCCAGCTCCCAGGCAGAGATCACAGCACTGGAGCAGTCGTAGTCCGGCCCCCAGCGGTTGCTCTGGTCATATCCTACTGTCTGATCAGCCGCCCAGTCCTCCATCTGAGAGGTGGCTTTTTCTGATTTGCTCATGCCTTATTCCTCATACAGGATCGTCAATCCGTAGGCTTTTGCTACATCATGTTCGATTCGACATCCGCGGGCGTTTTCCCAACCCTTGCAGAAATAAGCCGCGTGGCACAAGCTCATACTCTCGATAGATTTTGCCAAGAAGCAGAGAGGAATCTGTATGACCCCACGTTTTTCCATAGCATCCCGGTTATACCACTCGTCTGTGAACAGAGAATTTACAATCTCATAGCCTTTTTCTTTCAGAGTAGAAATTGCATTTTCTCTTGTTGCTATGATTTCCTCATCTGTTTTTCCAGCCATCGGCTGAGATAACATTGCTTTCATTGTTGTTCTCCTTCCGTAATTACTTTCCGCACTTTCCGCCTTTCTTCTTGCCATGCCTCTCACTCCCTTCTATCCTCCGTTATCATCCCGCTCAGGGTCTTTTCATCATCCATCGTATTCGCTCCATCCATACTCCCCGGGCTTCCAGACGTTGTTATCAATGTCAGACACCCAGGTCTTACCGTTATGCGTGACCTTATCCCCAGCCATGTATGGGTTAGTACTGTCCGGCTGCTCCCACTCGGGGATTGTTCCCGGGTCGGGGATCAGCACCTTTGCCCAAAGGCTTGGCGCCGCCGTAGGTGTCCAGTCAGCTTGGGAAGTATGCGCCTGCAAGCACTTGTACAGGGCACCGTCATGCTTCACACGGGCATCCGCTGCGTACGCTTTACCCGCTACCCATGCCGGGAACAGGGTAACAGCGTCAAGGGCTTCTGCGTCGCTCAGGGAGGCGCTCACGGCCTTTTCAATCAGTGGCCTCATGATTCTTGCTTTTTCGATCAGTGTCATACGCTATCTCCTTCCAGCAGGATAGCAAGAGCTTCCTGCGTCTCTGCCTGCTTTTCCTGCTCTTCATCATAGAGGGCCTGAAACTCGGCCAAAATATCATAGGGCCGCCAGGGAGCGATCATCTCGCCGTGGAACACCTGCCCGTCCTCCCGTGTCCAGCTCTGCCCGGCCGGCACGAAGCGGTATCCCTCGATGTACTGGCGGCACTTGCCATTAAAGGCGTCCGTCTCAACGGCCACTCTGCCGGAGGCGGGGAACGTGTAGCACTTAAAATCTCTGTCGACATAAATGGTCATGGTTATCACCCCTTATTCCAAATAAATTTTTGAGCAGGACACGGTCGCGTTTAACGGATCAGGACCGCTTACGTGTACGCTCATACCGATTTCCACCTTGCCGCTTATCTCGCTGATGTCCAACACCAATGAGCCTGTTTTATAGCCGGAAGCCGTTCCGCAGTACAGCTCTGCGCCGGTACTGCCGTATGTGTAACTTGATTCGTTGAACGATACACCGATAAACACACACGTTTTGTAGTCGGTTACATCGATCAGCCCTTTTGCAACCGCAGACGCACTTGCACTCACCCAATCCGTTCCGGCGCCGTAGGCGGCTGCTGTACATGACAGCCTCCCGTTCGAAATGTCGCCAGTAAAGCCGCCGGTCATCGGATGCCATTCGCCATCGTCAAACAGCACGAGAGCGTATACCAGCGTGACCGTTTCTTCCTGTCCGTCCGTGGTGATATTGACATAGGCGTCTTTTGACTTATCTTCCAGCGAGCACACGATGTGCCATTCTCCCTCTTTTGGTATGGCGAACTGCCATGTGCCGTCTTGGTCTCCGGCTGTGAGTCTGATATCACCGCATGCCGCATAGCAGATGCTCCCAACCGGGTAATTGACATTGATATAAGCCCTGAAATAGGAGATGGAAACCGACTTGCTTTGCCCGTCCATCGTGATGGAAACGATGTGGCTGTCGCTCAGGCCGTCCTTTGTGCCGGTAATGGTGTAATCGCCTATCTTGTTGACCTTGAATTCATAGGCCCCGGTTGGCGCATCCGCTTCCCACCTTGTGCCGTCTGTATGGGCGCAGGTTAAATGGCTTTCCACCGGGCACTCCACACGGATGGTGGCCTGGAAGTAATCAAGCGTGTCCTCATACGCGATCTTGATGGTAATGGTATTCTCTGCCGGTCTTGGGCCGGAGCCGGTCATGGTTTCTGTCCATGTACCAGCTGCAATCCCCTTAATAACAGCAATGCCGTCCTCGTCAAAAACGCGTGTGTAGGTTCTGCTTCCGTTGGTGACTGTCAGCGTGTCCCCAGCGATACCGTGCACCTTTAGGGATGCGCCAGCTCCGCCGCATGAATTGGTTTTTCCAATTGCCACGTTATTGCACCTCCTACTCTAGCCAAATGTCAAAAACATTACCATTTGCACTCGCTCCCTGTAGAACAATATAATAACTGCCGCTAATTGCTGATATGTCTATTGTTAATGTAGCGTTTGTATTAGTATTAAGCGCAACGTATGCCGCCCATACACTAACAGAGGCGTTGCTATCAGGTGTGCTACTTGTTATAGCGAGCTTTGCTCTATATTGTTCAGTTGCTGTAACTAAAGAAGTCATGGTAGACCGTACACAAAGTTTTTTGTAATTTGTCAGGTCTATCATGTTTTTTGTGTAGGCAGCGCAAGCACTGTAGTCGCTATTACCATTCCATGACCATACAATACTATCCGTTCCAATCGAAATTGTTTGATTTCTTCCGTTAATAGTATCCATAGCCTTTACAGCGCCAGTCCCAGCCTTAAATATATAATCCGCATAACTAAGCGTCGAAGCCGCATACGAATAATTGATGCTGAACGTAATGGTTTTCGACGCAGTTTGTGTTCCGTCTGTGCATGATACCGTCCAAGAGCCGCTTTCTGGGATTGGGAATGTATATTTGCCGAGCGAAACGGAGTCAGATGGCGCTTTGTATGTGCGAGTACCGTTTGTCAGTGTGCATGAGCTGCCAACAGGGAAATTGACTCTCCAAAAACCGTATTTATGGCTGATCCCGCCGCTCAGTATGTAGATCATGACACCACCTCCACGTTGCCGGTTACGAGCCACGAATCTCCCAGAGTCGGGTCACTATTTGTTTTTTTAAGTGCAATCATTCCAAATACCTCAGAGATTTTCGCTGTTCCGTTTTTATGGAATACACTGTCGCTGGTGAAATGCAGTCTTGTACCATCGGCGATTATTTTGCATTCTTGCGCTTCGGAATTGCCCCAACGAAGCACAGCAAACTCCGCTCCGTATGGTATTTTTGCACTATTCTCCTGCGTAATAGTTAACGTCATTGCTTCGTTCCAAGTGCCTTTCAGCGTTTTACCAATGTCGGCGGAGGTAATATATCTAGTGCCTACGCCTGCGACAATCGGGCTATACAGCGCATCGGCTGCCAGCTTTGCACGGGTGACGGAGCCGTTAGGGATCACAGCGCCGCTTTGCGCTTGTTCTGCGTATTCTTTCGCCTGCTCGGCGTATGTCTGCGCCTGGGTAGCAGCTTCTCCGGCTGCGTCAACCTCCGGCTGCAAAAGTACCCTCAAATCGTTATAGCTTAGAATGAGCTTCTCCGCCGCAGGATCATCCACAGCATAAACACCCTCCCAGCAGATGATGGTGGGGATAATAATCTCATAGTTCAGCGCGGATTCCGCATAGATGTACACGCCGCCGTTGTAGCACTCCGCCACTGGGGCGAACAACCCGCCAAGGGCTTCTCCAACATCGAACGCAACGCACGGTGTCATGGTTTCGTTGATGCCGTCCAACGGGATTGCTACCCGGAACGGAAAATCAGGGTAGGTATCATCAGCCACATAGGAGGATGTCTCGACCCGGACGTCCGTAAATTTATGCTTCATGGGCTCTGCGTCAGACAGATCCGCGTCCTTTCCGTCTGCGCCTCGGATGTTTCCATTGTTCACCCAGATTCGATGCGCCGCGTCCCAGATGTAAATATCATAGGGTGCCTCTGTTCCGACCGCGTAAGCGTCACCTGCTTTGGGGCTCAGCACAGCAGCTGCCATCTGGTCAGCCGTTGCATAGTAGCCAAGGATTTTCAGCCCGGTGTCCGATGTTCCGGCGCCGATGTTCTTTCGCGCCTGTTCTTTCTGCGCCTCCGTGAGCCTCTGTGCTTTGTTGCTGAGAACTGCACCCAGTAGGGTCTGCTCTATCTGTTCGCCCGTAAGGCTGGAATTGTAATCTGCCATTGTTATCACCTCTCAGTAATAAATAATCACGCAGCCCTGATAGCCAGGACTTCCAGCGCCGCCTATACCGCCGTTACCGCCGCCGTAACCGGTTCGTCCGACTTCGGTTGCGTATTGCTCGTTGTAAACGACAAGTGTTCCGCCGCCGCCACCTCCGCCACCGCCATGGCCGCCGTTTCCGCCGTTGCCAAATAGCGGTGTTGTTGATTCTGCCGCAGCGCCGTCAGCGCCGTCGCCGCCTGAGCCATGATAACCGGTGTTGGAGCCATTGCCGCCATAAGCAGCACCGCCACCGCCACCGCCGCCGATAAAGGCCGGGTTTCCAGATCCGGCAATTGTGATTTGATAGTTTCCCTCGCATATGCCGCCGTACCATATTTGGCCGTCGGCAACAAAATCATCACCGTTGTCACCTGTTGCCCCGGTTCCGTTCGGATTATAATAGCCGCCTTTGCCGCCATCTGAGCCGCTCAGGCCGTCAGTTCCTGGCAGGGCGAACACTTTCCCGCTGAACACCTCAAGAAAGCCTGTAGGCGTAGAAACGCCGTCAGCGGATGTGATATTCAGCAAGCCGCCCTTGATGTAGCTGTTGCCTTTCAGGTCGCGGCCATAGAACAAAGTGCTGGTGTCGCCGGTCAGCTTATAGGTCTCGGAGTAAATCTTTCCGCCTATTCCAGCCGCTCCGCCAGTGCCGCCTTTGCCGCCGTCCCCGCCACGGTTGCCATCGCCAGGCTTGCCGATCTCACCATCCTCTCCGTTTTCCCCTGAGTAACCGTTCCCGATCAGCACAACACGGATTTTGGGAATTTCCTTTTGGAACACAGATTCAGGGATTTCCCATGACCCAGCGTCTTCCGACAGGATTACGCAGTTTGTATATGTGGCTCCGGCCCCAACGGGCGTGTAATTCTGGATAAATTCACACCGCGCGCGAATGATGCTTGAGATGCTGGAGGACATTTTGCTGATAAATCCGGTTGTTTCCTCGTAAAATCCGTTCAGGACGTTGTAGCGCTTGCCGCATCGTTCGCCATTCAGAACAATATCATTCTCGACGATGTCAACGTTGAAATAATACTGTGACAGCCTGGCCAGAACGTTCTCGCTGTTCTGCAACGAGACCAGAGTCGCTTCCTCTACGCGCTTTACGTTTTCGTTGACGGCGTCAGGATTATCCGCGGAGACGATCTTTGTGGTATGCGTGTATGGTTTCCCAGTAAGCACCCCCACACCGCTGATGACGGCATAATTCACGCCGGCGCTGTGTATTTTCAGCCCGCCCGTGGTTTCCAGGCTATCCGTCATGATCGGGCTCTCAAATGTCACGGTGGCCGCGTGGACGGCGTCGGTCGTGCTGTTGTCAAACAGGGTTTTGGTCTCCACCGTCGGTATGTAGTGGTATGCGTGTTCCGTCACCTCAACCCGGCTCGCCGGGTCGTTATAGCGCATGCTTCCGCCGTAAAAAACCTCGCTTTCCGGGATGTCCTCTGCCTCGCTGTCGCGCAGGAAGGTAAACAGCATGTCCCCGGATTCCGACTTGATGATGTTGACGCCATAGGCCATGATCAGCTGGTGCAGGTTCTGGCGGCGTGTCGAAAACGGCAGCCAGCCATACACCATTACATTTGCCACATCGCTGTCAACTTCGTACTTGTAATCGTCCCCCAAAATATCCCGCAGAACCGAAGGGAACGTCTGGCCGCTGTAGAGGCCGCCCACGCTCCGCTGCTTCTCCATCAGGCCAACAGCGCTGATCGCATTGAGTTCGTACTTGTCCCTTCCAAGCCTGTCCACGGTCTCAGAATAATACTTTCCCCGGATTTTTCCATTGCTGTAGAACGTGATCGGCGTCGCATAGGGGAGTTTCCGGATGTCGTAAGTGTAATGGCAGCACATCACAAGCCCGTTTCTGGTGATAAACTGATTATAATCAGCCGGTGAGAAAACATAGCGGAGGAATACGTGATACCGCACGGCCGGGGTAAACTGGTCAACCGACAGCTCATCCCCGACGATAGCAACAGCGGTATCCTCTGTGATGGATTCTATGCTGTCATTCTCAAATGTTATTATAGGCGATTCTGGATCGCCTATAATAACTTTGTTTATATTCATGTCTTACTCCGGTTTGCGCTGAGGCTCTATGGCCTCCATGTTGATCTCCATGTTCTTCCACCTGCGGTACCCTGCCCTGTACCCATAGTCTGTTATGCTCCCGGACCGAACCACGGCTTCAAACTCAATAGTGCCCTGCCCGAAGGGCATGGACACCATGTGATATGCCACCGGGGCGCTCAGCGCCATAAAAAGCGCGTCAAAGTCTTCCGGGTGTTCCGGGTCAGGCTGCACCTTTAGGGTATAGTTATATTTGGTGCCGCCAATATCCCGGATCTCCCGGAAGCTCAGCGACTGGCCGGAGTTATTTCCCTCCACGATCTCAAAGGACAAAACGCGGGAGGGGTAATTGACCCACACCCGATATTCGACTCCATCAATTGTGAGCATTTCTCCCTCCTTATTTGATCAGAAGCGGACCACGCCGGTCGCTCTCGGTCACGATGTACGGGTGCAGCACCCGCGCCAGCTGCGCAAGGCTTCCCTCAAAGCGGATCGTCACGTTGTTCACGATCTCCCTCTGGTCATCGGCATTTGTGCGCATATTCTGCGCAGCTCCGGCGCTGTTTGTCGTAGCCGTCGCTGTTTCCATGTCTCCCGTGATGCTTGTAGACAGCTTTGCCATGGTATTGTTCAGCGGGGACACATTTTTCTCAACGCCTGCAGCGATCCCCGGCGGGATCCAACGGCCGACCTCATCCGAAAACACTTTTGACGGGCTAGCAATTCCAAGCGCTTTTTTCGCCGCGCCAAGAGCCTCATTTGCGATGGATACCATCGTATCCCACAAAAATCCAACGGCGGCCATCACGCCATCAACTATTCCGTTTATCAGTTCTGTGCCAAGGCTTGCCCAGTCGACGCCGGAAAACGCCGATTTTACAGCCTCCCACAAGACCGGTATTTGATCTACGACCTGCGGAATCGACTGCACCAGTCCGACGATCAGCTGTGCGATCATTGCCACGCCGCCTGCGATCAAACTTGGCGCGTTTGCGATCAATGCGTCCACGATGCCCATGATAAACGTCGGCACTTGCGGTGCCACCTGCCCCAGCATTTGCAGGATGTTATTTGCAAAATTTCCAACAGACGTGGACAGGTTTGTAAGCGCGGTCTCAATCCCTTCCCCGGTCGTAAGAGCCGCCATGGTGTTTTCCCAGCTGGCTTTCAGTGCGCTGAATGATCCGGTAAGTGTTGTCTGTGCTTCCGCCGCCGCAACGCCGGTCAGGCCAAGCTCTCCCTGGATCACATGGATCGCGCTGTATACGTCCCCCAGATTGCTGATGTCGTACTTGACCCCGGAGATTTTCTGAGCGTCTGTCAGCAGCCGCTGCATTTCTTCCTTCGTCCCGCCGTAGCCGAGTTTTAAATTATCCAAAAGCTGGTACTGGCCACGGGCAAAACCCTGGTACGCATCCTGGATAGAGCCGATATCCGTTCCCATTTTTGCGGAGTTGTCGGCCATATCCAGGATGGCGAGATTTGCCGCCTCCATGGCAGCCGCGGTGTCGCCTCCATAAGCAGCTTTCAGGGCGGCGCCGAAACTCACCGCCTGCTCCGCGTATGTATTGGCGCTGATACCGGCCTGGGCAGCGTCCATGGCATACTGTTTCGCGGCGGCGGATGCCTCACCATAAATGGTGTCCAGGCCGCCGAAAGACTGCTGCATATCCCCTCCGGCGGAAAAAGCGTCTTTAATCACCTTGCCAACAGCTACGGTGACCGCTGCAGATTTCAGGCCATCAACAAAGCTCTTTCCTGCCTTTGCCCCGCCGCTTCGTCCGCCGGCTTCGCTCCCCGGGCCGAGAAGATTTCCGATTTTCTTTTCAATGCCGGAGGCTTTAGGCACAATGTTCACATATGCGGTTCCCAGGTCTGCCATTATTCCTCTCCGATCATTCTCTCACGCCAGGCGGCAAATTCTTCGGGTGAATCAAATCCCGCTCCGGCTTCTGCGTCTTTTCTGTTTGTTCCGATCAATGAAGCAAATACGGATACGGGTACGTTTCTCCCATGTCTTCCGTCCTCTGTGTTTTGCCAGGCAAGCACTCTGGCGGCGTCCGCGGTAATGGCCAACAGCTGCGTGTTGACCGGGATCTGGACTCCGCTGAGTTTAAGCATGATCCTTGCATCAGGCCTTAATCCCATCGCCAGCGCCGCGCTGAGCCTGGCCGGCAGCGCTCGCCAATTGAAAATATGGTAGACCTCTGCAAAATCGCATATCAGCGCGTTTTCATCGATGGCTACCATACGGGCCAGGCCTGTCAGTTTTTTTCGGCGTCCTTCCCGCCGGAGGACATGATCTCCATCAGCGCCTGCTCCAGATCGGATCTCGGAACCCGGCCCTCATGCTGCGCGCCAATAAACGCGTAAAGCTGGGTCTTGAGCTCCTTGCCCAGAAGCATTTCCGTCAGCTTGGATGCGCCTGCGATTCTGTCAAATTCCGGCGCGTCCTGGTCCACGACCACGGCCAGCACATCCACAAAACGCATATCGTCCAGGCGGGTCTCGTCGAAAGAAAACGCGAATCCGCCGCTTGTAGTACCTTTGATCATTCTTGGCCTCCCATCTTACGGCAGCTTGATGTACTCGTGGTGCGTCAGGCCGGTGCCGTCATCCATGGCCTTGATCGTTACCTCATAACCGATCGGCTCATCGTCCTTATACACGACCTCGGCAACCTCACCGACGGAGCCAATGGGGATAACCACCCGCTTCAGGGCGCCGCCTTTAAGGACCATGTCAATGACGTAAACAGCATCGCTGGGCTGATCCGAGCTGGCCCTGACATGGATAGTTTTCTGGTCCTCTGCGACCTCCACGTTGTCCTCGCCGTAAATGGTGGTGAGGACGTTCGGGTTCAGCGCCTCCAGGAATTTCATCTTCCAGGTGTCCGGCTTTTCCTTGATGATGTTCGCCACCGGGCTTTTCCCCCAGGCATATACGTCCTCCGTGTCTGCGGTGTTGTTATTGGTGACGCCGTCATCGCTGATAAAGCCCATGTCCTTGTAGGCCTCTGCAAGCTGCGTTGAGGCGTCTGTGGGCAAAGCCGTTCCCAGCGGTGCCCGGAATACAGCGCCGGCCACTCGCGGCTTACCGACGGATACATTGCTGGCGTTAGGCATATTTATCACTCCTTATGTGTAGTACATGATTTCAAAAACCGCCTGATATCGCGGTTTATTTCTGGTCAGGTCTGGGTAGTTGTAATCCGTATTCAGATCGACTCGACATATCTCCGGCTTTTCCGTGATTCCGGTCATCGCATAGATAACGGTTTCATTCAGCGCCGCAGCGTCCGCCCGGCTCCCTGCCCAGCTTTGCACAGCAACTGTGGCCGACCGAATGTGCCTGCTGTCGTTGCTGCCGGTTTTTTCCACGGTGACAAACACGTCCAATGTGTCCATTTCGGGCACATCTCCGCTGACCGGCACATCCAGAACGCTGCCGAGATACGCGATCACATATTCTTCGATTTTCATATTTTCACGCTCCCGGCAGCCTTGAGGATGGTGTTGTTTTTCCGGTTGTCCACCTTTGCCTCGATCGTCCCTGCGCGGACGGATGCAATACCGACAAAGCTGATCGGGTGCGCCCGTTCTACCTCATAGCCTTCCCCGCATTTTGCAACGATCTGGTCAGCCGCCTGATTCAGGACATCGGCCATTTCCGAGGATTTCATCAGCTCATTGAGGCCGGCCAGATTCAGCTTAAATTTGACCTTAGCCAAATCGCTCCACCATGACCTTTCTGTGCCATGGCGTTGGCACATTTCCCTCGATCCCCTCGATCACGTCCCCGTAGGTCCGGAATTTCCGTCCCCAGAACTCCACCTCCGTGTCAGACCAGTCGTGCGTGTCCCCCTTCGGCAGCGCCAGGACAAAAGACAGCCGTTTGCCGTACAGGGCGATTGAGCTTGTCACTTCCTCAGTTGTGGGCTGGCCGATCAGAACCCCGCTGACCTCCACCGTCGAGTCGTCATAAACAGGGTTGTTCATACCGTCGACGCCGGTTTTCGTTTTCACATGGAGCAGGACGGTTTCTGTTTTCATCCCTGGCCGCCCCCTGTTTCAGCAAAGCTCTCAAGCGGGCTTCTGGAGCCGATCGCCCGGCCGATCCCGAGGATCTGCTTGTCCGTTTTGGTGAGATAGAGCTCACCCGTGCTTCCGCCGTTTATCGTCCAGCTCTGGCTGTAACCCAGGGCGCTCATGCTGCCCTGGGTCGCGCCGATCGGCACGCCGAGATCCGATCCGTCGCCGATGGCTCGGACAACCATGCGGCACGATACGATTTTTTTTGCGTCATTTTCCGCAGACCCTGCGGCGGAATCAATGATGGCAGCAGCGTCCTCCAGTAAAACCGCGCAGCGACTCAACTCTGATGCGGTCAAAGTACGGGATAATCTGGTCTGCACATCTTCAGCTGAGGCATATGCTGCCATCATTCACCTCCGATCAGCCCGCCGATGCGGTCAGCAGGTTAAACACGCTTTTGTCTGCCCGGAAACCGACCTCGATCTCAGCCAGCACGGCAAACATGTTGCGCTCCCAAAGGTTGACCTGCTCGCCGTCAATCGTGATTGTTGCCTGGTTGGAGATGTCCACGTTTACACCGCTCACCGTGCCATAAATGGCCTGGGACCAGTCGCCAGCGATACCCACCGTGTTATACCCGGCAGGGTTGTTGGTCACATAGGCGCCCTTGGAAAGCAGGGTATTGGCGCCCAGAACCATGGGCACCGCGCCCTCAGCCACGTTGTTGACAAACAGCGGCCTTCCGTTTTTGTCGACGGACTTCAGCAGGATGCCCTTGCCCTGGGGGGACAGCACGATGCCATTCATAATGCCGCCGGCTACGGCGATAGCGGAGTCTGCCTCCACCAGAGCGCTGTATGCGCCGTCTGCGCCGGTCAGCTCCTGCGCAGTGCTGCTGCCGAAGGTGTCAAAATTCTCGCCGGGCTTGTTTGTCGCGGGGCCGAACACGGTAGCGTCAAACTTCTTGCCCAGCGCGTTGGGCAGAAGGGCGATCAGCGCGTCATACAGCGCCTTGGCGTCCCGCCGGAACTCGTTGGAAAACGGAACGATGACCGCCAGTTTGTAGGGGGTCAGCTTTTTCATCGTGGTCTTGGGCTTGGAGACCGGCTTTTTTCCGGTTTCATCCACCCAGCTGGCCTCAGGATCGCTGAGAATCGTTGGAATGGAGATCCCACGGCCGGGCAGCTGCATGGGAGTTGCAAGGCGCATCACGGCGCTGGCTTCCTGGGTTTTCTGGATGATCTCCGAGGATACGTCGCTCGGCAGCTCGATCGAATTTCTGTTTACGCCAAAAGGTTCAGGCATTTTTATTTTCTCCTCTCAAATCAAAATTTTTGTTCAAACCATCCGGCAAAGCTGTCGCGGGTTTTTGCCGCTCCGCTTCCACCGGTTGGCTCTCCGCCATCCTGGACCGTGGGATAACTCCCCGGCTTTGCAAAAGCAAGAATGGCGTCCGCCTGCTGTGCGCAGGCCTCCTCTGTTTCCCCGGTCAAAAGCGTCACCGGAATTTTTTTCTCCCCAGCAACTTTCTCCCGGATCTGCCGCAGCGTGTCCGCCTGCTTGTAGGCGTCCAGCTGCTGCTGCAGGCCGTTGGCCCTGTCGGTTTCCGCCTGGAGCTTTTCGGCCGTCGGGCCCTCTTTCAGGCGGGCAGCTTCGGCCTGCGCCGCGCTCAGCTGATTGCGCAGCGCATCCAGACCGCTTTTGGCCTTGTTGATGTCTGCTCCGTTGATATTGAGTAGATTACTGATCTGCTCATCGGTGGCATTGGGGAAAATCGTTGCAATTTCTGCGCGTGTCATGGTCAATCCTTTCTCCGGCTGCGCTTTGTTTACGCGGTTCGCTTCCGCTGCCGGTGGCAGATAACGGACTGCCGGCCATTTTTTAAATAAAGCCAAAACAAAAAGCCGGAACCAGCAAGCACTCTTCATGCTCACTGGCCCCGGCTCTATAAGCTCTGGCCTTAATTTTACATTTTATTCTTTGTTTGCCGCGTAGTTTTCGCGCTTTTGCTCGTTGATCTCATCCTTGTTTTCTGTATATAAAGCGCGACGCATTGAGTTAATTTTTTCCTCCGGGTTGTCCCCTTCGGCATTCTCGTAAATATCAAGAAACAACGTCGAATCATATCCTTCAACATTTGTTTCCGGATTAAATCTTACGGCATAGGTGCAATCGCAGTTTGCGTGGATATGCTCAGCATGCCCGCCTTTAATTGCCTTTTTGGATGCTTTTTGCCAACCTCTGGATGCAAGCACCATACAAAATGCGCAGGTATCGCCGCTTGGAATCCATGCCCATTCAGCCCCGTCTCGCAATGCATTTTGCATCGTTGTGTCCACCCCGGCCATTTTAACCAGACGCCCTATGGAGTTTGCCATAAGATCTATGTTTTCACTTTTACCAGTCCCTCTTATGGCTTTTGCAACTTCCTGATAGCTTGCAGTTGGCGCAGGCTCCGCCGAAGGAATATTTGCATTTGACGCGGCCGCCACGGCATCATAAAATTCACACGCAATAGATGCTGCGACCTCCCCGTATGCGCTGGATACGGAGTATGCGTAGTCGATCAAAGCGTTCCAGTCCTGCAGCGTTATCAAGCTGTGGCTGGTCAGATACTCCAGCACGGTTGCAACGGCGGCCTCGTTGATCTTGCGAAGTCGGGCGATAAATTTCTCCCGCCAGGTCGTCTCGCTGATTATCATTGCCCGATATCCTCAAACAGCGCAAGCCCGCGGGCACGCTGCTCCTGGGCCTTGATGCGCCTGATCTCGGCCTGCGAAAAACCGAGCATTTCCAGAAACGTGTCCGTTTGCGAAAATCCCGGCCGGACTCCGGCGATTTTAACCGCGGCGTCCGCAGTTACCGCCACCGACGGCATCGACGGATTTTTAAAATGCGCGATCACGTCGGCCTGGGCCGGGTCAAGGTCCTCCAGCGTCTGATTGTTGGCGATGGCCAGCGCCATTCTTGCGATCGTACGCAGCGCGGCGCCGTTGCCGGTGTTCAGATCCTCTGCTAGCCGGATCAGCGTACGGGATTGTGCCAGGATGGCGTCCGAGCTGGTCGGATTGGCGTCGTTTACCACGCCGGTGTCCGTAACGGTCAGCCCCGTCGCCGCGGAAAACTGGGTGGATAAGATCCGCAGCATGTCCACATGGGGGGTAATGCCGCCCTGGGCCAGCTGCCCGAAATCCGGGTTTTCGCCGGTTTCCGGGTTGGTGGTAGAGGCGATGATGCTTCCTACATACTGCCGGAATTTATCAGACACAACCGCGTCAAATTGCTCATCGGTTACGCCCATGATGTATTTTTGAGGGGATGTGGCAAACTCCAGCCCGATGGTGGCATTTGCCACCGTGCGCACAAAACTGTCGATCAGGCGGCGGATCGGCCACTTGATCCTTGACCGGCCAAACGGCTTTTTTGTGGTTGCGTTCCAGATCAGCGGCTCCATAAGCGGTCGGCCCATTTTATGCGTGTGCCGTTCGGCCGTCCATCGCGCGCCGCTGCGGCGGAGGACAATAACCGCATCGTCCGTGTACATGTTGACAATGCTCGGAGACCATGTCAGATCCGTTGAGTTGTCTGGCGCCGTGTCAATGATCGCCAGGCCGCAGTCAATACGGCCTTTCTCTCCGCTCCACAGCGCAGCAGCCGACAACGGGGAATGGAATCGGATTTTGCACCCGTTGGTTTGATCGCCGGATAAAGTCGCAAAAGAACAGCCGAATTTAAGTTCGTCCACCGTTGCCTTCATATATTCGTCGATCAGCCGGTTTGCGCTGGTGATTTCATCCAGAGCCGCAACGGAATCACCGTTCGTCCCCACGAAGCCGTCAAACATGGACAAGCTCGCCAGCACGTCCACTGTTTTTGCGCCCCAGGCGCAGCCGATTTCCAGCCGCTTGAGCCCATCGGGCAAGGCGATCCCGAGATTAACGGAGCTGAGTGGGATTTTCCCCTCGTAATACCGCTCCTTTTCCAGGTTTTTGCCTTGGTGCTCTGTATACGTCTTGATCAGCTTGCTCAGGGCGTCTTTTTCCTGCTCAGCAAGCCCTGGCACAGAATGTGCATCGATCTCTAATCTCATTTTTCACCCAACTCTCATTTTTCGGCTCGGGTCCCGTTTTGCCGTTTTTGCTCCCCAAAGCGCCAGCGAGGCTGACTCAATGGGGATTGGATTATCACCGCCAAATCCCCAGCCTCCGGCGATTGGCCGCTTGACGGATGTAATAGCGCTGTCGCGAAGATCATCCTGGCCAAAATACCAGGTCACTGTTTTTTCGGCCAGCGCATTGGTGATCGTCCCGACGGCGGAAAGGATCTGTTTTCCACCCGGCCGGATAATGCAGTCCTTTGCCTTCCAGACTGGGGCGATTTTTTCGATCAGCACATCCGCTCCGTTTTTCCCGTCGATCACAACGCAGCAGGCTTTTGCATATCGCTCGTTAAGCCAGTCTCCCAGCCATTGCAGTCCTTGCGTTGTTGGCCTTCTGGCGATCATGGTGATTCGTGCCGGGCCGTACGCCGGGACAACTGCGCCGCTGAGAGCCACCTCCATACCGTCAAAGCTGAATTTTACGCCGTAGGCGGTTTTCCCCTCGGGCTTGAGGTCCTGGCTTTTGCATGCTTCCCATGCGTCAGCATCGATCGCCAAATCTTCCTGGTGCAGCTGCTCAGGCAGCCACCAGCCAAGCCGTTCGCGGGCAAAGCCGTCTTTGCCCATGGTCCGCAGCTCCGTCCGGGTAAAATCCTCTGTCAGACGCCGGCCCAGGGCCGGGTTTGTCTCGTACCACAATCTGACGTCTTCGACGTCGATCGCGTCCAGGTTTTCGGCGTCAACGCTCCATTCATGCCATGCGCTATGTTTTTCTGGATATTTCAGCGCTGCCGTTCGGATGCGCCGGAAGACGGTTCCTGGGCACCCTGGGTACGGCGGTGTGCCTGTGTATATGACCTGCCGGTTTCCGGTGGCCGACGCAGCCAGCGTGGCCAGTGTTGCCTCCACCTGGTCATCCGTCAGCTCCTGGGCCTCGTCGTATACGATCAGGGTCACCCCGTCAAAACCTCGGTTGCCCTGCCGGGTCCGCGTGGAGTATTCGATGCAGCCGCCGTTGATCAGCTCGATGGATTCCTCGCCGTTGGTGTATCGGATAGATTTGACCAGGCCGGTGATTTCCGGGTGGCGCTTATCCGTAAAAATCGCTACCATCCTGTTAAAACTTCGTTTTGCTGTTTTGGTTGCGTGCGCCGTGTGCAGGATCCTGTCTGCATTGACGATCATGCCAAAAAACTCTCGCGCTTCCAGCGTACCGTTTTTCCCGTTTTGCCGTGGGACAGAAAGCCCGCCGGCCGTCATAGTGTATTCCCCGGATTCGTCTGTCCCCAGCCAGCAATCCAAAACCAGTTGCTGCCATGGGTCCAGTCGGAACGCATAAGCCTCGATCAGATCCGCCGCGTCATGACCGTCTGTGCCGGCTCGTGCCGGCTCCACGCTAATCCTGGGTGTTTGTTTTCCGGTTTTCGCCATGTCTGCTCAAGATCACCTCCAGTGGGTTTTGTACGCCTGCAGGTGGTGCAGAGGACCCCGCCTGTCCCTTGAGTTTTTTCAACGATTTTGGAGTCAACCCCAGCGCGTCTCTATATGCCAGGATGTTTGTTTGCAGCTGCCGGACCACGCCATAAAGCGGATCGGCATAGCTTGGCGCCTTTCCGTCTTTGGCCGTCTCTTTGAGCTGCTTTCTGGCCCGGCTCATTTCTCGCTCCAGAACGCAAAGCTCATGGATAGCAGGATCATACGCCTCCTCGTAAATACCGAGGGCAACCAGCTGGGATTTGTATCTTTCCTCCTTGGTGGCCATAAAACACCTCCTTGCGTCCGGGTAAACGCTGCGCAAATCGCGTCCGTGTCGCGCGTCATTGATTATTCTTACTCTTCCGTTTTGTGCCCATTTTTGGCATCGCCAGCCACCCCCCAATTTTTCCCCGGGGGTATTTCGGCGCTGGCGCTTTAGGGGTAGCCTCAGTAGGCGGGGCGGGGGCCTCTCCCCTCACCATTCTCCGTCAAGCACCGAAACAGGAGCCGGTCGAATCTTTGGCTGAGTTTTATTCCCTTTTGCGGCATTGCAGCACCAGTGCGCCGCCTGGAGGTTGCCCCAATCTCTTGCAGCAGCCTCCGGGCTGTCGTATCCGAACTGCCTGAACTTGCTGATCGGCCGAACCTCATCGATCACGAAGCTCAGCGGGTGCGCCGCATCACTGGGCTGGTCGTAACGGATCGGCCCGAGACGGCCGCCGCAAATTCCGCAGGGCGCCCCCATGGCCTTAAATTTCGCCCGGCATTTGCGGCGAAAATTGCCGTTCGCCGATCTTGGATTTGTCGCCATTGCCAGGCCTCCTCTTTCTCCGCCATGGGCTGGCCACCTCCATCGTCCGGAGAAAGAGAAAAGCCGGAGCCAGCGAACACCGCGCGATCAGCGCGATCATCACTGGCTCCGGCTCTCGAAGCACTGGCCCTGGTGTATGTCGATCAAAAACTCTGCTTTACAGTTCCTGCAGAACACACATAGGTTCCTTGCAGTCGTTTCTGGTCTGATTTTTAATAGCCTTTTGTTTCTCCTGCACTTTGGGCAACTCAACCACCCATCATGTACTGAGAAAATAATAACATCTTTTTTTCTTTTTTGCAATATGTTTTCTCTTTTCTCTCTGCTAATATCTTCCGTCAGTCTCGTATGTTCAAGGCCTTGTTCGTATCCCATCCGCTTATCACCTCCGTTTCCTGGCTTTTCGCAGCCCGTTATACTGTACCGCGTTCATCCGTGCCCCATCATACAGCTTCTTTTTCACGGCCCGCTGCCGTGCCAGCATCGCTTCCTTCGCCTCTATGTACCGCTGGCAGCTGCCCCAGCAGGCCGGTTTCCGTTCCTGGCAGTCCTTGCAGACGCTAATCGTTTCCATGCTCCCCTCCCTCCGGCTTCTGGATCAGGTGTCTCTCTTCCAGTCTCCGTCTCAGCTCCTTCAGCCCGTCCAGCGCGTTGGCCGTCTGCACAATGCCGGCCAGCGCCGTTTTGATGTAGATGTCGATCAGTGCTGCCGTCCCGGCGATCTCTTCGGTGTATGCCCTGTCCAGCAGTTCCATGGCCTCCGGCCACCTGATCCGCTCTGTCTTCCCGTGGCCCTCAATCTCCAGGTCTACCAGCTCTGTGGCCAGCACGGCCGCCTTCGCTTTCCGCGGGTCTACCGCGTAGCGGATAAATTCCGCCGTCTCCCGCATTTTACCCATTGCTTCTCCCTCCCGCTCTGGCCCGCTCTCCGCCGCCGCTTCGCACCCGGTACTGCCGCTTCCGGCGCTGGATATCATACTTTGCCAGCTGGTAGAAATTCAGACACAGGCTGCAGGTCCCGGCCGGTGCCTCCTCATCCCGCTCCACAATGTCATAGATTCGCTCCAGCTTTTGCGCGCACCCCGCGCAGCAGGTGATGCTCGTTGTTGTTTTACTCACGTTTGTGTCCTCCTCGTTTTGCTTTTTTCAGGTAGATCCGGTTCCCCCGAATCTCCGGCCTCGCCGGCAGCGTGCAGCGCATATAGCATCCCACCTGCCGGCCGTCCTCGTTGTAGGTCGGTGTTTGTGAGATTTCCTCTGCCCCCTCCGGCGCCTGGATTCCGTCCACCTGCTGCACCGGTGTCGGCTCAGTGAAAATCGGTTTTTGCAGGTTTCTGCTGGGGCTCCATTTTTTTCGCCCCTTTTCCTCCAGGCGCACATTATCGCAGAGGTACGCCGCCAGGTGTGACAGGTCTCCCGCCCGCAGTGTCTCGATATACATCTCTCCGTCGGGCCACAGCTTCTCCAGGATCGCCAGCGGGATCTTGTTGATCACAACATGATGGTGGAACCTGGCAGCCCCGTTTCTCTTTGGGCTCCAGTTAGCCGTCACCAGTACCCGCCGCAGCTCCATACCCTCCTTTTTGCAGAGCAGGCGCAGCTTCCGCATCAGCTTTTCCCCTTCCTCCCTGGCCGCGTCATAGCTCTCCGGCAGGCGCGCCCCGGAATACTTCAGTGTGATCATGTAACCTCCTTCTTCAAAGTTTGTATTCAGAATTCTGGCCAACCGCTGCTTTTCCTGTCTCTCATTCAGGTTGATTTTTTTCTCGGAGCTTGCCCCTGCCCGGCGGGTCCCTCTCTGTTTTTTCGGTTCCCCCCGGCATGGCAAATAGCTCCGTCTGGTTTCCACCACTCTGCCGGAAATGATGTGGTACTCCATCAGCTTCCTCATTTCTGTCTCCTGTTTATAGATTGTCGTAACGTTAGACTTATAAAAGTCCCGCAAGAAACGCGTGCGCGCACGCGTTTCTTGTTTCGCCTTGGCTCAGTTGATAAGGTGCAAATGGCAGCGGCGGCAGGGATCGAACCTGCACTGCGGGAGTCAAAGTCCCGTGCCTTACCCTTTGGCTACGCCGCTATGCTCTCATATCGGCCCCGGCTCCGGGGCTCATATCAAAGCATAGGCTGTGCCGCCCCGGTTCCGGGGCGGCTTCCTTATTCAAAATTCTCCCTATACATTCTTTCGGTATCGATATATTTACTATCTTGTGGACACCATTCGCATTTCTCGCAAATCTCTTTTCCGTTTTCATATCGCTCGACTCTGTATCGTCCGCATTTTTCACATGGTTTTCCCGTATATCCAAGTCGTTTCCCAAAATTTTCCATTTCGTCAAATTCCCTCCACGCGCTGGCAGAAGCTGTCCACCAAGGTATTCACTGCCCTGCGCAGTTTATCCCGGCTCTCCTCCGGTGCCTTGCCCATGGCCTCCAGCATCTGGTTAAATTCCTGCTGCACCCGCTGGAATGCCGCCTGAAAGGCCGCCACCTCCGGCGCCGCCATGCTGATTCTGGCCTGCAGCGCCTTGATCTGCTCCTCCAGCGCTGTTTTGTCCCCCATAGCTGTGGCGGCTTCCAGTTCCTTCTTCAGCTTGTCCCGCTCCGCCATGGCTTCTTTGGCCTTTTCGATTTCCTGCTGCAGCTGCTGTTCATGCTGCTTGTTAATGGCAGCAATGGCCGCATCGGCAGCCTTCTCCGCTTCGATCTTGGCCTCCAGCCGGGCGGATGCTGCGGCAGTCTGGATGGCTTCTTCATCCCGCTCCACGGCCACATCCGATGGATATCGCATCCCCTTGGCTCCGCCGGCTTCCCTCCGGCGGGGCCTTTTTATTTGATCGGCCGGTTCCAGCAGTTGTAGCAGCCGGCCTGGCTGACCGTGTCCCATGGTGCCTCCTTGTTTGCCCACGGGCAATTTGTAACCCGCTCATAACCCACATCCACCGGGCATATGGCAAAGCCGCCCGGATATTCGTCCCCGATGAACTCCGGGTGCTCCCGCTCCAAACGGTCAAGCATTGTCTCCGTTTTCCTCCCCTCCTTTCTTCCCCATGCACCAGGCCGGGCGGTATACCCGGCCGATATAGCCGTTCTCCGCCACCGTCAGCGTCCGTCCATAGCCCCAGCTCCCCGGATGCCCCATGCAGCGGGCCGCCTGCTTGTCCTTCGGCCAAAGCTCGGTTTTCAGCCCGCTGCACCCATTGCACAGATTCTCATTTTCCATTGGCTTCCCTCCCCCGCTTCTCCTCGCTGGCGTTTGGGATCAGCCCCTGTTTTTTCCTCCATTGACACACCGATGACAGACTGCATCCGATGGCAATGGCAATCACCCCATCCCGTGCCCCTCTCTGATACATTCGCATCGCCAGTTCCCAGTCATAGATCTTAAAATCTGGCCGATTCGGTTTCAGTCCCATCCGCTTCAAAAACGCCCGGATGGTCTCTGGGCGCATATTCAGCTCCGTTCCGATCTCCCGGGCAGTCCTTCCCGCTTCGTGCAGGCGGAGGCAGGCAGCATGCCACGGTTTCTCCCGCTCCCCAACGGCCGGCTTTTCTTTTCCGTCCCTGGGCTTATACTGCTTGCAGTTGCATGGCCATGCCTCGTCCTCTGACAGGCCCTTGGTCCGGCTGTGACCTGTGATGGTTAGATAGTCACAGCCATTGGGTTCGCCCTTCTCCGCGTGGTATTTGCAGTCCGGGTGCCGGCAGCGCCATGGTTCAAATGTCGTCATCATCGTCTTCTCGTTCCCTGCGTTTTTTCTCCAGTTCTTCCGTTCTGGCTGCCATGCTCACTTCCGCCAGCCAGCTCACAACCCCGCCCGCCACCTGCTCCACCAGGATGACCGCCACCGGGAACATCCCGTCATTTGCGATCAGGAAGCGGTCCCCGGCGCCGTTTTCCAGCGTGATGTTGTCCAGATCCCCCAGCGGCTTCAGGTACTTTGGCTGGATGAATCGGATTCCATCCCGGTTTTTCACCGGCATCAGCGTCTTCCCCATAAATGTGATACAGTTTCCATCGTCAAATTCCAGGTACCCGCCCAAGCCCATGCCGCCTGCCTTCTCCGGGTTGTAGTATTCCGGCATCTCCCGCCTGGTGATCTCCATTTCCGCCGCTTTTTCCGGCGGAATATCCATCACCGCGCAGATGCTCTGCTCTCCCAGCTCAGGCATGCCCACCAGCTGATAGAACCCCCGGCCGTCGCCCACCCACTGTGTGCCGTCGTCGCAGTCCATCAGAATGATGTTTTTCGCCGCCTTGCACAGTGCGGCGATTCGTTTGATAATCATGTCTCTGTTACCTCATAGTGCGCTCTCAGCTTCCGGATTACATTCCCGCCATAGTCGTTCACGGTCAGACGGATAAACTCTGAAACGGTCATACTGCCGTTCAGATCAACGTTGTGCCGCTCCGCGAAGGCACGGCGGCCCATTTCGCAGGAGCCGGTCAGCCGGTGGTGCCAGTCGAAGAAATCCATGTTCGGGTACTTCGTATTTGCATCGTGTTCCTTCGCAAATGCCTGGATTCTCTCTTCCTCCGGCATGTCCTCAAATAGCTTGTCCCGCAGTGCTTCCATTGCTTTCCCAAGCGTTTCCCCGTGGGCAAAGTGCCCATCCTGCTTGACCACAAAGCAGTCTACCAGCTGTAATCCTTTTATCAAGACTGCGCCCTTGGCGATATTCCCGTGTACATGACGAATGATCGTAGGCACTTGGTCAATTATATAAAATTTCTCTCCATTGATAGATGCTGGATAGCCGTAGCCGAATCCGTAGCCAGAGCCGTCTTCCATTCCGTCGCCCCTTCCGTCGCCACTTCCGTAGCCACTTCCGTAGCCCCTTCCGTAGCCCCTTCCGTCGCCCCTTCCGTCGCCCCTTCCGTCGCCCCTTCCGTCGCCCCTTCCGTAGCCCCTTCCGTCGCCCCTTCCGTCGCCCCTTCCGTAGCCCCTTCCGTCGCCCCTTCCGTCGCCACTTCCGTATCTTATAAATTCCTCATTCTCCATTATTTCCATTCCGGCACCGCCTCGATGTTCGCAACGGCTACTGCCGTGCAAGGCAAAATCTCAATGGCGTCCAGCACAACAAGTTCCGCAACGGTCACGGTAAATTTGCAATCCTGCGGCTTCTTCACGCCTTCGTTGGCCAGCTGCATCAGGCTGTTTGCGCCGGACCAGTACCACAGCTGCCGCGCATTGCGGATCGTTACCTCTTGGCCTTCACGCTTTGCGATCTCTCCGTAGAATACGCCGCTATAGGAGCAGCGAATGATGTACTTTTTGTTATCCATTTTTCGTCTCCTTCTCAATCAGAATTTCAGGGTGCCGCTCTATGTACGCCCGGAGCAGCGCTTCCCACAGCAGGTCCCGCTGCTCCTGGCTGATCTGGATTGCAGGCGCTGCGGCCTGGCTTGTCCTGCTGATGGTGATCGGCATAATTACTCCTCCGTTCTCCGCAGCCGGGCCGGTCAGGCCGGCACCGGCTGTTCCTTCCTGTTGGCCCGGGCCGCGTCCAGGCGGCCCTGAATGTAACCGCGGATGTAATCCTCGGCGTCATGCGGTACCGTCTTCATGCTCAGCACCAGCTGCTCCGCGGCCAGCTTCTCATTCTCGTTCATTCCCTCACCTCCTTATCCGCCAGCACGATAACGATCCCACTGGCTTCATATTCGCCTTTCACTTCGATGATTTCCCGATCCAGCAGGGCAGCAACGTCTTTCGGGTCGCTGTAATCCGTTGCAAGCGTCTCGTCTATCAGGTCTCCATTTTCATTTCTGCCCACATACCTGCAGATGCAGAAATGGTCCTTGATGACCGGCAGCAGTTCTCTAACTTTCATCTCGTCCCTCACCTCCCGCTCATGCGTTACACATCTAACTCTATGTGCTATCAATATAGCACTTGGAGTTAATATTGTCAATATATTTCTAAAAAATTATTGCAATGAGTTAAAACTTGTGTTATTATCTATCTGCAAGGAGGTGATACCCTGAAATCTCGCATTAAAGAAATCCGTCTTGATAAAAATATGAATCAGACAGATTTCGGTTCAAAAATCGGTGTAAAGCAAACAACTGTTGCTGGTTGGGAAAATGGTGCCCGCATCCCATCAGATTCGGCAGTCATCTCTATCTGCCGTGAATTTAACGTCAATGAGGATTGGCTGCGTACCGGCCAGGGGGAGAAATACCTGCGGCTCTCCCGGAAGGAAACCGTGGCCGCCTATGTTGGCAAAATCCTGGGCGGCAAGGTCACGCCCCTGGAGGAGACCCTCATTGAGTTCATGGCCGAAACCAGCCCCCAGGAGTGGGAGGAGCTGGCCCGCATCATCAACCGCTTCACCGAAAAAATGGCAAAGCCCGGCACGGAATAATCCGTGCCGGGTCTTTTTTATGGCTCTTCTTGTTGACAAAATCCGCTCAGTTTCCTATAATGTGAACAAGCTATGAATATATGGAAAGGGTGTTTTTTATGGCCTTTCGTTTTCGTAAAAGCATCACGCTGCTCCCCGGTCTGAAGCTGAATGTGGGCAAGAAGTCCGTCGGCTTCAGCGCCGGCGGCAAATATGGTGGGTATTCCTGGAACAGCCGAAGCGGATCCAGGGCTCGTGTTTCTGCCCCCGGCACCGGCCTGTCCTATGTTGCGTCCTCAGGCGGCAAATCATCCGGTGGCAAAGGGCCGAAGAAGCCCTTTTATAAACGCTGGTATTTCTGGCTGCTGATCCTCATGCTCGCCGGTTCCTGCACAAGCACCGGGGATGAGACAACAAAGGCTGCTTCATCCACGCATGTTCCCCGCCCGACCTTTACTGCTGTCGCTGCTGCGACCCCGGTTCCGTCCGCCGCTTCGTCCGCTTCCGCCACCCCGGCCCCGTCTCCCACTCCGCGAGTGGATGATTACATCCTCAATACCAACACCCGCAAATTCCACGAGACCTATTGCAGCAAGGCGGACAATATCAAAAGCGGCAATCGCGCCGAATTCACCGGCACCCGGGAGGAGCTGATTCAGCGCGGTTATGAGCCGTGCAGCATCTGCAATCCCTGACCGGCGCAGATTTTATAAAATACCCCTGGGCATGTCCATGACCGCCCAGGGGATTTTTATAGCATTTGCAGCGATGCCAGATACAGCAGGTGCAGCTGCTTCCGGTTCATCAGCTTCAGGATTCTCAGTATTTTCTCCAATTCCTTTTCGTCATCATTCATAAAATTCTCCCCTGTCTCCCTTGGAATGATTGACATTCCTTTTCCTGTTTGATAGGATGGGCCTGTGGTTATCATTGTGGGATTCCTCTCCCACCGGGCATGATCGTTCGCAGAATCTGTTCTGTCTGCGCCCGATCCGTGATGATGATCACCGTCTGCCCTCCAATCGCCTGCGGCATTGCCCAGGGCCATCCGCCGGGCGGGAGTTGTGATGTCCTCGTTCCCTGTTCTTTTACCCTTCTTGTTTGTTTCATTTCATCCCCCTTTCCGATGTCTGATGCCCGATCTGTTGTGCCATCAACATAGCATGCTTTTCTGGTATCATGCAATGATGCCAGTGTATAATTTTGGAAGAAAACCAGTATTATCACGGGAAAGGAGCCCTTAATGTGGTAGAAATCGACAAATTACGGGAGAAGAAGCAGCAGCTTGGCTGGAGCTTCCAGCGCATTGCTGATGAGACGGAGCGCCTGGGCTGCGCCGTTTCTGTGGCCACGGTGAAGCGCCTGTTTTCCGCCGGCGCCGACCTGTCCACCTTCAAGCGCTACACGGTGGATGCCGTTGTCCAGGCCCTGGACATGGCGGATGAGCTCAGCGAGCTGGATTCCCTGCGGCAGCAGCTTCAGGAAAAGGACGCCAAAATCGCCGCCCTGGAGCAGCAGATCGCGGACACGGCAGCATACACCGAGGGCCGCCTGGATTATATGAAGTGCGTGGACGCCGAGAAGATGCGGCTCATTGAGAGTCAGGAAAAGAACCGGCATGAGCTGTTTCTGGATCAGAGCAAGAAAATGCGGCACAAGGACCGGGTGATCTTTTTCCTCGCTGTTCTGTCCTTCATCTTCGCAGCCATTTTAATCTATTTTTTTGTCTACGACGCCATGCATCCAGAAATCGGGTACCTGCATAACGGCATTTCCGCATTTCTGCATGGCCTTGTAAATTGTTCTGTTTTTGGAGTGATACCATGATTCACGGCGCTTATATTTCGGCCCGGTACAGCACCGACCGCCAGAACCCGGACAGCATTGAGGTGCAGGTGGAAAAATGCACCGAGTGGTGCAATGCCCATGGGCTGCCTGTCCTCGGCGTCTTTGCCGACGAGGCTATTTCCGGTATGAAGGACGACCGGCCCCAGTATCGCCGCATGATGAAGCAGCTGGCCGCCGGCGGCGCAGACACGGTGGTGATCTATGACCAGAGCCGCATGTTCCGCAAAATGACCGCCTGGTTTGCCTTCCGGGACGAAATTGAGCGCCTTGGCGTCAAGGTGATCTCCGTGACCCAACCCGGCATCGGCGGCGATCTCCGGGACCCGACGAACTTTCTCACCGAGGGCAGCATGGCGCTGTTTAATCAGATCTGGGCCCTGCAGAGCCGTCAGAAGGTCACGGAGAAAATGCGCTTTATGGCCCGCAACGGCATGCACACCGGCGGCAAGCCCGCTCTTGGCTACATGGTGGAGGATGGCCGCCTGGTGATCTGCGAGTCGGAGGCGGAGATCGTCCGCTCCATTTTCGCCGATTACGCCGCCGGGAAGTCCTACAACGAGATTTTGAACGGTCTGAACAATTCCGGCAAGCGCACAAAAAACGGGAATCGCTTCGGGCCCAACAGCATCCATGACCTTTTGAAAAATGAAAAATACGTCGGGACCCTGGTCTACGGCAAGGTGGAAAAGCGCCCCGACGGCAGCCGGAACAGCCATTGCGAATCCTCCAATGTGATGCGCCTGGAAAACGCCATCCCGGCCATTGTTGACCGTGATACCTGGGATAAGGTGCAGGCCCGGCTGTTGGAGAACAGGCGCAAGTCTCCGGGCCGTCCCCAGTCGGCCCGGGAGTACCCGCTCCGTGGGAAGGTCTTTTGCGGTAGATGCAAAAGTGCCCTGGTCGTGTCCCGCTCCTACGGCAGCTATTATTATTACGGCTGCAACGCCCGCAAGCGCAAGGGCGACTGTGATAATATGCCCATCCGTGTGGATGATCTGGAGCAGCAGGTGGCCGATGCTGTCCGTGGCCTGCTGGGCACCCCCGGCAATGTGGAGTCTCTGATCCGCATCCTCCGCAGCGAGCGCGACAAGCTGCACTCCGGCGCCGCCGCCCAGCTGTCCGATCTGATCTCCCGCCGGGATGACATCTCCAAAAAGCTGGATGCGGCCATTGATGCCGTCTTGTCCGGCCTGAACAGTCCCGCTCTCACCCGGCGCATTCAGGAGCTTGAGGCCGAAAAGGCAAAGCTGGAACATGATATGTCCCAGCTCAAAGCCAGCGTTGACGGCGCATCCGTATCAGAGGATACACTATTTGGCATTCTCCCGGAAATGCTGGCCGATGATTCTGTGTTTGATATTGTCGCCCGCGTGGAGGTATTCCCGGATAAAATAACCATCTGGACCATTCTTGACGCCGATCCCAACGGCAAATTCGATTTTTCCGACACCGCCGACGGATTGATAATAAATCTGGGTGACGGCCCACCGGCACCACGTCGTCGCGGACTGCATATCGTTCGCGACGACGTTTTCTTTTTCAAAGCAAACGTCATCTCTCGCTCATTCCGTCGCTCCTCCTTTCCAAATTGCAACCGCTACGCTGGGTTGCAATTTGGTTGTTGATGCAGACACGGAAACAACGGCATCTATACTGTTGCGTTTTTACATAGGAACGAAGTCCGTTTTTCGAACTTTTTTCGAAAAACGGACTTTTCTTTTTTGGAGGGAAGGCTCAATTTTCAACTTCACCGCAAAAGCTCTGCCTGCCGAACGAAAAATGATCTGGCTCACCTTCAAATTTTTTCAGAAAAGGTGCAGACAGGGCTTGACAAAAGCGATACAGGACGCTATTATATGCATGGTTAGCAGCTGCTAACCATTTAAAAAGTAGTTAGGTTAGTTATAGCTAATCTTCAAGGAGAAGGTGGGAGAATGATGCCGCTTACGTTTGCGGATACCGGCGGGGAGTACGTGGTGAAAAAGATCGGCGGCAGGCCGGAAGTCCGGAAGCATCTGGAAAATCTGGGCTTCGTAGTGGGCTCCGGGGTTTCCGTGATCAGCACCCTGGGCGGGAACGTAATCGTCAAGGTGAAGGAATCCCGGGTTGCAATCAGTCAGGAGATGGCGCAGAAGATCATGATCTGATCATGCTGCCAGCTTTATCTTGAAAGAAGGAGGAGAGAGGAATGAAAACACTTCGGCAGGCAAATATCAGTGATACCGTCAAGGTAGTAAAGCTTCATGGCGAGGGTGCGGTGAAGCGCCGGATCATGGACATGGGCATTACCAAGGGCGTGGAAGTGCAGATCCGCAAGGTGGCCCCTCTGGGCGACCCCATTGAGGTCAATGTCCGGGGCTATGAGCTTTCCATCCGCAAGGCGGATGCAGAGATGATCGAGATTGAATAAGCAGTCTGAAGCACGGGGCATGGCCCCCTATTTATTTCAGCAGTAGTTAGTTTAAACTAACGAAAGGAGAGGAAGCTATTATGGAAATCAGAATTGCCCTGGCGGGTAATCCCAACTGCGGCAAAACCACGCTGTTCAACGCCCTGACCGGCTCCAACCAGTTTGTGGGCAACTGGCCCGGCGTCACCGTGGAGAAAAAGGAAGGCAAGCTGAAAAAACACCCGGAGGTCACCATCACTGACCTGCCCGGCATCTATTCCCTGTCCCCCTACACCCTGGAAGAAGTGGTGGCCCGGAATTACCTGATCAATGAGCGGCCCGACGCCATTTTGAATATCATCGACGGCACCAACCTGGAGCGGAACCTGTACCTGACCACCCAGCTGACGGAGCTGGGAATCCCGGTGGTGGTGGCCATCAACATGATGGACGTGGTACGCAAGAACGGCGATAAGATCAATACCCAGGAGCTCTCCCAGGCTCTGGGCTGCAAGGTGGTGGAGATTTCCGCCCTGAAAGGGGACGGCACCATGGCCGCCGCCGAAGCCGCCATCGACGCGGCGCAAAACGGGAAGACCCTGCCCATGCACAGCTTCTCCGGCCCGGTGGAGCACGCCATCGCCCACATTGAGGAGGCCGCCGTACACAGCCTGCCGGAAGAGCAGCAGCGCTGGTACGCCATCAAGATTTTTGAGCGGGACGACAAGGTGCTGGCACAGCTGAAGCTGGACAGCCAGTTGGCCGACCACATTGAGGCGGACATCCAGGCCGCGGAGGCGGAGCTGGATGACGACGCCGAGTCCATCATCACCAACGAGCGCTACATCTATATCGGGGAGCTGATCAAGCGCTGCTACAAAAAGCATTCCGCCGGCAAGCTCTCCCCCTCCGACAAAATCGACCGGGTGGTCACCAACCGCTGGCTGGGCCTGCCCATTTTCGCGGTGGTCATGTTCCTGGTCTACTACATCGCCATGGTGACGGTGGGTTCCTTCGCCACGGACTGGGCCAATGACGGCGTGTTCGGTGACGGCTGGCACCTGCTGGGGATCGGCTCAGCCGCTTACAATGAGGCAGCGGAAGAATACGGCAGCGCCGCCCTGATTGTGGATGGCTACGACGCCTATGTGGAAGAGAACGGCTCCGCTCCCACCGGTGATTTCCTCTACGAGATTGAGGATGAGGAAACGCTGGAAATCAGTGAGGAGACAGCTTCCCTGGCGGATTATCAGGCCGCTCTCGCAACGGTGGAAAGCTACGGTGAAAAGCCTGACCCGGCAGCCTATGGCGTCTGGGTGCCCGGCATTCCCGTTCTGATCGGGAATCTTTTGGAGAAGGCCAATGCGGCCGAATGGCTCAGCGGCCTGATTCTGGACGGCATTGTGGCCGGTGTGGGCGCGGTGCTGGGCTTTGTGCCCCAGATGCTGGTGCTGTTTTTGATGCTGGCCTTTCTGGAGGCCTGCGGCTACATGGCCCGCATCGCCTTTGTGCTGGACCGGGTGTTCCGTAAGTTCGGCCTCAGCGGCAAATCCTTCATCCCCATGCTCATCGGCACCGGCTGCGGCGTGCCGGGCATTATGGCCTCCCGCACCATTGAAAACGAGCGGGACCGCCGCATGACCATCATGACCACCACCTTCATCCCCTGCGGCGCCAAAGTGCCCTTCATCGCCATGATCGCCGGCGCCCTGTTCGGCGGCAGCGCCTGGGTGGCCACCTCCGCCTACTTCATCGGCATGGCTGCTATCATCATCTCCGGCATCATGCTGAAAAAGACCCGGCCCTTCGCCGGGGAGCCGGCCCCCTTCGTTATGGAGCTGCCGGCCTATCACTGGCCCACGGTGGGCAATGTGCTGCGCAGCATGTGGGAGCGGGGCTGGAGCTTCATCAAGAAGGCCGGCACCATCATCCTGCTGTCCACCATCTTTGTGTGGTTCACCACCTACTTCGGCTGGGTGGAGGGCAGCTTCCGGATGCTCAGCGAGGAGGAGATTGACTGCTCCATTCTGGCCTCCATCGGCGGTGTGCTGGCCTGGATTTTCAAGCCTCTGGGCTGGGGCAACTGGCAGGCGGCCGTGGCCTCCATCACCGGCCTGGTGGCCAAGGAGAACATCGTGGGCACCATGGGCATCCTCTACGGCGGCGGCGGCGACGGCACCGTCTACCAGAACCTGAGCCTGGCCTTTACCGGCATCACCGGCTACTCCTTCCTGGTGTTCAACCTGTTGTGCGCCCCCTGCTTCGCGGCCATCGGCGCCATCAAGCGGGAGATGAACAACGCCAAATGGACCTGGTTCGCCATTGGGTACCAGTGCTGCTTTGCCTACGCCATTGCCCTGATGATCAACCAGTTCGGCAGCGCCCTCACCGGGAATCTGAATTTGATCGGTCTGATCTTCGCCCTGGCTGTTCTGGTGCTGATGCTTTATATGCTCTTTAAGCCCTACAAGGAGGCCACCAAGCTGGCCGGTAAGGTCTGACGAAACGAATATCTTATGCAGTCAAAGGAGTGATTTGCCATGCTGTCATGGATTTGCGCGAATATGGGAAGCATTTTGATTTGTCTTGTTCTGCTGGCAGTGGTTGCCCTGATCCTCCGGTCTTTGATCCGGCAGAAGAAGCAGGGGAAATCCTCCTGCGGCTGCGGCTGCGCCCACTGCGCCATGCAGGGCGTCTGCCATTCCGGGGCGCAGCCCCAGGCAAAAGGAAGGGCCTGAGAATGGTTCTTCCTGCTCCATCGGAAAGCGTGGAGCATTTCCCTGAACGATGGGAAGGGTCATACGCCGGCTTGTCAAAAAAGTCCCTGTTGGACTTTCTTGACAAGTTGAAGCAGCGGGGAGCGTCCCTCTCCCGGCTGCTTCTTGCGCAGAACAATTGGACATCAAAAAACAGGAGGGTTTTGAAATGATAAAAACGATACTGGAAATAGACGGCATGGCCTGTGGAATGTGCGAGGCCCATGTCAATGACGCCATCCGCAAAGGCTTTGCGGTGAAGAAGGTCAGCTCCTCCAATACAAAGGGGAGAACAGAGATCCTTTCGGAGCAGCCTCTGGAGGAAAACAAACTCAGAGCTGCCATTGAAGCCACCGGCTATCAGGTGACGGCCATTCAAAGCGAGCCTTATGAAAAGAAAGGCTTTTCCCTGTTCAGAAAATAGACCTGGGAGGAGGGACAGCCATGAAACTGCAAAGAGCGTATTTTTCTGTGGAGAAGGACGGCTTTTTCGGCGCCTATTTTCCGAATCCGAATGCGACGGACCGATGCATGATTGCTTTGCTGGGGGACGATATTGACGACCACATGGCGGTATCCGGCGTGAAATGGCTTCATAGCCGGAATTGCAATGTGATGACGATGGCGCCGGCCAAGAAGGACTATGGCCACCACAGCTATCCTGTGGAGCGTTTTGAGAAGGCCATTGGTATAATCAAGCAGAGAGGAAACACGAAAATCGGCATTGTGGGGGCCTCCACCACGGGAATGCTGGCCCTTGTAGCCGCTTCCTGTTATCACGAACTTTCTCTCACCATCGCCATGACGCCCTGTGATTTTATCATGGAGGGTTTCCTTCGGGACGGAAAAGACGGCATGAAGGAGCGCCCGGCTGACGGAGAATCCACCGTCACCGTCGGTGGTGAGCCGCTGCCCTACCTGCCCTATGCCTATCGTCATCCCCAGTATTGGCAGATGATCCTGGCGGAAGCCAAGGCCGGCGGAGATATGGTGGCCTCCCGGAAGATATTTGAGGAATCGGAGCGGCTGCACCCGGTACGGGAGGAGGAAAAGATCAAGGTGGAGAATATTAAGGGAAAGCTCCTCTTGGTGGGTGCGGAGGACGATGTGCTATGGGACACCTGCAAATATATCCGCCGGATGGACCAGCGCCTGAAAGCAACGCCCCATGAGAGCGAGTATGCCTTGGCCCTGTATCCCCACGGAACCCATTTTGTCTTTCCGGAAGGGATGCTCCGGCAGATGCTGCCGGTGGGCTCCGGGCTATTGGTGGGGGCAGCTTTCCGCGCCGGGAGACAGCACCCCAAAGCGTGCCGGGCGACACGTCTGGACATTGACGCCAGAGTGACCCGGCTGCTGCAGGACTGGTAAAACGGGAGGCAGGTCCGCTGAAAGGCAAGGGCAACCCTCATTCCTCTGGATCAATTCATCTGCACAGCGCCCTTTTTGAAACTGCTCAGTTTCAAAAAGGGCGCTTTTTCTTCAAAAAATAAAATATGCGGCATCGAAACCCGCTCCTTCTCATAAATGCAATTTTTCCTTGCGGTCACAGCACTCGTATGATATGATACGAAAAAGCACTAAAAAATTGCGAAATATGATTTTTTTATCCAGATTTGCTATTTTGTCATTGTACGTTATAAAACATGAGACAGGGAGAAGGAAGATGAAAAAACTTGTATGTCTGTTGATGGTCCTGGTTATGGCGTCAACGGTGTTGGCCGGCTGCGGAAGCCAGGGTTCTGCCGGAGGGGATGACAGCAAAATCCAGATCAAAGTGCAGTATTTGTGCGGCAGAATGAATCTGGACCTGGAAGCGGTGCTGGAAGAGAAATTCCCCCATGTTGACATTGTGACAGATGAGCTTGTCGGCACCCCGGATTATATCATTGCAAAAGAAATGGAGTACAATCTTGAGCCTGATATTTATCTTTATGAGGGCCTGTCTCATATGGATGATAAAATCATCGCGGATAAATTCTACGATCTGTCCCAGGAGGCGTTTGTCAATCATTTCTACCTTTCCGCGGTTTCGGACTGTATCAATGAGGATGGAGGACTGTACTATCTTCCGGGGCCGGTATATGTTTACGGCATCGTGTACGATAAGACAGCGTTTCAGGCGCTTGGGCTTAATGTTCCTCACAGCTACACAGAGTTTGTGAATCTTTTGAATGAAGTGAGGGCAATGAACCTGAAAGGAACAGAGCCTGACGAAAACGACCCTGACGCACGGGTAACAGTGGATGTGGAGCCTTTTGTCCCCACGGTCAAATGGCCGGATATGTGGACCTTTATCTTTGATTCCTACATCTATGACGATTACATCAAGGGCGTCGACAACGCCTTGTGGCTGGACAAATATCAACAGGGAAACGAGAGCATGATCGGCCATATGGAGGGCGCCGCGGAAAAACTGATCCAGCTGTTTGATGACGGAATCCTGTCGCCGGCCTTCTGGGAGGTGCGGGCGCCTGTACGCACAGCGAAGCTTTACCGATACCACACATCGCTTATGACCATCGAATGTCAGTCGGCACAGGGCTTCAACGAGCGGGAACACGCAGATACGCCGGATAACCTTCATGAACTCGGCATGATGCCCTTTTATACCAGCGACGAGGCGGACACGGATTATCTGATTTCCATTCCGAGATGTTATTTCGGCATGACCAAAAGGGCCGCTCAGGATGAGGTGAAGCGGGAAGCAATCCTTGCAATTTTCCATTTCCTCAGCACCATGGAAGGGCAGGACCTGATGATTGAAGGCGGAGGCGGAGAGATCAATCTTCTGAAAGAGAGCAATCTTACCGACGCTCCCTTCTATGATGAAGTCAGAAATACCTTCAGCGGCGGGAGAGTCTTAACCCGTTTTAATTTCGCGGGTAAGTCCGGCGCGGTGGAGTCCTATATGCATACCGCAACCCTTGACCTTATAGACGGGAAAATAAGCATAGAGGATTGGTTAAAAGAGGCGGACCGGGTCAGGGACGAAGCGCTGGAAAGCAAGCCGGCAGTGGAGCAGTCCTACGGCACGGTCAAAGAAACGCTTACCATGGAGGAAACAGCCGTTGTTGTGGGAGAAGCCTATCTGCACGCAACCAGCGCGGAGATCGGAATCGTACCGTGCAGAGCCAGCTTCGGTATGAAAAACCGGCTTTATCAGGGCGATATTACCCACAGTGCCATCGATACCGTAATGACTACGCGAATGAGTGTGGGTACCGTTTCCGAGGACCCAAACCATGTCAATATCGTTACCGTGAAGATTACGGGACAACAGCTCATGGATCTGCTTGCGGAAAACAAGGATACCTTTGTTGGTCTGGCCGGGCTTGATGTCGTGTATGATCCTTCCCGGCCGGAAGGCGAACGGTACCGCTCCATCAAGTATAACGGGAAAGAAATCGGGCCTGAGGACGAATTCATCGCGGCTTCCGTAAAGGGCGTCGTGAAAGCTCTCCCCGTTGTCGCATCATACGATACGCTTGTTTTTCGTGATATGTTCATCAGCTACCTTGACAGCCTTGGCGGTGAGATTTCCGGGGCACCGCAAAGCCTGAAAATTGTGAAATAGAAGTGCATTGCAGAGGAGAGCCTATCGTGAGAAGGAACCAGTTTAAAATCGCGCCCACCGTTGCGGGGATTCTCATCCTGTCGCTGCTGTTGACCTATTTTCTTATGTCAGGCACCATGAACTCCATAAACGAGGTCAGCGAACAGGAGGCCCTTGCCCTTCTGACAGAAAACGCGGTGCAGATGGAGCACATCATAGAAAACCAGCTGATTAACAATTGGAAGCAGATTGATACCGTGTGCGTGGCGCTGGAGCGTTCGCAAGCCCATTCGGTCAATGCGCTCGCTTCCTTTTTGCAGGATGTGTCAGCCGACGCCTATGACATACTGCTGCTTTCGGATGATGGAAGTTCCCTGGACAGAGCCGGCCAGCGGGGCTTGAAGCAGATTACGAAGGACCTTCTGCCTTTGATGCAGGGTGAAGAAAAAATCCTTCTTCTGCGGCAGGATAAGGATACGGATCTCCTGGTGTTTGGAAAAAGGATTCAGCCTTTTTCTATGGGCGCAGAGAAGATGGAGTATCTGTTTGTGTACTACAAACTGGATTCCTATCTGGAGCTTCTGAAAATGGAGTCCTTTGGGGGAAACGGGCAAATCCGCATCATTGACAGCAAGGGCACAACCCTGCTCCATTCTGACAACCTCCCGGATTCTGAAAACAGGTATCTGTTCTTCAGCACCTTCAGGGACGCGGCGTTTCTTAACCACGATGTTGTAAAGGACAGCGAGTCCTTCCGGGAATATGTGCTTTCGGGAAAGAGTGACGCAATTCATGTTGTGCGGGATTCGGGAAACAATGAAATCATCAGCTTTTCCCGGATTTTCAACACGGATTGGCACATCGTAATTTCCATAGACCAGTCCCTGGTCATGGGGACAAGACTTTCCAGTGTGGAGAAGATCGGCAAAACCTCCCTGCTGGCAGTGATGTTCATTGTGCTGTTTTCTTTGCTCACGATCTCCTTGATCGTCTATAAGTCGCAGAAGAAAACAGAGGCTCAGAACCGGGAGCTTGAAAAGCTCAATGAGCAGCTTCGTGAAAACAACGCCTCCCTGGAAGAGGCAAGGCATTTGGCGGAACAATCCTTCCACCTGGCCGAGAAAGCGAATAAAGCAAAGAGCGCCTTCCTCTCCAGCATGTCGCACGACATCCGCACGCCGATGAACGCGGTGATCGGCTTTGCCACGCTGGCGCTGGCCAATGCTGACAACGCGGAAAAAGTAAAGGTATATCTGGCGAAGATTCTCGCCTCCGGCAATCACCTGCTCTCCCTCATCAACGACATTCTGGATATGAGCCGCATTGAAAGCGGCAAGATTCACCTGGAAGAGACGGAGGCCAACCTTTCCGATATCTTCCACGATATCAAAACCATTATCAGCGGTCAGATCAACGCAAAAGAGATGGATCTTTATATGGACATCATGGATGTGACCGATGAGGATGTATTCTGTGACAAGACCCGGCTGAACCAGGTGTTGCTGAACCTGCTGTCCAACGCCATCAAATTCACGGCCCCCGGCGGCGCGGTGTCGGTCCGGGTGTCCCAGTTGCCCAACGCGCCCGCGGGGAAGGGCCTGTATGAGATTCGTGTGAAGGACACCGGCATCGGCATGAGCAAGGAATTTGCCGAAAAGATATTCGATCCTTTTGAACGGGAACGCACCTCCACCGTCAGCAAGATTCAGGGTACCGGTCTGGGCATGGCCATCACCAAAAACATCATTGATATGATGGGCGGCACCATTGAGGTACACACCGAACAGGGGGTGGGCACCGAATTCGTGATCCGTCTGACCATGCGTCTGCAGTCCGAGCGCCGCAGTGTGGAAAAGATCAAGGAGCTGGAAGGACTGAAAGCTCTGGTGGTGGATGACGACTTCAACACCTGCGACAGTGTGACCAAGATGCTGGTGCAGGTGGGAATGCGCTCGGAATGGACGCTCTCCGGCAAGGAGGCCGTCCTCCGCGCCAGACAAGCCATCGAAATCAATGACGCCTTCCACGCCTACATCATCGACTGGCGGCTGCCGGATATGAACGGCATCGAGGTCACTCGCCAGATCCGCGCTTTGGGGGATGATACCCCCGTCATCATCCTTACCGCTTACGACTGGTCGGATATTGAGGAGGAGGCAAGAGCCGCCGGTGTGACGGCCTTCTGCTCCAAGCCGATGTTTATGTCTGATTTGCGTGAAACGCTGATGACTGCCCTTGGTCAGCAGGAGGCCAGGAAGAAGCACATCCTGCCCGCTCCTCACGAATCGGAATTCTTTAAGGGGAAACACCTGCTGCTGGCAGAGGACAATGAGCTGAACCGGGAAATCGCACTGGAAATTCTGGGCGGCTATGGCTTTGTGATCGACACCGTGGAAAACGGCGCGGCAGCCGTAGCGAAAGTGGCAGCTTCCAGGCCGGGCTGCTACGACCTTGTGCTGATGGATATTCAAATGCCGGTCATGGATGGCTGCGAAGCGACCCGGAGAATCCGCGCATTGGAGGAACCTGCTTTGGCCAAGATCCCCATTCTGGCAATGACCGCAAACGCTTTCGATGAGGATCGAAACGCCGCCATGGCCTGCGGAATGAACGGGTTCCTCTCCAAGCCCATTCAGATTGAGGAGCTGATCCAAACCCTGCAAAGCATATTCCAAACAGGCGCGGTATGAACATATTTTTTGGGTTCTGTCGGCCTTTGTCCGGCGGCTGACGGAAGTTTGTTTTAATGCCGGCCGAGACTACTACCACGGAGATCTCTAAACAAAAAGCTCCCAAAATTTTTGCTCAAAACATATGGGTCGCCTGCGAGGGCGGCGAAGCCGCTGGGAAGCACGCAAAGCTGTTGAAGTAAGAACCGGCATACCGGTTATCACCTGGCAAAATGCTGTACAACTCAATCAGGGCGTAACAGGTTTGATTGAAGGAACTATCTCAGAACCTGATCCCGAAGAAACGGAAAAATGACTTTATAAGCAGGACTGATTCTGTAATGGCACGCCAGCATCAAAAGTATTGGATTGTCACAAAACCAAGGAACCGGACATAAAGTCTGGTTCCTTGGTGTTTTACATCGGTGCGTGGATTCAAACCGAGGGCGCAAAGCCTACGGAATCAACCATTTCCGGGCTTTTTGACCCGGATTTTTTATTGAAAAACATATAGCCAAACTTTTATTATATGTTGTAATCCTTTCACAAAGCGGCAAGGCTGAAAGCATCTGCTTCAGCAGCTCCAGGGAAGCCATTGTGCCCTTGTTGTTCAGAATGTCCTCCATGATATCTTCCAGCATCCCCAGGCCGTCCCGGCAGGGCACGCATTTCCCGCAGGACTGGGCATGGCATACCTTCAGGATGGAGAGCGTCTGCTCAACGGCGCATACGCCCGGAGGTGTTGCGGCGATCCGCTGGACAAACTGCCCCCGGATGGTTTCGCCGGCGGTTCGCATTTTGGCGCCGGTCATTACGGATAATCTGCTCATTTTGATCCATCGCCTCCTGAACTGATCATTGAAAAAAAGGGAACTTTTTCACCTATTAAAAGCCATTTTTGCGCAGGATTCAAGCTTTTTCCACGTTTATTATTTTGCGAATTGACGTGCAACCGAAATCGGGGACTCCCGCAAAGTACGGAAGCCCCCTCTCAGGAAAAAAAGAGAAGAACGCAAGTTGAGTTTGAATATTTATTACACCCGGCGGTGCTGGGGTTCACGGCCTTCCAGCGCGTCGATAATCTGCTGGGCGGCCAGGATGCCGCAGCGCTCGCCGTTTTCCACGGTTTCGGAGCCATTGTGGGGCGTGGCGATCACATTCGGCAGGGTCAGCAGCGGGGTGTTCTCCCTGGTGGCAGGCTCATGGACGAAAACATCGCTGGCGAAGAAACGGACCTTGCCGCTCTTCAGCGCGTCGTACATCGCAGGCTCATTGACAACTTCACCGCGGGCGTCACTGACGATGATCACACCGTCCTTGCACTTTGCCAGACTCTCGGCGTTGAACATCTCAAAGGTGCTGTCCAGCAGAGGCACCAGGATTGCCACAAAGTCACTCTTTGCCAGCAGGTCGTCGAAGTCCGTGAAGGTCACGTTGTACTTCTCCGCCACCTCATAGTTGGGGTATACATCATAGGCAAGCACCTTGCAGTCAAAGCCCTGCAGCTTTCTTGCCACAAGCTGGCCGATGTAGCCGAAGCCCACGATGCCCACGGTGGTGTTGATCATCTCCGTGCCCGTATGCACCAGCCACTTGCCGTCCTTGGTGTCCTTATCCAGATTCACCAGGTCACGCATGGCCGCCAGCATCAGGGTGATGATGTGCTCCGCCACAGGGTTTGCGTTGGTGCCGGGCATATTCGTGCACATGACGCCATGGCGCTTGCAGGCCTCCGTGTCCACAGAGTTCATGCCGGTGCCGTAGCGGGCCAGGATTTTCACCTTGGGCGCTGCCGACAGCGCCTCTTCCCCCCAGGGCTCACAGTTGGCGACGCAGGCGTCGATATCCCCCACCAGGGGGATCAGCTCCTCCAGGAAGTAGTCCCGGTCAAGATCGGTGCAGACCACATCGTAGCCCTTGTCCAGCAGCATCTGGTAGCCGGTCTTGCAGTAGGTTCTGAAAAACGGTTTTGCAACCAAAACTTTTTTTGCCATTGTTTTTCTCCTTCCCAATCAGGTAGTTCGTCAGGAATTATCTTTCGGAATTGAAGTCCTTCAGTGCCGGGTCGAAAATGGCCAGGTCATAGCGTCTGCTGGCGTGGCGGAACGCCCCAAGACACCAGAAATAGGAGTTTCTGGTACCGGGAGAGGCGACGGTGGGGTGATAGCCCCTGGGCGCCTGCACCATGGTGCCGGAGTGGACCGTGTGGGTCACAATATCCTCCACCTCGCCGGACTTGAGATAGCTGATGTGGAAGCCGAAGTGGGGCAGCGGCATACCGAAGTAGCAGTAGACCTCCTCCAGGTTCTTCTCATGCTGATGGGGAGGCCAGCTTGTCCAGGCGCCCTCGCCGCCCCAGGTGAGGCCGCAGATCAGGCGGGAGGCCGCATCCTTGTCGGAGAGGGTCATGAACACTTCCCGCTGGCCGATGCCCTCGCCGTGGATCTGGTGAATGTCGCCCACGGGCGCGTCCTTCTCAAAGGCGCGGAACAGGGGCTTGCCGTAGCCCTCGCAGACGGCGGCGGCAATGTAGAAGATGCAGTCCTCCAGCGCGGTGATAACGACGCTGTTGCTGCCGGGAATGTAGAAGGCGTCATACTGCTTCATGGTCTGGCCAAGCTCAGGATGCCCGGAGAGTTGGGCCGCGCCCTCAATAAGCACCGGGTGCATTTCCAGCTTGCCGGATTCCAGTTTATAGCTCTCGCCCTTGGGCAGGTTCAGCCGGAAAATCCGGGTCTCCTGGCAGGCGGACTGTTCAGGGGTAATGACGGCGTGAAAGCCGGGTTCTTCCGGAGACTGGACACGCCAGGTCTCCATTTCGGTTTTGCAATGATTCATATATATCCTACCTCATTCCATGTAAGCGCCCTTCATAGCACTGACTGCGTGCTGGGCATAGAGCTTCAGCAGCCCGCTCTTGTACTTGCTCTCGAAGCCGGGCCATGCCTTTCTGCGCGCTTCCAAAACGGCGTCGATTTCTTCGGGCGTCTTTCTCTCGCCCTGAATGCCCACGATGGCAAGACTGCGGTTTTCCACGTCGATCTCAATCAGGTCCCCCTCTTCCACCAGGGCGATGGGGCCGCCTGCGGCTGCCTCGGGGCTGACATGGCCGATCACCGGCCCCCGGGAAGCGCCGGAGAAGCGGCCGTCGGTGATCAGCGCGATGCTGGAGGCAAGCTCCGGATTTGCGCAGACTGCCTCGCCGGTGTAGAACATCTCCGGCATGCCGGAGCCGCGGGGGCCCTCATAGCGGATAAAGATCGCGTCGCCGGGCTTCACCTTGCCGTGCAGAACCGCGTCAATGCAGGCCTCCTCGCTGTCAAAGGGCTTTGCGCGAAGCGTTGCCTTGAACATATTCTTCGGGCAGGCGGTGTGCTTGATGACGCAGCCTTCCGGCGCCAGATTGCCCCGGAGAATCGCGATGCTGCCGTCGGTGCCCTTTGCATCGTCAAAGCTGTGGATAATGTCGGTGCGCTTGACGCTGATGCCGAGAGCTGCGGTTTTCTCTCTGAGAATCTCCTCGCAGTGCTCATAGAAGCCGTTTTTCCTGAGCTCCTCCAGGTTTTCTCCCAGGGTCCTGCCGGTGACGGTCATCACATCCAGATGCAGCATGGACTTGATCTCCTCCATCACCCGGGGGACGCCGCCGGCATAGTAGAAATACTGGGCGGGCCAGTCGCCGGAGGGGCGGATGTTCAGCAGATAGTGGGCGCCCCGGTGCAGACGGTCAAAGGTATCGGCGTCGATGGTGAAGCCAAACTCATGGGCAATGGCGGGGATGTGCATGGTGGCGTTGGTGGAGCCGGAGATGGCGGCATGAACCATGATGGCGTTTTCAAAGCTCTTCATGGTGACGATGTCCCTGGCCCAGATGCCCTTTTCCACCAGCTGCATCAGCTGCTTGCCAGCGTCATATGCGGCCGTGGCAAGCTCCGGGGCGGTGGCGGGCATGAGGGCTGTGCCGGGAAGCATCAGGCCCAGGGCCTCGGCCATGATCTGCATGGTGGAGGCGGTGCCCATGAAGGAGCAGGCGCCGCAGCTGGGGCAGGCATTGTGCTTATAGTAGTCCAGCTGGTCATTGGAGATAACGCCGGTCTTTTCCCATGCGTCGAATTTGCCGATCTGCTCCAGGGTGAGCAGCTCGTTGATGGCGCAGGCCGGGTCATTGACCACGTACTTCCCCGGCAGGGAATGGGCCTCCATCACGCCGCCGGTGACAACGATGGCGCTCATATCCTTCATCCGCCCAATGCTCATCAGCATGGCAGGAACGGACTTGTCGCAGCTTGCAATAAACACACCCCCGTCATAGACCGTTGCGTTTGACTGGGCCTCAACCAGGTTGACGATGGCCTCTCTGTGGGCAAGGGAGTAGTTGATGCCGTCATGGCCCTGGGCGATGCCGTCGCACATGTCGGTGGCGTAATATCTGGCCGCCTTGCCGCCGTTTTCGTTCACGGCCTTTACAGCCTCTTCAACAAATCGGTTCAGATGTGCAGAGCCGGGATGACTGTCGCCGTAGGTGCTCTCCACCATGATCTGCGGCTTGGACAGATCACTGACCGTCCAGCCCATGCCCATTTTTAAGGGGTCCTCTTCCGGGGCCAGCTTACGTACTTCCTGACTTCTCAACATTTCATTCACTCCCATTCCAGTATGTTACGGTGTCTGGAGGCTGCCGTCCCGGTTCCTGGTCTGTGTCCAAGTGGTGACGGTATTCTCGCAGGGATACTTTGCCGCTTCCTTCTCATCCAGATCGACGCCCAGACCCGGCTTATCGTTTGCATAGACGAAGCCGTCCCCGCCGTATTCAGGCATACCGGGGAACACATCCAGAAGCGCGCCCTTGGGGCCGCTGAGCTTCTGAATGACAAAGTTGGGCGGCTCGATACCGCTCCACTCCTGCAGACCCAGGTTCTGGGTCGCGAGATCGATGTGGATATTTGCCGCGTGAGCCAGGGGGCTCATGTCGCCGGGGCCGTGCCAGCAAATGCGCACGCCGTACTGCTCGCAGAAGAGCTGCAGCTTGCGGGCCGGGGTGATGCCGCCCACCTGACTGAGGTGCACGCGCATATAGTCGATGCTGTGCTTTTCCACCGCATGGCGGTATTCGGCAGGATTGTTGAACAGCTCCCCCTGGGCCAGGGGGGTTACGCTGACCTGCTTGATCTGGTCCAGCCATTCAATATGTTCCAGCGGAACCACATCTTCCATAAAGAAGAGCTTGAAGGGCTCCATCTCTTTTACAAAGCGCACTGCCTCCGTGGGGTGGATTCTTTCATGCACATCGTGGACAAGATCAACGTCAAAGCCCTCTCTGGCGCGGATGCCGTCAAAGAGCTTGAGGGTGTTTTTCATGTATTCCTTGCTGTCCAGATATACGCCGGGAAGCGCGCCCTTTGCGGCCCAGGCGGGGGCCTCGCCGTAACCGCCGCCGCCATAGCCGCCGCACTGGCAGCGCAGATGCCGCACGCCGATGGAGCGGTACATATCGATATTGTCGCAGATTTCGTTGACATCGGCGCCGTCCACATGGCGGTATACGGGCACGCCGGCCCGCATTTTTCCGCCGAAGAGGTCATAGACGGGCATATTGGCCATCTTGCCCTTGATGTCCCAAAGGGCCATATCCACGCCGGAGATGGCGTTGTTGACAATAGGCCCGGTGCGCCAGTAGGCGTTCTGGTGCATGAGCTGCCACAGCTCGGAAATGTTGCTGACCTCTCTGCCGATGATCAGGGGCTTGAGATAGGTCTCGATCAGATGCTGCACAGTGAGGTGCCGGTAAGCAAAGGTGGCGCAGCCCAACCCGTAAAGACCGGGCTCACTGGTCTCCACCTTGACAACCACAAGGTTGATTCCCTCAGGGGCAGTGCAGATCACTTTTACATCTCGAATTACAGGATTCATTCGCTTTTTCCTCTCTGCTTACAGGCAAAGGGATATGTTTCCATATCCCTTTGTAAAAGCCGGTATACGATTACATGACAAGGTAGCCGCCGTCAACGGGGATGATGGCGCCGCCCAGGTAGTCGCTTGCATGGGAAGCAAGGAAGATGCAGGGGCCCTTCATGTCGTTGCCGGTGCCCCATCTGTGGGCAGGAATTCTCTGGGTGAGCTCATCGTACCGCTGCTGGGTGTACTTGGGGTTGTTGGGGTCGGTGAGGGCAACGTTCATCTCGGTATCCATGTAGCCGGGAGCCAGCGCGTTGATGTTGATGCCATACTGGAGCAGGTCGTTGCTGAAGGCCTTGGTCAGCTGGGCAACGCCGCCCTTGGCTGCGGAGTAGGCAGGAACGGTCTTGCCGCCGAAGAAGGAGCACATGGAGGCAATGAGGATGATCTTGCCGTAGCCCTTGGGTTTCATGATATTGGCGGCAGCCCGGGCCAGCCAGAACACGGAGTTCAGGTTGGTGTCAATCACGTCGTTCCAATCCTTGTCGGGGAACTCGTTGGAGGGGTAACGTCTCTGGATGCCGTGGGCCACAACCAGAATATCCAGGTCGCCGAGAATCTCAACGCACTTGTCAAAGCCTTCCTGGCAGGAATTGCGGTCGGCCAGGTTTGCCTTCACGCCGTGGCACTTGTAGCCCTTGTTGGTGTACTCTTCCGCAACGGCAAAGACCTTGTCGCTGGTGCCGATGATGGCGACCTCGACGCCGGACTCCAGCAGGCCCTCGGCCATGCCCTTGCCCAGGCCTCTGGTGCCGCCGGTGACGATTGCTTTCTTGCCGGTAATATCAAACATGCTGTTAACCATTTTCAAACACTCCTTAAATGATTCGTTTTAATATGTAGTGGGGTTACCTGATGAGAAAAGTGCAGAACTTCTCGGAGAATACGCACAGGAAGAAAACCGCGGTATAGCCGATGAAGAAGGGCATCTCCGCCTTGGCGATGTCGCCGATTTTCAGTTCTCTGACGGAGCGGGTGACCTGAACCGCGGAGAAGATGTTGACTGCCACAGGCGGGGTCATGGTGCCGATGACGTTGGAGATGCAGAGGATCATGCCGAAGTGGATCACGTTGATCCCCATGCTGCTGGCGATGGGCCACAGAACGGGAACCAGCAGAACGGCGATGGCAGTGCCTTCCATGAAGGTGCCGAAGATCAGCAGAATGATGGCCACAACCAGGCAGAACAGGGTCTTGTTCAGGTTCATTGCGATCACGAAGTTGACCAGAGCCTGGGACGCGCCGGAGTAGGTGAACACCCAGGAGAACGCGGTGGAGGCGGCAATGATGAAGAGGATCATGGCGGAGGACTTGGCCGACTTCATCAGGATGGGGATAATATCCTTGAGGGTCAGTTCCTTATAAATGAAGGTGCCGGCGATGAAGGCCCAGACACAGGCAATCGCGGCGCTCTCTGTTGCGGTGAGCAGGCCGGAGTAGATGCCGCCCAGGATGATGATGGGGGTAAGCAGAGCGGGGATGGCGTCCAGGAAAATCTTTGCCACTTCCTTGGGGGTCCTCTTCACGGCGATCTTGGGCCAGTTCTCCTTATGCGCGAAGAACAGAACCTCCGCGATCAGGACGCACATGATGACAAGGCCGATCATGAGTCCCTCGGTGAACATATTGGTGACGGACGCGCCGGTCAGGGTGCAGTAGAGAACCATGATGATGGACGGGGGGATGATGGGGCCGAGACCGCCGGAGACCACCAGCAGACCTGCGGTTCTTGCTTCCGGGTAGCCGTCCTTGACCATGTCGGCATACAGCATGGAGCCGATCGCGACGACGGTCGCGGGGGCAGAGCCGGAGAGCGCCGCGAAGAATGCGCAGGCGATAACCAGGGCCACGCCCATGCTGCCGCGGATATTGCCGATCAGGCAGTTTGCGAACCTGACAATTCGCCTTGAGATGCCGCCGCCTGCCATCAGGTTGCCGGCCAGAATGAAGAAGGCAATCGCCATGATGGAGGTGGACTGAATGCCGCCGAAGATACGCTGGGCAATCACCGCGGGGGAAACGCCCAGATTACCGAAAACAACGGCGGCCAGGGAGCCGAGGCCCAGGGAGACGGAGATGGGCACGCCGATGAGGATACATACCGCGAAGATCAGGAACAGAATGATACCGGCATTCATTACTTATCCGCCTCCTTTTTTGCAAACATTTCATCGATGAAGCCATCCACGTTGGTGATGGGCTCCATTTCAATATTAAATATCTTGCACACCAGCATAATCAGCTGTGTCACAAAGGTAAGTCCGAAGGAAATGGGCAGGGAGAGATACAGTGCGTACATGGGAATCTTCATGACGGGGCTGAGCTGGGCGGTCTGGATCTGCTTTGCCACCAGGGCGCTGCCGTGGCGGAACATCATGAATACGAAGAACAGAAGGGCCAGTCTTGCGATGATGTCAACGATCCTGCCGATGAGCTTGCCTTCCAGCTTGCTGGTAAGGGCGGTGACACTGACCTGGGTGCCGTCTCTCAGTCCGATTTCGGTGCCCAGCAGCACCATGTAGACCATGGCGTACAGCGCCAGCTCTTCTGTCCAGGGCATGGAGCCTTTGATGATATTGCGGTTTACAACCGAAATGAAATAGCAAATGACCATTACTGCGAAGGTCAGCGCAGAAGCGGTGAGCTCAACAGCGGTGAGGCCGCGAACTATCTTGTTGATCGCTTTCATAAGTCTCCTCTCTTCTTTCAGTTTTTTGATGATGAGCAGACCTTGTGGAGGTCTGCTCATCTGCGAAAAAGAAGCTGCTTTTTACTTTACTGCTGCGCGTGCTGCCTCAACTGCTGCAACCCACTCTGCGTCGTAGGTGGTGCCGTCAGCTGCCTGCTTTGCGGCATATGCTGCTCTGAGGGCCTCAATATCGATCTCGTAGAACTTGACGCCAACACCCTCCAGGAGGGAGATCGCCTCTTCGTTTGCCTCGTTCAGGAACTGCCACTGCTGCTCGCAGCCGGCCCAGACTGCCTCAACAAAGGTGTCCTTCAGGTCGTCGGGAATCTGGTTCCATGCGTTGTCGCTCATGCACAGGGGGATGTAAACAAAGCAGTGGTGGGTAGCGGTAACGGAGGTAACGCCGGCTTCATAGAACTTGTTGACCCAGCAGTTGGAAACTGCGTTCTCGCAGGCGTCGATGGTGCCCTGCTGGAGAGCGGTGAACTGCTCACCGGCTGCAAGGGCAACGGGGTTTGCGCCGAAGGAGGTGAAGGCGGCCAGCTGGCCCTGGTTCTGCATGGTTCTGATCTTTACGCCCTTGAAGTCGTCAATGGTCTGGATGGGGTTCTTGGAGAAAACATCACGGAAGCCGGACTCCATGTAGCCGATGACGTGGATGCCAAGAGGCTCAGCCTTGGCGTTGATGAGGTCGCCCAGCTCATGCTGAACGGCGTAGTTTGCCTGATCCTGAGAATCCCAGAGGAAGGCCTGGTCAAGAACTGCCATCTCGGGGATGTAGTTTGCCAGAACGGAGTTGGCGCAGCTTGCGATGGCCAGGTCGCCCTGAATGGCCATGTCGAGGGTGTCTGCTTCGCCGCCCAGGGTGCCGCCTGCCACAACCTCGATGTTGATGGCGCCGTTGGTGGCCTCAGCAACGGAGGCTGCGATTGCCTGAGCGCCCTTGTAGTAGTTGGACTGCTCGTTGTCAACCATGGCCAGCTTGAAGGTGATGGGAGCGGAGGAAGTGCTGCCGGAGTTTGCGGGGGCAGTGTCGTTGGAAGCTGCGGGAGCAGAGCTTCCGCATGCAGCCAGTGCAAGTGCGAGAGCTGCAATCAGGAGGACGGAGATAATGCGCTTTTTCATATTGACCTTCTTTCCTGCGGGTTGTCCGCAAATACGATGTAGCACGAACGACGTATGACGTCCTGCGTTGGTTAAAATATAACACTGTTGATTTCCGCTGTCAACAGTGTTATGGGACATTTCCTTCATTTCGTTTGATTGGCCAAAAAAGCGCGCGGGTTTTTGTTAATTTTAACTCAATTGATTGGCGTTTTTCCGCAGCGCCTCTATACTGTCAAGGTTTGCAAGGAGATGCCGGCGCATGGCCTCCCCGGCAGCCTCCGGCGTTCCTTCGCAAATCGCGGTGGCGACAGCCCGGTGGGTTTTCATGGTCTTTTCCAGCATATCCGGCTCCCGGAAGCGGGTGAACAGCCGGACGCAGTAGGTGATGATGGGGATGATCTCCGGGAGAATGCTGTTGCGGGTGCACTGGGCAATATACAGGTGAAAGGCATTGTCCGCCTCGTTATGGTCTTCCCCGGCAAGGATGGCCCTGTCCACCGCGTCACAGCGGGCCATAAGCTCCGCCTTTTCTTCCTCATGAATGCGGGCGGCGGCAAGGGAGGCAATCCAGGGTTCCAACTGCATACGGATTTCGTACAGCTCTTCTGCCAGCTTCACCTTATCCTCCACAAATTCAAAGCCCAGCGGGTCTTCCACCTTGCCCAGTTCTTCCGTAACAAAGGTGCCTTTGCCGCGGCGAATTTCCAGGCAGTTGCGGGCCACCAGGATCTTTACCGCCTCCCGGATGGTCCCTCTGCCCACGTTGAGGCTTTCCGCAAGCTCGAACTCATTGGGCAGCTTATCCCCGATTTGTATATTGCGCTCTTTAATCAGATTACCGATCTGCTGAGCGACCTTTTCAGACAGCGGAATCTCCCTCTGCTGCTGCACATTTTTAAACATACTTGACTGTGCCATGAACGGTCCCTCCTGACATATGACATTTGACATCGTATATTATAGCATTCTTTTTGTATTTATCAAGCCCTGAATACACCCCTTTTTTCTTACATTTTTGTCAGAATACGGACTTTTCCCCATTGGTATGTGAATCCGAACCGTGGGTGCTTTGATGAAAAATACGGAGGAGGCCTGTGAAGCCTCCCCCGTTTTTTCATCAAAAGTATAGCGACCTGTTTTACCAGCTGACAATTTTGCCGGCAACCTCCCGGTTGAATTCTGCCTTGATTTTTTCCAGGTGCTCCGGCTCGGTCATCAGACGGTAGGCCGTCATGGCAAAGCCCTTGACAAAGTCAAGGCCGTTGTTCAATGCTTCCGGCCGGCAGGCCTGGGCGGCAAACTCCTTGGTATGAGGCCCATAGGGTACGTCGGTGAAAGGGTTGCCCGTTCCCACGTATCCCTCCGGCAGACCCATGCCGAAGCTGAGCTGGATGGCCGGGCAGTGATAGCTCACATCCCCCACGTCGGAAGAGCCGGGCATGGTCATGTTGCCCAGCTTGAGCATGGGGTGCCCCAGGGCCTCCATCTGCTCACAGGCCAGGTCGGACAGATACACGTTGGTGCAGGTGTCCATGAAATCTTCGTCGTACTTGCTGATTTTGACGGTGCAGCCGGTGCCCAAAGCGGCGGCCTGGGCGCAGGCCTTCACCCGCTCGGTCAGCGGCTTCACATCCGCCACCTTGTTGCTTCTGATGTTGAAAAGCGCCTCGGTATAATCGGGGATCACGTTTACGGCGGAGCCGCCCTTGGTGATGATGCCGTGGATTCTTGCGTCCGGCTTGGTCTGCTGGCGCAGGGCATTCACCAGATTGAAGAAATTGATCATGGCGTCCAGGGCATTCAGGCCGGTTTCGGGGGCGCCTGCCGCATGGGCCGGCCTGCCGAAGAATTCAAAGCGCAGGGCCTGAATCGCCAGCGTGTTGAGGGATTCCACATCCACATGGCCGGGATGGGCCATCATCACCACGTCGAAGCCGTCAAAGGCGCCTTTGGCGGCCATGGGCACCTTGGCACCGGCGGTCTCCTCCGCCGGGCAGCCGATCACATGGATTTCCCCGCCGAATTCCTCCACCAGCTCCCGGATGGCGATGCCGGAGCCCACGCCCACCATGGCAATCAGGTTGTGGCCGCAGGCGTGGCCAAGCTCCGCCAGGGCGTCGTACTCGGTCAGCATGGCGATCTTCACACCGGGCTTTGCCCCCCGATAGGAAGCGTGGAAGGCGGTGGGAATGTCGCAGAAATGGTCCGCCACTTCAAAGCCGTATTTTTTCAGCAGCTCCACCTGCCACTGGCAGGCTTTGAATTCCTCATGCCCCAGCTCCGGGTTGGCGTGGAGGTTTAAGGCCAGCTCCTTCAGTTCCGGCGCTGCCTGCTGAACGACGGCGTCGATTTTATCCAGAATTCTTTGTTCCATTTTTTTCTTCCGTTCCGCGCTCATTCTGCCGCGGCTTCGGCGGCTTCCGTTGCCTCTTCCGGCATATCCACAGTGATAACGCCCTTCTTGTACAGCTTCTTACTGATCAGGTAAACCATGGGGATGCACAGAATCATGATGATTCCTTCCAGCGCCTCGTAGAGCTCGGGAATGATCAGGTACAGGATGATGCAGATAATAAAGGGGACAATGGCTGCCAGCAGCCGCTTGTGGATCACCACGCCGCCGCCCACATCGTCGCTCATCATGCCCAGGAACAGGCAGCCGAACAGGGCCGGCAGCACATAGGTGGCCGCGGTGGAAACCACGGGGGAGGACAGGAAGGGCTGCAGGGGCGTCAGCAGCAGCACGCCCACCACCAGCATCAGGGTGGTGACCAGAGCGGAAACTGCCACGCTGATTCCGGCCACGGCGTCGGCGGCGGGGGTGCCCTGCCGCAGGTTGGCAATCTTCAGGGCATTCATGGCCGCGGGGAGCTTCAGGTTCAGCACGTTGCCGGTGACCAGGGAGATGTAATAGGAAGAGCCCATAACCGGGACTTCCACAAAGGATTCGGCAATGCCCAGCGGGACAAAGATGGCGCACAGGCCGCCGGCAGCGATCAGCAGGTCGCTGAATTTGGGAATGACGTCAAAATAGACGCTGATGATGGTGGGGATGGCAAAGAAGATGATAATCGCAATACCCAGAACGCAGAAACCGATCCTGTGCATCTGATCATAGTAGGTCTTTTCATCCACAACTTTGATTACATTTTTATCCATAATGGTGTCCTCCTTCCTTCTATTACAGCAGCTTGTCCCACAGGACGGACGAGGCCATAGCAACGATCATACTGAAAACCAGCACAAAGTCATTGAGCCACTTGGCGTTCAGCTTTTTGGCAAGCAGCGAAATCAGGACAGCCACCACCGCGCTGGTGACAAAGGTCAGCAGGTTCACACCGCCGGCAAAGATCATCGGAACCAGCAGCGCGCACATCAGCGCCAGCATGAAGGTGTTCTGGGAAACGGCGCCCCACTTCTTGTCGCCCTTGCCCAGCTTCAGGGTGCCCATATGGATTTTCTTGTTGAAGAACAGGTTAAAGATAATGGAGAGGGTCATGCCCAGGCACATGGACCAGGCCATCAGGCTGAAGGCATAGCCGTCCGCCGTTGCCAGATCCAGCTTGAGGGCGTTCAGCGCCATGTTGGCGGACATCAGCTCATAGGACACGGAACCGATTACGGACAGACGGAACCAGCCATAGGGCAGACCGATCACCACCGCCAGGGTTACCAGGCCGGCAACCACCGCAATGGACGGAACGATGGAGAAGGTGACGGAAGATTTGATCACAGCCTTAATGGTCTGCTTTTCCACGCCCATCTCCAGGGCCTTCTTGTAACACAGCCGCAGATAGAACAGGATCATTACCACCACGATGGCAATACCCACAGCTGTAATCGTCCACAAGAGGCTGCTGTTTGCAATTTCTTTGAAGCTCATACTTTCCTCCTCATGTTACAGGCTTTCCCCAGCTTCGGCAATCATGTCACAAGCTGGATAAAAAACCACATTATGTGCGTGATTATACGCCCCGCTTTTTCCTTTGTCAAGGTAATGATTTAGAGCTTTATCACAAAAAAGCAGCCGCCGGATTTGTATTCTCTCCCCCTTTGGCAGAATTTACCTTAAATAATATTAAGCTTTTATTTACAAATATGTCTTTCCTTTTACGCTGCTTTGCGTTATAATGTAGCCACTCTGTAATAAAGGATGGCGATTCATCATCAAAAAATCTGTCAAACTGGTGCTTATCCTGCTATGCGTGGTGCTTCTCTGCGTTTTTGGGTTCAGCGCCTTTAAAATCATAAGCACGCTGAGAGGCTATAAGATTGCGGAAAACAACTATAATGCCCTCTCCCAGCAGTTTGTGACCGCCAGCACGCCCAAACCCTCCGCCGCTCCCGGCGAGGAGCAGGAGGAAGAGCCGGTGGAGGTCTCCCCCATCAGCGTTGACTTTGCCGCCCTCCAGGCCCAGAACCCGGAGGCCGCCGGCTGGATCTACAGCCCCAACACCGTGATCAACTACCCCATCGCCCAGACCGAGGATAACTTTACCTACCTTGACCACCTGCTCAGCGGCGAGATGAATGCCAACGGCACCATCTTCATCGACTGCCAGAACGCCAAGGACTTCAGCGATAAGAACACCCTGGTCTACGGCCACAACATGAATGACGGCTCCATGTTCGCAAGCCTGCGCAATTACCGGGACGCCGCCTATTACCCGGAGCACCCCTGCCTTTATATCAGCACCCCGGAGAAGAATTTCCGCCTTGACCTGTTCGCCGGCCTGGTGACGGAGCCGGACTCCTTTGTCTACGCCCGCCAGTTTGACGAGGATGAGCAGTTCCTGGCCTATGTGGAGAGCGCCAAGGCTGAGTCCACCTTCCAGAGCGATGTGGAGGTCGGCATCGAGGATAAGATCTGCGTGCTGTCCACCTGCACCTATGAGTTTAACAACGCCCGCTATGTGGTCATCGGCAAGCTGGTGGAAATCCAGTAAGTTCCCCCGTTCCATAAAAATCCCGCTCCTTCGGATGAAAGGGGCGGGATTTTTATATTCCGTTTGCTTTATATACTCTGTTCCTTGTTCAGTTCCTCGCTTTTGTGCACCCCGGTAACGGAAAAGATGACCCACTCGGCAATGTTGGTGGCATGGTCGCCGATGCGTTCAAAGTACTTGCTGATCATCAGCAGGTCCAGGGCGAAGCCTCCGTTTGCCGGTGTTTGGGCAATCATCTGGATCAGGCTGTTTTTCACCTGGCTGAAATAATCATCCACCACGTCGTCATGAGCGATGACCGCTTCTGCCAAAGCCACATCCTGCTTCACATAGGCGTCCACGCTGTCGGTAACCATGCGGATAGCGGCCCGGGCCATGGCGCTGAGCAGGGCGCAATGGGCTTCTCCGCAGCCCTCCAGATAGCCCACAATCTCGGCAATGTCCTCCGCCTGGTCGCCAATGCGCTCCATGTCGGTGATCATTTTCAGGGCGGCGGAGATCTGCCGCAGGTCACCGGCCACCGGCTGCTGCCGCAGCAGCAGCTTCAGGCAGATGCCCTCCACATCCCGCTCCTTCTGATCCAGGGCCGCCGCAATGGGCGGCACCTTGGCGGCCAGCGCCGGACTGCCCTCCGCCAGGGCTTTGACCGCCAGGGCAATGGCGTCCTCACACAAGGCGCCCATCTGGGTCATTTCCTCCTTCAGCAGCGCCAGCTGCTGGTCAAAATAGTTCCGCATCAACCAAACCTCCCTGTTATATAGGCTTCCGTACGCTTATCCGCCGGCTGGTCAAACATCGTCTGCGTGTCCCCATACTCCACCAGCTCTCCCAGCAGGAAGAAGGCGGTGCTGTCGGAGATGCGCAGGGCCTGCTGCATATTGTGGGTGACGATGACAATGGTGTAGCGGTCCTTCAACCCCATTGCCAACTCCTCAATGCGGGAGGTGGAGATGGGGTCCAGGGCGCTGGTGGGCTCATCCATCAGCAGCACACTGGGCTTTACCGCCAGCGCCCGGGCGATACACAGCCGCTGCTGCTGGCCGCCGGAGAGGCCCAACGCATTCTTTTTCAGCCGGTCCTTCACCTCGTCCCAGATGGCGGCGTCCCGGAGGGCCTGTTCCACGATCTCATCCAGCTCCCCCCGTTTTCGGATGCCATGGGTGCGGGGGCCGTAGGCGATGTTGTCATAGATGCTCATGGGAAAGGGGTTGGGCTTCTGGAACACCATGCCCACCTCCCGGCGCAGCTGGTTCACATCCACATTTTTGTCGTAAATATCCTCCTCCCGATAGCACACCTGGCCCGTGATCTTCACCCCGGGCACCAGGTCATTCATCCGGTTCAAAGTCTTGAGGAAGGTGGACTTGCCGCAGCCGGAGGGCCCGATCAGGGCGGTAATGCTGTTTTCGGCAATGTCCATATTGATGTTTTTCAGAGCCTGGGCCTGGTCGTACCACAGGCACAGCTCCCTGGCAGTCATGATGTTGTTCATTGGCTCGTTCTCCTTTTGCATCCTTTCTGGACCAGTGCCGCCAGCAGATTGATCAGCAGGGTCAGCAGCATCAGAATGGCGGCGATGGCAAAGGCCACCGCAAACTCTCCCTGCTCCTTGGCATAGACGTACAGGGCCACCGTCAGGCTGGCGCCGGGGCTCAGCAGTCCCTCCTTCAGGCCATGGACCGCGTGGGCAAAGCCCGCGGTATACAGCAGCGCGGCGGATTCCCCCAGCACCCGGCCTGCCGCCAGGATGCAGCCGGTGATAATCCCGTCCAGGCAGTTGGGCAGCACCACCGTGCGGACCACCCGCCACTTCCCTGCCCCCAGGCCGAAAGCGCCTTCCCGATAGCTTTGGGGCACGGTTTTCAGACTCTCCTGGGTGGTGCGCATAATGGTGGGCAGGTTCATGATCACCAGGGTCAGCGCGCCGGCCAGCAGAGAGGTTTTCATGCGCAGGAACTGGCAGAAGAACAGCATACCCACCAGGCCGTAGATGATGGAAGGGATGCCGGAGAGAGTCTCGGCGGCGTACTCGATCAGACTTACCACCCGCCGGTTCCCGGCGTATTCGGTGAGGTATACCGCCGCCCCTACCCCCAGGGGCAGGCCCACTACCAGGGTCGCCAGCAGCAGATACAGGGTGTTCAGGATATCCGGCAGGATACCGATCCGCTCCGTCAGATAGCTGGGCTTGGTGCTCAGCAGCTCCCAGCTGATGTTGGGCAGGCCCTTGATCAGTACATAGCCAAACAGGAACAGCACCAGGGCCGCGGTGACAGCCACGGAAAGGAGCATCAGCCCCTTCATCAGCAGGATGTAGGCCTTCCGCTCCCCGCTCAGTTTATTGTTCAGCATATTCAGCCCTCCTTACCGCCCTTGAGGAATGCGTTCAGCGCGGCGTTGATCAGCATGATAAACAGGAACAACACCAGGGCGATGGAGAACAGGGCCTGCTGCTGCAAGCCGCCGGAATAGGCCATCTCGCTGGCCACCGCCGTGGTGAGGAAGCGGACGCTCTGGAACAAGTCCGGCATATTGGGCGCGTTGCCGGAGACCATCATCACCGCCATGGTTTCGCCGATGGCCCGGCCCACCCCCAGCACCACCGCCGCGGCAATGCCGCTTTTGGCGGCGGGGACGGACACCCGGAACCAGGTCTCCACCGGCGTGGCCCCCAGGGCCAGAGACGCCTCCTCATATTCCCTGGGCACTGCCTCCAGCGCCGTAATGGAAACCTTGATAATGGAGGGCAGGATCATCACCGCCAGCACCAGAATGGCCGCCAGCAGGCTGGCCCCGTCCGGCACGTGGAACAGCCGCCGGATTCCCGGCACCAGCACCAGCATGCCCACCAGGCCATAGACCACCGAGGGGATTCCCGCCAGCAGGCTGACCGCGGCCTCCATGATATTCCTGATACCCGGCTGTGCCATCTTTGCCAGATACACCGCGCACAAAAAGCCCAGCGGCACACCTATGAGGATGGCCCCGGCTGTGCCGTAGATACTGGTGAGAATAAAGGGCAAAATGCCATAGGCCGGCTCTGCGGCGGTGGAAGCCCAGCGGCGGCCAAAGAGGAAATCCGCCAGGCCGATCTCCCGGATGGCTGGAATGCCGGACACCACCAGGTATACGGTGATCAGCAGCACACAGCCCACAGTGATCAGGCCCAGCAGGAGAAACAGGCCGTGAACCAGGTTTTCCACAAGTTGTTTTTTCTTCGCCATATTGTCGCCTTTCCTGAAACAGGGCAGGGCTGAAGCCCTGCCCTGTTTCATAATTGTTTAGTTGGCAGATACCACGCCGGCGCCGGCGATGATTTCATTGGCCTCGGTGGAGGTGATGTAGTTGAAGAAGTCCTGGGCGGCGGCGGAGAGCTCAACGCCCTCCTTGGTTACCAGCACGAAGGGGCGCTGCACCAGGTAGCTGCCGTCCTTGACGGTCTCCTCGCTGGGAGTCACGCCTTCAACATCCAGGGCCTTGACGGTGTCCTTGACGGAGGCCAGGGAGGCGTAGCCGATGGCATTGGGGTTCTGGGCCACGGTGGTGATCACGTCGCCGGTGGAGGTCAGCTCCTGGCGGTACTGGCAGGCGTCGGTGGTGCCGGTGATGGACTCAAAGCCGTCCCGGGTGCCGGAGCCGGCCTCACGGCCGATGAGGACGATCTCCGCGTCGTCGCCGCCCAGCTCGCTCCAGTTGGTGATTTCGCCGGTGTAGACCTTGGCGATCTGCTCCAGGCTCAGGTCATTGATGGGGTTGGCGGGGTTTACGATGATGGCGATGCCGTCATAGGCCAGGATGGTCTGGGCAAGGCCGGAGGCCTTCTCCTCGTCCTTCAATGCACGGCTGGACAGGCCGATGTCGCAGCGGCCCTCTCCCACGGCCTTGATTCCGGAGCCGGAGCCGGTGGGGTTATAGGTAACGGTGACGCCGGTCTTCTGCTCATAGGCTTCGCCCAGGGCGCCGATCACCTTCTCCATGGAGGTGGAGCCGTCGGTGGAAACGCTGCCGGAGAGAGCGGGGGTCTCGGCGGCGGGAGCTTCGGTGGCAGCAGCCTCGGTGGAAGCAGGAGCCTCGGTGGCGGCAGGGGCGCTGTTGCCGCTGCAAGCGGCCAACACAGACAGGGTCATCAGTACAGTCAGTACAAGTGCAATGGTCTTTTTCATTTTTCGTTTTCCTTTCTCCAAAAGGTTTCTTTATTTTTTATATCTTCCTGGTACCCTCAGTGCACAAGGGGAGACACGCTTTTCAGCCGCCTGCATCGGCGCTGGCTTTGTCATCGTCTTTGGTGGGCGACAGCCCACCTGCATCCTCTTCCTCTCCAGCCCCAATTCATGCTGGCTGGAAAGTCCTTCGGAGTTTTTCGGGAGCGGAAATGGCAGCTCAGCAAGGCAGACGAGGCGGCCGGGCTGTCGCCCGGCAACGAGGATAACGACGCTGGATGTCGTTTCAGCCCCGAAAAACCGTGTGGCCCCTTGTACTCTGAGGGTTCGCTTGTGATTGTACCTTTGCTGTGTAAAATACAAAATCCGGCGAATGTAAAATTCAAATCAAATGCCGCCGGGCATTTTGCATTAAAAAAAGCCAGTCCTGGATGAGACTGGCATCAGACTGTCAAAGAAGCAACCAAAGCCTCCCCTGTGTAAGGGGAGGTGGCAAAAATCTCTGATTTTTGTCGGAGGGGTTGTAAAGGAAAAGTTCAAACTTTGCAAGATATAGCTGAGAATCCGTAATATTTCATAAAACAATCCCTCAGTCAGCTTCGCTGACAGCTCCCTTTACACAAGGGAGCCTGTGAAACCTGCTTTTTGGATGGTCTCAAAAAAAAAGCCAGTCCCTGTCGGGACTGGCTTTGCATTTCTATCAACGAATCAATAGTAACGCTTATTCTTGTTCTTGCGAGCGGCCTCGGACTTTTTGCGGCGCTTCACGCTGGGGCTCTGGTAATACTCCTTCTTTCTCAGGTCGGCCAGAACGCCGGACTTGGCGCAGCTGCGCTTGAATCTTTTCAGAGCGTTGTCCAGAGACTCGTTTTCCTTGACATAAATTTCAGACATCTATTTCCCTCCCTCCAAATGCGCCTTGCGGCGCTTCAAGGGCCAACTAATTGGCTTTTTAACATCAGTATTATAACGGCAAAAAGGCCAATTGTCAATAATCACTTTTTGGGCTTGAGAATTAAATTCACCAGCTTGTTCTTGACAACGATGGTTTTCACCAGCTCCATGCCCACCATCTGCCGCTTGATCTTCTCATCGGCGCAGGCGGCAGCCACAACCGCATCGTCCTCCGCATCGGCAGGCACCACCACGGTGGAACGCAGCTTGCCGTTGACCTGGACAGCCATTTCCTTCTCGGCCTCGTGGGTCTTGCTCTCGTCAAAGCTGGGCCAGGGCATCTGCATGGCCATCTTGCCGTACTTGGCGGCAAAGCCGGTCAGCTCCCACATCTCCTCCACCATGTGGGGAGCAAAGGGAGAGAGCATCAGCATCAGCTGCTCCAGGTCGCCCTTGGTGAGGCCCTTGGAGTAGAACTCGTTGACCATGGTCATCAATGCCGCGATGGCGGTGTTCATCTTCAGGGTGTCAATGTCCTCGGTGACCTTCTTGATGGTCTTGTGGATGATGGCCTCGTTCTTCTGAGAAATTTCCCCTTCCTCAGCGATGTCCATCAGGTTCCAGCAGCGGTCCAGGAAGCGCTTGGAGCCCTTCACCGCCTCGTTGGACCAGGTGACGGCCTTCTCAAAGTCGCCGATGAACATGATGTGCAGGCGCATGGTGTCCGCGCCGTACTGCTCAACAATGTCGTTGGGGTTGACCACGTTGCCCCGGGACTTGGACATCTTCTCGCCGCCCTCGCCCAGGATCATGCCGTGGCTGGTGCGCTTGGCGTAGGGCTCCTTGGTGGGCACCACGCCGATGTCATACAGGAACTTGTGCCAGAAGCGGCTGTACAGCAGGTGCAGGGTGGTGTGCTCCATGCCGCCGTTGTACCAGTCCACCGGGCCCCAGTACTCCTCAGCCTCCTTGGAGACCAGCTCCTTGTCGTTGTGGGGGTCCATGTAGCGCAGGAAGTACCAGCTGGAGCCGGCCCACTGGGGCATGGTGTCGGTCTCGCGCTTGGCGGGGCCGCCGCAGCAGGGGCAGGTGGTGTTGACCCAGTCGGTCATCTTGCTCAGGGGGCTTTCGCCGTCATCGGTAGGCTCATAGCTCTCCACCTGAGGCAGAACCAGGGGCAGCTCGCTCTCCGGCAGGGGGACCCAGCCGCACTTGGGGCAGTTGACCAGGGGGATGGGCTCGCCCCAGTAGCGCTGACGGGAAAAGACCCAGTCGCGGAGCTTGTAGTTCACCTTTTCCTCGCCCCAGCCCTGCTCTACCACGTACTTCTTCATGGCGGGGATGGCCTCTTTCACGGTCATGCCGTTGAGGAAGCCGGAGTTGACCATGATGGCGCTGTCGTCCTTGGCCACGAAGGCCTCCTTGGTGATGTCGCCGCCGCTGACCACCTCGATGATGGGCAGACCGAACTTGGTGGCAAACTCCCAGTCGCGCTGGTCATGGCCGGGCACGCCCATAACGATGCCGGTGCCGTAGCCCATCAGCACGTAGTCGGAGACGAACATGGGCACGTGCTCCCCGGTGGCGGGGTTCATGACCTCAATGCCCTGCAGGCGCACGCCGGTCTTGTCCTTGTTCAGCTCGCCCCGCTCAAAGTCGGACTTGTGGGCGGCGGCGTCCTGATAGGCGGCCACCTCGTCCCAGTTCTGGATCTTGTCCTGCCACTGCTTCAGCAGGGGATGCTCCGGGGAGATGACCATGTAGGTCACGCCGAAGAGGGTGTCGGGCCGGGTGGTGTATACGGTGACCTTGTCGCCGGTGTTGGTGTCAAAGGTCAGCTCCGCGCCGGTGGAGCGGCCGATCCAGTTCTTCTGCTGGATCTTGACGCGCTCGATGTAATCCAGGTCGTCCAGATCGTCGATCAGCCGCTGGGCGTACTTGGTGATGGCCAGCATCCACTGGCTCTTCTCCTTGCGAATGACCTCGCTGCCGCAGCGCTCGCAAACGCCGTTGACCACTTCCTCATTGGCCAGCACGCACTTGCAGCTGGTGCACCAGTTGACGGGCATGGTGGTCTTATAGGCCAGGCCCTTCTTGAACAGCTGCAGGAAAATCCACTGGGTCCACTTGTAGTACTTGGGGTCGGTGGTGTCCACGCAGCGGTCCCAGTCAAAGCCGTAGCCCAGCATCTTCAGCTGGCGGGTAAAGTTCTGGATGTTGTTGTGGGTAACGGTAGCGGGATGGACGTGGTTCTTGATGGCATAGTTCTCCGTGGGCAGGCCGAAGGCGTCAAAGCCGATGGGGAACAGCACGTTGTAGCCCTCCATCCGCTTTTTGCGGGTGACGATGTCCATGGCGGTGAAGGGCCGGGGATGGCCCACATGCAGGCCCTGGCCGGAGGGATAGGGGAACTCGATCAGGCCGTAGAACTTGGGCTTGTCACTGCCGGTCTCGGCGGCGTAGGGCTTGGTCTCTTCCCACTTGGCCTGCCACTTTTTCTCTATTCTTGCAAAATCGTATTTCATGATGGATCAACTCTTTCTGTTAAATTTTGTCTCTTGTCCGGTTCCGCCCCATGGGGTCAAAGCAGAACCCAGGCCCTGCCGGGCCTGAGCGCTTCAGCCTCAGGGGCTGGGAAGGGATGAGACATCCACCACCTCAGCGTCACTCCAGAGGCGCTCCAGATTGTAGAACTTTCTGGCCTCATCGGTAAACACATGGACGATCACGCAGCCAAAATCCATCAGCACCCAGATGTCGGAGCGCAGGCCTTCCCGGCGCATGGGGGGCTCCCCTGCTTCGGAAAGCTGCTTGTCCACCTCGTCCACCAGGGCCTTGATATGGGTGGAGGAGGTACCGTTGCAGATCACGAAGTAATCCGCCAGCACGGTCTGCTCCGTGGTTTTCAGGACCTTCACATCTCTGGCCTTTTTCTCGTCCAGGGCTTTTGCGGCGATTGCCGCGATTTGGGCGGGAGTAAGCATATCATTCTCCATTCTGCCGCCTTAACGGCCAGCGGCGCGCCAAAATTAAACCTTTTCTCGCCGGCTCTCGCTTACCGGCCGCCTTCGCTGTACCAGAGATAGGCCTCCAGGGAAGCCCGGTGGGGCTCCACATTCTGGCGGCGGATCTCCTCCAGGCTCATCTCCAGACCCAGGGCCATGGCCTTGTCCAGGTCTTCATAGGCAAGCGCTCTCAGCTTGTCTACACCCTCAAAGTCACGGGTAGGCTCGATATAATCCGCGAGATAGATTATTTTTTCCAGAGTGGTCATATCCGGCTTGCCGGTGGTATGCCAGCGAATGGCCTCATAAATCTCCTCCGACACGCCGAAAAGGTCCCTGGCCTTGGCTGCCCCGGTAATGGCGTGGAGCAGCTTGGGGTTTTCTTTTTCTGCGTTGTCGAGAATAATACCATATTTTTCGCACAATATCAACTGTTCATCGTAACTAAGAACCTTTGTAATATCATGCAGAATTCCGGCAACGGCGGCGCTTTCCGGGTTCTCACCCCAGCGCCGGGCCAGCTGCACCGCCTCCTGCTCGCAGCCGGCGGTATGGGCCATACGCTGGCTGGTGAGCATGGGGGTCACCTGGGTGCGCAGCCAGGTCAGCTCCGGCTGGGCCTCATAGCAGCGGCGGCGGATAATCTCGGCATACACCTTCTCCGGCAGCATGTCGGCCCCCAGGCCCAGGCGCAGCCGCTCCCGGATGTCCCCGGAGCTCATGGGCAGCGGCTCATGGGGCAGCAGCCGCACCTTCGCGCCGTACTTTTCCTCCAGCTCCGCCTGGAAGCGCTCCAGCTCCAAAAGGTCATCTTCTTCCCGGCTAAGTACCGTCAAAACGCAGTTTTCCAGCAAATACTGGAACTTATACCAGGTACAGAAGCTGAGGAACATATCCGAGCCCACCACCAGATAGAAGGTGTCCTCCGGGTACTGGCGCCGCAGCTGCTCCACCGTGTCGGCGCTGTAGCTGCGCCCCTCCCGGCTCATCTCCAGGTCGGACACCTCCGCCCCGGGAATCTCTTCGAAGGCCAGGCGGCACAGCTCCAGACGTTCCTCCGATGTGGGGCTGCCCTGGGCCATGTCCTTATGGGGCGGGATATTGGTGGGGATGATGAGGAAACGATCCGGCTGCAGCTGCTCATACACCGTCCGGGCGGCACTGACGTGGCCCAGGTGGGGCGGGTTGAAGCTGCCGCCGTAAATGGCTGTTTTCATTTCTTTTTATCCTTGATCAGCTGAATTTTCGGCTCTTTTTCGTTGCGTTTGTACAGGACGAATTTGGTGCCGATGACCTGGACGCCCTCGGCGCCGCAGGCCTGGCACAAAGCGTCGCAGGCTTCCCGGGCGGTGAGCATGGAATTTTCCAGCACCTTGCCCTTCACAAGCTCCCGGGCCTTCAGAGCGGCGTTGACGGACGCCACCAGATTCTCGGTGATGCCGCCTTTGCCCACCTGGATAATGGTGTCTTCCTCCATGGCAAGGCCCCTGAGCTGGGCCCGCTGTTTACTGGTGATTGGCATGTTTTCTCTCCATTTATCTAAATTTTCTTATTTGAACAGGGCTTCCACAAAGTTTTTGGACTCGAAGGGCAGAAGGTCGTCCATGCCCTCGCCCACACCCACGAATTTCACCGGCAGCTTCAGTTCGTTGGCGATGGCAAAGACGATGCCGCCCTTGGCGGTGCCGTCCAGCTTGGTGAGGACGATGCCGGTGAGGCCGGCGGTATCCAGAAACTGCTTGGCCTGAATGAGGCCGTTCTGGCCGGTGGTGGCGTCCAGCACCATGAGGGTCTCCACATCCGCTGCCGGCAGCTCCCGGTCGATGATGCGGCGAATCTTGCCCAGCTCGTTCATCAGGTTCTGCTTGTTGTGCAGGCGGCCGGCGGTATCGATAATGACCACGTCGGCCCCACGGGCCTTGGCGGCACAAAGGCCGTCATACACCACGGCGGCAGGGTCGCTGCCCTCCTCGTGGCGGACAATGTCAGCCCCGGAGCGCTCCGCCCAGACGCCCAGCTGCTCGGCAGCGGCAGCGCGGAAGGTATCCCCGGCGCAGAGCAGCACGTTCTTGCCCTGGGCCTTCAGCTGGGCGGCAATCTTGCCGATGGTGGTGGTCTTACCCACGCCGTTGACGCCCACCATCAGGATGACGGAGGGCTTGGTGTCCAGCTTGAGGGCGGTGTCCCCCACGTCCAGCAGCTTTGTCAGCAGCTCGATAAGGCCGGCACGGGCCTCATCCCCCTTGCGGAAGCGCCGTTCCCAGGTCAGCTTGCGCATGGCCTTCACCACATCGGCGGCGGTGGAGGCGCCCACATCCGCCAGCACCAGCAGCTCCTCCAGCTCCTCATAAAAATCCTCGCTGTCGGGCTGGTAATCCTGGAACAGCTCCTCCAGTTCTTCCATGTTGCTGCGGGTTTTGGTCAGGCCGGAAAAAATCTTGTCAAAAAATCCCATATAGTATACCCCATTATTCACGGTAATTATTCTTCAACGGTCTTCTGGGCGCTTTCCAGGTCCAGCTCAATGACGGTGGAGACGCCCTTTTCCTGCATGGTGACGCCGTAGAGCATATCCGCCTCTTCCATGGTGCCCCGGCGGTGGGTAATGACCAAAAACTGGGTCTTATCGGACATGCGGCGCATATACTCGGCATAGCGGGTGACGTTGGCCTCGTCCAGGGCGGCCTCGATCTCGTCCATGACGCAGAAGGGCGTGGGCCGCACCTTCAAAATGGCGAAGTACAACGCGATGGCCACAAAGGCCATCTCGCCGCCGGAGAGGAGGCTGATGGTGGAGAGAGCCTTGCCGGGGGGCTGCACCTTGATCTCGATGCCGCAGTCCAGCACGTTGTTCTCATCCTCCAGCTTCAAGGCTGCCTTGCCGCCGCCGAACAGCTCCAGGAAGGTCTGGCGGAAGCACTGGTCGATCTCATGGAAGCGCTCCACAAAGAGCTGCTCCATCTGGCCGGTCAGGTCCCTGATGACACCCAGCAGCTCGCCCTTGGCCTTCTCCACATCGTCCCGCTGGGTGCTGAGGAACTCATAGCGGGTGTTGACCCGGTCATACTCCTCGATGGCGCCGATGTTGGGGTTGCCCAGGGCGGAAATCTGACGGCGCAGGTCACTGATCTGCTTCTGGGCCTTGGGCAGGTTCTCCACCGGCTGGCGCAGGGCCTCGGCGGCGGAATGGCTCAGCTCATAATTCTCCCAGAGCTTATCCAGAATCTGCTTTTCCTCCATGTCGGCGGCCAGCTTCTTCTGCTCGATGCGGGCACTGCGCCGCTCCAGCTCCAGAATGTCCTGGTTGCGGCTCTGGGCCTCCCGCTCGGCCTTGGTGCGCTTGCCCTCCAGGGCCAGCTTGCTCTGGCTGATGGCCTGAATCTCGGCCTGGATGGCCTTGATACGCTCGCCCATTTTGGCGATTTCATTTTCTTTTTCCTGAATGCGGCGGCTGAAATCATCGATCTGCCGCTGGGCGGCATCCACGGCGCTGCGCCGGGCCGCACTGTCGCCGGAGAGGCTTGCCAGCAGCTGCTGCAGCTGGGCGGCGGAATTCTCCGTGGCCCGCTGCTCCGCCTCCAGGGAGGACACCCGGCTTCGCAGCTGGGCCTGCTCCTCCAGGGCCATGTCCAAATCATAGCGGACGGCGGCCAGGTCCTTCTGGGCCTTATCCAGCCGCTCGTTGGCGGTCTTTTCATTTTCCAGCAGCCGCGCCCGCTGGCGGCGGAGCTTCTCCAGCTCATTGGCCCGGGACAAAATGCCGCTGCCTTTGGCGGTGCTGCCGCCGGTCATGGAGCCGCCGGCGTTGATGAGCTGCCCGTCCAGGGTGACGATGCGCAGGCGGTTGCCGTTATTTTTGGACATGCGCACCGCGTCCCCCAAAGTCTCGGCCACCACGGTGCGGCCCAGCAGGTTTGCCACGATCTGCTCATAGCGGGGATCAAATCGCACCAGCTCATAGGCTACGCCCACGAAACCCGGATCCCGGGTGGGAGCGTCCTTCATGACGGTGCCACGGATGGTATCCACAGGCAGGAAGGTGGCCCGGCCGGAATCGCTGCGCTTGAGCATCTCGATGGCGCGGCGGCCGTCCTCCTGGCTGTCAATGACAATATTCTGAGCGGCGGCGCCCAGGGCGGTCTCAATGGCAAGGGCACATTCCTCATCGGCCTTGATGAGGTTGGCCACCGGGCCGTGGACGCCCTTTATATTGCCACGCTGGCTCTCCCGCATGACGGTTTTCACCGCCTTGGAGTAGCCCTCGTAGTCCTTTTCCATTTCGCTGAGCATATGGATGCGGGAGTCCATGCTGCGGCCATCCACGGAAAGCTGGGTGGCCTTATCTCCCAGGTCCTTCACCATGGCCTCCCGGCTGGTAAGCTTCATGCGGCAACCGGAGAGGACGTTATCGTTGCTTTGGGTCTCCCGGGCCAATTCCTTCAGCTGGGCGGCCAGACTTTGCAGCCGTTCCCGGCTCTGGCCGATGCTGTCCTCCAGCTCCCGGACCCGGGTCTCCTGCTGCTGGATATCCTGAAGCAGGCGCTGCTTGTTCTCCTGGCTGCTCTCCCTGTTGGCACGGAGGACGGCGGCCTCCGCCTCCCGCTGGGCGCTTTCCGCCTGGGCGTCGGTGAGCCGCTTGCGGGCTTCGTCGGTCTCCACATCCTTCTGGCGCATCCGCTCACTGATGCTGCCGGTGGAGGCGTACAGAGCTTCCAGCTCGGCTCTGGCCTGTTCCAGGCGCAAAGCCGTCTGCTCATACTCCTGCTTTACGGTCTCGGACTGGGCGTGGAGCTTTTCCAATGTTGCCATCCAGACGGAGATTTCCTGGGTGCGCAGCTCGTCCCGCAGCACCAGGTAGCGCTTGGCGGTTTCCGCCTGCTTGCGCAGAGGCTCCACCTGCAGCTCCAGCTCCTCGATCTTGTCGTTGATGCGGAGAAGATTTTCTTCCGTCTTTTCCAGCTTCCGCTCCGCCTCCTCCTTCCGGTAACGGAAGCGGGAGATGCCGGCGGCCTCCTCAAAGACCTCACGCCGGTCAGTGCTCTTGTTGGAAACGATCTCAGCGATGCGGCCCTGGCCGATGATGGAATAGCCGTCCCGGCCCAGGCCGGTGTCCATGAGCAGGTTGTTGATATCCTTCAAGCGCACCTGCTCCCGATTGATATAGTACTCGCTGTCGCCGCTGCGGTAATACTTGCGGGTGAGCATGATCTCGCTGCTGTCAGAATCGAAAATATGGGCGGAGTTGTCGATAATCAGGCTGACCTGGGCAAAGCTCTGGGCCCCCCGCTTCTCGGTGCCGCCGAAGATCACGTCCTCCATCTTGCTGCCCCGGAGGGCCTTGGTGCGCTGTTCGCCCATGACCCAGAGGATGGCATCGGATATATTGGACTTGCCGGAGCCGTTGGGCCCCACGATGGCGGTGATATCCTTTTCAAAGGTGAGCCGGGTTTTATCCGCGAAGGATTTGAAACCCTGTATCTCCAATGCTTTTAAGTACAAACCGTTAACCTCATTCAATCAGAAACATTCTCAAAACATAACCGATTTATTGTATTATATATCCCCGCTGATTGCAAGGGAAAATATCTGAATTTCCCGGCCTTTCAGGTCGGTTTCTTTGATTTTCAGGGAGCGAAGCCCAAATTCCCGGCACAGCGTTTCCACATTCTGCCGGTGCTGGCCCGTCATCTGGGAGGTTTTGCCCCGGGCCACCGCCAGGGTGACGGCGCTTTGGGGCGGCACATCTGCCAGTACCCGCCGGGCCTTTTGCAGCATGAGGCGGCTCTGCACCAGCTCTCCCAGGGCGGGGTGATAAGCGCCGGCCACAGCGGCGCCGGCGGACAGCTCCTCCGTGGGGTTCAGGCCCAGACGGATGACGGGGATATCCGCTGCTTCAAAAACCGGCAGCAGGCGGGCGCAGGTCTCCACCGCGGCCTCCACGGTGTGCTCCGGATACTTGCCCTTTTGCCACAGGTCGTAAAGGGCGGTATCCCGGACGATGACGGTGGGGTAGACGCGCACCCCGTCCGGCTTCAGGGCGGCCAGCTTTTCCGCGGTGGACAGGTCACTTTCCGGGGTGGCTCCGGGCAGGCCGGTCATCATCTGCAAAATCAGGCGAAAGCCACGGGCTTTGATCAGCCGGGCGGCGCGTTCCACGTCCGCCGCAGTATGGCCCCGGCCGGAGAGGCGGAGCACATTTTCATCCATGCTCTGGGCCCCCAGCTCAATGGTCCCCACGCCGTACTGCGTAAGCCGGGTCAGAATGGCATCGTCAATGGCGTCCGGCCGGGTGGACAGGCGGATGGAATGGATGTTCCCCCGCTCCAGCTCCGTCTTGGCGGCCCGGAGCAGGCTAAGCTGCTGCGCCGCCGGGATGGCGGTGAAGCTGCCCCCATAAAACGCCAGTTGCCGCTTTGCCCCAGGACAGGGCAAGGCGGCGGCTTTTTCAACTGCACATATAACATCCTCTGCCGTGGCCGGGCGCTCGCTGCCGGAGATGCGGCGCTGATTGCAGAACACGCAGGCATGGGGGCAGCCCAGGTGGGGCACAAAAACAGGGATGATGCTCTCTCTGGCGCTCATTTTTGCAGGGCCTCCAGAGCCTGTTTGGCGGCCATCTGCTCCGCCTCTTTCTTGGTGCGGCCGCTGCCCTGACCGGCAACTACGCCGTTGATGGAGACGGAGAAGGTGAAGCTCTTGTTATGGTCCGGCCCGCTTTCGCCGGTCATGGTATAGCTGATGTGCTGGTCACTCTTGCGCTGCACCAGCTCCTGCAGCTGGGTCTTGTAATCGGCGGTGCGGTGGGCGTCGCTGATCTCGGCGTCCTTCAGGATCATCTCGTTGACGAAGCGGCGGCACTCCTCCATGCCACTGTCCAGGTACATGGCGGCAATGATGGCCTCCACCATGTCCGCCAGAATAGACGGGCGCTGGCGGCCGCCGGTATGCTCCTCCCCCCGGCCCAGGCGCATATAGCGGCCCAGGTCCAGCCTCAAAGCCACCCGGTGCAGGCTGGCCTCACAGACCAGCTCCGCCCGCAGGCGGGTCATGCGGCCCTCCGGCAGGGGCGGCTGGTGATTAAACAGAAACTCCGCCGTCATCAGGCCCAGGATGGAATCGCCTAGAAACTCCAGCCGCTCATAGCTCTGGCAGGGCGTGTCATGCCGCTCATTGGCATAGGAGCTGTGGGTCAGGGCGGTGCGCAGCAGCTCCCGATTCTGAAAATGGTATCCGATTTTTGCTTCCAACTTGTCCATAAATCAGCCTATCTTCATGTACTCGATGTTTGCCTTGATTTCATCGGTGATGCCGCTCTCTACACAGGTGACGGCCTGGCGGGCGGCGGCCAGGATGCAGCGGGCGTCAGAGGAGCCATGGGCCTTGATCACCGGCCGGGAGATGCCCAGCATCACGGTGCCGCCCACTTCCTTCACGTCCAGGGTCTTTTTCATCTGGGCCAGGTCCCCCTTCAAAACGGCGGCGGCCAGCTTGTTCTTCAGGCTCTTATAGAATACGTTTTTCAGGTTGCCCATCATGAATTTGATCATGCTCTCGGCAGTTTTCAGCATCAGGTTGCCGGTAAAGCCATCGGCCACGATCACGTCCACATCGCCGGAGAAAACCCCGTTGCCCTCCACGTTGCCGATGAAGTTGATGCGGCCGGCCTCCCCCGCCGCTTTCAGCAGCTGGAAGGTCTCATGCTGCAGGGCGCCGCCCTTGGTGTCCTCGGTGCCTACGTTGGCAAGGCCCACCCGGGGGCTTTCCAGACCCAGCATGGTCCTGGCATAGAAGCTGCCCATATAGGCAAACTGCAGTAAGTACTCGGGGGTGCAGTCCACATTGGCGCCGGAGTCGATCAGCACCACGCCCTTGCCGCCGTTGGGCAGCACGGGGGCCAGGGCCGCCCGGCGGATGCCGTTGATGCGCTTGACGATCAGGGTGGCCCCGGTGAGCAGGGCGCCGGTGCTGCCGGCGGAGACCACCGCATCCCCCAAGCCGTCCCGCAGCATGGTGAGAGCCACGGTCATGGAGGCGTCCTTCTTCCTTCTGGTGGCGGTGCTGGGGTCATCCTCCATGGTGATCACGTCCCGGGCGTCCACCACCTCAATGTCGGTGCAGCCCTCGGCTTCCAGGCAGGCCTTCACAACCTCCTGCCGGCCCACCAGGACCACGTCCACCCCCAGCGCACGCCGGGCCATGACCGCGCCCTTGACAGTCTCCTCCGGGGCCTTATCGCCGCTCATGGCGTCAATGATGATCTTCATAGGTGGAAAACCTCCTTCTCTTTCAGCTGCTCAATGATCGCAAGAGACCGGTTGGAGATCTCCGCGTTTTTGTTTCTCTTGCCTTTGACCCGGTATTCCAGGGGCTTGATGATGCCGAAGTTAATGTTCATGGGCTGGAAGTCCCCCACGCTGCCGCCGGAGATGTACAGGCCCAGAGCGCCGATGGCGGTCTCCTGGGGGAAATCCACGCTCTCCAGACCCAGCACCCGGGCGGCGGTCTCGATGCCCACCAGCAGGCCGGAGGCGGCGGATTCCACATAGCCCTCCACGCCGGTCATCTGGCCGGCAAAGCTGATGCGCGTGTCGCTGCGCAGGCGGTAGTACCGATCCAGCAGCTTGGGGCTGTTGAGGTAAGTGTTGCGGTGCATCACGCCGTAGCGGACGAATTCCGCGTTTTTCAGGGCGGGAATCATAGAGAAAACCCGCTTCTGCTCCCCCCAGGTCAAATGGGTCTGGAAGCCCACGATGTTGTAAATGGTGCCGTCGGCATTGTCCCGCCGCAGCTGCACCACGGCGTAATTCTCCCGCCCGGTGCGGGGATCGATGAGGCCCACCGGCTTCATGGGGCCGTAACGCAGGGTATCCACCCCGCGGCGGGCCATGACCTCCACTGGCATGCAGCCTTCAAACACGCCGCCGTCATCAAAGCCGTGCACCGGGGCCTCCCTGGCGCTGACCAGCTCCTTGACAAAGGCCAGGTACTCCTCCTTGTCCATAGGGCAGTTTACATAATCCGCTGTCCCCTTGTCGTAGCGGGATGCGAAGAAGGCGCTGTCCATGTCCACACTGTCCAGAGTGACGATGGGGGCCACGGCGTCGTAAAAGTGCAGGTCGCTGTCCGGGCAGAGGGCGGCGATCTTCTCGGCAATGGCGTCGCTGCTGAGGGGGCCGGTGGCGATGACCACCTGCCCATCGGGGATATCCAGCGCCTCCTGGCGGATGATCTCCACATTGGGGTGCTGCTCCAGGGTTTCGGTGATCTGGCGGGCGAAGCCCTCCCGGTCCACGGCCAGGGCGCCGCCGGCGGCCACTTTGTTGGCGTCAGCGCTGGCCATGATGAGAGAATCCATGGTGCGCATCTCGGCCTTCAAAAGGCCCACGGCGTTGGTCAGCTCATCGCTTCTGAGGGAGTTGGAGCAGACCAGCTCCCCAAAATAAGGGGAATGATGGGCGGGGCTCATCTTCTCCGGCTTCATCTCCCAGAGGCGGACACGGATGCCCCGTTTGGCCAGCTGCCAGGCGCATTCGCTGCCGGCAAGGCCCGCGCCCAGAACGGTTACAGTTTCCATTTATGCTTCCTTTGCCTTGGCCGTCTTCTTGGCGGCAGGCTTCTTCGTTGTTGTCTTGGTGGTTTTGGCGGCGGTTTTCTTCGCCGTGGTCTTTTTGGCGGCGGGCTTCTTGGCGGCTGCTTTCTTTTCCGCCGCGGCGGCCTTTTCTTCCGGGGTCTTTTTCTTATAGACCCGCTGCTCCTCCGGCACGAAGTTGGCGCAGGCCTCGTTGATGCAGAAGGATTTCAGGGGGCCGCGGCCGCTGCGCTTGAACATGGTTTTGCCGCAGGCGGGGCAGAAGTCCTTGGTGGGCACGTCCCAGGTGATGAAGCCGCAATCGGTGCCCCGCTCGCAGGCATAGAACACATAGCCCTTCTTGGAGGTGCGCTTGAGGATGCGGCCGCCGCACTTGGGGCATTTGCCGGGCATCTCGATGACGATGGGCTTGGTAAAGGTGCAGTCCGGGAAGCCGGGGCAGGCCAGGAAGTGGCCGAATTTGCCCTTCTTCACCACCATCTGGCGGCCGCAGACGTCACAATACTCGTCGCTGAGCACGTCGGGCACTTTCAGCTTCACGCCCTCCATAGCGGTCTCGGCGGCCTGCAGCTCCTGGCTGAAATCGCCGTAGAAATCCGCCAGCACATTGCGCCACTGGGCCTTGCCGTTCTCGATCTCGTCCAGCTCCGCCTCCATGTGGTTGGTAAATTTCAGGTCCACGATATCGGCAAAGCGCTCCTTCATCAGGCCGGTCACCACCTCGCCCAGGGGGGTGGGGCGCAGGTACTTGCCCTCTTTGATCACATAGTCGTGGGCGGTGATGGTGGAAATGGTGGGGGCGTAGGTGGAGGGGCGGCCAATGCCCTTCTCCTCCATGGCCCGGATGAGGGTGGCCTCGGTGAAACGGGCGGGGGGCTGGGTGAACTGCTGATCCGGCAGCATCTTCTCCAGATACAGCTGCTGGCCCTGGCTGAGGCTGGGCAGGGGGTTATCGATCTCGCTGCTCTCCTCATCCCGGGCTTCCTCGTACACGGCGGTATAGCCCTTGAACTTCATTTCGGAATAGTTGGCCTTGAAGGTGTAGCCGGCGGAATCCACCTCCACGGACACATTGTCATAGACGGCGTTGGCCATCTGGCAGGCGGTGAAGCGGCCCCAGATCAGGCGGTAGAGCCGGTACTGCTCCTGGCTCAGGTCCTTGCGCACCACATCGGGGCTGAGGTTCACGTCGGTGGGGCGGATGGCCTCATGGGCGTCCTGGGCGCCGGACTTGGTTTTGAAATGCCGGGGCTTGCCGGGGTAATAGTTCTCGCCATAGTGCCGGACGATGTAGGCGCCGGCGGCGGAAAGAGCCTCCTCCGAAAGACGGAGGGAGTCGGTACGCATGTAGGTAATGAGGCCCACGCTGCCCTGGCCGCTGATCTCCACGCCTTCATACAGCTGCTGGGCGATGGACATGGTGCGCCGGGGCGTCATGCCCAGGCGGCGGGAGGCCTCCTGCTGCAGGGTGGAGGTAATGAAGGGGGGCGCGGGAGACTTCTGCTTCTCCCCACGCTTGACGGTCTTGACGGTGAAGGGGGCCTTCTCCGTCTCGCGGATGACGGTGTTGACCTCTTCCTCGCTGTGCAGCTCCTGCTTCTTATCGCCCTTGCCGAAGAAGCGGGCGTTGAAGCTGGCGGACTCTTCCCCGCAATTCAGGCAGGCGTCCAGCAGCCAATACTCCTGGCTGTTGAAGTTGCGGATCTCCTCCTCCCGGTCCACCACCATGCGGGTGGCCACGGACTGGACACGGCCGGCGGACAGGCCGGTTTTGATCTTGCGCCACAGGAAGGGGGACAGCTCATAGCCCACGATCCGGTCCAGAATGCGGCGGGCCTGCTGGGCATTGACCAGGTCCTGGTCAATGCTGCGGGGGTTCTGGATGCTCTCGGTGACCACCTTTTTGGTGATCTCATTGAAGGTGACCCGCTTGGCCTTCTCGTCGTCCAGCTCCAGCAGTTCCTTCAAATGCCAGGAGATGGCCTCCCCCTCCCGGTCAGGGTCCGTTGCCAGGTAGACGGTCTTGGCGGCCTTGGCCTCCTTCTTCAGTTCGCTGATCAGTTCCTTTTTATCACGGACGGGGATATATTGCGGCTCAAAGCCATGCTCAATATCCACGCCCATTTTGCTCTTGGGCAGGTCCCGCAGGTGGCCCATGGAGGCGGTCACCTTATAGTCGCTGCCCAGGTATTTCTCGATGGTCTTGGCTTTCGCCGGGGATTCGACGATCACCAGGTTCTTCGCTTTTGCCATTGTGTTCTCCTTAACGCTTTATATTCAGACTTATCCTTTTGCCGGCGCTGCGGCTGATATAGCCTTTTATCTCCAAAACCGTAAGCTGGGCCAGCACCTTGGCCGCCGGGTAGCCGGTGGCCTCGATAATATCGTCTATATGCTGCTTTCCCTTGCCGATGGCGGTGATGATCTCCAGCTGCTCCGTGCTCAGGCCAGAGAGCTGGTCACGCAAGTCAATATAATCTTTGGGCTTTTCCTTGTCAATCTCTTTTTTCTCTTTTGCCGGTTTGGCAGGCGCTGCCGCCGGCGGGACGGTGGCCGGTTCCTCCGGCAGGGGGGCCCGGCTTGGATACAGCCGGCCGGGGCAGAGCCGCTCAAACTCGCTGAGCACATCCCAGCCGCAGGTGGCCGGCCGGGCCCCCTGCTTCAAAAGGGCGTTGGTGCCGGCGCTGTTGGCAGCATCCGCATTGCCGGGGACGGCGAAGATCTCCTTCCCCTGCTCCAAAGCCTCGGCGGCAAAGAGCAGGGCGCCGCTGGTCGAGGGCGCTTCCACCACGGCCACCGCCAGGGACAGCCCGGCGGCGATGCGGTTCCGATCCCGGAAGAAGCTCTTCTGGGTGACGGTGCCCGGCGGGTATTCGCTGACCAATGCGCCGGAGGCGGCAATATCCCGCTGCAGGGGACTGAGCCGCTCGGAATGGGCAGTGCCCAGGACGCCCACGCATTTGCCGCCGCCCAGCAGGGCGCCCCTGGCCGCGGCTTCATCGATGCCCGGGGACAGGGTAGACACCACAACGCCGCCGGAAGAAGCGATCTCATAGGCCAGACGGCGGCCCATTTTCAGGCCGTAGGGCGTGGCGCTGCGGGTGCCGATGACGGAAATGGCGGCCTCCTCATCCAGGCCCTTGATGCTGCCCTGCACGAACAGGACCACCGGCGGGGCGAAAATGGCTTTCAGTCTGGCAGGATAAGCCGCGTCCTGCATGGTGACCACATCCAGGCCCAGGTCATGGCAGGCGGAAAGGATGGCATCTACCCGGCGCAGGTCCCGGGCTTCCAGAAGGGCAGCGTCCCGCTCCGTCAGTCCGGGAAGGCGGGCGAAAGCGCCGGAGGGGGCAAAGAAGGCCTCCTCCGCGCTGCCGTAGTGGGCGATCAACGCCGCCCTGGACCTGGGGCTTACATTGCTTTGAGAGGCAAGCCACAGCCAGTATTTTATCGCTGCCAATGTTCCACCTGCTTTATCTGTTTATCTTATCGCGGGTCATCTCCCACATGATGAGGGAAGCCGCAACAGCGGCGTTGAGGGATTCGCTGCCGGGAGTCATGGGGATGATCAGCTGCCCATGGCAGGCATCCATCAGTTCCCGGCTCAGGCCCTGACCCTCGCTGCCCACGCAGACCATGGCATTTTTGAGGGTAAGGGAACGGATATCCACCGCCTGCTCCGACAAAGCGGCAGCGTAAAGGGGCAGGCTGTTCTTTGCCGCCAGCGCCTTCAGCCCGGGAATGTCCGCATGGAGCACCCGCTGGCGGAAGATGGCGCCCATGGTGGCCCGGGCCGCCTTGGGGCTGTACACATCGGCGCAGGCGCCCACCAGCACCACAGCCTGAACCCCCAGGGCCTTGGCCGTGCGCAGGACGGTGCCCACGTTGCCGGGGTCCTGGACATTCTCCAGAACGATGGCGTTTTCCAGGGGCCTGTCTGTTTCTTCCCTGGGGATGGCCACGGTGAACACCGGGCCGGGGCTGTTCTTCATGGGAGAGGCATAGTCAAAAAGATCCGCCGGGGCCACATACTGCTTCACGCCCTCCAGCCCGGGCAGGATCTCCGCCTGTTCCTTCCACAGCACAGAGCGCAGTTCCGCCCCCTGGGCCAGGGCCTCCCGCAAAAGCTTGATGCCGTCGCAGAGGTATTCCCCCTGCTCCCGGCGGAAAGCGCCATCCGCAGCCAGGGAGCGCAAACGGACGATATGTTGATTTTTTCTGGAACTGATGGCTTCTATACCCATTCTTACCACTCCGCTGGCGCAATTTCGGCTATATCATAATACAGGGTTTTCAAATAATCAAGATTTTTATATATAATAGAAGCAATTTCATGTTAACAGGGAAAGCGGACGGCAGGCCGCCGGTTGGCAGTCTGCCGTCAGTTTTCCCTGCTTGATGGTTTTTCAGAACCGTTCTTTTATTTGGCTGCCTTAGGGGCGAAAGATTTCCACCTCATCAGTCAGCCTACGGCTGACAGCTTCCCCTCAAGGGGAAGCCTTTGAGGCGGTGTGATGCAGGCAGCGCGTCATGTATTGTGTCAAGCCTCCATCAGGCCCAGGAAGCAGTCCTGGCTGGCGACCTCCGCATAGAGGATGGCCCGGTTTTCCCCAAAGTCGTAGACCTTTACCACATCCTCCAGGGCCGTGGGACCGCCCAGCTCCCGGAAGCGATCCGGGAAGGCGTCAAAGGCTTCCTCCCGGAAGAGACAGCCTTCCTCCCCCTGGTAGACCGCAGCATAGAAGATGCCGCTCTCCACCAGGTCCTGGAAGAAATGGCTGCCATAGCTCAGCTCCGGCCGCAGGCCATGGGACTGATAGGCCAGCTCACAGATGCAGGCATAGTGGGAGATCTCCGCAAAGCTCACAGGAACGCCCAGGCTGGGGGTGGTGGTGCCCCAGCGGCCCGGCCCCAGCAGGACAGCATTCCCGCCCTTCAGCCGTCGGTTCATGTCCCCCACGGCACGGGCCACGGCATACTTCATCTGTTCCGGCAGCTCCAGATAGGGCTCCACCTTCACAAACACCGCATAGCGCACGGGGATGCAGGCGTTGCCGCCCATGAAATTGCCCCGAATCCGCAGCAGGTGCTCCCGCACCTTGGGCATCACCCCCGCCTGCCCCAGGCCATGGGTCTGTAAAGGCCGGCATTGCAGCAGGTTCACCCGGTAGTCCCCGTCCCGGCCAAAGCTGCAGGCATACTCCACGTCCACCGGGTAGTCGTACTTTTCCGCCAGCAGGGCCATGATCCAGGTCATCACCGGGGCAAAATCCGTGTTCCGCAGCAGCTTGCGGAAGCTGAGCAGCTCCGGCACCGGCTCGCCATAGAGACCCAGCTCCCGGAAGCGGGCGGCGGTGGCCATATCCGGCTCCATAAAAAGGCCGGTATCGGTCTTCATATCCGCTTTGTTCAGGTCCTCCAGCCCCACGGTGGTGAAGCGGTTGTTTTTCAGATCGATCAGGTCCACCTTGTGCTGGGAGAATTTATATTCATCGCCGTAGGCCACCATGGGCGGCGCCAGGGGTTTGTTCAGGTCGATGAGCCGGGCGTAGTCCTCCGCCTCCCGATCCACGGCCCGGGTGCCCATGCCGAAAACCAGGCGCAGCATCCCCTTGTTCTCCGCCGCCGTGACGCCGTTCTCGTACAGGTTCCGGGAGTGGCCCACCCCCGCCACATGGGGATAGTAATAGCCGCCATGGCAGTCGCCGCAGACACGCATCACCAGCAGCGCCATCTGCTCGTCCCGATCCATCAGGTTCCGCTCAATGCGGTACTGATAGGCTTCCTGGCTCAGGGTGCTGGCATACACCGTCTTTACCGCCGCTTCAAACTCCCGGTACCGCTGCTCGATGCTGCCCTGGTTGGGGCAGAACACGCTTTCATACTTGCCGGCAAAGGCGTTGCCGAAGCCATCCTCCAGCAGGGAGCTGGAGCGGACAATGATGGGCGACTGGCCAAAATACTCCAGCATGGACAGAAACTGACTCTTGATCTCCGGCATGAAATGGCCGTCCAACAGCCGCTGCTTGAATTCCGGGGCAATGCGCAGGTAGTCCTCCGGCTCCAGCATCCGGGTGCGCAGCTCCCAGGTGCCATTCTGCACGGCGTAAGTATAGAACACGTCCGCCCCGATGAAATAGGAATCGTGGGGCTCGATCCGCCGCCGGAACAGCTCCGGGTCCGTGTCCCGGAGGATGTTCCGGGCCAGCAGCATACCCACCGCCTTGCCGCCGATGCAGCCGGTGCCGATCTCCCGCTTTTTGATGTCCATCAGGTCCTTCACGGAGAAGTACTTCCGGCACAGGGCCAGCCGCTTGGGTTCCGACCCCAGCAGGCAGCGCAGGATGTTTTCCTTCAATGCCCGGCCGTCGTCATCCTCCGGCTCCTCATGGCCGGGCCGCACCGAGTCAAACATACTGTCCCAGCAGTCCCGCCGCTCCCCGGTCTGGGTGAAGATGTCAAAGATGGCATAGCTCTCCGCGCTGGAGGTAATGACCCGGCTGCCGCCGTGCTCCAGCTTCAGGGGGAAGTACATGGTCTCTGTCTGCCGGCCCGCCACCTTCACAGGATGAATGTAGGTGTCACCCCGCAGGGTGCGGATGTTCAGCAGCACCTGGGTGCTCTCCCGGATGCGGGAGATGGTCTCATACAGGTGCCGTTCGTATTTGACACAGGTGTAGGAAATGGCGCCCCGCCGGTGACTGAAGGCGCTGGTGAGGCAGAAGAAGTTGCACACCATGTGATCGGAAAACCAGAAGTGCTGCAGGCAGGAGAGGCAGTCGGTGATGAAGATGCTGTTCTCCGGCTCCTGACTGATGATTCGGTGCACCTGCATGGCAAAGGTCTCAAAGCCAACCATGGGGTTCAGGGTGTATTTGATCACGTTGGCGCCCCGGCGGGCCAGGGCCTCCGCGTCCACCACCTCCGCATGGTCGGCAAAGCGGAGGTAGACGATCCGCTGGCCGGTTCTGGCCACGCTGGCCACCAGCTGAGTGGCCGCAAAGACATAGTCCCCCACATTCTCAATCTGCCAGGTCACCGTGTCCCCCCGGCGCAGGAAATCCAGAGTCTGATCCAGGCCGTCAATGCCTGTGCTGATTCTTTTTTCCTCGTCCATTTCAGCACCTCCCGCAAGTATTTTGTTCCGTTTTTGACAAAATCTGTCCGATATTGATAACAAAATTATACCCACCAGTATGCGTATCTTGCAAGGGAAATGTGGCAAATCCATGCCCTGACTGCCCCGCTTTTTTCAGGGCAGAGTCATGAGGTTTTCTCATGGAAATAAAAAACGGAGCGGCCTGGGCCGCTCCGTTGAAGATCGCTTTTTACTTTTTCGGTACGATATGCTCTTTGTCTTTATAGATGCTGTTGGCGGGGATGACGCCCCGGACGCAGGAGGTGGGATAGATGTTGGAACTGCGGCCCACCACGGTGCCCGGGTTCAGCACGCTGTTGCAGCCCACTTCCACAAAGTCACCCAGCATGGCGCCGAATTTCTTCCGCCCGGTTTCGATGTGGCCTTCCGGGTCCTTCACTACAACCAGGGTCTTGTCGCTCTTCACGTTGCTGGTGATGGAGCCGGCGCCCATGTGGGCCTTGTAGCCCAGGACCGAGTCCCCCACATAATTGTAATGGGGGGTCTGCACATTGTCAAACAGCACCACGTTCTTCAGCTCCACGGAGTTGCCCACCACGGCGTTCTTGCCCACGATGGCGCTGCCCCGGATGAAGGCGCAGTGGCGCACCTCGGCCCCATGGTCGATGATGCAGGGGGCGCCCAGGTAGGCGGAGGGGAAAACCTTGGCGTCTTTGGCCACCCAGACACCCTCGCTGGGGTGGTCATACTCCGCCGGGTCCAGGCTCTCGCCCAGCTTCAGGATGAAGGGCTTGATCTCATCCAGCACCTCCCAGGGGTAGGTCTTGCCTTCAAACAGCTCCCGGGCAATGGTCTTATCCAAATCAAACAGGTCTTTGATTGCTACCATGTCACTTCACCTTGATCAGCTTTCCCGCCGCCTGCATGGCAGCGATGATTTCATCCACCTTCTCCTCACACAAAGCGTCGCTGGTGGCCTCCACCATCACGCGCAGCAGGGGCTCCGTGCCGCTCTTGCGCAGCACCACACGGCCCTCGTCCCCCAGGTCGGCCTCCACCTTCTTCACGGCGGCCTTTACTTCTTCGCAATTCAGGGTCTCGTCCTTATCGGTGACCACTACGTTTTTCAGCTTCTGAGGGTACATGGTCATGCCGGCGGCCAGCACGGACAGGGGCTGCTTGCTCTCGGTGATGCATTCCATCACCTTGATGGCAGTCAGCAGGCCGTCGCCGGTGGTGGCGTAGCGGCCAAAGATGATATGGCCGGACTGCTCGCCGCCGATGATGTGGCCGTTCTGGCGCATATTCTCCGCCACGTACTTATCGCCCACGGCGGTCTTTTCATAGCCGATGCCCAGCTGATCCAGGGCCTTGTACAGGCCCATGTTGGACATGATGGTGGTCACCACCTTGGAGCCGTCCAGCCGGTTCTTCTCCTGCATGAATTTGGCGCAGACATACATGATATGGTCGCCGTTAATCACATTGCCCTTTTCGTCCACCGCCAGGCAGCGGTCAGCGTCGCCGTCAAAGGCGAAGCCCACGTCCAGGCCGTTTTCCACCACGAACTTCTGCAGCTGGCCGATGTGGGTGGAGCCGCAGTCCACGTTGATGTTCAGGCCGTCGGGCCGGTTGCTGATCA
>JBJDXQ010000052.1:0-44297 GCA_051866745.1 Candidatus Limivicinus sp. | reverse complement strand
GTCCCGCAGTATCGTCTCTGTTATTCCTACTTTCTTCATAGTCCCTCCTGTGTATCGTTTTGTCACTGATAAAAAAACGGCAGAGCCCTAGGACTCTGCCGGCCTTGGTTAAGGATTCATCGTTGCCGCAAGAGGGATCAGACCGCCCAGCTTCAGCATATTCATCAAAAAAGGGTCAATAGGCCGTGCCTGCAGGTGCTGTCCCGTTGTTTTGTTGATGATCTCTCCTGTCTCCATGTTGGCGTAGACGATGTCCCCTTTGCTTACTGCCTTGGAAATGCCCTCACACTCCAACAAAGGCAGGCCAACTTCAAAGCAGTTGCGATAAAACAGGCGGGAGGCATATTCTACAATCACCATGGCGACACCGGTGGCTTTGATTGCTTTGGGCGCTACAGCTCTTCCGGAGGACTGACCAAAATGAATACCGGCTATCAGAAGATCGCCTGGCTTTACTTCCACAGGGAAGGTCGGGTCCAGATTCTCCAGAACGTGCTTTGCCATCTCCTCCATGGTTCCCAGCGCCCGGTCCACACGAACAATCTGGTCTGTGGGGATGTTGTCCCCAAATTTCCAACATTTTCCTTCTACTTCAAGCTGCATCTTTATTCCCCCTGAATTTCTTTCTCCAGTTCCGCAGCAAAGGGAATCAGTCCGCCGGCCTTCAGCATACGCATCAGGAAGGGGTCTGTAGGCCGGGCCTGGAAGCTTATGCCCTTGGTTTCATCCACTACAGTACCGGTCTCTATATCAACGGAGAGAATGTCCCCGTCGTCGATTCCTTTGGATACACCGGGGCATTCCAAAATGGGCAGACCGATCTCAAAACAGTTGCGGTAAAACAGGCGGGCAGCATACTCCACCACCACAACAGAGATTCCGGTCTGCTTGATTGCTTTCGGTGCAACCGCACGCCCGGAGGATTGGCCGAAATGAGCGCCTGCCACCAGAATCTCGCCGGGCTTTACCTCTTTAGCAAAATTGGGGTTATAGTTTTCCAATACATATTTGGCCATCTCCGGAATACTGAGCAGCACCCGTTCGGCCCTTACAATTTGGTCAGTAGGAACGTTATCGCCAAATTTCCAGCAACGACCGTGTGCTTTCGCCTGCATCACACACTGCCTCCCTTCAGATATGGCCTGGCATCGGTCACGCAGCCATTCAGGGCAGAAGCTGCCACGGTCGCGGCGTTTGACAGATACATAATGGCCTTCGGGCTGCCGTTCCTTCCGGGGAAGTTTCTGGCATGGGTAGAGATCATGGCCTCGCTTGCAGACATGGCGCCCATGTTGATTGCCTGGTTGGAGCCTGTGCTGGGTGGGAACCAGGAGCAGCCGGCCTTGAACATGATGTCAACAATGCCCTCATCCAGGCACTGCTGGAACACTTCCCGGCTGGAGGGAACACAGTTGAACTTGACACCAGGCGCGATATGCCGCCCCTTCAGCACCTCTGCTGCCATACGGAAATCTTCAATTCTTGCGCCGCCATGGCCACCCAGCTCAGCCCACTGCAAGGGCGCGCCGGCAAACTCTCCCACAGGCTTCACGTTGCCCAGCGTGGGGGATGCCGCAACCATGGGTTCCAGCTCGGAAACATCAAAGCGAAGCGTCTTCTCATACTCGCAGTCCGGGTCGGAATAGAGGGGCTCAAAGGGCTCGTCCGTATACTGTTTGACAAATGCGATGGTCTTTTCATCGGGGTCGATAAAGCCGCACTTGCCGCCCACATCGATGGTGATCAGCGGGAAGAGCCAACGATCCCAGACATCCAGGTCTTTGATGTACTGGCCGGTAAAGTGAATGGCCCGATAGACAGCGCCGCCTTCACCGATCTGACCGGTGAGCCAGAGCGCTACATCCCGGGGGAATACCCCCGGCTTGGTGTGGCCGGTCAACTCAATGCGTATGGTTTTGGGAACCATGAACCAGGCCCGGGAGAGCGGCATGACCGTTGCTGCATGGGAATTGTTGCCGAGGCCGGTGGCAAAGCAGCCCAGCGTGCCATGAACCGGGGTGTGGCTGTCCGAACCGACAACAATCGCGCCGGGACGAACAAAACCATTACGCACGCAGCAGTTGTGTATATTGCCAGAACCGCAGTCAAACAGACGGATATTGTGCCGGCGGGCAAAGGCACGGTTTTCTTCCAGAATGTCTGCCCGCTCTACCGTGGGAGGAGAAAAATGATGGTCAAAAACCATCGCAACATGGCTGGGGTCTTTGATTTCTCTTTTGACCTCTTTTTCAAATACCCGGGCTGTGATATAACCGCTCAGATCGTGAAGCAGACAGGAATCCACTCTGGCAAATACCACCTCGCCGGGGTGAACCTCTTCCCGATCACTGGCGCGTGCCAGAATCTTTTCAATCATATTCATGCTCATTCCGATGCCCTCCTTATCTCTTGCCCAGCGGTATCGCGCCGTTGGTAGTCATGCAGTACATTTTCTCCGTATAGGCTCCCTGACCGCTCGTTTGATACAGACTAAAGATCTGTCCTTCTGTCAGACGGATTCCCGGCTGATTCAGAGAGCTGATGCTGTCGGACAAAACGCTTGTGTGGATGCCACATCCCTCCGGGATCACCCCGGGATTGAGCCGGGCCGCTTGCTGATCCAGGGCCGCGTAGGCGGCTTCGGCTGCACCCACAGGGCAGGCAAAGCAGAGCCAGACCCCCAGATATTGAACGTTGATGTAAAGGTTCCAGCAGTCTGCCTGCTGATCCTGGGGCAGAGAGAAGCTCCCATCCCCGGTACCTGCGTACAAAACCACATCCATTGCGCCGGCATTGCGCAGAGCATATTCAATCCTGGCACAGCTCTGCCGGATGTCCATGCCCTGAGATTCTGAGAGGGCGCCTTCCAGAGCCGCCTCCATAATTTCATGCCCTTTGCGAACCGTATCCCGGTAGGCCTGGTCTCTCTGGGCCAGAAGCGCATCGCTGTCCGCCCCCAGATAGCACACGGCAAACCCGGCGTACGCCAGCGCTCTGCCCATGGTGGCAGGCGTGTACTTTCCAATCAGACCCACCGTCCCGCCGGGCAGAAGCTCTTTCAGAAGCTCGGCGGTCTTTGCGGGAACCTTCATTCCTGCGGGGCGGATTTTTTCGTCCGGCAGCCCGGTCATCTCCTGCAGCCAGGGATTCACACGGGCATTATGACCGGTTACCAGCTGGTAGTCTCCGCCGGCGGTGAGCACGGCCACGCAGTTGCACCAATAAGGGCCGTAGTTACTGAAGTCCACCAGTTCATCGGCATTGATGACATCGCCGTATACAACCAGCGCATCCAGGTTCTTCTCCCGCAATAAGCGGAACAGCTTGTCTCTGCGCTGGTGCAAAGCGGGTTCGGGCAGAAGCTTCCGATCCCAATTCATATATCCACGTTTCATTTCTGTTTCCTTTCCGGGGCGCGACGCCCAACCAGTCTCAAACCTCGAACAGCTTTCTCTCTGTGGTAGAGATCATCCGGCAGCCGTCGGCCGTAATCTCTACCGGATCACCAAAGACCATATAGCCGCACAGCGGGCTATAGGTGTTGGGATGGATCACGATGACCATACCCTCTTCCAATATCAGGTCAGAACTCTCGGAAACAAGCGGCTGCTCATCCAGATCCAGACCATGTCCGTGACCGCGGCCACGGGTGTAGCGCTCCGTGCAGTACTCGCCGTAGCCATATTTGCGGAAAACATCGTTCTCAGCCTTGGCCACATCCCGAATGTTGACACCGGGGCGCACAGCGGCAATGCCGGCTTTTTCGGATTCGAGGTAGATGGAGAATGCTTTCAACTGGTCTTCATTGGCCTTGCCCTTGACGCAGGTGCGGCAAATCTGAGCCCAGTAGCCCTTGTACTGGGGCGTGATCTCCGTGCGCACCATATCGCCGGGCTTGGCGGTGCGGTTCATAGGCGGCGTCATGCCCCGGATTTCTTTGCCGCCGGTGGCCAGCAGAAGGAAATTGTCCTCCGCGCCGTTTTTCTTCAGATGGTATTCCACGTTGGCTGCAATCTGATATTCATTCAATCCATCGGCAACACCCTGCATGAATACCTGCCAGGCGCTTTCGGAGAGGTGTACTGCCTGCTCCAGATAGGCAATCTCCTGCGGGGTCTTGCGCAGGCGGGCCTTCTCCAGAAAGCCCTCAGCGGCAACCTGGGCCACACCGGCTTTTCTGAGGGCGGCGTCCATGAGGAAAGGCAAATACTTTGTTCCGGAAACCGCCACACTTGCAGCCTTCGCTTCCTTCAGCAGTGCGCCGGGTTCTTCCATATCAGGGCCCACCAGGGCCACATAGTCAACGCCGTCCAAATGGGACTGGTTTTCGTTTTTATCCCAGGGTGAGGAATACAAAACACAGAACTTATCCGTTCCGGCAAGATACATTGTCACTACCATGGGACCGATAAAGTTCAGGCCGGTCAGGTAGCGGTAGTTTTCCTTATGCCACTGGGGATTGTATACCAGCACAGCATCCGTCCCATAGTGCAGGGCCATCTCCCGCAGAAGGGCGCGCTTCTCCTCTGTCATACGGTTCCCTCCTTCTGCTCTGCGGCCAGTTTGTTCAACAGGCCGCCGACGGTCATGATATCCAGCAGAAAATCAGGGAGGACGGTTCCTTTCGTCTCGGTTCCCCTGGTTACATTGCGGATGGTTCCGTCAGAAAGATTGACCTCCAGCTCGTCACCCACACCGCAGAACTGGCAGATGTTTTCGCACTCAATGATAGGCAGGCCGATGTTGATGGCGTTGCGGAAAAAGATGCGGGCAAAGCTGTCGGCAATAACCAGTTCCACCCCGGAGAACTTCAGCGCTCTGGGGGCCCACTCCCGGCTGGAGTTGCAGCCGAAGTTCTTCTCGGCAACCATAATGGTTCCGGCCTTCAGATGCTCATGAAATGCAGGATCGATATCCTTCATGCACGCGGAGGCAAGTCCCTCAGGGGTCACCGCTGTTACATATTTGGAGGAAGCGATCTGTTCCGCGGCCACATTGGGGCCGTAGGCGCCAAATACTTTATTATGAATTACCATACTATCACCTCAAAGCTTTCTAGGATCTGTGATCTTACCCCTGATAACAGATGCCGCAACAACAGCAGGGGAGGTAAGATAAACCTGAGATGTGGCGTCGCCCATTCTGCCGACCATGTTCCGGTTGGAGGTGCTGAGGCAAACTTCGCCCTTGCCCAAAAGACCGTAATGACCGCCGGCACAGGGGCCGCACTGGGGATTGCACCAGATAGCGCCTGCATCCACAAAATCCTGAACAATGCCCTCATCCAGGCACTGCCGGAAAATATCCCGGGAGCCGGGAATGACCTGAAGACGTACATCCGGAGAAACCTTTTTGCCTTTTATAATATCCCGCGCAATGCGGAAATCCTCCATCCGGCCATTGGTGCAGGTGCCCAAAAGCGCCCGGGTAAAGGGAATCCCTTCCACTTCACTGACAGGGACAGAGTACTGGGAGCCGCCGGGCTTGGCCACCATGGGCTCCAGCTTGCTGCCGTCAATGTTGTACACCGCATCGTAGACAGCATCAGGATCGGAACGAATGATTTCAAAATCCCGGTCGGTCCTGGACTTTATGTAGGCGACGGTCTTTTCGTCTGCTTCAATGATGCCGTTCTTGGCACCGGCCTCCACAGCCATATTGCAGAGAGAGCAGCGAGAATCAATGCTGAGCTGCTGGATGGTGCTTCCCCTGTACTCGATGGCCTTATAGCTTGCACCGTCAGTTCCAAGAATGGTCATCACGTACAGCGCCACATCCTTGCCGCATACATAATCCGGCAGATCTCCATTGATGTTAATCAGAATGGAGCTGGGTACCTTCATCCAGATGCTTCCCTTTGCAAACACCCAGGCCATCTCTGTGGCGCCAATACCGGTGGAAAACGCGCCCAGTGCGCCATAGGTGGTGGTGTGAGAATCGGTGCCAACGTAGGCATATCCGGGGCGGATATAACCTTTTTCAGGCATAATCTGGTGGCAGATCCCTTCGGAATTGTGAAGGGGAAGGTCATACTCCCGCGCAAAGCGTATGGTGTCTGTAATCAGATCTGCGTCCATCACCTTGCTGGGCGGCGTGCCATGGTCTACCAGGATGATGGCTTTTTCTTTATCCCAAATCTTAAGACCCATTTTGCGGAACTCGGAAAAGAAGAGCGGCCCCTGTTTTTCCACCGTGAAGGCAGCGTCAACAGCAACATCGATAATCTGCCCCGGCGTGACACTGTCAAGGCCGGCAGCTCTTGCCAGAATTTTCTCTGTGATATTCATGCTCATGCTTCTTTCTCCATACAAGTGATTATTCAAAGTAGATTGCGTTCCTTGCGCACTGACCGCGGCACATACCGCAGCCGATGCATTCCGCACCGTTTACATGGCACTTCTTCGCGACAGCATCGTAGGTGATGGCAGTGCAGTGAGCAACACGCGTGCACAGCTGGCACCCGACACACCGGCTTTCATCAATGTGAGCTACTGCGTCCGTATATCGCATTTGTCCCGGATTGCAGATGTACGGGAAGGCCAGGCCAACCATGTCCTGAATACTCGCATAACCCTGCTCATCCATAAACTGATGCAGCCCGTCAAGGATTGTCCGGCCAAGGCCAAAGCCCTGCTGCATAACCGAGGAGCAGAGCTGGATGCACTCGGCGCCGTACATGATGGATTCAACCACTTCCTGCCAGGTGGAGATGCCGCTGCCGCCGATCACGTGCTTGCCGGTACCGGCCCGTGCCACATCCGCAATATAGCGGTTGGAGGCCATGCGGGCCCAGGGGCCGCTCATGGCGCCGAAGTTGCCGTTTTCACTTCCCGGATACAGCATCTTTCCGCCATGGTAAATATCCAGTGCAGGAGCGCAGCGGTAAGTGGCGTGAACATTCAGGATATCCGCGCCCGCAGCCGCCGTCGTTTTCGCCACCTGGAGAGCCTTACCGCTCTCGGTGTTCAGCTTGATGATGATGGGGATATCCACCGCGGCGCGAACCTGAGCGACAACCATGCCGCAGGCGTCAGGGTCGGCACTGAGATTGGCCCCCTGAAGCTGCTTCGTGTTCGCGTCGGCGGAGAGCAGATTCGGGCAGTTGAAGTTGAGCTCCACGGCGTCCGCCCCGGCCTGCTGTATCTCAGCGGCAAGCTCGCCCCAGGATTCAAGGCTTCCGGGTTTGCCCGACATGTTGCAGATGATTTTGAGGTTGGTCTCCTCCTTTGCTTTGCGGATGAGATTGAGGCCATATTCTGGCTCCAATCTGGGATCACCGCTGACAATGACATTGCCTTTTTCGCAGTACCAGCGAGGTCTGGCGGCAAACTTCTGAAAGGCCATGACATGCTTTATGCTGACGGACCCAAAGCCATTGTCCTCCGCCTGCTTCAGAAGATCGAGTTTTGATGTGAGTGGGCTCGAGGCAATCATCAAAGGATTGTCGAGTTCAAGCGCACCTAATTTTACCTTGAGACTGTGCATTGTTTTCCTCCTTCAGTGAATCAGGCAAAGACTAAACCACGGCACCGCACTGATGACGACAAGAGCGATCAGAAGAATGACGACGAAGGGCATCAAACCGCGGATAGAATCCTGCACGCTCATCTTGCCAACCGAACTCATAACATAAATATTGGTGCCTACAGGCGGGGTAATCAAAGCCAACTGCATATTCAGCGTAGCCATAATGCCGATGTGGATGGGATTGAGTCCCAGAGATTCCGCAACCGGCAGGATGACGGGAATGACAATCAGGATAATGGGGCCGGGCGTCATAAAGAAGCCCAAGGCAAACAGGATCAGGTTAAAGAGTATCAGGAACAGGACCTTCCCCATGTTGATATTCATGACCAAGCTCAGAATCATCTGCGGCAGCCGCTCCATGGTAATCAGGAAGCTGAACAGGGAGGCGGTCATGGTAATGGCAAAGATGAAGGCACTGGTTTTTACCGAGTCCACAAAAATCTGGGCCAGGTCTTTCCAGGTAATGTCCTTATAGACAAACCGGCAGACCAGCGCAGCATAAATGACAGAAACGGCAGCGGCCTCTGTGGCGGTGCACACGCCGGCATAAATCACGCCCAGAATGGCCACCGGCATAATCAAAGCCCAGATGGCGTCTTTGGTTGCCCGGCCGACTTCCTTCCAGGAAAAAGGTTCCGCTGTTTCATCCCAGTGATTCTTCCGGGCCATAAACCAAACGTAAAGGATCAGGATCAGGCCAACCGTCACCCCCGGCACAATACCGGCCGTAAACATATTGGTGACAGAGACCTCAGCGGTGGCCGCATAGAGAATCAGAATAGAAGAGGGAGGAATAATGGAAGCAAGGGTGCCGCCGGCGCCGATAAGGCCGGCACCGAATTTCTTGGGGTAGCCCCGCTCCACCAACAGGGGCAGACCCATAACGCCCAGGGCAGCAGCGGCAGCGGCAGCAGCGCCGGAGATAGCGCCGAAATAGATGGCGGCTGCCAGAATGGCGATGCCGTAGCCGCCGTGGAACTTCTTCATCAGGGCGGCGGCAACATCCAAAAGACGTTTGCCCAGGTTGCCTTTGGCCATGATGTTGCCGCTGACAATGAACAGGGGAATTGCCAGCAGGCTGTATTTGTTGATGTTGGTCCACATCTTATTGGCCAGTCCCTGCATACCGATGATCTTAAAGCTGACAATGGCAATGATGGTGGACAGGCCCAGCGCGTAAGTAATGGGAACACCCAGTGCCAGCATGACCACCAGCAGCACAGCCATCATGACCAAAGCGCTGCTGCAGTTGTTCACAAAAATCACCACTGCGACGGTGATCACCACCAGCACCGGCAGCATCAGACTGTGGAAGGGCTTTTCGCAATTCAGCAGCTTGCGAACATCCTGAGCCAGATTCTTCACCGTATGCAAAACCATAATCACACCGGTGATCAGCATCATGGAATAGGGAATCCACATGGGCGTGTGGGCCATGGATTCAGAAACCGTGTGCAGCGCTTTGGTGTTTGCAACGGTCAGATATCCTGCCCAAGTGAAAATAATGCAGAAGGCCAGTCCCACCAGATCGGTGTACAGATCCAGCCACCCGCGGTCACTGTCCTTTTTCAGTGCCTCCTGAAGCATGGAGATTGCAATATGTCCCCGGGTGCGAATCAGAATGGCATTGCCGAACAGCATGGCCCAGGTATTCAAATAAGGTGACCATTCATTGGTCACATAGACGGGCAGGTTAAAAAAATAGCGCGCCATGACTTCCCAGCACATAAACAGTACACAGGCAGCCATGAAAATTGCGCTGATGTTCTCTTCAATTTTTGAAAAAAGCTGCGTTGTTTTTTGCAGGAAGGGGGGCGAAGAATTTAAATTGGTTTCACTCATAGTGCTTATTCCTTTCTGTGGACTATGCATGACTCACTGCTTCTATCAGGAAGCTACCGATCCAATTTTGTGCGGCAGAGGGAAAACGCCGGTTTTTCCTTTTCTGGAAAGGGACGGCAGATGCTGTCCCTTTCCATTGACAGTTCAATAGCAATTGCCGGAAATCAACCCAGCTTGGCAGCACTTTCTTCTACGCAGCTCCGTGCCAGGTCAACCAGCTCCTGACCCAGGTCAGCAGCAATCTTGTCGTAGACAACAGAGGTAGCCTCTACCCACTGCGCGCGCTCTTCATCGGTGAGGCGGTAGACCTCGCAGCCTTCCTCCTCAATTTTCTTAAAGACGCCTTCGGTGCTGTTGGCAATATCAATGCGCATCTGGGCCACCGTGTCGTCAATGGCCTCGTTGATCAGGCCCTGAACATCCTCGGGAAGGGCGTTGAACCAGCCGGTGTTCATGATAATGTAGCCAATCTGCATGGAGAGATTCTCACCATCGGTAACATAGTGCTGAATCTCATAGAACTTGCGGGGCACAAACACGGAGGAAGGCGTGGACATGCCGTCGATTACGCCCTGCTGAATGGCGGAATAAGTCTCATCAGAAGCGGTGGTCATGGCGGTTGCGCCCAGAGCGGTCAGGTTCATGCTGTCCATGGTTCCGGGAGCGCGCATCTTCAATCCAGCAAAATCAGCGGGAACCTTCAGGGGGTGGTCATCATTGGCCAGAATCACATTGCCGGAAGAGAAGGTGCCGCAGAGGGTCAGACCGCTCTCGGTGAGAGGGGCAAAAATCTCAGCGGAGAAGGCGCTGTTATCCAGCACATCATAGGCGACAGCGATACTGGGGAACAGGAAGGGGGACTTGACCATCTGAATCTTTTCAGAAACAGTCTCCAGGGAGCCGCCGGTGCAGAAGTCAATCTGAATCTCATTTCGCTGGGTTGCACCGATTTCCTCGGTAGAGTCATAGAGGGTGGCAGAGTCGTAAGTGAGGACGTCTACACGGTCGCCCAGCTTGGCCTTCAAATTTTCGGCCAGCAGTGCGATTCCCTTGCCCATCTGCTGGGTGGGGAGCTGAGAGGTGGCGATTTTAATGGTAATGGGGGTGGTGGGAGCTGCTTCTGTTTTTGCGCCTCCGTCTCCGGCAGGAGCGGAAGCAGGGGCGGAAGCGGAGCTGCCACAGGCAGCCAGGCTGAGGATCATGACCAGAGCCATCAGGAACGCGATTGTTTTCTTCATTTTTTTCTCCTTTCGTTTTTACATGAAAAATCGGCTGTTCGCTTCTTCTGCCGCACTCAGAAGAAGTTCAATGTACTTGCGTTGGGTGTTCTGCTCGCCAATCCGGCTGGCCAGAGAGGAAATGGACAGTGTCGCGATGGTTTCGTTGTTGATTGCCCGCTTGATCGGTACGGCGATGGAACCGCAGCCGGCGTATTTTTCCTGAATACTCACGGCGTAACCCTGCTCCCTGTCACGCTTGGCACGATTACGGTAAAAATTCTCATCCTTTGCATCAATGAAGCCGTTTTCAACGGAATATTGCAGCGCCTGTTCAAACATATCCTTTTTCAATCCTGCGGCGAGAATCCGGCCTGCTGCCCCTTTGAAAAGGGGGGACCGGGCGCCGATCATCACCATGCGGGTGATTTGATGGTCTCCCTCCGCACGGTAGATGCACATTCTTTCCATCCCGTTGATGACATTCACGGAAACCGTCTCATGGGTCTGATCCCTGATGTCATCTACCAGAGGGATCAGCGGTGTGAGAAGGTCCAGGTTTCCTGTCCCCTCCAGGCAGAGCCGCAACAGGCTGTTTGAAATGATATACCCGCCCTTTCGCTGCGGGTCAATCATCCCGTTGTCCGACATGCTCTGTACCAGCCTGTGAACTGTACTGCGCGGAATGCCCGTGCTGTTTGCAATCAGATTGATGCTGTTCCTCCCTTGGGTACGGGAGATTACACTAAGGATTTTCATGCATTTACTTATCATGTATCTTCCCTCCCAGCTTGTTCATCTTAAATAGCACGATTTTCAAACTGCTACCAGAATCGCCCTACCGAAACTACCAATACTATAACATCCGGTTTACAGAAATGCAAGGCGAAATTTGGCAAAATACACTATTTTTGAACATAAAATGAGATATTTTTTGTTGAAGTCCCACAATACGGGACATTTATAGACCGGTGTCCCGCCGAACGGGACAACGAAAGAATAAGTCCGTTGGCTTTGTTGTAATAAAAATAAATCTATGCTAAAGTTGCGGTGAGATGTTGTACAAAGTATCTGCAATGTGAGGATGAGACAGAAATGAATCGACTGAAAGAATTGTTATCCTTATTCTGGCAATTCTTGAAAATTGGCAGTTTTACTTTCGGTGGGGGCCTTAATATCGTTGCCCAAATTCAGCGTATGTATGTGGATGAAAAAGGTGTTCTGGCCGAAGAAGACATACTGGATAATTACTGTGTTGGAAAAAGCATTCCCGGCACTATGGTCACCAACGTCTCTTATCTGGTGGGATATCAGCTTGCAGGCGTTGGAGGCGGGATTGCCTGCGTTCTCGGCCTGATTACCACACCGACAATTTTGCTGATTCTCGTGGCGCTGTGCTATGACTTGGTGAAAAACAACGTCTATATTGCCAAGGCCATGATCGGCGTCCGGGCGGCTGTAGTGCCGATCATCCTTACGGCGGTTCTTCGCATGATGAAGAGCTCTTTCTCGGATTGGCTTTGTGTCCCCATTGCCGTGATCTCTTTTATCTTGTTTTATTTTCTCAATTGGAACAGTTTACTTATTATTATGATCTCTGCTTTCTTGGGCGTTTGTATAAAAAGTTTTGTCTGTAAAGGGGGCAACAGGCAATGATTTATATTCAGCTTTATCTAAGCTTTCTCCAGATCGGCCTCACAAGCTTTGGAGGCTTATCAATGATTTCTGTGATCAATCAGCAAATGGGCCTGCACGGCTGGATGAGTGTTTCTGAGGTGGCGGATATTGTTGCAATCGCGGAAATGACTCCCGGCCCATTGGGCATCAATTGCGCAACATTTGCCGGATTGCGGGTTGCCGGTTTTCCGGGGGCACTGGCGGCAATGCTTGGCGTATTAACACCCACATTTACGCTTTGCCTTCTGATTGGGATTTTCTTCCAACGCTTTAAACAAAGCAATATGATGCAGAAAGCCCTGTATGGAATACGACCAGCCTGCATTGGGCTTACCTTCGGCGCAATCACCAGCCTGACCCTTTCAAACTATGCGATTGACTCGGAAATAAGCATCCCTGCTGTTGTTATCGGGATGATAGGGTTCTTGCTCTACTATTCCAAAAAGATCAACGTTCCTCTTCTTCTCCTCATAAGCGGCGTTGGCGCGTTATTGTTCCTGTAGTTTTCCTGTTTCAATCTGGAATTTTCTTTTTTGTAGGTGCCCCAGATAATGAATAGCCCCTGAAAATGAACATTAGAGGAAACACCTCCTACTGCAGGAAAGTGAGAGTACTGCAGCGGGAGGCGCTGTTACATTTCTGCGCTTTTTTGATCTTGACAAAGCTATTGCGTACACAGAAGATGCTGGAATGAGTACAGAGAAATCTTTCTCATGCGCACCTAACCTACCCCTTCGCCCACACCTCCACCCCATGCAGGCCAAGGCAGCTGAAACCACCGGCAGTGTCATGGGGGAGAATCTGTGAAGTTTTTCGTCGCTAAAAAAAGTCACCTCGCTCAGACCATGAAAAACATCCCGGCACATTTGAATGTGTCCGGGATGTTCTGCCTCGCAGAGGATAAATATGAGATCTACGTGCAGAAGCGCACCCGTGTTTGTTTGCCTGACTGGACTTTATCGGATGCAATTATAAAATTCCTGTAATATCGTTGCTAATTTTTCCGGAGATTCCAGATTTACTTCATCAAAGTTTGTAACAATATCTTCTAAATAATCCTCTCATGACGGATCCTTTCCGCAGGCGGAACAAACTGAAGCAGATTATGCTCCTTAAGCAACTCCTTCATCTGCTCCTGCTTCTGCTGGAATTTGCCCTCGGTTTTACCAATGTCATGAAGAGAAGGGGTGTTTTCCGCTCCCACGATCAGCGGCACCCTTCGCAACCACGGCCTTGCAAAGCGGCGTAGACATCCGCACTGTCTCCGGCATGCTGGGCCACGCCGATCCCGGCTTCACCCTGCGCACCTACCCCTTCGCCCATACCTCCAACCCCATGCAGGTCAAGGCCGCCGAAACGATCGGGAGCGTGATGGGGAAGAATCTGTGAGGGGAAACTCCCTTGTTGTATTCCGCAGACAGAAGAACTATAATGTGATCTGTGGGAGTATACGATGAAAGGGGCATAGGCATGAGTAGAATCCTGCTTCTTGAAGACGATTTGAGTTTGATTAATGGCCTTTCTTTCGCTTTCCAAAAGCAAGGCTATGCATTGGATATTGCCAGAACCATTCAGGAGGCAAATGCCCTCTGGGTGGAAGGAAAGTATGATTTGCTGGTTCTGGACGTGTCTCTCCCCGACGGTTCCGGCTTTGATTTTTGCAAGAGGGTGCGGCAAAACTCCAAAGTACCCATCATTTTTCTGACGGCATCGGATGAAGAAGTCAATATTATCATGGGGCTGGATATGGGCGGAGACGATTATATCACAAAGCCTTTTAAGCTGGGGGTGCTGCTGTCCCGGATCAACGCCCTGCTGCGGAGGACAAAGGATTTCAGTCCGGCCAATACCGAGCTGTCTTCCAATGGAATCCGGGTTCTGCTTTTGCAGGGACAGGCCTATAAGAACGATGCGCTTTTAGACCTGACCGCAGCGGAATACAAACTGCTGTGCCTTTTCATGCAAAACCCCAATGTGGTGCTGTCCAAGGAGCGGATTCTGGACAAGCTGTGGGACGGCGAGGGGAATTTTGTGGACAGCAACACCCTTACCGTGTATATCCGCCGGTTACGCATGAAGATTGAGGACAATCCGGGTGAGCCTCGGATGCTTGTGACCGTCCGGCGCATGGGATATAAATGGAATGTGATGGGCTGAGGTTTGCCATGAAGATATTTGTAAACAAGGAGATACGAGCTTTTTTCCTTGCCTTAGCCGGGATTATGGTAGGGGTATGTCTGCTGGCGCAACTTACGGTCTGGCTGATGTATCAGACTTTTTCACTGCCGTTACTGTTTCTTTCTTTGGCGGCGGCATTCGGTGTGCTGACCGTTTGTTATTTGTATTTTTACAGGCAAAACCGTACCATGGAAACGGCAGTATCACAGATTGACGCCTATCTTGCCGGGGATACAGATGCCCGTATCGACTGCGATCAGGAGGGGGAGCTCTATAAGCTGTTCCACTCCGTCAACACCCTGGCCACGGTACTGAACGCCCATGCGGAAAATGAAATTCAGGCAAGGGCATTTTTGAAGGATACTATTTCGGACATCTCCCACCAGCTGAAAACCCCGCTGGCCGCTTTGAATATCTACAACGGACTGCTGCAAGGGGAAGCGGAAGACCTGCCATCTATCAAGGAATTTGCCGATCTGTCCGAGCAGGAATTGGATCGCATCGAAACCCTGGTGCAGAACCTGCTGAAGATCACCAAGCTGGATGCCGGCGCTATGGTGATGGAAAAGGATTCTGAGAACGTGGCAGAGATGATGAGGGATATTGAACTGCATTTTGCCTATCGGGCGAAGCAGGAGCAGAAGGAAATCATCCTGACTGGGGATGAAAGCATCCGACTCTTTTGTGACCGGGACTGGATGATGGAAGCAGTCAGCAACCTGGTGAAAAACGCTCTGGATCATACAGCAGCGGGGAATCAGATCGAAATCAAATGGGATCAGGCCGCCAATGTCACTAGAATCACGGTAGCCGACAACGGCGCAGGCATTCACCCGGAGGACATCCACCACATCTTCAAGCGCTTTTACCGCAGCCGTTTTTCCCTGGATACCCAGGGACTTGGCCTTGGCCTGCCCCTTGCCAAGGCCATCGTGGAAGCCCACAATGGGAACATTGCCGTGGACAGCGTTTGGGGCCGGGGCAGCACCTTCGTTCTGAGTTTTCTGAATACTACAAAATTGTAAGGTACAATTCACATGAGAGTAGGAAATAGATGTTATTCTGCCTGACAGAAGGAGGAATAACATCTATGTCTTTATTACAATTTATGGAGATTGCAAAGTACGCAAATCTTCGTGCGGTTCTTCTGGGCATTATGGGAGTGTTGTCTTTTCTATTCCCGGAATTTCTAACAAGCGGTATGGTTTATGTAATTGCCGCTTATGTAATTCTAAATGGATTGCTGGGAGTTATGGACTTCATTTCAAATAAAGGCGGAGAAGACAAATCCATAGTATATCTAAATTTGATTGCGGCAGGACTGGCAGTGATATGTGGTGTTTCGTGTATCGTTTATTTCCGCTATCTTGTCAATTTGCTACCTGTTTTCTTGGGAACGTTGCTGATAATTGAAGGCCTTGTACATCTTGTAGCTGCTGTGTGTTCCAAAACCAGATTTAGATCTCTTTTGATCGTAATTGCGCTTGTGATTGCTTTTGGCGGTGCAGCCACTATTCTTTTTTCATTTGGATTCGGTGGGCTTCTGATGCTTTCAAGGCTGTTTGGCAGTGTTTTACTCCTCTCTAGTGTCAGCGAGCTGCTTATCCACCTCATTTATAAAAAAGACGGTCAAACCTGAAAGGAGGATCGACATGAATCTGTTAGAAGTGAATTCTCTTTGCAAAACCTACGGCGCTGGGGAAACCGCCGTTCATGCTCTGAAGAATGTGAGCTTTTCTGTCCCCAAAGGGGAGTTCGTCGCCGTGGTTGGGGAGTCCGGCTCCGGCAAGAGCACCCTGCTGAACATGATCGGCGCCCTGGATACGCCCACAGCTGGGAAGGTGCTGATTGACGGGAAGGATATTTTCACCATGAAGGACGAGCAGCGCACTATTTTCCGCCGCCGTAACATCGGCTTTATCTTTCAGGCCTTCAATCTGGTCCCGGAACTGACGGTGGAGCAGAATATAATTTTTCCCGTTCTGCTGGACTATCAGAAGCCGGACAGGAAGTACCTGGAAGAACTGCTTGCGGTGCTGAATCTGAAAGAGCGACGGAACCACCTGCCAAACCAGCTTTCCGGCGGCCAGCAGCAGCGGGTGGCCATCGGTCGGGCGCTGATCACCCGGCCATCTCTGATCCTTGCAGACGAGCCCACCGGCAATCTGGACAGTCAAAACAGCAGCGAGGTTATCGCCCTGCTGAAAGAGGCGTCAAAAAAATACCAGCAGACCATCATCATGATTACCCACAACCGCAGCATTGCACAGACTGCGGACCGGGTATTGCAGGTGTCGGATGGTGTCCTCACCGATTTCGGGAGGTGCCGGGAATGAAAAGCTATCTCAGCTTGGTTCCCATCTCCGCAAAGGTGCGTAAGCGGCAGAACCGGATGACGCTCCTGTGTATTGTTATATCGGTGTTTCTGATTACGGCGGTGTTCAGCATGGCAGACATGGCAATCCGCATGGAAACCAGCAATCGTATAGAGAAAGATGGAAGCTGGCATCTGTTGTTCCGTGATATTTCCGCAAGTACCGCAAGTGAGATTTCCAAGAGAGACGATGTTGCCGCTTTTTCTCCTTTCGGGAATTTGAACAGTCGCATTGACCAGAATTATTTTGTTGGCGGAAAACAAGCCGCGATCTGTGGAGCAGAGAAGGATCTTGCAAAAATGTTGCCGGGGTTTTCCGATGAAACCTATCCTTCTGACGGCGAGGTGATGGTTTCCGAAAACATAACTGCCATGATGGATGTGTCCATCGGAGACAATTTGACCCTGGAACTGCCGGACGGCAGCACCAAAGAGCTGAAAATCATCGGATTCAATCAGGATACCGCAGTTGCCTCACAGTATGACGCGGTGGCGCTGTTTGTGAATCTGAAAACCTTCCGCGATATTGGGAAACAGGATGCGGAAGAACTCCAATACTATCTGCAATTTAAGAACCACACCAATCTGCGAAAAGCAATTGCAGAAATCAAAGAGCAGCACCACCTGCCGGACAGCAGCGTTGGAGAGAATGCCTATATTCTGGCATTAAGCTTAAGCAGCGACAACAGCTATATTCTGGGGCTTTATATGGTGGCTGCTGTGCTGGCAGTCATGGTTTTACTCGCGGGCGTTTTCATGATTGCGGCAAGTCTAAACAGCAATGTGCTGCAGCGCACCAGCTTTTACGGAATGCTACGATGCCTGGGTGCGGGCAGGAATCAGGTCATGAAGCTGGTTCGACTGGAAGCGCTGAACTGGTGCAAAACAGCGGTTCCTTTGGGTATCGCACTTGGAGTCGCTGTAACATGGGGACTGTGTCTTCTCATGCACATTTGGGTCGGTGGGGAATTCATGGCCTTGCCCTTGTGGGAAATCAGCCCTATGGGAATCCTGAGTGGCGGTATCAGTGGCTTTGTCACCGTCTGGATTGCATCCTCTTCCCCTGCGAAAAAGGCTTCAAAGGTGTCACCGATTGCGGCTGTATCTGGAAATACAGGAGGCCGTCCCGAAAGGCATCCCTTCGCAAGCGCATCCACGCATTTGGAAAATCGCGGCAGAGTAGACATTTCGCTGGGAATCTCTCACGCGGTCAGTTCTAAGAAAAGCCTGATTCTGATGACGGGCTCCTTTGCCCTCAGTATCGTCCTTTTTCTCAGCTTTTCCGTGCTGCTCAGCTGGTTGGGCACTGCTTTGAATTCCCTGAAACCCTACACCCCGGATATTTCCCTGTATTGTGCAGCAGAAGAAGACGGATTTTCCCGACAGTTTGCTGCGGATTTGGAAAGTCTCCCTGCGGTCAAGCGTGCCTTTGGCCGGATGCATCAGGTTTTTCCCGCAAGCTATCAGGGAAAGCAGGGTTGCATTGATCTGATTTCTTATGACGAAACGCAATTCAATTGGGCAAAGGCGGATTTGGTAGACGGCTCGCTTCCGAAGGACGCCGATGATGGTGCGTTCTATGTCCTGTCCGTTTTTGATAAAAGCAATTCTATGACTGTGGGAGATACCATCGCGCTGGAGGGTGCGGAACTGACTGTGTCCGGCGTTTTGAATGACAGTCCATTTGACAGCAATGACAGCCCAACGATCATTTGTACAGAACAAACCTTTCAGAGACTGACCCAAAAGCAAACGTACAAAGTCATCGATATTCAGCTGGTGAAGAAAGCATCGGCTGCGGATGTGGGCGAGCTTCGGTCTATGGTAAACCGACAGGACACGGACATTCAGTTTTCTGATCGCAGGCAGAGCAATCAAATGGTGAACAGCACCTATTGGGCATTTACGCTCTTTGTCTACGCTTTTTTGGCAGTTATCGCTTTGATTACTATTCTGAACATTGTAAACAGCATTTCCCTCAGTGTATCTGCCAGAATCAAGCAGTATGGCATTATGCGGGCAGTGGGAATGGACGGAACACAGATTTTACGCATGATCGCAGCGGAAGCCGCAACATATGGAGTCATTGGCCTTGTGGTGGGATGCCTGGCTGGTCTGCCATTATATCGGTATCTGTATGCATTGCTGATAACGCACTACTTTGGCATCGTGAGTACGGTTCCCTGGACGTGCCTGATGGTTTGCATCGGAATCACGCTGATTTCCGTTTGCATTGCTGTCCATGCGCCTGCAAAACGAATTAACAGAATGGCAATTACTGCTACCATCAATGAATTGTAAAAAACAATAATCTGCCGCACGACGGCAAAAACCCGTTGTGCAGTAGATAGTTTTTCTCCCGTGGGTCGGCGGGTGGGTCGGGGAAAATCGGTCGCAGGATTTCAGAACAAAATGGGCGCAAAAAAGCCTGATTCTCGAAAGAATCAGGCTTTTTTGGAGCTGCTGGCCAGATTCGAACTGGCGACCTCATCCTTACCAAGGATGCGCTCTACCTACTGAGCTACAGCAGCAAAGTATATGCCCCGAAGTTCGGGGCATATGTGGCGACCGAGAAGGGACTTGAACCCTCGACCTCCGGCGTGACAGGCCGGCGTTCTAACCGACTGAACCACTCGGCCACGGCTTGGTTATAATAACAAATGGATCGCTTTTTGTCAATAGCTTTTCAGAAATTTTTTTGATTTTTTTGGGGCTGCCCGGAAGGACGGGCAGCCCCAGCCGGGTCTAGCGGATATCCAGCTCCAGCGGCGCATCGATGGTATCCGAGACATACTTGCCGTTCTTCTTCCGCTGCTTGACGCACTCGGTCAGCAGGTACTCGATCTGGCCGTTGATGGAACGGAAGTCGTCCTCCGCCCAGGAGGCGATGGCCGCATACAGCTGGGGGGACAGGCGCAGGGGCACCTGTTTCTTCGCGTTGTCTGCCATGGCTTAATACAGGCTGCCGGAATTGACGATGGGCTGGGCGTCCTTGTTGCCGCAGAGCACCACCAGCAGATTGGACACCATCGCGGCCTTGCGCTCCTCGTCCAGGGCCACCATGCCGCCCTCATTGAGCCGGGCCAGGGCCATCTCCACCATACCCACGGCGCCGTCCACAATCATCTTGCGGGCGTCGATGATGGCGGAAGCCTGCTGCCGCTGGAGCATGACGGCGGCGATCTCCGGGGCGTAGGCCAGATAGGTGATGCGGGCCTCCAGCACCTCGATGCCGGCCTCCTGCACCTTGGCCTGAATCTCGTCCCGGATGCGGCGGGCCACGGTCTCGCTGGAGCCCCGGAGGCTGCCCTCGTCGGCCTGACCGTCGCCGGTGGTGTCGACCCCGGGAGCCACATCGTAGGGATAGATGCGCACGATATTCCGCACCGCGCTGTCGCACTGGAGGGACAGATACTCCTTGTAGTTGTCCACGTTGAACACGGCCTTGGCGGTATCCACCACCCGCCACATGACGGCGATGCTGATTTCCACCGGGTTGCCCAGGCAGTCATTGATCTTCTGCCGGGAGTTGGACAGGGTCATGACCTTGAGGGAGATCTTTTTGCCCATGCCGTCGCCGCTGGCGGTGACCTGGGCGCCGGAGCTTTTCAGGGCGGCGTTGAGCAGGGCGTTGCTGTTGCCGCCGTCCACATCGCCGCTCTGGCTCAGCTTGGTGTTGGCGGCGGGGTTGACGCCGGTGCAGAAGGGGTTCACAAAGTAGAAGCCCTCCCCCTTCAGGGTGCCGATGTACTTGCCGAACAGGGTCAGCACCAGGGCCTCCTGGGGCTTGAGCACCTTCAGCCCGCAGAAGAAGATCCAGCCCAGGCAGGCCCAGACCGTGCCCACCACGAACACCGGCACGCCCACCAGATACCGGCAGGCCTCCATCTCAATGGCGCCGAAAACGATCATGGCGATGGCCACGATATAGGATGCGACCAGCAAGAGCAGCACGCCCATGCCGTTTTTCTTATTGTTGAGAAGTTTTTCTTCCATCTTGCACTTCCTCCTTGACTTGATATCAAAATGATATCACCGCAATATCTGTTTGTCAACAGGAAATGGAAATTTTACAAAAGATTTCAAAAGGCTGAGACTGTCAAAAAACCATGCTTCACGCATCGACAATAGAGCAGCGGGGGTGCGCGAGGGGGTTAAGACCCCTTGCTCTCCTTGCCGCGATACCATTTGGTTTTCACTATCGTTCAGCCAAATGGTGCGGCTGCGGAAACACAGCTATGCCTTCTTCTGCCGCAGGCAGCGGCATAGCTGTGTTCTCGCATTCCAATAACCCGCCGCAGAAAAGCATTGAAAATCAAGGCTTTTCGGGCGAAGTAGCATTTTGATAAAATCAAAATGCTCGGCGGTTGAAGCTTATCAAAAAAGTCCTGACAGAACTTTTAGATAAGCTGAGCCGCGGCAAAACAGGTCGTTCCGCCGCGGCTCCTTGCCGTTTATTTTATGTATTTACTGCCGGAAGCCTTTCCTGCGCTTGCCGTACAGCGCCGCGGCGCTCAGACCGGCGGCGGAAACCCCAAGCAGCGCGAACCACAGCGCCAACTTGCTATTGTCGCCGGTCCCCGGGGAATCCGTGGGGCTCAGCTTCGGAATCTCAGCCGTCTGCACATAGTCACAGTCTGCGCACTTCCGCTCCTTCAAGCCCGTGGCTGTGCCGGTGGGCCTGCTTGTGATGACCCAGTCGCCGAAGCGGTGGGGCGCCCGGTTCTGCTCGTCGCCGCAGGGACATTCATCCCAGTGCTCGGTGTCGTTGAAGTATTGGCTGTAGCGGTGGGTGTGGGTGAAGAAATTGGAAAACTGCATCCGCTCCACCGGGCTTTCATTCCAATCAACGACATACTTCCCGCCGCTGACCGTTGCGGGGTAAATTCGCAGGGAAGAAAAGTCCTCGCTATCAGGAGTCCAGTCCAGCATCACGCGCCAGGCCCTGTCGTCAAGGGTCCAGCCGGCTGCGCCCGCGTCCACCTGCCGCACGAACACGCCGCCTATACCGTATAAAAGAAGCCTTTGAATCTGCCGTTCGGGGCCGGTGAGGGTCAGGGCGCCGTTATAGCTGCCCGCGCCGTTGGTGGTGACGGAGCCGGAGACGGTGACACCCTCAGCGCTGGCCGGGGCTCCGTTGGCGTCCACCAGTTCCAGATCAAACACCGTCTCTCCGGGGACCACGCTGCTGCCCAGCGTCACCCTGGTGGTGAAGGGCACGGTTATGGTTTCGATGGGAGTCCACACGGGATAGAGGGTCACATTCGCGTCCGTGGAATAGGTGCCGCCAAGGGGATAATACGACATGCCGTCAGAAGTTACCCAGCCGTACTGGGCGTAGCCCTAGCGGGTGAAGGTAGCGGTGGACAGGACGAAGTCCACGCCGTGCTTCTTGGTGCCGGCTGGGATGCTGCCCGTGCCGTATTCGCCGGGGTCATAGGTGACGGTGTAGGTGGCTGCCTTGAACCCGGCGTAGAGGCTGATGTTCTTGTCAACAGCGCCGGTAAAATCGTAGGGCGTGGCGAGGGCTTCGTCGCTGAACCAGCCGGTGAAGGTATACCCCTCCCCGGTGGGATCGGCGGGCTGCAGCGCGGCTGCGGTGTCGATCCCCACGAAGAACTGGGTGGGGATGTCGCCGCTGCCGCCGCCCAGATTGAAGTCGACGGTGTGATAGGGCGCGTCAATGTTGCCTTCGTAATTCTCAATGCCGCCGTAGTAGACGCCGTAGCGGATGGTGGAGCCGCTCGCGATCTCGACCTGGTCATAGAACCTGGTGTAATCGGTGGTGCCTACACTCCTGATCCCTCCGTCGCTTTCAACATAAACCGTGTCTCTGACGGCGCCGCGCCCTCTGCCCCGCAGACCGGGCATTCGGCGTTCATCGCCCCCAAAGCGCAGGCTGTTTCGCAGGTACAGACGGAGGTCTCCTCCTCGCCGCCCTCCGCAAAGGCCAGGGCCGGGAAGAGCGTCAGCACCATGCAAAGGCACAGCAGAATACCGAGCAACCGCTTCTTTATGTTGTTTTCTCGCTTTCTCCCGGGCCGTCTGCCCCGGGTCATGTGTTTGCAGTTTGTTTTTCAGGCGGCAGCAGGCCGTCCAGAGAAAATTTATAGTGCATGGCAAGCGTGCGGAACAGGTCCTCTATGACCTTTTGGGCAATGCCCCGCATATCCAGCCCCGCCAGGAAGACCAGCACCTTTTGCAGCTCCTCCTCCGGCACCTTGAAGCCCCGCAGCGACAGGGTCAGGAATTTCTCCAGCTTCCGCTCCAGCGTGAATTCCTCCGTGCAGGGCTTGCCCATGTAGCCCCGCATCAGCCCCGCCGTGCCCAGCTCCAGCTCATAAAAATCCTGCTCCGTCAGCTCCGGCTGATAGGGCCCGAAGATGCGGTACAGCTCCTCTGCCGTGGAGTTGTGGACGAAGTCCAACAGGCGCGGCCGGGTGTAGACCTCCATATAGAGCTCCCGCAGGTTTTCGTTCAGCTCCGTCAGCGTGAGCTGCAGCGCGGTTTCCACCGCGTAGACATACACCGGGGGCAGCTCGTCGCCCGTAACCTTTCCGGCGGCCTTGAACTGGTTTTTAAACATGAAGTTCTCCAGCTCCAGCAACACGCCTTCCTTGCAGCAGAACAGATTTTGAAAACTGCTGGAGGAAACCTTTGCCTCACTGAGGATCAGATTCATGGTTGTCCTGCGGTATCCGTTTTCCAGAAACAGCTTGACACAGGCCTTCAGAATCCGCTTTTTTGTCCGTATCCCATCACTGCGTAGTGCCATTTGCGTACGCCCCCCTATAGTATCACTTGATATATGCACCGGATTATAACAGATGCGGCTCCCTTTTTCAAGCCGGGCGCCCTGCTTTTTCATCATTCTTTTGAAAAGCACCGCCCCCCTGGCTCCCTCTGACGCTGGGAGGTGGAAAAACCGTCTCAAAGCCCAGCGCAGCGGGTTTGAGACGGAAAGGAAGAAGGAAGGAGCGGATATGCAGTTTCCCCGGCTCTTACGAAACCGGGGAAATGGAATGAAGCGAGTTTCTTCTGACGCGGGAAGCTGTCAGCGAAGCTGACTGATGAGGTGGCCTTGGCTCCCCTTGCCAAGGGGAGCTGGCGCGAAGCGCCTGAGAGGTTCCATTTTTTTCACTGACAAAATAAGCTGCGGCAAAACCTTCCGTTTCACCGCAGCTCCCTATAATATTTACAGCGCTTTTTTCAATTCCTCCACTTCGGCCCGGAGGGCGGCCAGCTCCGCGCTGACCGGGTCGGCCACGCTGACCTGGTCCACCTCGCCGGCAAAGTTCACCTTCTGTCCGGCGATGCGCACCACCCGGGCCGGGATGCCCACGGCGGTGCTGTCCTCCGGGATCTCCCGGAGCACCACGGAGTTGGCGGCGATGCGGCTGTTATCCCCCACCTTGATGGGGCCCAGCACCTTCGCCCCGGTGCCGATGAGCACATTGTTGCCGATGGTGGGGTGGCGCTTGCCCACGTCCTTGCCGGTGCCGCCCAGGGTGACGCCGTGGTAGATCAGGCAGTCATCCCCGATTTCGGCGGTCTCGCCGATGACGATGCCCATGCCGTGGTCAATGACCAGGCGGCGGCCGATGGTGGCCCCGGGGTGAATCTCAATCCCGGTGCGGCGGCGGCTGCGCTGGGAGATGGCTCTGGCCAGAAATTTCAGATCATGCCGGTAACACCAGTGGGCCAGCCGGTGGCTGCGCACGGCCTTGATGCCGGGGTACAGCAGCAGAATCTCCAGCCAGCTGCGGGCCGCCGGGTCCCGGGCCTGGTAGGCGGCAATGGTTTCCTTTAAATCCTTGAACATAAAATATCGTCCTTTCCTTGCAGTTTCAGTATATGTCACACACAGGGAAGGGGCGACATCGGCGCAGGGCCGTCAGGCACATCCCAAATCGATCAGCCTCCAAATCAAATTCCCATGAAAGCACTGGGATATATGAAGTATAACCGAGGACGGCGTTTCTGTCAAGGCGAGGAAGGATATTGCAATTAAAAAACCATGATGCTATACTATTATATTAGACAAATAACGGTTGTTGTTCTGGAGGCATAAAGATGGGAGCAAAGAGAATCATAAAAGCGGTGGCTGGCGTGGCCTTGGTGGGGCTGTTGGTCCTGCTGTGCCTGTCCGGGCCCTATCATGAGCCGGACGGCAGCGTGAAGCCGCTCTTCGGCACGGTGAAGGTGCAGCTCTCTTCCGGCCGTTACCCGGCGGACGCCCGGGAGCTGACGGCGGTGCTGCAAAGCGGCGAGACGGAGGCCCTGTCCCTGTTCAAAAACCTGGTGGCGGCGGATTTCAGCGGCAGTACCTGCTATGAGGAGATTGCCGCCTGGGCCCAGGCCAACCCCTCCGTGCTGGTGAAATACACCGTCACCCTGCCGGACGGCAGCGTATACGGCAGTGACACCACATCCGTTGACCTGTCCGCCCTGCCGGCGGGGGATATTGACCGGCTGTGCCAGGCTCTGCAGGCCCTGCCCAAGCTGCGCCAGGTGAAGCTGGGCACCGTGGGGGAGGGCGTGGCCCTCAGCCTTTCCGACGCTGCCGCCCTGCGCGGCGCCCTGCCCGATGCGGATTTTGACTTTAACCTTTCTCTCCTGGGCCAGAGCGTGGCGCCGGATGTGGAGAAGCTGGACCTCAGCGCCCTGACGGCGGACCAGGTGCAGGACGCGGCGGCGGTGCTGGCCTGCCTGACAAACCTGAAAGAGATCGAGCTGGGCAGCGAGGACAGCGGCAGTCTGAGCTGGGCGGACATCGGCCAGCTGGCGGCGGCCTGCCCCCAGGCAAAGCTGAATTACCGCTTCTCCCTCTACGGCCAGGAGCTGAGCCTGGATGCGGAGAGCCTGGACTTTAACCACACCCCCATTGACGACGAGGGCGCTGCTATCCGGCAGATTCTGCCCCTGATGAAAAACTGCACCTATCTGGACATGGACTACTGCGGCGTGTCCAACGAGGCCATGGCTGCCATCCGGGAGGAAAACCCCAATGTGGACGTGGTCTGGCGCATCTGGTTTGGCGAGAATTACAGCGTCCGCACCGATACGGAGCGGATTCTGGCCTCCAAGCCCACGGTGGGCGGCATGATTTATGACGGCTCCGTGCTGCAATACTGCACCAAAATCAAATATCTTGACCTGGGCCACAATGACGATCTCAGCGACCTGGGCTTTGTCTCCACCATGCCGGAGCTGGAGGTGCTGATCATTGCCATGACCAACATCAGCGACCTGAGCCCCCTGACCAACTGCCCCAAGCTGGAGTATCTGGAGATTCAGGAAACCCCCATTGCCGATCTGAGCCCCCTGGCCAGCTGCACGGACCTGGCCCACCTGAACATCTGCAACCTGAAAAACGTGACCGACGCCTCCCCCCTCTACGGCCTGACCAAGCTGGAGCGGCTGTGGGTCGGCACCAACACCCCCATCCCCGAGGAGCAGAAGACGGAGCTGAAAGCCAAGCTGCCGAACTGCGATGTGAACACCGTGGTGGGCGACCCCCACGAGCTGTGGCGCTACACCCGCTATGACCCGGAGGAGCCCAAGTATTATTGGGTGCCCCGGCATGAGCTGCTGCGGGAGCAGATGGGCTACAACTATCAGGAGTACAGCTTCTACTGGCTGGACCCCAAGTGCGGCGACCCGGCTCCCGCGGAGTATGCCGGGATGTTTGGCAAGGAAGTATACGGACTATAAGCGAGGTAAGACCCATGCATAAGAAACTTTTTATCACAATTATGATATCGGCGCTGGCGTCGGCCCTGATCCTGGCCGGCTGCAAGCAGCTGACGGGGGAGCCGGTTGCCCCCAAGGAGAGCTTCTCCGCCGGTTCCGTTTCCCAGGACACCAAGAGCGTCACCATGGTGATCACTGCCGACGAGATCGGCAAGCTGGACCAGCTCCAGGGGCTGCTGATGGCGGACCTGCGGGGCAGCGAATGCTATGAGGAAATCTACGCCTGGGCCCAGGCCCATCCGGAGGTCTCCGTCCGCTACGATGTGCCCCTGCCCAACGGCAACACCGTCACCAATGACATCAGCGCCCTGAACATGACCACCCTCACCCATGACGGCGTGGAGCAGCTGATCCGGGCCGCCTCCTGCCTGCCCCAGCTCACGGCCATTGACCTGGGCTCCGACCGGGCGGACTTCGGCTGGGAGGATGTGGCCGCCCTTGTGGAGGCCTTCCCGGAACTGGACTTCAGTTACACCGGAGAGCTTTACGGCCAGACCGTCCGGCTCAGCGACAGCAGCATTGACCTGAAATACATCCCCGTCCGGGACGGCGGCGCCCAGGTGCGTCTGGCCCTGCGGTGCACGCCCGGCCTGAAAACCCTGGACATGGACAGCTGCGGCCTCAGCAATGAGGAGATGGCGGCCATCCGGGACGAATTCCCCGATGTGAAGGTGATCTGGCGTGTCTGGTTCGGCGAGAACTACAGCGTCCGCACCGATGTGGAGAAAATCCTGGCCTCCAAGCCCTCGGTAGGCGGGGCGCTGACCCCGGAGAACACCCAGGCCCTGAAATACTGCACCGATGTGAAGTACCTGGACCTGGGACACAATGAGTTCCTGACGGATATCTCCTTCATCGCCTATATGCCCAAGCTGGAGGTCTGCATCCTGGCCATGGACTACTGGAGCGACGCCACGCCCCTGGCCAACTGCACCAATATGGAGTATCTGGAAGTGCAGGAGACGGACCTGACGGACCTGAGCCCCCTGGCGGGTCTGGTGAACCTGAAGCATCTGAACATCTGCAATCTGGACTCCGGCGGCACCGTGGACCTGAGCCCCCTCTACGGCATGAGCAAGATGGAGCGGCTGTGGATCGGCGGCTGGACGCCCATTGACCGCAGCCAGCTGGAGCAGCTGCAGGCCTGTATGCCCAACGCGGAGATCAACACCTCCGCCGGCGATCCCACCGAGGGCCGCTGGCGCTATGTGGACCTGAATCTGGACACCTGGCAGTTTATCCAGCATCCCAGATATACCCAGCTCCATGAGCAGTTCGGCTATACGGAAAAGGATTACGCCTTCTATTGGAACGACCCCCTCTATCCGCCGGAATCCGCTCTTGACGGCGGGGATAATCAGGAGTAAAATCAAGCATCCGTTTTGAAAAGAGTGAAGGAATATGCAGAACCAAAAAGTCCTGATCCTGGACTTCGGCGGCCAGTATAACCAGCTGATCGCCCGCCGTGTGCGGGAGTGCAATGTGTATTGCGAGGTAAAACCCTTTGATATGCGCCTGGAGGAGATTCGGGCCTACAATCCCCTGGGCATCATCTTTACCGGCGGCCCCAACAGCGTGTACGCCGAAAATTCCCCCCACCCGGACCCGGGGGTCTACAGCTTGGGGGTGCCCATCCTGGGTATCTGCTACGGCTGCCAGCTGCTGAGCCATGAGCTGGGCGGCCTGGTCACCGCCGCCCAGGACGACTCTGCCCGGGAGTACGGCAAGACCCAGACCTGGTTTGATCCCTCCTGCGCCCTGTTCAAGGGCCTGCCGGAGAGCAGCGTTACCTGGATGAGTCACGGCGACTACATGGCCCGGGTGCCGGAGGGCTTCCGCCTGTCGGCCCATTCCCAGGCCTGCCCCACCGTGGGCATCTGCGATGAGAAACGGAAGTTCTACGGGGTGCAGTTTCACCCGGAGGTGAACCACACCGAATACGGCAAGCAGATGCTGCGCAACTTCCTCTATGAGATTTGCGGCGCCGTGGGGGACTGGACCATGGCGGACTACAAGCGCCGGGCCATTGAAGAGATTCGCGCCAAGGTGGGCGAGGGCAAGGTGCTGCTGGCCCTGTCCGGCGGGGTGGATTCCTCTGTGGCCGCGGCCCTGCTGGCGGAAGCCGTGGGCAGCCAGCTGACCTGCGTTTTCGTGGATCACGGCCTGATGCGCAAGAACGAGGGGGACGAGGTGGAGCAGGCCTTCGCCAAGTGGGACATTAACCTGATCCGCTGCAACGAGGAAGAACGTTTCCTTACCGCCCTGGCCGGCGTGGAGGAGCCGGAGCGCAAGCGCAAAATCATCGGGGAGGAGTTTATCCGCGTTTTCGAGCGGGAGGGCAAGAAGATCGGCTCCGTGGACTATCTGGCCCAGGGCACCATCTATCCCGACGTGATCGAATCCGGCAAGGGGGACGCCGCCGTTATCAAGAGCCACCACAACGTGGGCGGCCTGCCGGACTTTGTGGACTTCAAGGAGATCATCGAGCCCCTGCGTATGCTCTTCAAGGACGAGGTGCGTCAGCTGGGCCGTGAGCTGGGCCTGCCGGAGTATCTGGTGATGCGCCAGCCCTTCCCCGGCCCCGGCCTGGGCATCCGGGTCATCGGCGCGGTGACCAAGGAAAAGCTGGACCTGCTGCGGGAGGCGGACGCCATCTTCCGGGAGGAAGTGGCCGCTGCCGGGCTGGATCAGGTGCTGAACCAGTATTTTGCCGCCCTGACCAATATGCGCTCCGTGGGCGTCATGGGGGATGGCCGCACCTATGACTATGCCATCGCCCTGCGGGCGGTGGAAACCTCCGACTTCATGACCGCCGACTGGGCCCGCATCCCCTACGATGTGCTGGATCGGATTTCGGTGCGTATCGTCAATGAGGTCCGGGGCGTGAACCGGGTGCTCTACGATGTGACAGCCAAGCCCCCGGCCACCATTGAATTTGAATAAAGCCTGTACGCTGAGGGTAGTAAACACTGCATTAATCCGCTCTTGCCGATGGAATCAGCGTTTACGATTGCCGCAGCGCGAAGAAGAAAAGCAGTTCATTCTATCTCACCGTTTGAAATGGAACGAAACTGCTTTTTCTTATCATTGCGGGCATGAAGAAAAGGATAAAAGAGACCATGAAGCACATAGAAAAAAGCTACTGGATATTGCTTCCTGTTGTGGGAATCCTGTGCATGATCATGCCGGGAACCATAGCAAAATGGCTGCCAACGGTGTTGGGAAGCATCATGCTGTTTACCAGCATCACGGATGCGGTGTTTTTCATCAGGGAAAAACAGTATCTGTCCGACCACGGCAACAGAGCTTCCGCCTTGATTCTGTTCATTATGGGCATCTGCTTTGTTTTAGGACAGGAAAGCACGGTTCCGCTGATGGGCATTACCTGGGGACTGTTGGGCTTACAGGAAGCCAGTGAAGAAATAGAAACGATTTTGGCAAAGAGAAGCAGAAAAGAAAAATGCCTTTTCCTGTCCCTGTCTGCCGGCTTGAAAATCCTTCTGTCCCTGGCTTTGCTTTTCGAACCCATTGAAAAATTCAATTTCCATATTTTCCTGCTGGGCCTGGAAATCCTTGCGGTGACGGTGAAAGAGAAAAATGTGAGTGAGTATGCAAAAGCATTTAAGCTGAAATTCAGGCAATCAGGCAATCATGATATCATCCCGGGAAAGAAGAAATAAGGAGGCTCTGCCATGGTGCACCTGCTTTTGGCGATCATTTATATGGCCTTTATCAGCCTGGGCCTGCCGGATGCCCTGCTGGGCGCCGCCTGGCCCAGCATGGTGCCGGAGCTGGGAGCGCCGGTGTCCTTTGCCGGGGTGATCTTCATCATCATCTCCGTGGGCACGGTGGTTTCCAGTCTGCTGAGCCAGCGGCTGAACCTGCGCTTCGGCCCCGGCCGGGTCACGGCCTTCAGCGTGGCCATGACGGCGGCGGCTCTGTTTGGCTTTGCCTCCTGCCGGACGGCCTGGCAGCTCTGCCTCTGGGCGCTGCCCTATGGCCTGGGGGCCGGCAGCGTGGATGCCTGCCTGAACAACTATGTGGCCCTCCATTATGCCAGCCGCCATATGAGCTGGCTCCACTGTATGTGGGGCATCGGCGCCTCTGTGGGGCCGTATATCATGGGGGCGGTGCTCTCTGCCGGGCGGCACTGGAGCGCCGGCTACCATGCCATCGGCGTGCTGCAGCTGGGGCTGACGGCGCTGCTGCTTTTGAGTCTGCCCCTGTGGAGAAAGGGCGACGAACAGGGAGAAGGGGAGAAGGCAAAACCCCTGGGGCTGAAAGAGATTTTTGCCATCCCCGGCGCGAAGCCCCTGCTGCTGGCCTTCTTCTGCTACTGCGCCCTGGAGCAGACCATGGGCCTGTGGGCCGGGTCCTACCTGGCGCTGTACCGGGGCTTCACGCCGGAGCGGGCAGCGGGCTTTACCGGGCTGTTCTTCCTGGGAATCACCCTGGGCCGGGCGCTGAACGGCTTTCTGACCATCCGTTTCAGCGACAGCTTTCTGACCCGGGCGGGCTTTGTCATCATTGCCCTGGGCATCGCCGCGGTGCTGCTCCCTCTGGGGGATGCCATGGCGCTGGCGGGCCTGGTGCTGGTGGGGCTGGGCTGCGCCCCGGTCTACCCCTGTATCATCCACGCCACCCCGGAGCGCTTCGGGGCGGGGCGCTCTCAGGCGGTGATCGGCATCCTGATGGCCGGGGCCTACCTGGGCAACTGCCTGATGCCGCCCCTGTTCGGCCTGATTGCCAACCACATCAGCATCGGCCTGCTGCCGCCCTATCTGCTGCTGCTCCTGGCAGTGATGGCCCTGAGCCACCGGCAGGCGGTGCGGATCTGCGGCGGCTGAAAAAAGAAGCAGCCAAAGCCTCCCCTGTGTAAGGGGAGGTGGCAAAAATCTCTGATTTTTGACGGAGGGGTTGTAAAGGAAAAGTTCAAACTTTGCAAGATATAGCTGAGAATCCGGAACATTTCATAAAACAATCCCTCAGTCAGCTTCGCTGCCAGCTCCCTTTACACAAGGGAGCCTGACCTTGAACCCCTCTTTTTTGAAAAGCTGAGGGGCGGCCAGTGACCGCCCGACTGTTTTGCCGAGTGCAGTATCGCGGATGAGCGTTGCCCCTGCCGTCCGCGGCCGAGACGGAACGACCCTTTTCGCCCAAAGAAACAAGGCAAATTATTTACAAGCATTTTACATGATCCCGGCAATAAACTTCATATTTTCCTCTTATAATTTAGGATATGCAGAGAGGAGTGGACAAAATGATATTCTGCGTGGAAGACGATGACAGCATCCGGGAACTGATGGTCTATGCCCTGACGTCCTCCGGCTTCAAGGCGGCGGGCTTTGCCGACGGCGCCTCCTTCTGGCAGGCCATGGGGCCCACAATGCCGGAGCTGATTCTGCTGGATATTATGCTGCCCGGCGAGGATGGCATCAGCATCCTCCGCAAGCTCCGTGCCGATGCCCGTACCGAGACCCTCCCCGTCATCATGGCCACCGCCAAGGGGGCCGAGTACAACAAGGTGTTGGGCCTGGATGCCGGCGCGGACGACTATCTGGTCAAGCCCTTCGGCATGCTGGAGATGGTCTCCCGGGTCAAGGCGGTTCTGCGCCGCAGTCTGCCCAAAGACCAGCCCTCCCCGCTGCGCTGCGGGGAGATTGCCGTGGACCGGGCCCGCCATCTGGTGACCGTTCAGGGCCTGCCCGTCAGCCTGACATTGAAGGAATTTGAGCTACTCTGCCTGTTTATGGAAAATCCCGGCCTGGTTTTCACCCGGGACCAGCTGCTTCGTTCCGTCTGGGGCGCGGAATTCGTGGGGGAGAGCCGTACCGTGGACGTGCACATCGGCACCCTCCGCACCAAGCTGGGCCAGGCAGGCAAATGCATCGGCACGGTCCGGGGCGTGGGCTATAAATTGGAGCGGGAGCCATGACAAAGAGAATTTTTCGTTCCATCTGCCTGGCGGCCATTGCCGTGCTGCTGGCCTCCCTGGTGCTGATCATGGGCGTGCTCTATGAATATTTTGCCCAGCTGCAGCGGCGGCAGCTGACCGCCCAGACGGAGCTTGCCGCCCAGGGCCTCATGGCCCAGGGCATGGATTACTTTGACGGCCTTCAATTGGACGACTGCCGTGTGACCTGGGTTGCGGCCGACGGCGCGGTGCTCTATGACAGCGCGTCCACCGGGGCGTTGGACAATCACCTGGACCGGGAAGAAATCCGCCAGGCCCTGGCCACCGGCCAGGGGGACAGCACCCGCTATTCCAACACCCTGACCGAGCAGCTGCTTTACCATGCCCGCCTGCTGCCGGATGGGACGGTCCTCCGCCTCTCCACCTCCCGGTACACCGTTTGGGTGCTGCTGATGGGGGTGCTGCAGCCGGTGCTGGTGGTGGCCCTGCTGGCGATATTGCTGAGCCTGCTGCTGGCTTACCGGCTCTCCGCCCGGCTGACCATGCCCCTCAATGAGGTGGACCTGAACGATCCGCTGAAGAATGTGGAATACGAGGAGCTGCGCCCCCTGCTCAGCCGCATTGACGCCCAGCAGGAGCAGCTGCGCCGGGATAAGCAGCAGCTGGAAAAGACCGAGCAGATTCGCCGGGAATTCACCGCCAACGTGTCCCATGAGCTGAAAACGCCGCTGCACTCCATCTCCGGCTACGCGGAGCTGCTGGCCAACGATATGGTCAAGCCCCAGGATGTGCAGCCCTTCGCTGACAAAATCTACAGTGAGAGCCGCCGTATGAGCAGCCTGGTGGAGGACATCATCTCCCTCAGCCAGCTGGACGCCGGCGCGCCGGAAATGCCCCGGGAGGAATGTGACCTGTATCTCATCGCCCAGAACGCGGTGGACAGTCTCTCCCTGGCTGCGGAGGAGGCCGGCGTCACCGTCAGCCTCAGCGGCGAAAGCGCCCGCCTGAACGGCGTGCCCCAGCTGCTCTACGGCATCTGCTATAATCTCTGCGACAATGCCATAAAATACAATCGGGAAAAGGGCAGCGTCTCCGTCTCCGTCCGGGATGGGGAGCAGGAAGCCGTCCTCACCGTCAGCGATACCGGCATCGGCATCGCCCCGGAGCACCAGCAGCGCGTTTTTGAGCGCTTCTACCGGGTGGATAAAAGCCGCTCCAAGGCCGTGGGCGGCACGGGGCTGGGCCTGTCCATCGTCAAGCATTCCGCCCTGATTCACCATGCAAAGATAGCGCTGACCAGCAGCCCCGAGGGCAGTACCTTCACCCTCCGCTTTCCCAAACTTTGAAAGGAACAAAAAACCATCGCATGACCTATCAGGAAATCAAGAATAACCAAGCCATCAATACCTATATTCAACAGGCCGACGCCTCCCTGGCCGCCCTGGGCTATACGGAGCACAGCTTCGCCCATGTGGGCCTGGTGGCGGAGAAGGCCGGCTATATTCTGGAGACCCTGGGCTACCCGGAGCGCACCGTGGAGCTTTGCAAGATTGCCGGCTATATGCACGATATCGGCAACCTGGTAAACCGGGTAGACCACAGCCAGAGCGGGGCCGTCATGGCCTTCCGTCTGCTGGACAACATGGGCTTTGCCCCTGAGGAAATCTCCGTCATCGTCTCCGCCATCGGCAACCATGATGAGGGCACCGGCGTGCCGGTGAGCCCCGTGGCCGCCGCTTTGATCCTGGCGGATAAGAGCGACGTGCGCCGCAACCGGGTTCGCAATCAGGATGTGTCCAGCTTCGATATCCACGACCGGGTCAATTACTCCGTCACCAAGTCGGAGCTGAAAATCAACGAGGCCCACACCCTCATCAAGCTGAAGCTGTCGGTAGACACCCGCTATGGCTCCGTCATGGACTATTTTGAAATCTTCCTCCAGCGCATGGTGCTCTGCCGCAAGGCCGCCGAGAAGCTGGGCCTGCAGTTCAAGCTGATGATCAATGAGCAGCAGCTCATATAAGCTTGACGCCGGAACAAAAACCGGGTATCATCGTCAGTAAGGACAGCGGCTTATGCCGCAAATGCCCGATTTTTGGAGGATAACAATATGAAAAAGATTCTTGCCACAGCGCTTATGCTTACGCTGATTCTTTCCCTTGCCGCCTGCGGCAGCGCCCAGCCGGAGGTCACCATCGTCCCCACGGAGGCCCCCGCCGCCACCGCCGAACCCACGGTTGAGCCTACGGCAGAACCCACCGCCGAGCCCACGCCGCTGCCGGAGAACCCGGAGACGGAGGAGCAGATTCTGAACAACTTCCTGGAGGATTTCACCCGGGCCTATTTCTACGGCACCGCGGAGGACGTGCAGCCCTTCCTGGCCGCTGACTTCCAGGGGCCTGTAGACGCCTACCAGGGCGGGGAGCCCAGCGGCATTGAAACCCGCCTGCTCTTCCCCCAGGAGAACGATCCCAGCCGCTACGTTGCCAGCATCCAGTTCGTGGCCGGGGACGAGGACAGCTATACTTACCTTTCCATCGACCTGGTGAACACGGACGAGGGCTGGAAAGTGGCCTTCTATGGGCTGGAAAAGTAATCCAAAGCTACTGCAAAAGCATATCAAAATACAAGAAATCGAGAGGTTGCCCTCTCGATTTTTTATTTGCTCAGGTAGCCTTTCAGGTACCGAATAGCCATGGCGTAGCCCTCAAAGCCGTGGCCCATGTAGGTTTTGATGCAGGCCATGCCGGCGTAGCTGACCTGCCGAAAGCTCTCCCGGGTGCTGACGTCGGAAATATGCACCTCCACCGCCGGGATGCTCACCGCCTTCAGCACGTCCAGAATGGCCACGCTGGTGTGGGTGTAGGCGGCGGGGTTGATGACGATGCCGTCAACCTCTCCATAGGCCGCCTGAATTTTGTCCACAATGGCCCCCTCGTGGTTGGACTGGAACACCTCCACCTGGATGCCCTCGTCCCGGCAGACGGTTTCGATCAGCTCCACCAGGGCTTTGTAGCTGCGGTCGCCGTAGATGGAAGGCTCCCGCAGGCCCAGCAGGTTCAGGTTGGGGCCGTTAATCACCAGAAACTTCATTGCAGCACCTCCAGAATCTGACCCAAAGTGGCCTCCACGCTGCCGTTGTTGTCCACGGCGGCGTCGGCAAAGCGGCGGTACATGGGCTCCCGCTTCTGGTACATTTCGTTCAGGTCATTTTTCAGGGAAAGGGGACGGCCGGTTTTATCCAGCTTCTCCGTGCCCCGCTGGAGCCAGAGAATGGTGCCGTTCTGGTGCAGCAGGTCGTAATTTTCCTCCCGGGTGACGCAGCCGCCGCCGGTGGAAATGACAGCCCCGGACAGCTTGCCCAGGCGGGAGAGAATCTCCGTCTCCAAAGCCCGGAAGTGGCCTTCCCCGTACTGGGCAAAGATGGCGGGGATATCCATGCCGGCCTCCTGCTCGATGAGGGCGTCGGCCTCGTACACGGTTCTGCCCAGCTTTTCGCCCAGGGCGGCGGCCAGGGTGCTCTTGCCGCTGGAGGGCATACCCACCAGCACAATGTTCTTCATCTGGCCGGAGAGCACCTTCTCGATGCGGCCAATCTCGCTGTCCGGGATGGCGCGGCCGGTGAACAGCTCGCTGCTGCGCTTGGCCTGGGCCACCAGCATATACAGGCCGCCGGCACAGGGGATGCCCAGCTTCTCCGCCTGCAAAAGCAGGGCGGTGCGGGCTGGATTGTACACCACGTCCAGCACCCCTTCGCACTGGGGGAACAGGCTCAAATCCACCGCCGCCTGGCCGTTGTTGGGGTACATGCCCACGGGGGTGGTGTTGGCAATGATCCGGGCGTCGGCGTGCTTGGCCAGATTGTCGTAATTGTCCTCCCCGCCCCGGGAGATGACGGTGACGCTTTCCGCCCCCAGCATTTTCAGCACAGCCACCACCGTGACGGAGGCGCCGCCGCTGCCCAGCACCAGGGCCTTCCTGCCCTGAACCTGGATGCCGCTTTTTTTCACCAGACTCTCAAAGCCGTAGGCGTCGGTATTGTCGCCATAGAGGCTGCCGTCCGGGCGGCGGACAATGGTGTTCACGCTGCCGATGCGCCGGGCGGTGTCAGACAGTTCGGCGCAGTAGGGCAGGACCGCCTTTTTATAGGGGATGGTCACATTGATGCCGTCCCAATCGCCGTTTTTCAGAAAATCCTCCAGCTGCTCCGGCTCCCGCTCAAAGAGCTGATAATCATAATCGGCAAGCATGCCGTGAATGGCCGGGGAGTAGCTGTGCCCCAGCTTTTGTCCAAGCAGACCGCATTTTAACATCAGATCACCTCACTGTAGCTTCCCAGATAGTTGAACTCTTCGCAGATATTTTGCAGCTCCCCCATCAGCTGGATGAACTGAGGGGAATAGACCGGGGTGTCCAGGTCGAAGTAGAACATGAATTCAAAATCCCGCTCCGGCAGGGGGCGGCTCTCCAGCTTGTTCAGGTTGATGCCCAGGGCGTAGAAGCGGCTGAGCACCTTGTAGAGCGAGCCGGGGGTATGGGGCAGCACCAACATCAAGCTGGTGCGGTCAGCCCCGGGGTAAATCTCCAGATCCTTGGAGATGCAGATGAAGCGGGTGTAATTGTTGCCCTGATCCTGCACCGACTCCTCCAAGCAGGTCAGCCCATAGAGCTTGGCGCAGGAGCGGGAGGACAGCGCCGCCGCGCTGCCGCCGGCCTCGGAGACATATTTGGCAGCTATGGCGGTGTTCTCGCAGGGGATGATCTTCACGCCGCTGAACTTTTGCAGGTAGCGGGCGCACTGGTTGATGGCCTGCTCGTGGGAGTAGATTTCCTTAATATCTTCCAACCGGGTGCCGGGCTTCACCAGCAGATTGTGGTCCACCTTCAGCCGCACGGAGCGGACGATACGGAAATTGTGGCGCATCATCAGGTCATAGACCTTGTTCACCGAACCGGCGGTGCTGTTTTCCAGGGGGATGATGCCGTAGCGGCAGAGACCCTTCTCGATGGCGGAGAACACCGCGTCAAAGCTGTTGAAGTAGAAGATACCGGGCAGGCGGAACAGTTTTTCACAGGCCAGCTGGGAGTAGGCTCCCTCCACCCCCTGACAGGCCACAGTAGCCGTCTTGGGGAAGAGCGGGTCTGTGTTCTCAATGGCGGCGGTGATCTGCTCCGTCAGGGCGCTGCTGCTGTCCAGAATCCGGTGCTGATAGCTGCGGCTCAGCTCAAAGAGCAGGGAATAGAGGGACACGGCGTAGTCCTTGAACTCCGCAGGGCACTTCTCCATCACATCCAGCAGCTTGGCCCGCTCCCGGCCGGCGTCCATCACGGGTTTGCCCGCCTGGCGCTTCCACTGGGCAATCTGGGCGGCGGTCTCCATGCGCCGGGCAAAAAGCTGTATCAGCTCATCATCAATTTGGTCGATCTGTTCTCTGTATTGGCTCAGGTCCATGCTTCTTCCCTCAACTCCTTCTTTCGCCCCAGCAGGGCGTCATACACGGCAATGGCCGCCGCGGCTTCGATCACCGGCACAGCCCGGGGCACGATGCAGGGGTCATGCCGGCCCCCCACCCGGAGCTTTTCTTCTGTCCGCGTCTCCAGATTCACGCTGGTCTGCTCCATGGCGATGGAGGGGGTAGGCTTGATGGCGGCACGGAACACCAGGGGCATACCGTTGGTAATGCCGCCCAGAATGCCGCCGCAGTGGTTGCTGCGGGTTTCGATGCGGCCATCCTGCACCGTGTAGCTGTCATTGTTCTGGCTGCCCCGCAGCTTGGCCGCTGCAAAACCGGCGCCGAACTCGACGCCCTTCACTGCCGGGATGCCGAAGACGATACCGGCAATGCGGTTTTCCATGCCGCCGAACATGGGGTCCCCCAAGCCGGCGGGCAGGCCCAGCACCGCACACTCGATCACGCCGCCCAGGCTGTCTCCCTGGGCCCTGGCCTGGGCGATGGCCGCCTGCATGGCTTCCCCGGCGGCCTCATCCACGGTGGGGAAGGCCTTCTCCGCCGTGGAGGCGGTCAGGGGGGAGGGGTCCTTCACGTCACCGATAGAGCGAATACGGGAGATCACTTCAATCCCATGGCGCTGTAAAATCTGTAGACACACGCCCCCGGCAATGCACAGGGGGGCCGTCAGCCGGCCGGAGAAGTGGCCGCCGCCGGCATAGTCCTGATGGCCGAAGTATTTCACGTTGGCGGTATAGTCCGCGTGGCCCGGCCGGGGCACCGCGGAAAAGGGGGCGTAGTCCTTGGAACGGGTGTCCCCATTGCGGATGATGGCCGTCAGGGGCACGCCGCAGGTGGTGTCTCCCCGCAGCCCGGAGAGAAACTCCGGGGCGTCCGCCTCCTTGCGGGCGGTGGAATAGGCGTTGCGGCCCGGGGCCCGGCGCTCCAGAAAGCGCTGCAGGGCCTCAAAATCGATCTGTTCCCCGGCGGGGATGCCCTCCAGGGTCATGCCGATGGCGGGGGAATGGGACTGACCGAAGATGGTCAGGTGAAGGTTTTCACCGTAGCTACTGCTCATAGGCTGCCTCCTGTCAATGAACCGAAATCTTCCCAGAAGCGGGGATAGGATTTGCTTACGGCCTGGCTGCCGCTGAGATGAATCTCCCCGGTGCAGCCGCAGGCGGCGGTGGCCGCCGCCATGGCGATGCGGTGGTCCCCGCAGGAATCCACGCTACCGCCGGAAAGCTGCGGCTTGCCGTGAATCACAAGACCCTCTTCCAGCTCCTGAATGTCCGCCCCCAGGGCGGTCAGCAGGGCGGTGGTGCTGCGCAGCCGGTCAGACTCCTTCAGCCGCAGCCGCCCGGCGTTGATAACCCGGGTCTCTCCCCGGGCCAGGGCGGCCACCACGCTCAAAACCGGGATCAGGTCGGGGATGGGCTTGGCGTCAATGGTGATGCCCTGCAGCTGCCCCTTGCGGACGGCGAAGCTGCCCTCCCGCTGCTCTACCGCTGCTCCGAAGGAACGGAGAATGTCCAGCACGGCCCGGTCTCCCTGGTGGGAGGCGGGGTTCAGCCCGTCAATGATAAGCCCTTTATCGGACAGGGCGCCCATGCACAGGAAGAAGGCGGCGTTGGAGAAATCCCCCTCCACCTGCAGGGTCTCCGGCAATTTCCCCCGCTGGGAACCGGGGATATGGTAGCACCAACCGGCTTTCTCCAACGCTATGCCCGAAAGAGACAGGGCGTCCTCGGTCATGGTGATGTAGGCTTCGGACTCGATGCTGCCGGTGACGGTCAGGCGGCTGTCCCCCGCCGTCAAAGGCAGGGCCAGCAACAGGCCGGAGATGTACTGGGAGGAAACGTTCCCCGGCAGCGCATAGTCCCCGGAGCGCAATTGGCCGGAGCAATAGAGCAAGTCATTTTCCTGCCGCAGAGTCATGCCGTGGGAAGTCAGTTCCGCGTCCAGCGGGGCCAGGGGCCGCTGGGGCAGGCGGCCTTCCATATGGAACACCGCATCCGCTCCCAGTGCGCCGCAGACCGGCAGCAGGAAGCGAAGGGTGCTGCCGCTCTCCCCACAATACAAATGGCACAGGCCGGCGGGCACTTTCTCAATGGGCCGCACCCGAAGGCGGCCATCCTCTGCCTGGCGGATGTCTGCCCCCAGGGCGTTGAGACAGGCCATGGTGGCGCTGATATCGGCGGAGAGGCCGTCGCATTCAAGCACAATCTCCTCCTGGCCCAGGGCGGCGCAGATCAGCAGCCGGTGGGCCTGGGACTTGGAGGCGGGTATTTTCACCCGGCCGCTTCTCTGGCCGGGACGAATGGTGATGTTCATGAGCCGATCCCTCCGGCTTTCATCCAGTCTTTGATTTCCTCTGTAGGGACGCTGAGAATGGCGCAGCGGCCGATCTCCTCCGGCACCACCAGGTGCATGGCGCCGCCGGTGAGCTTCTTGTCTGTCAAAGCGGCTTCTGCCATGGCTTCCAGCGGGAAGTCAGTGGATGTGGGGAGGTGGTACTGATCGAGAATGGCCAGCACTTCGTCCAGCGTTTCTTCGGAGCAGTAGCCCTTGGCGACAGCGGCCCGGGTGATGGCGGCCATGCCGATGGCCACCGCCTGACCGTGGAGCACGCCAAAGTGGCTGCAAGCCTCCACCGCGTGGCCGAAGGAGTGACCCAGGTTCAGCAGCTGCCGCAGACCCCGGTCAAACTCGTCCTGATTCACGATGTCCCGCTTCATCTCCACGCAGGTGCAGATCACATGCTCCAATTGCGCTTCGATGGGGGTGGCTTTCAATTCGTCAAAGAAGGTTCTGCTGCCCAGAACGCCGTATTTGATCACTTCCGCGTAGCCGCAGCGAAACTCCTCCTCCGGCAGGGTGGCGAGCAGGTCCGGGTCGCAGAGCACCAGGGCCGGCTGGTAGAAGCAGCCCACCTGGTTCTTGCCGGTGGGCAGGTTCACCGCGGTCTTGCCCCCCACGGAGGAATCCACCGCCGCCAGCAGGGTGGTGGGGATTTGCACAAAGTCCATACCCCGCTGATAGGTGGCGGCGGCAAAGCCGGTGAGGTCCCCGGTGACGCCGCCGCCAAGGGCTACCAGCACATCGGTGCGGGTGATGTGGTTCCGGGAGAGAAATTCCAGCAGCTTGCCATAGTTTTCCAGGGTCTTGGCCTGCTCCCCATGGGGCAGCACATAGTGCAGCACCTCAAAACCGGCTTCTGTCAGGGATTGCTCCACCCGCTGGCCGTACAGGGGATAGACAATGTCCCCGGCGATGACGACGGCCTTTTTGGCCCGGGTGGCGGCTCTGACCAGCTCTCCGCAGCGGTTCAGCAGGCCCCGCTCCACCAGCACCTCATATTCCCGGGAGGCGGAAACGTGTACCGTTCTCATCGTCCGTCCACCTCTTCCTTCAATCTGCGGCCCTCATCCAGCAGCCGCACCAGCTCCGGCAGGTCGTCTTCCTCCATGGCCTTGCGGTACTGCTGCAAATTGGCGATGAAAATATCCAGCTCGGACAGCAGGCAGTCCTTGTTCTCCATGAACAGCTCCGCCCACATGGGAGGGTTCAGCCAGGCCACCCGGGTCATGTCCTTATAGCTGCCGGCGGAAAAGCCCTTGTGCACCCGGGCAGTGGGACTTTTGATGTAGGCGTTGGACACCACATGGGCCATCTGGGAGGTAAAGGCGATCATCTGGTCATGCTTTTCCGCGGTGGTGACAGAAATGCTGCCGAAGCCCGCCGGGGAGAGCAGCTCCTTCACATGGCCCAGCAGAACAATATCGTCAAAGCGGGGCGGCACAATGACCATGGGGGCGCCGTGGTACAGGTCGCCTTGGGCGTATTTGAAGCCGGAGTTGTGGGTGCCGGCCATGGGGTGGCCCCCCAGGTAGGTGAAGCCGTCACGCTCCGCAATGGGGAAGCAGGCGGCGCAGACCACCCGCTTGGTGCCGCAGCAGTCAATCACCAGGGGCTTTGGGCCGAAATAGGGCCCCATTTCATCAATATAGGCAATGGCCGCCTCCGGGTACAGAGTCACCAGCACCAGGTCGCAGTCCGATACGTTCTCTTTGGTCAGCTCTCCGTCCACCGCGCCGCTGAGCATGGCGAAGTCCAGCACGGAGCGGGTGCGGTTAAAGGCCAGCACCTGGTGCCCTTCATTATGATAGGCCCAGGCAAAGGAGCCGCCGATCAGCCCCAGGCCAACGATTCCTACTTTCATCCGGCAACAACCTCCCGCAACTGCATGACCTTGGCGGCCAGCTCCGTGTATTCCTCCGGACGCAGAGACTGGGCCCCGTCACACAGGGCGTGGATGGGGTCGTTATGCACCTCGATGATCAGGCCGTCGGCACCGGCGGCGGTGGCCGCCAGGGCGCAGGGGGGCACCAGCCTGGCCATGCCGGTGGCGTGGCTGGGGTCTACGATGACAGGCAGATGGGTCAGCTCATGGAGCATGGGCACGGCGGAAATGTCCAGGGTGTTGCGGGTGTAGTCGCTGAAGGTGCGGATGCCCCGCTCGCAGAGAATCACCCGCTCGTTGCCGCTGGCCATGATGTATTCGGCGCTCATCAGCAGTTCCTTCAGGGTGTTGGCCAGGCCGCGTTTCAGCAGGATGGGCTTGTCCATCTTGCCCAGCTCCCGCAGCAGGTCAAAGTTTTGCATATTCCGGGCGCCCACCTGCAGCATATCCACATCTTCGAACAGGGGCAGGTCCGCCACGCTCATGATCTCGGTGACGAAGGGCAGGCCCGTCTCCTGCCGGGCGATCTTCAACAGCTCCAGCCCCGTGGCCTTCAGGCCGGGGAAGTCGTAGGGGGAGGTGCGGGGCTTGAAGGCGCCGCCCCGCAGCAGCTGGGCCCCGGCGGCCTTCACCGCCTTGGCCACGGTGACGATCTGTTCCTCGCTCTCCACGGAGCAGGGGCCGGCGATCATGGCGAAGTGGCCGCCGCCGATCTTTACCCCCTGGCATTCCACCACCATGTCCTCCGGGTGGAACTTCCGGTTGCAGCACTTGAAGGGCTCAGACACCCGCTTCACAGAGTCAACGATCTCCAGGCTGCCCACCAAATCCATGTCCACCTGGCTGGTGTCGCCCACCAGGCCCAGCACGGTCTGGTATTCGCCCACGGACAGATGGATGCGCAGCCCCAGATCCTGGAGCCAGTTTATCAGCTGGTCGCGCTTGGCTTCGGCAACGCCCTGTTTGAGTACAACGATCATTTTTTCGTCCTCCGTTTCCTTTGAGAGCTTGGGATCAAGTGTTTTTAAAAACAAAAAATGCTGCCCAGGCGTAACCTGTGCAGCATCATAAGCAATTTTATCCGCTTCTTTTTTGCACCACAAATTACCCTTACCTCAACTTGGCGGTAAAGTAGTAATAATAGGATGCAAAAGCAAAGTGCTTCATCGTATCGGCTCTCCAAAAATTTGATTACGAGAGCTACTATAAACCCGGAAAGCCCCCGGTGTCAAGAGTTTTCTTCCAGACTTTCCACCGGCGTGAAAACCAGCCAGCGATCTTCCAGGTTCACTTCGATCTGCCCGTCCGCCCCGTACTGATAGCCGTAGGGCGCACCGAAGTTGGACTGGCCGTTTTGCCCGGGAATTTCTCCCCGCTCCACGCTGCTGTCAATGCGGCCGTCCATCATGCCACAGCGGCCGTCAACGTCGCTGTCCTGGCCGGTGGCGCGGTATAGCTGGCCGTCGATCATCACCAGCAGCAGGGGCGCTTTCTCCCCGGTCTCCGGCACATGGGCGAACTGGGCGTCCACCACCGGGCTGTCAGGGCTGAATTCCGCGTCCACCTCCTCTGTCGGGGCCGGAGCAGTTCCGGCTTTAAGGGTCGCCCGGGAGACGCAGGCCGCCAGAGAAAAAATCAAATAGATGGCCATGGCCAGGGTCAATATCTTGATCATCAAAGTCCCTCCCTTTTATGGGGATGTGTACTAGACGAAGCTGCCTGGAAAAATGTTCCGCTATTGACTATTTTCCCCGCCGGTGATAAATTATACCCATATGCCGCTGTGGTGGAATCGGTAGACACAGGGGACTTAAAATCCCCCGGTAGCGATACTGTACGGGTTCGAGTCCCGTCAGCGGCACCAGAAAAAAGCACCCGTGAGGGTGCTTTTTTCAACGAAATAAATCCCTGACGGGATTTGTGAAATGCCTGACCGGCGTGAAATATGGCTGACGCCATGTGAAATGCCTGCGGGCGTGAGGGATTTATTTCATTTCACTTTCCGCGCAAGCGGAAAATTTCACAATGGCCGGGGGAGATGACCGTCTAGGGGTGGATTACGCCGCGCTGGAGGAGCTGCAGCGCCAGGGCACCAGCCTCTATCAGGACATGGGGGTCTACA
>JBJDXQ010000051.1:0-9753 GCA_051866745.1 Candidatus Limivicinus sp. | reverse complement strand
CGGATGCGCTCGCTGCGGTCGCCGGAGCCGATCTGATTGCGCCGCTGGCTGGCCAGCTCCGCGTTCTGCCGGGCCTGCTCCGCCTCGTAAAGCTTGGCGCGGAGAATCTGCAAAGCCCGGTCCTTGTTCTTATACTGGCTCCGCTCATCCTGGCACTCTACCACGGTGCCCGTGGGCAGATGGGTAATGCGGATGGCGCTTTCGGTTTTATTGACGTGCTGCCCGCCGGCGCCGGAGGAGCGGAAGGTGTCGATTTTCAGTTCGTTCATATCCAGCTTGAAGTCGATGTCCTCCACCTCCGGCAGCACCGCCACGGTGGCGGCGGAGGTATGGATTCTGCCGCCGGATTCCGTCACCGGCACCCGCTGCACCCGGTGGCCGCCGGCTTCAAATTTCAGGCGGGAGTAGGCCCCCTCCCCCTCGATCACAAAGCTGATCTCCTTGATGCCGCCCAGCTCCGTCTCGCTGATGTTGGCAATCTCCGTCCTCCAGCCCCGGCTCTCGGCGTACATGCTGTACATACGGAACAGGTCCGCGGCAAAAAGCATTCCTTCTTCCCCGCCGACACCGCCCCGAATCTCCATGATCACGTTCTTGCTGTCATTGGGGTCCTTGGGCAGCAGCAGAATCTTGATCTCCTGTTCCAGCCGCTCTTTCTCCGCCTTGGCGGTGGTATATTCCTCCTGGGCCAGTTCCTTCATCTCCGCGTCGCCCATCAGTTCCAGGGCTTCCTCCATGGATGCACTTGCCTTCTCATAGGCGCAGTAAGCTTCCACAATGGGGGCAAGCTCCCGGCTCTCCCGCTCATACCGGGCGTACAGGGCCGGGTCAGCATAGGTCTCCGGCATCTCCATTCTGGCGCAGAGCTGTTCGTATTGATTTTTCAGCAGTTTCAGCTTCTCAAACATAGGCTTCTCCCCAAGTAAGATACCACATTTTAGCACAAAGCATACGCAAAGTAAAGACAGCCAGAACACGCTGGCTGTCTTTACTCCGTAGATTAGCTTTTAATACCGCTGCCTTTATACCGCAGCTTCCTCTTCCTTTTTCCAATCTATTGTTGACAAAATAAAGGATATAACGATAGTGATAAAAGCAGTTGCCACAAAACATTTCACTCCAGCGCCTTTTTCTATCCAGCCAAGTGCTCCCAAAAGTATGAGCACATACATATGAAGAAAATATATTCTTTTACTCATTTTTCTCAGGAAGGGATAGATACGACTACTGCTAAGCCTAATAGAAAGCAAAAGTTGAAACAGAGTAACGCTGATAACGACCTGCATACAACTTCTGAATACAAAGCTGTCAATCAAGCAACTAACTATGAAACCAGCACAGAGCACCAATGCATTAATTCTTAAAGGTATGTTTTTACTGGCTAACAGCATCCCACATGGAATATAAAAGGCACCCCTAAATATTCTTCCGTCCTCAACTGTTATGGAAATTAATCGGGCAATGTGTTCAATAAGATTGGTAAGTGATCTTCCAAGAACAGGAGCAAGGCTTTCCAGGCCAAAAACAGACTCGAAGCCAGTGAAAACGTCAAGGCCAATACTTACAAGCATAATCAATAGACAAATAAGTGTTATACCGCATGGTGAGATATGCTTCTTCAAGCAGAATACAATCAGCAGCATTGCGTAAATTGTTGAAAGCAGATACCATAAGAATTCGGAATCAATCTGGCCACCAAAGAAAAGGAACCGTCTGAGATAGTGTATTGTCCCATCAATGATTGAATACCCAGCTCTGGAATATCCAATCACAGCCACAGGTAAATAAATCAATGACCAGAACAGGTACAGCCTCAAAATCTTATATATATATATATATATATTATATAGCTAGTGCCTTTTTGAGACAATCTGTCAACCTGATCATAGGGCCAATCTAATCTTTTTGCCAGCAAATACCCCGAAGACAGAAAGAAGAAAGGAACTGCGCAATTAACTGTATTCTCATAGACTCTGTTCAAAAAAACATTCGAACAATTTGCCATTGGATTTGTATGTATTGCAACCACGCACAACGCCATAATAAATTTGAACAAATCTATGCTATTATATTCGGTTTTGGCCGACGATGAAGATTCTCCACAAGCAGTTTTTGGCAAACCAAGTCTCCTTTCTTTGTCCAACGCCATGCGATAAAATCAAATTCAACTGCCCAGGTAGGCCTTTTTCACATCCTCATTGGTCAGCAGCTCCGCGCCGGTGCCGGAAAGGCCGATGCGGCCGGTCTCCAGCACATAGGCATAGTCGGCGGTTTTCAGAGCCATGTTGGCGTTCTGCTCGATCAACAGCACGGTAACGCCCTGCTTGTTGATCTCCCGGATGATATCGAAAATTCCCTTGACCACCAGCGGGGCCAGGCCCAGGGAGGGTTCATCCATCATCAGCACCTTGGGCCGGCTCATCAGCGCCCGGGCCACGGCCAGCATCTGCTGCTCGCCGCCGGAGAGGGTGCCTGCCAGCTGCCACTCGCGCTCTTTCAGCCGGGGGAACAGATCGTATACCCAGGCGATATCATCATCCAGGTTGTCCTTACGCAGATAGGCGCCGATCTTGATGTTCTCAAGAACGGTCATATTGGCAAAGACCCGGCGCCCTTCCGGCACCAGAGTGACGCCTCTGGCAACAATATCGGAAGAATCCTTGCCGGTGATGTTGGCGCCCTCAAACTCGATGCTGCCGCTGCGGGGCTTCACCAGACCGGCGATGGCCTTCAGGGTGGTGGATTTGCCGGCGCCGTTGGCGCCAATCAGGGTGACGATATCCCCGGCGGGTACGTCAAAGGAGATGCCCTTGACGGCCTCAATACCGCCGTAGTTGACCTGAAGGTCTTTTACGCTGAGAATAATATCACTCATCTTCACTCACCCCCAAGTAGGCATCGATGACCCTGACGTCACTCTGGATCTCTGCGGGCACGCCCTGGGCGATCAGCTTGCCGAAGTCCAGCACATAGATCCGGTCGCTGATGTTCATGACCAGGTCCATATGGTGTTCCACCAGGAAAATGGAGAGCTTGTATTTATCCCGGATCTCGCTGATGAACGCGGCCAGCTCCAGCGTCTCCTGGGGGTTCATGCCTGCCGCCGGCTCATCCAGCAGCAGAAGCTTGGGATCGGTGGCCAGGGCGCGGGCAATCTCCAGCCGGCGCTGCAGGCCATAGGGCAGACTGCCGGCCACGTCGTCCTTGTATTTATCCAGCCCCTGCTCCACCAGCAGGGCCATGGACTCTTCCCGCATCCGCTTCTCTTCGGCACGGTTCAGGTGCAAAGCCGCAGAGAAGAAGTTCTGCTTGGCCCGCATATGCTTTGCAATCAGCACGTTCTCAAACACGGAGAGCTTGGAGAAAAGCCGGATGTTCTGGAAAGTACGGGCAATGCCCTTATAAGTGATCACGTCCGGGGTATGGGAAACCACATTGCTGTACAGGCCCATGTTCTCCCCGGCATAGAGCTTTTTCATCTTGCCGTGGGGGAAGTTCTCCACAATGGTCTCGCCCAGGAAATCGATCTTGCCGTTGGTAGGCTCATATACGCCGGTGACGCAGTTGAAGGCCGTGGTCTTGCCGGCGCCGTTGGGGCCGATCAGGGCCACGATCTCCCCCTGGTTGATATCCAGGTTCAGGTTATTGACGGCCACAACGCCGCCGAACTGCATGGTTACATTTTCAATATGCAGCACGTTCTCAGCCATTGTCTTCCACCGCCTTTCTCTTGCGCTTGGCAAAGGGCTTCTTGAAGAAGTCTATAATCCCCTGCCAGGAAAATTCCCTGGTACCCATGATGCCCTGACGGTAGAACAGCACGATCAGCATGATGACAACGGAGAACACCACCATGCGGAATCCGCCCCGCATGAAGGGGATGTTCACGCCCAGATAGGTCTGGGAGTCGTCCAGGAAGCGCAGCCACCATTCGGAGCTGGCTATGTACAAAAAGCTGCCGATGATGGAGCCGGTGATCGAACCGATACCGCCGATAACAACGATCAGCAGAATCTCATAGGTCATGGCGGAGGTAAAGGAACGGGCCTGCACGCTGGCCTGGAACATGGCCAGCAGGGCGCCGCCCACACCGGCAAAGAAGGCGCTGGTGAGGAAGGCCTGCATCTTGGTCTTGGCCAGGTTGATGCCCATGGCCTCCGCCGCGATCTCATCCTCACGGATGGCCTTAAAGGCACGGCCGTAAGAGGAATTGATGAGCAGGACAACCAGGAAAATGCAGAAAGCGCAGACGATGACCGGGGTGAGAATGCTGTCAAACTTGGGGAACTTTTTCAGAATGTTGGAGGCATTGGTGACGGGGCCAAGTACTTCCCACTGGATCAGGGCACGGAGGATCTCCGCAAAGCCCAGGGTGGCGATGGCCAGGTAGTCACTCTTCAGCTTCAGGCAGGGCTTACCCACCAGCCAGGCAAAAACCACAGCAACCAGGCCAGCAATGATAACGCCCACGAAGGCAGGCAGACAAACGTTCACAACGCCGCCGTTAAAATACTGGTAAACACTGGCGTGCTGCTCCAGAGGGATGGTCAGGATGGCGTAGGTATAGGCGCCCAGCATCATGAAGCCGGCCTGGCCCAGAGAGAACAGGCCAGTGAAGCCGTTGAGCAGATTCAGGGAGACGGCCAGCAGCGCATAGATGGAGGCCTTCTGGATCACGGAAGCCAGCATGGAATAATGCATTTCCTTGTCAACATACACCAGCAGAGCGGTGATCACTGCCGCCAGAATCAGCGACAGGATGAAATCTCTTTTCTTATTGCCCATCATATCACACCTTCTCCGTCAGCTTCTCGCCGAACATTCCGTTGGGTTTGAACAGCAGCACCAGGATCAGCAGGGCAAAGGTAAAGGCGTTGCTGAAGATTGCGATGGCGTCATTGGCCTTGATCAAAGACTCACAGACACCGATAATGTATGCGCCCAGCACGGCCCCCGGAATCGAACCGATACCGCCGAAGACGGCCGCGACAAAGGCTTTCAAGCCGGGCATGGCCCCAATCATGGGGCTTACCTGACCGTAGTTTGAAAAGTAAAGAATGGAACCGACGCCTGCAAGGAAGGAGCCGATCACAAATGTAGCAGAGATGACATTGTTGACCTTGATGCCCATCAGGCGGGCAGTGTCAAAATCCTTGGATACGGCACGCATGGCCATGCCGGTCTTGGTGTGGTTGATGAAGATGACCAGCGCCACCACCAGCAGAATGGTCAGCAGCGGCGTGACAATGGTGATCACCTTCACATTCAAGCTCCCTACAGCAAGGGTTTTCTTGAGGATGGCAATCTCAGGATAGGGGCGAGCCAGGCCGCCGGTGATGTAGGTGGCCAAGTTTTGCAGCAGGTAGGACACGCCGATGGCGGAGATCATTACTGACATCCGGGGCGCGCTGCGCAGCGGCTTATAAGCCGCCCGTTCAATAAGTACGCCCAGAAGCACCGTCATAACCAGAACCACCGGGATCGCAACTGCCATGGGCATAGATGCACTGGTATACACCATGAAGAAGCCAGCCATCATAAAAATATCGCCATGGGCAAAGTTGATAAGGCGCAGGATGCCGTAGACCATGGTGTAGCCGATGGCAATCAACGCATACAGGCTGCCCACGGTGATACCCGAAAGCAGCAGATCGATGTAATATGTGGCAGTGTGCATATTACAGCCTCCTAATATTCAAATACTCTGTGTCTGTGAAAACGGAACGTTTCCCCGGCGTAAAAGCGCCGGGGAAACCTTTTACGTTTTATGCTTGGAACAGTCCGGGAAAATTATCCCTGGTAAGCGTCGGAGAACACGATCTGTCCATCCTCAAAGGTCTTGATGGCAACGTAGTTCTTGATGGCATCGCCATTCTCGTCAAACTGCAGGTCGCCGGTGACCAGGCCTTCCACCTTCAGGCCGGCAAGAGCGTCGCGGATGGCAGCACCATCGGTGCTCTGAGCAGCCAGAATGGCGTTGTAGGCAGCCATGTAAGCGTCATAGCCGCAGGGAGTGACGGAAGAAATGGCCTCGGCAGTACCGCCGTTGTTCTCAACACGGGCGGAATCGGCAGCGACCCATTCGGTAAAGCCCTTGCTGAACTCTACGCCGGCAGCGTTGCTGGTGTCGGTGGAGTCGAAGAAGCAGGAGAAGAACACGCCGTTGGCATTGGCGCCGGCACGCTCAGCGATGGAGATGTCGTCCCAGGTATCGCCGGCCATGATCTGGCAGTCAACACCGGCCTCACGGGCCTGGTTGATGATCAGAGGAGCGGTCTCGATGGAGACAGGAGCAAAGATGCCGTCATAGCCCTCGGACTTGATGTTGGCCATGATGGTGGAGAAGTCGGTCTCGCCGGTCTGGAAGGTGACGGTGCTGCACTTGGCGCCGCCGGCTACCATGGCCTCGGAGAAGTAGTTGCCGAAGCCGGCGGAGTAGTCGTCGCCAGCCTCAACGATGACAACGCAGTTCTGGCAGCCGTTCTTCAGTGCGTAGCTGGCCATGACAGCGCCCTGGAAGGGATCGATGTAAGCGATACGGAAGTAGTAGTCATTCCCAATGGTGACCTGGGGGTTGGTGCAGGAAGTGCCGATGGCAGGGATCTTGGCCTCGGCGAACAGATCGCCTGCGGCGATGGCGCAGCCGGAGCCGTAGGTGCCGACAACCACGGATACCTTGTTGCTGATCAGAAGCTGGGCAGCAGTGGGAGCCTTGGCTGCGTCAGAAGCATTGTCAGCATAAACCAGCTCAACATTGTAGGTCTCGCCGTTGATGTCAATGGTGGGGTACAGGGAGTGGGCGTACTCAATGCCCAGAACCTCTTTCTTGCCGCCGGCGGCATTCTGGCCGGAAGTGGGCTCAAACACGCCGATCTTGACGACCTTATCGCCGCTGGAAGCGGGGGCGCTGGCGCTGCCGCTGTTGCCGCCGCAGGCGCACAGGGCAAGCACCATAATCAGTGCCAGTGCAAGTGCAATAACTTTTTTCATTTTTGTTCCTCCTATTTGCTTTGTTGCTGCCGCCAGATGTCTTTTAGTGGCGGACATCTGTAGTTCAACAACGATATTTTGATTATGCATGATAGCTCGCTAAATTGCAATATTGCTAAATGGCCAAAATAATTTTGCAAGATTTATATGTTTTATACAAATTACACAATTTTGGGGCCGGTACGCCAGTCTGAGCCCCCTTTTCTGTCCTCAACAGACAAAAACGAGAGGGTGTACAGGTCGTGGGCGGATGCGCCGGCGGCGAACATAGCCTTGGCCCGGACCCCAAGATCTTTGACCGCAGCCGGCTTTGTGACCACAGGGATTGTGGTTTTTCCCGCTATCTGCCGCAGATATGCCCGCCCCTTTTCATTGGCTGCCAGCACGCGGATATAGGGCGGCTCCCCTGCCGACAACGCAGCGTCGATCCCCAGAGCCGCCGCCATGCACATACGCCGGAGCCGGGAAAGCGCCACCCGCTTTGTCTTGGCCGCCGCCAGAATGAAGTCCAGGGTGGGCTCCTCTTTGGCGGCTTTGTACAAACGTTGTCCAACGCCGTCCCCGCCGTCTGGCAGGGCAAGAAAGGCCTTTTCATCCAGCATACGCAGCCGGGATAGAACCGCCAGCTCCATGTCCTTTTTGTTTACCGCCGCTCTCCCCTGCTCCAGCTCCCGGCGAAAGACCGCCATGGCCGCCGCCGGGATATAGGGGGAGACGTCCTCCCCCCGGCACAGCAGCTGCCGCAGCTCCGAGGCGGAGCGGATTTCCCCCGCCCCGGCCTCGTCATGGCCGCTGCCGCTGCGCTTCACGGTGAGGGGCGTCATGGCGGCATTTTGCTGGTAGATGGCTTTCAGGTATTCCACCGCCAGGATGTTATTGGGTCTTTCGATCAGCTTCGCCTGCTCCCCCACCTGTTCTTCCAGCACCAGCTGCCGGGCCGCGGCAAAGGAAAGATTGGGCTCCGCCGCCATGCGCTTCTTTACGGCCTCCAGGGTCAGGGGGTTCAGCAGGCATTCCGCCAGCGTTTCCAGGCCCTCCAGGTCCCCGCTCTCGCTGCCGAAGCTGAGGTGGGTGCAGCTCAGGGCAGAAAGAATCGCCACCGCACCGGCGGCAAAGCCCTCAGCAGAGGACAGGGCCCAGGGCAGCGGCAGTTCCACCACCAGGTCCAACCCACAGCGGCAGGCTGCCTCCGCCCGGGCGAACTTGGAGAAGATGGCCGCCTCCCCCCGCTGCACATAGTCGCCGCTCATCACCCCCACTGTCACCATTTCCTCCCCAAGCCGGCGCTTGCTCTCCTCCAGCTGATACAAGTGACCCTTGTGAAAGGGATTATATTCGCAGACGATCCCGCATATGTTCATGGCAGCTCCTTACTGATAAAAAGTTCTTGCAATTTTTTCCGTTTGTATTACAATGGATAAGGTATGAACATTTTACTCAATCCTTGAAACATTTACAATAGAAAGGAACGAAATAATGAAAATTCTTGTTATCAACGCCGGCAGCTCCTCTTTGAAGTATCAGCTCATCGATATGGAGACCGAGCAGGTCATGGCCAAGGGCCTTTGCGAGCGCATCGGCATCGACGGTCATCTGAAGCACACCCCCATGGTGGGCGGCAAGAGCGTTTTCAATGAAGATGTGCCCATGCCCACCCACTCCGAGGCCATCGCTGCTGTCATCGATAAGCTCACCAGCGCGGAGTACGGCGTTGTGGGCTCCATGAAGGAGATCGACGCTGTGGGTCACCGCGTGGTCCATGGCGGCGAGAAGTTTGCCAGCTCCGTGCGGATTGACGACGCTGTCATGGCCGCACTGGAGGAGTGCATTCCCTTCGCCCCCCTGCACAACCCCGCCAACATCACCGGCATCAACGCCTGCAAGGCCGTTATGGGCGACGTGCCTATGGTAGCCGTGTTTGACACTGCTTTCCACCAGACCATGCCCGGCAAGGCCTTTACATACGCCGTTCCTTATGAGTACTATAAAAATGACGGCATCCGCCGCTACGGCTTCCACGGCACCTCTCACCGTTACGTCTCTGCCCGCTGCGCTGAGATGATGGGCCGCCCCATCGAGGAGCTGAAGCTGATCTCCTGCCACATGGGCAACGGTTCCTCTATCTGCGCCATCGACGGCGGCAAGAGCGTGGACACCTCCATGGGCTTCACCCCTCTGGTGGGCCTGCCCATGGGCACCCGCTGCGGCGATCTGGACGCCGGCGTAATCCAGTTCCTGATGAACAAGTACGGCTACAACATCGATGAGATGTTGAACATCCTCAACAAGAAGTCTGGCGTGCTGGGCGTCTCCGGCGTGTCCTCCGACTTCCGTGATCTGGACGCTGCCGCTGCCGAGGGCAACGAGCGGGCCCAGCTGGCGCTGGATATGTTCCACTACTGGGTGGCCAAGGTGGCCGGCTCCTACGTGGCCGCTATGAACGGCGTGGACGCCATCATCTTCACCGCCGGTGTAGGCGAGAACAGCAAGGACACCCGCGCCGCCATCGCTTCTTACTTCGGCTATCTGGGCGTCACCATCGATCCTGTGGCCAATTCCAAGCGGGGCGAGGACATCATGATCTCCACCCCCGACTCCAAGGTCAAGGTCTTTGTCATTCCCACCAACGAGGAACTGGTCATCGCCCGCGATACCCGGGACATCGTCGGCTGAGCAGCTTACCCGAAAACACACAAACCCCAGGCATGATGAACTGCTCCCCGTCAAGTAGACAGTGAAATAATTAAAGGAAAATTCACAGCG
>JBJDXQ010000050.1:0-44587 GCA_051866745.1 Candidatus Limivicinus sp. | reverse complement strand
GCGTCCGGGCCTCGTCGATGAGGATGGAGTCCACCTCGTCCACGATGGCGAAGGCGTGGCCCCGCTGCACCATGCTCTCTTTATACAGGGCCATGTTATCCCGCAGGTAGTCAAAGCCCATTTCGTTGTTGGTGCCATAGGTAATGTCGCAATTATAGGCTTCCCGGCGCTCCTCATTGCTGAGGCCGTGAACGATCAGGCCCACGCTGAGGCCCAGGAAGCGGTGCACCTTGCCCATCCACTCACTGTCGCGGCGGGCCAGGTAGTCGTTGACGGTGACGATATGCACACCCTGGCCGGCCAGAGCGTTCAGGTAGGCGGGCAGGACCGCCACCAGGGTTTTGCCTTCGCCGGTCTTCATTTCGGCGATGCGGCCCTGGTGCAGGACGATGCCGCCGATCAGCTGCACCCGGAAGGGCTTCATGCCCAGCACACGCCAGGCCGCCTCCCGGGCGGTGGCAAAGGCCTCGGGCAGAATGTCATCCAGGGTCTCCCCCTGGGAAAGCCGCTCCTTGAACTGAGCGGTTTTGGCCTTCAACTCTTCATCGCTGAGGGCGGCGTATTCCCCGCTCAGCGCTTCTATTTTATCCACAATGGGAGTTATCCTTTTCAGTTCCCGATCCGAATAGGAGCCGAAAAGCTTTGTAAATATGCCCATGATAACGCGCCTTTCCAAAAGTTTTACGGGCCGAAGGGCAGCCCATAGAGATACATAGTGGATTGTAGCATAAAATTGTGAATAAAAAAAGTACTATCTTGTTCCCTGGGCCCCATCCTGGCGGCTTTTTCCCCGGGAACAGCAACTGACCTTATTATTTTTGTCTTAAACTGGTACTTGCGCAAGGTCAGTTCAGGGTGTAGACTACGGGCACTCAGGAGGTATTGTACAATGAAACATGATAAATTGATTAAGCTGATTCTGGCGGCGCTGTTCGCCGCACTGACCTGCGTGGCCACCAGTGTGATCCACGTTCCCATCCCGGCCACCAACGGCTACATCAATCTGGGCGACGGCATGGTGCTGCTGGGGGCTTTCCTGCTGGGGCCGGTTTACGGCGCGGCGGCAGGCGGGCTGGGTTCCATGCTGGCGGATCTTCTGCTGGGCTACGCAGCCTACGCTCCGGGCACGCTGATCATCAAGGCGGCCATGGGGCTTTGCGCCGGGCTGCTGTTCGGCGCGCTGCGCAGCAAGACCAAGGCGGCGGCTCTGGTGTCCGGCGTTGTGGGCGAGGTGATCATGGTGCTGGGCTACTTCGCCTATGAGAGCACGCTGCTGGGCTACGGTCTGGCCGCGGCGGCCAGCATCGGCGCCAACTGCATCCAGGGCCTGGGCGGGCTGCTGGTCAGCGTGCTGGTATACCACGCGCTGTACGCGGTTCCTTCCGTAAAGAAGCTGGCCTACTGAACGAAAAGGACGGTGCGACATGTTTGAGGAAATCACGCAGCAGGCCCGTCAGGCCCTGCTGGAGCTGCTGGACGCAGCCGGACTGAAGGCTGGAGACCTGCTGGTGATCGGCTGCTCCTCCAGCGAAGTGGTGGGAGAGCGGATCGGCAAGGGCTCCAGCATGGAGGCGGCCCAGGCGGTCTTTGCCGGGGTGTACCCGGTACTGAAGGAGCGAGGCATCTACCTGGCGGCCCAGTGCTGCGAGCATCTGAACCGGGCGCTGATCCTGGAGCAGGAGGCGGCGGAGAAGTTCGGCTATGAGCCGGTGAACGTGCGGCCCTGGGCCCACGCCGGCGGCTCCTTCGCCACCACGGTGTGGGAGAATCTGGAGGCGCCCTGCGCCGTGGAGCACATCCGGGCCAAGGCCGGAATGGACATCGGCGACACCCTGATCGGCATGCACCTGAAAGAGGTGGCGGTGCCGGTGCGGCTGGGTGTGAAGAAGATCGGCCAGGCCAATCTGGTCTGCGCCCGGACCCGGCCCCGGTTCATCGGCGGCGAGCGGGCCCGGTATCAGGAGGACCTGAAATAAGGCGTTTTCCCCGGCTCTTTGGTGAGCCGGGGAATTTTTTGGCAGGGAGGGGCATCTGGCCGTTGCCTTTGGCGTGGATTTATGATAGACTCTCTTTTTGGGAAAAAGAGAGACGGAGGCCGTGGACTGCCATGAACAAAATAGGCTTTGACAACGACAAATACCTGAAGCTGCAATCTCAGAACATCCGGGACAGAATCAGCAAATTCGGCGGGAAGCTGTACCTGGAATTCGGCGGGAAGTTGTTTGACGACTTCCACGCGTCCCGGGTGGTGCCCGGGTTCAAGCCGGACAGCAAGGTGACCATGCTGCTGGAAATGAAGGATGAGGCGGAGATCGTCATCGCCATTTCCGCCGACGACATCGAGCGCAACAAGCGCCGGGGGGACCTGGGTATCACCTACGACGAGGACACCCTGCGGCTGATCGACGCGTTCCGGGGCATCGGGCTGTACATCGGCAGCGTGGTGATCACCCACTACCGGGGCCAGGCCGTGGCCGACCAGTTTAAGAAGCGTCTGGAGATGCTGGGCATCCGGGTGTACAAGCACTATATCATCCCGGACTATCCCTCCAACGTGCCGCTGATCGTGTCGGAGGAGGGCTTCGGCAGGAACGACTATATCGAGACGGAGCGGAGCCTGGTGGTAGTCACCGCCCCCGGCCCCGGCAGCGGCAAGATGGCTACCTGCCTGAGCCAGCTTTACCACGAGCACAAGAGGGGCGTCAATGCGGGCTACGCCAAGTTTGAGACCTTCCCGGTGTGGAACCTGCCTTTGAAGCACCCGGTGAACCTGGCCTACGAGGCGGCCACGGCGGATCTGGACGACGTGAACATGATCGACCCCTTCCATCTGGAGGCCTACGGCCAGACCACCGTCAATTACAACCGGGATGTGGAGATCTTCCCGGTGCTGGAGGCTATTTTCAAACGGATCTATGGGGACAGCCCCTACAAGAGCCCCACGGACATGGGCGTGAACATGCTGGGCTTCTGCATCAGCGACGACGCGGTCTGCGAGGAGGCCTCCAAGCAGGAGATTCTGCGGCGCTACTACGCGGCGGCCTGCGGCGTGCGTCGGGGCGACGCCGACCCCAACGAGGTGCGGAAGATTGAGCTGATCATGAACTCCCTGGGGCTGACGCCTGCGGACCGGCCGGTGGTGGCGACGGCGCTGGAGAAGGCGGAGGAGACCGGGGCGCCGGCGGTGGCCCTGGAGCTGAACGACGGCCGTATCGTCACCGGCAAGACCTCTTCTCTGCTGGGCGCTTCCTCCGCCTGCCTGCTCAACGCGGTGAAGGCCCTGGCGGGCATCGACAAGAAGCTGCCCCTGATCGCGCCGGGGGTCATTGAGCCGATCCAGCACCTGAAGGTGGAGCATCTGGGCAACCACAACCCCCGGCTGCATACCGACGAGCTGCTGATTGCTCTGGCCATCTGCTCGGTCACCAATCCCATGGCCGGCTGCGCCATCGAGCAGCTGGATAATCTCAAGGGCTGCGAGGCTCACTCCTCGGTGATCCTGTCCCACGTGGATGAGGACCTGTTCAAGAAGCTGGGCATCAACATCAGCTTTGAGCCAAGGTACCAGGCCAAAAAGCTGTTTCATAAGTAAAGAAAAAGACATCGGTCTTGAAGGGCCGATGTCTTTTTCTTTACTTTTTCAGGCTGCCGGGGCTGATGCCGAAGCTCTCCCGGAAGGCCCGGTGGAAGGCGGAGTAATCGCCGAAGCCGCTGTCAGCGGCGGCCTTGCCCACAGAGGTCCCCTCCCGGATAAGGCGAGCGGCATGGAGCAGCCGCTTCTGACGCACATAGGCGTGGACGGTGCTGCCGGTCTGGGCCTTGAAAAGGCGCATGAAATGGTACTTGCTGAGATAGGCCTGCTCCGCCAGCTGTTCCACGCTCAGTTCCTCGGTGAGATTCTCATTGATATAGGAAAGCACCTGCTGGATTTTGGGGTCATACTGGCTCTCCCGGGGCTGGGTGGAAGAAGCGGTCATGCGGCTGATATGAATGAGCAGCTGGATGATAAAGGTCTCCCGCAGGGCGGGGGCGCCGACGCCCTCATCCCCGGCACTGTCCTCATAGGCGCTGAGCACCCGCTGGATTTCCTGCCGCTGGGAGACAGAGGGCGTCAGCAAATGCTGGCCGGAGCGGTCCGCCTGGTCAAAGCTGTCCATCAGGTGGGCCTCCGGCATGCTGCGGCCAAAGTACTTGCCGTCCAGATAAATAATGATCCGCTCATAGGGGACGGACTGATCGATCACCGCCTTGTGGATGGTGTGGTGCTTCACCAGAAGCACATCCCAGGGCTTCAGGGCGTAGCTGCGGCCCTCCACAATATAGTCCACCCGGCCCGCCAGCAGCAGGACCACCTTGTCAAACTCATGAAAGTGGAAGTCCAGCTCCTGACCCGCCGTGTCCCGGAGGTGAAAATAATGATAGTTTTCCCGGAGATAGCCTGCGCGGCTGATGCTGCGTTCTTCGTTCATGGGGCATCCCTCCACTGTTGTTTCTAGTCTATCGCATTTTTTGCAATGTTTCAAGCACTGATTGCAATTTACATTGTAATTGCTTGCAAATATAATAGCAGGGAAATCTGGTATATCCTTTTGAGGAGGCGCACATCTATGAAATCCAATTCTTTTCTGAAGAACAACTGGTTCATCCTCTCCATGCTGGTGGGTATTGTGGCCGGCTGCATCGTTGGCTGGCTGTGGCCTGTGGTCACGGTAGACGGTGAGGTGGTCAGCGCCGGCGCCACCGTGCTGGAGCCGCTGGGAACCGTGTTTATCAACCTGATGTTCTGCGTGGTGGTGCCGATGGTATTCTGCTCCATCGCCTCCGCCATCGCCAATATGGGCGATATGCGCAGGGCCGGCAAGGTCCTTGGCACCACAGTGGCCACCTTCCTGGTCACTGCCGCCATCGCTTCCGTCATTATGTACGTTGTGGTGCGGGTGTTCCCGCTGGTCACCGGCAGCTATGAGATCACCGAGGGCGAGGTCGGCACCGGGCTGGGCCTGGCTGACATGATCATCAACTTCTTCACCAAGCCGGACTTTGTTGAGCTGTGGAGCCGCCGGGCCATCCTGCCTCTGATCGTGGCAGCGGTGATCTTCGGCTTCGGCGTGCAGCTGGCCGGCGGCCCGGAGACCGCCACCGCCAAGCTGCTGGCGGACCTGTCCAACTGCATCATGAAGACCGTGAAGATCATCACCTACTATGCCCCCATCGGCTTCTTCGGCTTCTTCGCCTATCTGGTTGCCACCTACGGCCCCCAGCTCATCGGCGACTACAGCCGCACGCTGGTGATCTACTATGTGATGAGCTTCCTGTACCTGGCGGTGTTCTCCCCCATCTATGCCCGCTTCGGCGGCGGCAAGGGAGCGGCCAAGGTCATGTTCCAGCATCTGTTCAAGCCGGCGGCCGTCTCCTTCGGCACCTGCTCCTCCGTGGCCACCATCCCCACCAATATGGAAGTGGCTGAGGACACCGGCATCTCCAAGGACGTCACCGACATCGTGCTGCCCCTGGGCGCCACCATGCACATGGACGGTTCCGCCATGCTGGCCATCGTAAAGGTTGCCTTCCTGTTCGGCATCTTCGGGCTGGACTTCACCTCCGGCCAGGCAATTCTGGCCATCATCGTGGCTGTGTTCGCCTCGGTTGCCATGTCCGGCATTCCCGGCGGCGGCGGTACCGGCGACCTGGTGCTCTGCACGGTGTTCTTCCCCGAGCAGCTGGCCATCGCCTACCCCATCTCCATCGCCCTGGCAAACCTGATGGACCCCCCGGCCACCATGGTCAACGCCGCAGGCGACTATGTGGTATCCTTCATCGTGTCCCGCTTTGTGGACGGCAAGGATTGGCTGCAGAAGAAGCTGGGCAAGGCCGAGTAAAACTACATACATACTCTTCAAAAGACCACCCTATGCGGGGTGGTCTTTTTCATCTTGTCAAAAAAGTCCCTTTTACGTGCTGCGCCAGTGGGTTCTGCCGGTCAAAGGCTTCCCCTTGAGGGGAAGCTGGCGGCATAGCCGACTGATGAGGTGGTAAGTAAAAACTGGAAAAAACAGAAATTTCCGGCAAAAAACGCGGGGTTTCCACCTCATCCGCCCAGTGTGCGCACTGGGCACCTTCCCCTCCAGGGGAAGGCTTAAGAAAGCGTTCGCCTTCCTCGCAGCGTGGTTTTTTGACAGTCTCGATAAAAACACCCGTTGCAGGTGGTCTTTTTTGTTCGTCCGTCAGCTCAGTTTGTTGGAGAATCCGGGTCGATGGGGTCGTATTCTTTGCTTTTGAAAAACAGGGCGCCCAGCACGCCGAAGAAGGCGGCGGGCAGAATCCAGCCGAAGCCCAGGCTGGAAAGAGGCAGCCGGTGCAGGAAGGCCATGGGCAGGCCGAAGCCCTCCGCCGCCTCCATCAGGCTCACCAGCAGGGCGCCCAGAGCCGCCATGCGGTGGATGCTCTTTTCCGGCAGCCACTTGCGGAAGAAGGCCAGCAGAATCAGCACCAGGGTGGGCGGGTAGACGATGCCCAGCACCGGCGCGGCAATGGCAATGATCTGATCCAGACCGAAGTTTGCAAACAGGGCGCTGCAGGCACAGATGAGAATCACCAGGGTCTTATAGCGGATACGGCCCTTGAAAAGCCCCTCAAAGTAGGCCGCGGCGGCGCTGGTGAGGCCCACGGCGGTGGTGACGCAGGCCAGGCCCACCACCAGGGCGAAGATGGCAAAGCCCGCCCGGCCCAGCAGCCGGCCCACAATACTCAGAACCAGTGTGGAGCGGTTGATCCCCGGGTCATAGAGGGTGGAGACGGTGGCGCCCAGGTAGCTCAGGCCCATATACACCACCAGCAGGCCCAGGGCAGCCACCAGCCCTGCGCTGGCCACAATCTTTTTCCGGGCCTTTTCCCCGGTATAGCCCTTATCCTCCGCGCTTTTCAGGACGATATAGCCAAAGACCAGGGTGGCCAGAACGTCCATGGTCTGGTAGCCGGAGATGATGCCCTCGCCGGGAACATTCTCCGCGGCGGCCTGGGCGGCAACGGGGCCCAGGGGCTTCACCACCCCCACCACGATCAGCGCCAGCAGACCCACGAACAGGGCCGGGGTAAGGAATTTGCCCACGATGTCCACCACCGCCGACTCCTGAATGCACAGGGCCAGCACCAGGCCGAAGTAGACCAGGGAGAAGATCACCGGGTTTACACCCGGCAGCAGGGGCTGGATGGACAGCTCAAAGGTGGTAGCCCCTGTCCTGGGGATGGCCAGCATGGGGCCAATGCACAGGACGATGGCCGTCATCAGGATGTTGGCGGGAACAGGGCCCAGGTCGCCCATCAATTGCTCGGCGCCGCCCCGGTCCAGCAGGGCAAACAGCGCCGCCAGGGCCAGGCCAATATCGGCAATATAGTAGCACACAAAGCCCAGGATCCACTCCGGCCCGGACACCAGCCCCAGATAGGGCGGAAAAATCACGTTGCCGGCGCCGAAGAACATGGAAAACAACGCGAAACCGATCACAAAGATATCTTGTTTTCTGGCCTTGATAGCTTATTCCTCCTGTCTCATAAAACCCGTTCTGCCACACCAAAATATGTCAGTATAATTATAATTTGGATTTTTTGTCAAGTCAATATTGGTAAAGATGCACAAGTGGCGGATTTTTAACCGCCGGAAGATTCCGGCTGCGCTGCATTTTCCCATGAATAAAGTGAGTGCTGACGGCGGCGGCGGGGACAACTTTCCCGAGGAAAAGGCTGAATTTTCAAGGAGAACGGTTTTAAGAGAAAGGGACGCCGTTCTGCGTTTTTCTCGCAAAAAAGTGAATATTTCGCCCGCAATAAACTGGAATATTTTTCCCAGTTCCGGGGGCAAAAATTTTTGTGCGCCCTTATCCCCTGTCCCGGGTTCCGGGCCGTTTTTTCCCCTGCTTTCGCACAAGATGTAGTGTATTCTATCCTTAGCTTTAGGTGCAGACCACAAGATAAGGAGGCATTATCATGCAGGCAACACGCACCCGGCCCGCGCTGCGGCGGGGCGGTATTGTTTATCTCAGCACGGAGGACATTGTTCCCAATCCGGTGCAGCCCAGGAAGCTCTTTGACGACGAGGGGCTGGAGGAGCTGAGCCGGAGCATCAAGGATTACGGTATTCTCAACCCCCTGTCTGTCCGGCTTCGGGGCAGCCGCTATGAGCTGGTGGCAGGGGAACGGCGGCTGCGGGCAGCCCGGTTGGCGGGGCTGAAGGAGGTGCCCTGCATCCTGCTGGACGTGAATATGGAGGACGCCAGTCTCATTGCGCTGGTGGAGAATTTGCAGCGGCGGGACCTGGATTTCATTGAGGAAGCCAACGGCATCAACCAGCTGATCCGCATGTTCGGCATGAGCCAGGAGGAGGCGGCCCGACGGATTGGCAAATCCCAGTCGGCGGTGGCCAACAAGCTGCGGCTGCTGCGGCTGCCCCAGGACGTGCTGGAAGGGCTGCGGCAAAACGGCCTTACCGAGCGCCACGGCCGGGCGCTGCTGCGGCTGCCGGACGGGGAAAGCCAGCGGGCCGCCCTGCTGTACATCATCGACAACGGACTCACCGTGGCGGCCACCGACGCCTACATCGACGCGCTGCTGCAGGAGCCGGAGCCGGAGGAGCCGGAAGCACCCAAGGCCGAAGGCCGAAGAACCTTCGTGCTGAAGGATGTGCGGGTGTTCCTCAACACCCTGTCCCGGAGCATCGACCTGATGAAGCAGGGCGGCATCGACGCAGGGGTCCGCCGGGAGGAGACGGAGGACCAGCTGATCCTCACCATTTCCATCCCCAAGGGGAAAACCGCAGAATAGGACAGGGTTCCTCCCTTATATACTACTTGTATATAGGGGAGGGAGACTGTCAAAGAACCAGTCGAAGCCTCCCCTGTGCAAGGGGAGGTGGCAAAAATCTGTGATTTTTGCCGGAGGGGTTGTAAATGAAAAGGTCGCTATTTTCATGATGCGATTAAAAATCTGGAACACTTTACAAAACAATCCCTCAGTCAGCTTCGCTGACAGCTCCCTTTACACAAGGGAGCCTTTCTGTGAAATCTGCTTTTTGGCAAGCTACCTCCCTTATATACTACTTGTATATAGGGGTGGAACTGTTATGACCAGTTATTTTTCTGAGCTGCGCTACAAAGAAGTGATCGATATTCACACAGGGCTGCGGCTGGGCTATGTGTGCGACCTGGAATTTGACGACGCAGAGGGCCGGTTGGTGAGTCTGGTGACGCCGGGGCGGAGCAAGTTCTTCGGGCTGCTGGGCCGGGAGGACGACTATGTGCTGCCCTGGGGCTGCATTGTGCGCATCGGCGGGGACATCATTCTGGTGGAGGCCAAGGGGGAATTTATGCGGCGGAAACGGCAGCGGCGGCCGTTTTTTTAACCTTGCCGGGCGTATGATTATGGGGTATAATATAAAAATAAACCTGTACCCATGAAAAAATAGTCTGCTTGAGGTGACTATGAAAAAGATTATTCTGCCGCTGCTGCTGATGTGCCTGCTGCTTTGCGCCTGCTCTAAAGAGCTGGAGCCCTGGGAGATGCCCCAGGTGGACGCGGCGCCTACCGCAGCACCCACCGCGGTCCCCAGCTTCAACGCCGGCTCCGGCCCGGAAAAATACGTTTGGAACGAGGCGCTCAGCTTCAATATCGCCTCCCCCGGCGTCACCGGGGAGCGGATACAGCAGGAGCTGAGCCACAGCAAGAGCCTGCTGCTGTTCGGGCAAAGCCTGCTGCCGGAGGCTATCTTTACCGAAAGCCACAGCCAATATACGCCCCGCTATCTGCAAAAGGCCCAGCACGCGGTGCTGGTGGACAGCGAGGGGGCGCTGATGGAAAACGCCTACGTGGAATACCAGTATCTGCCGAAAAACGGAAACGAGAAGCGGGGCATCACGGTGATGGCAGAGCTTTGCAGCCACGAGACCCTGCTGCAGATCCAGCAGCGGAGCCTGACGCCCCACACCGTTTTTGAGGCAGGGGTGGTCCCCGCGGTCAGTTCCTACTATCTGGATGACTTCCTGCTGTTCAAGGTGGGGGACACCCGCTACGCCCAGGCGGCGGTGCTGCCCGGCTCCTATTTCTCCCGGGTGGCCGCCATAGAGCGGGGACTTGCGGAGGACGAGGAGCTGAGTCTGCCCAGGCAGGTGCTGCTGAGCTTCACCTGCGGGGAGAACGTCAGCGACGAGGAATTCATCAGCGCCGTGTGCAAGATCTGGAAATACGGCAGCGGCATCGCGCCGGAGACCCCGGTGGAGACGCCCCGGCTGCCCCAGGTAGGGGAAAAGGGCGCGGCATAAGCGAGAAACACAAGAGGAGCCATGCTTTATATATGGAAAACACAGAGATAAAGAAAGAGAGGGCCGTACTGGCCGGGCTGGCCGCCGCCAGCATGGAGGAGAGCGAGCGCTCCAGTGAGGTATCCATGGAGGAGCTGGCCGCCCTGGTGGAGACCGCCGGCGGCGAGACCGTGGCCATGATGATGCAGAACCGGCCCACGCCTGACCCCCGCAGCTTTCTGGGGGACGGCAAGGTGCAGGAGCTGAAGGAGCTGATTGAGGCCAACGAGTGCGACCTGGCAGTGTTCGACAATGAGCTGTCCCCCTCCCAGATGCGGGTACTGGGGGAAGAGCTGGGGGTCAAGGTGCTGGACCGCAGCGGACTGATCCTGGACATCTTTGCCCAGCGGGCCCAGACCCGGGAGGGGCAATTGCAGGTGGAGCTGGCCCAATACAAGTATCTGCTGCCCCGGCTGACGGGCATGTGGACCCATCTGGTGCGGCAGACCGCCAGCGGCGGCTCCTCCCCCATCGGCACCCGCGGCCCCGGCGAGACCCAGCTGGAGACCGACCGGCGGCACATCCGGCGGAAAATTCAGAAGCTGGAGGAGGAGCTGGCCGCGGTGCGGAAGGTGCGCAGCACCCAGCGCCGCCGCCGGGAGAAGAACGCCATGCCGGTGGTGGCTCTGGTGGGCTACACCAACGCAGGCAAATCCACCCTCTTAAACTGCCTGACCGGGGCGGACATCCCCGCCAACAACCGGCTGTTCGACACGCTGGACACCACCACCCGCCGCCTGCGCATCGACGAGACCCAGGAGGTGCTGCTGTCGGACACGGTGGGCTTTATCCGCAAGCTGCCCACCCATCTGATTGAGGCCTTCAAGGCCACGTTGGAGGAGCTGCGCTTTGCCGATGTGCTGCTGCATGTGATCGACATCTCCAACCCGGAATGGGAGGAGCAGGCCCGGGTGGTGGAGGAGCTGATCCGCCAGCTGGGGGCCGAGACCACCCCCTGCCTCCGGGTATTCAACAAGTGCGACGCCTACATCGGCATCCTGCCCCACGGGGAAGATGTGGTGTGCATCTCCGCCAAAAGCGGCGAGGGGGCGGCGGAGCTGGTGGCAAAGCTGTCCCGGATGCTGGACAAGGGCAAAAAGCGGGTGAAGCTGAAGATCCCCTACGCCGCTTCCGCCCTGGTGGACAGCCTGAACCGGGAGGCGGTGATCCATTCGCTGGAGTACACCGATGAGGGGATCGAGGCGGAGGTCACGGTGGCGCCGGCCCTGTTCGGCCGGGTGAAGGCCTACATCCCCGGCTACACCGAGCCGAAGGAGGACTGGGAATGAGCGAATATTTCATCCCCGCCGGGCCCGGCGAGGCGGAGTTCACGGAAAAGCGCTCCCGCTTTCTGGGGCATATCCGCCATGTGGACAGCGAGGAGGAGGCCAAGGCCTTTGTCAATCAGATCAAAAAGGAACACTATGACGCCCGGCACAACTGCTGGTGCTACCTGCTGCGCAGCGGGGTGGAGCGCTACTCCGACGACGGGGAGCCCCAGGGTACGGCGGGCATCCCCATGCTGGAGGTCTTTCACCGGGAGGGCGTGACGGACATGGTGTGCGTGGTGACCCGGTACTTCGGCGGGGTGCTGCTGGGGGCCGGCGGGCTGCTGCGGGCCTACACCAAAAGCGCCAAGGACGCCCTGGACGCCGCCGGGATCGCGGTGGTGCGGCCCTGGGTGGAGGCGGAAGTGCCCTGCTCCTACGCCATGGCGGAGCGGCTGAAAAACGAAGTGGTGGCTCTGGGCGGCCAGGTGGCCGGGATGGACTATGCCGCAGGGGTGACCATCAAAGCCCTGGTGCCCCGGGAGGGCTTTGAGGCGTTCAAGGCCCGGATCTTCGACGTCAGCAACGGCAGCGTCACCGCCCTGGCGGTGGGGGAAACCCACCGGGCGGTAAGGATCAAATAACATACAATCTATTTCCATCCCCGGAGGGGCCGCAAAAGCGGCAGCTCCGGGGATGGAAGTTTTCTCCATGCATTATTTGCCATTATTGGCAGAGAATACAGGTGTAAATAAGGCATTGGAGGTACAGGATGAACATCCATGCAGGGGCCAGGCGGCTCCTTATCAGTTTTGTTTGCGTATTCATGGCTTTTCTGCTGCTGGCCGGCTCCTTCCCGGCCCAGGCCAGCCAGGCGGACAACGCCGGGGAAATCCCGGTGGTGAAGCGCTGGGAGGGGGAGGAAAGGCTGCCGGAGCGGGTGACGGTGAAGCTGCTGGAGAAGGGCAGCAGCATCCGCACCCTGACGCTGACGGCGGCAGACGCCCAGGCCGACGGCAGCTGGCAGGGCAGCTTCCAAAACATCCCCCTTTATGACAGCCAGGGCAGGCCCATTGACTACACCGTGGCCGAGGAGCCGGTAGAGGGCTTTACCCCCACCGTCACCCAGCAGCCCAGAGCAGCGGCGCTTACGGTGGACAGCTTTGGGGAGAAGGTGACGCCCGCCAGCGACAGCTCCTACCCCATCGGCGCTTCCAGGCTGGTGGTGGCCAACAAGGGAGGGAATTACTATGTCTGGACCCTGAGCAGCCTGGGCCCGGCGGAGAAAAAGCAGCTGCTCTCCGGCATCAACGCCGCCAATCTTCAGGGGCTGGGCAAGGAGCTGACAGAGAGCAACACGGAGTTTGCTTCCGGGCTGCCGGCCAGCTTTTCCGACGGGGTGCGGCTGCGGCAGAGCGGCCAGGTGACTTACATCGAGTTTGAGAAAACCAATGTGTGGAGCCTGTTTTACGCGGGGGATTACAGCCTGCAGGAAGCCCAGGGGGCGGTGATCGCGAACCGGGCGGAAGCGGCGGCGCCCACAGAAACGCCGGCACCTTCAGCCAGCCCGGAACCCACAGTCAGCCCGGCGCCGACGGTTACTCCCGCGCCCACGGCCAGCCCGGCGCCCACGGTTACTCCCTCCCCCACCGCGCCGCCCATTACCGGGGATGAGGGCAGCGGCTGTGCCTTTGCCATGATGGCAGCGTCCCTGCTGGGTCTGCTGCTGATTCTGGGCAGGCTGCGGCGGAACTGAAAAAAGGAGCTTGACCGGGATCAAGCTCCTTTTTGAGTCTGTCAAAAAACCACACCGCGAGGAAGGGGGAACGCTTTCTCAAGCCTTCCCCTTGAGGGGAAGGTGCCCAGTGAGCACACTGGGCGGATGAGGTGGAAATCCTGCTTTTTCCCAGTTTTTTATTTGCCACCTCATCAATCGGCTTCGCCGCCAGCTTCCCCTCAAGGGGAAGCCTTTGACCAGCAGTATACACTGGTACGGCATGTAAAACCGACTTTTTTGACAAGCTGAAAAGGAGCTTGACCGGGATCAAGCTCCTTTTTTCAGCCCTCCAGATAGGCGGAAAAACGGGCACGGGCCTGGCGGCGATAGGTGCGGCTGATGGGGATGCAGCTGCCGTCATCCAGGAAAAACTCATTATGCGCCTGGGAACGGATCCGGGCCAGATTCACCCAATAGCCCTGATGGCAGCGGACGAAGGCGTCTTCCACCTCCAGAAGCAGCTCCTCCGGGCGCTGGCTGGCGATACAGTCCCCGCCGGCCGTGACCACGCGGCATTTGCGGCCGCAGCGCTCAACATACAGCACGTCCCCCAGAGGAATGACCGTGGTTTTGCCGCCGGCTTTGGCGGTAATGCTGGTGCGGCGGGGGCGGTTTTCCAGCATCCTTGCCGCCTGCTGCAAGGCGTCTCTGGTTTGTTGTTCCCTCTGCTTTTTTGACAGGAGGTACTGGCGCTCTCTTTCTCGGGCTTCCCAGTCGCCTTCAAGATAACCGGCAAGGAAAAGGATGCGGCAGCGGGGCACCAGCTGGTTCAATCTGCGGGCGATATACATCCCCCTGGAAAAGACAGCATCCCTTCCCACGCTGCAATTGAGAATGGCAACGTCCGGCATATAGGTCCCGGAGGACACCGCCCGCAGCAGCGCCTGGGGTGAAAGGAAGCCCTCGATCTGCGCCTGCTGGGAAGAGAGCTCCCGCCCCACCAGCTCCGCGGCGTAGCATAGATGTAGAGGCTCATTATCGCAAATGGCAACTTTAAGCATGATCGATCTCCCTCTCCGCGCAGCCGCCTCAGGTGCGGATTTTGTATAAAAAAGTGCGGATTTTGCCATGTTGGCTTCTCAACAACAGTTTTTCATGTATATTGGGTTCACAGAGCCAAAGGCCCCCCGGGCCGGGCTTTGATTTCTTTTATGAAAGAGCGTGGGAAAAAATGGCTTCTGAAAATGTTCATGTGAGCTTGCTGGTGCCCAATGAACTGGACGCGGCGCTGCGGGCGCTGCAAAAAGGCCCGTACGCCGGCAAGACCCTGGCAGATATCTACCGGCTGATGCTCTGGCGGGGCCTGGGGCGCACGGAAGAGCTGCTCAAAGAGAAGGCGGAAATGGGAGGTACGGCAGAATGATAAACAGCAATGCAAACCCTGTGAGCGCCAAGGTGCTGGGTAACGGGATCACCCTGTACCAGGCGCAGCAGTACCCGGGCCTGTGGCGTGTCTGGGCCCGGCTGAATCTGGATGTGCCGCTGGCAGAATACCAGAATGTCAGCCAGGCAGAGCTGGAATTCCTTGAAAGAAAGCTGGAGGAAAAATACGCCCACATCAGCATGGAACAGCTGCTGTTGCTCTGCGAAGATTGAACTGCCCGGGCAACGGCGGGCTGCCGCAGGAGAAAGATTTATCCCGCCGGCCTGCATTCGTCTGTTTGTCCAACTTGTCTCCACTATGCCCGTATACGGGCATAGTGGAGATTTTTTATTGCTATCATGAGAAAATGACAGCATTGACGGAAAGCATTATCTTCTGATAGCAGGGCAAACAATATGAACAAAAAATATTCGCAAATCCTTGTGGATCGAATCCTTCTCCTGTGCAGGCAGCGGGGAATCTCGATCTATCAGCTGAGCCTTATGAGCGGCGTCAGCCATTCCACGCTGGACAACTTTGTGAACCGAAAGACCTTCAACCCCAGGGTCCGAACCCTGCACAAAATCGCCATCGCCTTCGGCATGACACTGGCAGAATTTCTGGATTTCCCGGAGCTGAACAGCTACTTCTTCGACGAGGAGAAAGAGGACGAGGACTAGGCGGGGTGTACTCCCCCCGCCTGAAGCTGCCAAAAAGCTGGTCTCAAAGGCTCTCTTGTGTAAAGGGAGCTGACTGAGGGATTGTTTTATGAAATGTTCCGGATTCTCAGCTATATCTTGCAAAGTTTGAACTTTTCCTTTACAACCCCTCCGTCAAAAATCAGAGATTTTTGCCACCTCCCCTTACACAGGGGAGGCTTTGGCTGGTTCTTTGACAAGCTGAGGGACTTATTCCTTCGCCTGCTCCCGAATCCTCTGCTTCCAGCATTTATGGCACATGGCCACATAGCTGTCGTTGCCGCCCAGAAAGACCTGGTCCCCCTGGGTGATGATGCGGCCGGTGGCGTCAATGCGGGCATTGACGGTGGCCTTGCGGCCGCAGGCGCAGACGGTTTTGATCTCGGTGAGGGAATCGGCCAGCTCCATCAGCCGCTGGGCACCGGGGAAAAAGTGGGTGAGGAAATCCGTGCGCAGGCCGAAGCACAGCACGGGAATATCCTCCTCATCCACCAGCTGCCGCAGTTGGTCAATCTGCGCCGGGGTGAAGAACTGGGCCTCGTCGGCAATGATCACATCGTGGCCCGGCTGCTTTTGATATTCGGCAATGATATCCTGCTCCGGGGTGATGACCTGGGCCCGGGCCTCCAGTCCGATGCGGCTTTTGATCACATCGGCCCCGTCCCGGGTGTCCACGCTGGGCTTGATGAGCCAGACGGACATGCCCAGTTCCATATAATTAAAGCGGGTGATCAGGGCCTGGGCGGTCTTGGAGGAGCCCATGGCCCCGTATTTGAAATAGAGTTTAGCCATTGTTTTTACACCTTTCGATATGGGCACGCACCCGCTCCATCACCATTTCCATGGCCACCTGGTTATGGCCGCCCTCGGGGATGATGATGTCGGCGTTGCGCTTGGAGGGTTCCACGAACTGCTCATGCATGGGCTTGACGGTGCTGAGGTACTGGTTCACCACGCTGTCCAGGCTGCGGCCCCGGTCCCGCACGTCCCGGACAATGCGGCGGAGGATGCGCACGTCGGCGTCGGTATCCACATAGATCTTGATATCCATCTGCTGGCACAGCTCCCGGCTCTGGAAAATCAGGATGCCTTCCACGATGATCACCTTGGCGGGCTTGACCACAATGACCTTATCGGAGCGGTCATGAATGGTGTAGTCATACACCGGGCAGGTAACGCTGCGGCCGGCCTTCAGGTCCTTGACGGCCTGGATCAGCAGGTCGGTGTCAAAGGAATCGGGATGGTCGTAATTGAGCCTGGAGCGCTCCTCATAGCTCATGTTATGGTGGGCCTTGTAATAATTGTCGTGGTAGATGACGGACACGTCCCCGCCGAAGCGCTGCATCAGCTTTTTGGTGATGGTGGTCTTGCCGCTGCCGGTGCCGCCGGCAATGCCGACGACCATGATATCGTCCATGGGTATACCCCCTATCTGTTTTTCGTCCCTATTCTAGCATATCCTTTCTGCGGTTTCAATTTCAAATCGCCGCTTCATTTGACTTTTGGTTCTTTCTACACTATAATTTGCTCAAAAACAATACCATTCATGGAGGTATCGCCAATGTCAATCCCCACTCCCCATATCGCGGCGGCAAAAGAGCAGATCGCCAAGACCGTATTGATGCCCGGCGACCCGCTGCGGGCCAAGTTCATCGCGGAAAACTTTCTCACGGACCCGGTGCTGGTGAATAACGTCCGGGGCGTCCAGGGCCACACCGGCACCTGGAAGGGCGTGCCGGTGACGGTGATGGCCTCGGGCATGGGCATCCCGGCCATCGGCATCTACAGCTGGGAGCTGTTCAACTTCTACGATGTGGACAACATCATCCGCGTCGGCTCCGCCGGGGCGCTGCGGGACGACCTGAAGCTGATGGACATTGTGGCCGGTCAGGGCGCCTGCACCAACTCCAACTACATCAACACCTTCGGCGTGAAGGGCAGCTTTGCCCCCATTGCCGACTTCACCCTGCTGAGCGCGGCGGTGGAAGCCGCCCGGGAGCACGGGGTGGACATGAAGGTGGGCAACATTCTCTCCTCTGATACCTTCTATGCCGCCGAGGGGCAGAACGGCAACGACCAGTGGAAGCGTATGGGCGTGATGGCCGTTGAGATGGAGGCCGCCGGCCTCTACTGCAACGCTGCCTACGCCGGGAAGCGGGCCCTGTGTATCTGCACCATTTCCGACCATCTGTACCGGGAGGAATATCTGAGTTCGGACCAGCGGCAGACCTCCTTCACCCAGATGATGGAGATCGCCCTGGACACGGCGGTGAAAATGGCAGCCCTTTGAGAAGTTTATAATTTCCTTACATTACGGCCATATTTTGGGCAAGTTTCTTCTTGATTTGGACATAGTGCCCGTGCTATAATTCAGAATGTGTGGACATCCCACAATTGTTACTTTGCAAGAAAAATTTTATGGAGGAAAAAACATGAAAAAGATTCTCGCACTTGTTCTGGCCCTGTGCATGGTCTTCGCCCTGTGCGCCTGCGGCGCCAAGACCGAGGCTCCTGCCCAGGCTCCCGCTGCCGAGGCTCCTGCCGCTGAGGCTCCCGCTGCCGAGGCTCCCGCCAAGGTCCGTGTCGGCATGGTTACCGACGTGGGCGGCGTCAATGACAAGTCCTTCAACCAGACTTCCTGGGAAGGCCTGCAGGCTCTGGACCCCGAAGTTTTCGAGGTCAACTACCTGGAGAGCAAGACCGACGCTGACTACCAGACCAACATCAACACTTTCATCGATGAAGAGTACGACCTGATCATCTGCGTGGGCTACATGCTGGCTGACGCCACCCGTGAGGCCGCCGAGGCCAATCCCGAGCAGCTCTTCGCCATCATCGATGACTCTTCCATCGACCTGCCCAACGTTGCTTGCCTGATGTTCGCTCAGGAGCAGGCTTCCTACCTGGTGGGCCTGGTTGCCGGCGCTGTCACCGAGAGTAAGACCGTCGGTTACGTTCAGGGCATGGTTTCTGACAGCATGAACCTCTTCGGCATCGGCTACATCACCGGTGTTCTGGAGTCCTGCCCCGAAGCCACCGTTCTGCAGTACAACGCCAATAACTTCGGCGACATCGCCGGCGGCTCCACCGCTGCCAAGGACATGATCACCAAGGGCGCTGACGTGATCTACCACGCCGCCGGCGGCACCGGCATCGGTGTTATCAACGCCTGCGACGAGGAGGGCATCTGGGCCATCGGTGTTGACACCGACCAGGCCTCCCTGGCTCCCGAGCACGTTCTGACCTCCGCCATGAAGCGCGTTGACGTTGCTTCTCAGGACATCTCCAAGGCTGTTGCCGAGGGTAACTTCACCGCCGGCATCCACATGTACGACCTGTCCAACGGCGGTGTTGACCTGGCTCCCACCCGTGACCACATCCCCGCTGACGTTCTGGAGACCGTCGAGGCTGCCAAGGCCGCTATCATCGCCGGTGAGAAGTCCGTTCCCACCTCCGTTGAAGATTGCCCTGAGTTCACCCTCAGCTGATTTCCTGCAAACCTGATTTCCTGCCGCCCCCTGAGCCTTGCTCAGGGGGCGGTTTTCCTTTCCCCCCGGGGCAATGATCTGCCCCGGATTTTTTGCGGAATTTATAAAAGAAAATATAGAAAAAAGCGGGGAGATATGATAGAATGGCTTAAGATAATGAGTTCCCAGGGGCACAGGCGCAGGGCAGGAAGCCTCTCTTCCCGCCCACCCAGGCGTATACAGCCCCGGTTCAATCCTTCCATAAGGGGGCGTCAACTTGTCAAAAGAATTCGTGGACCTGAATACCCCTGTCATTGAAATGCGGGATATTGTCAAAAAATTCGGCGATTTCGTGGCCAATGACGGCATCAACCTTACTGTCCACAAAGGTGAAATCCATGCAATCCTGGGCGAAAACGGCGCTGGCAAATCCACGCTGATGAACCAGCTTTACGGTCTTCTCAAGCCCACCTCCGGCCAGATCCTGGTTAACGGCAAAGCCATTGAAATGAGCAATCCCCGGGACGCCATCAACGCGGGAATCGGCATGGTGCATCAGCACTTCATGCTGATCCAACCCTTCACCGTCACAGAGAATATCGTGCTGGGCACCGAGCCGAGAAAGGGAATTACCCTGGATATGGCGGAGGCCCGGAAAAACGTGCAGGAGATTTCCGAGCGCTACGGGCTTTCCATCGACCCCGACGCGAAAATTGAGGACATCTCCGTGGGCATGCAGCAGCGTGTGGAGATTCTGAAGGCGCTGTACCGTGGGGCGGACATCCTGATTCTGGACGAGCCCACCTCCTCCCTCACCCCCCAGGAGATCGAGGATCTGATCGGCATTATGCGGAATCTGACCCGGGACGGGAAGAGCATCATCCTCATTACCCACAAGCTGAAGGAAATCAAGGAGTCTGCCGATTTCTGCACCATCATCCGCCAGGGCAAGTACATCGCCACGGTGGATGTGGATCAGGTGGATGAAAACGAGCTGGCCAGCATGATGGTGGGCCGCAACGTCAGCTTCAAGGTGAATAAGCCGGACCAGACCCCGGGCGATGTGGTGCTGGATGTGAAGGACCTGCACTGCAAGGACTACCGGGATGTGGAAGTGGTCAAGGGACTGAATCTGCAGGTGCGCCGCGGTGAGATCGTGGGCATTGCCGGTATCGACGGCAACGGCCAGACGGAGCTGGTGGAGGTCATCACCGGCCTGCGGAAGGGCACCTCCGGTCAGGTCCTGGTTAACGGTGTGGACGTGTTCAACAAGCCGCCCCGCTTTGGCTTTGACCACGGGGTATCCAGCATCCCCGCCGACCGGCAGAAGCACGGCCTGGTGCTGGACTTTACCATTGAGGACAACCTGATCCTGCAAAACTACGGGGAGGAGCCTTATTCCAGGCACGCCATCTTCAACCGGCCTGCCATTTTCTCCCACGCCACCGAATCCATCGAAAATTTTGATATCCGTCCCCGGAACAGCGAGAAGCGGACGGCGGGCACCCTCTCCGGCGGCAACCAGCAGAAGGTCATCATCGCCCGCGAGGTGCAGAACGACAAAGACCTGCTCATCGCCGTCAACCCCACCCGTGGTCTGGACGTGGGCGCCATCGAATATGTGCATGAGTACATCGTGGAGCAGCGCAACAAGGGCAAGGCCGTGCTGCTGGTCTCCTTCGAGCTGGACGAAATCATGAGCCTTTCTGACGTGATCGGCGTAATCTTTGACGGGCAGATCGTCAGCTCCATTCCCGGCAAGGAGGCCAATGAGAACGACCTGGGCCTGATGATGGCAGGAGGAAAAAAGAATGGATAAAAAGAAAAGTTTTCTGGTGATTCTGTCGGAAACCCGCTTCCTCCACATTCTGTTTTCCATTTTCCTGGGCTTTGTGGTGGGCGCTTTCTTCCTGGTAATCATGGGCCTGTCCGTGGGCGACGCCTATGGCCGGCTGCTCTCCAGTGTCACCAGTGTGAAGGGCTTCTCCTATGTGGTGGTTTACGCCATCCCCTATATTGTCACCGGCCTTTCCGTGGCCTTTTCCTTCAAAACCGGCGTGTTCAACATCGGCGCTGAGGGCCAGTTTGTCATGGGCTCCATGGCGGCCGCGGTGGTTGGTATTCTTCTGGGCGATCTGCCCAAGTTCGTGCTGATCCCCCTGTGCTTCCTGGCGGCCATGGCCGTGGGCGCGCTCTGGGGCGTCATTGTGGCGCTGCTGAAAACGAAGCGGGGCATCAACGAAGTGCTGTCCATGATCATGTTCAACTGGATTGCCTTCTACCTCTCCAACTTCATCGCCGGCATCCCCGCCATCCACAGCGACGGTACCGCCGAAGCCACGAAAAACATATCCGCCAATGCCAGCACCCTGCTGAGCAAGGACTTTATCAGCCAGTACAAGCTGTGCCCCACTGCCAACTGGGGCATCCTGGTGGCCATCGTGCTGACGGTGGTGGTGTGGCTGATTATCGATAAGACCACCCTGGGCTACCGGCTGAAGGCCGTGGGCTTCAACAAGTCCGCCGCGGAATACGGCGGCATCAATGTCAACCGCTCCATTCTGACCGCTCTGGCCATCTCCGGCGCTCTGGCCGGACTGGGCGGCGCGCTGCAGCTGATGGGTATGGGAAGCCGCATCAGCGTGTTCTCCAGTCAGGAAGGCTTCGGCTTCGCCGGGATCGTTGTGGCCCTGATGGGCTGCTCCAACCCCTTCGGCGTGTTTGCCGCCGGCATTTTCTACGGCGCGCTGATCTATGGCGGCAGCAAGCTGAATCTGGTGGGCGCTCCCACCCAACTGGTGAATGTGATTGTGGGTACCGTGGTGCTGTTCATCGCGATTTCCGTTATCTTTGAACGCATCAAGTACATTCAGCCCCGGGGCAGACGCAAGGCTGCCGCTGTTCAGAACGGAAAGGAGGAGAGCAAGTAAATGGCCGGCTTTATCAGTGAATTTGGCATTATCCTGTATGCCACTCTCATTTACACCCCGCCCCTTCTTTACGCGGCGCTGGGTTCCTGCTTCTCTGAGGTTTCCGGCGTTGTGAACATCGGTATTGAAGGTATGATGACCGCCGGCGCCTTTACCGGCACGGTGGTGGCCTACTTCACCGGCAATCCCTGGATCGGCTTTATCTGCGGCGGTCTGGCGGGTATGCTCTTTGGCGCCATCCACGCCCTGGCCACGGTGAAACTGGGGGCCGACCAGACCATTGCCGGCACCGCCATCAACATGTTGGGGCCCGGCATCGTCATTATGATTGCCAAGGTGCTCTTCAATTCCACCGACACCATTCCCCTGACCTCGGAACAGAAGATTCCCCTGCTGTTTCGCGGCGTGTTTGACACCAGCACCGTCTTTGGCCGCTTTATGGACAATGTGTTTGCCAACTATGCCACCACCTATCTGGTGTTCCTGGCTGTGATCCTGGTGTGGTTCATCTTCTACAAGACCCGCTTCGGTCTGCGGCTGCGGGCCTGCGGCGAGCATCCCCAGGCCTGCGAGACCCTGGGCATCAACGTGATCGCCATGCGCTTCTGGTGCGTGTGTATCTCCGGCTTCCTGTCCGGTCTGGGCGGCGCCTGTGTGACCATGGCCACCTCCAACCAGTTCCGCCCCATCTCCATCGTGGGTCAGGGCTTCATCGCCATCGCGGCGGTAATCTTCGGCAAGTTCCGGCCCCAGGGCGCACTGCTGGGCTGCCTGCTGTTCGGCTTCTGCTCCGGCTTGAAGGTGGTACTGGGCGGCTCCTCCGGCGTGAATATGCATCTGATCTCCATGATCCCCTATGTGGTGACGGTGCTCGTGCTGGTGCTGTTCGTGGGCAAGTCCCATGTTCCTGCCGCCAACGGCAAGCCCTACATCAAGTCCAAATAATTTTCTTTCCTACTGCATATAACAAAGCCGGAGCGGCTGCTCCGGCTTCGTTGTGACATACTTTCATTCTACAAGAACACAAGGAGTAAAACCATGAACAAGTATCTGGATATTTCCCCCGAAGTGAAGGCCGCGCTGGAAGCCGGCAAGCCCGTTGTGGCCCTGGAGAGCACCATCATCTCCCACGGTATGCCCTACCCCAAGAACGTGGAGACCGCGCTGCTGGTGGAGCAGACCCTGCGGGACAACGGCGCCGTGCCCGCCACCATCGCCGTCATCGGCGGGCGGCTGAAGGCCGGTCTCAGCAAGGAGGAAATTGAATATCTGGGCAAGACCGGCCGGGGCGTGGCCAAGGCCAGCCGCCGGGATCTGCCCGCGCTGGTGGCCCGTGGGGCCGACGGCGCCACCACCGTCACCACCACCATGATCATCGCCCACATGGCAGGCATCCAGGTCTTTGCCACCGGCGGCATCGGCGGCGTGCACCGTGGGGCCGAGACCACCATGGACATCTCCGCCGACCTGGAGGAGCTGGCCCAGACCCCGGTGATGGTGGTCTGCGCCGGGGCCAAGTCCATCCTGGACCTGGGGCTGACCCTGGAGTATCTGGAGACCAAGGGCGTGCCGGTGATCGGCTACGGCACGGAGGAGCTGCCCGCCTTCTACACCCGCAAGAGCGGCTTCGGCGTGGACTACCGGGTGGACAGCCCGGAGGAGCTGGCCGCTATGTTCGCCGCCCAGCGTGACCTGGGCTTCAAGGGCGGTATGCTGGTCACCAACCCCATCCCCGAGGAGTACGCCATGCCCAAGGACGTGATCGACGCGGCCATCGAGCAGGCTCTGCGGGAGTGCAAGGAGCAGGGCGTCCACGGCAAGGAGACCACCCCCTTCCTGCTGGCCCGGGTGGTGGAGCTGACCGGCGGGGACAGCCTGGAGAGCAACATCCAGCTGGTGCTGAACAACGCCCGTGTCGCCGCCCGCACCGCCGCGGCATTGGCAAAGTAAATAAGAGCAGATTGCACAAAACAGGCATTGAAACGATGCCGCTGCCGTAGGGGCGTGCATCGCACGTCCGCAAAATGTGGAAAGGTGGAACTGGCGGACACAATGGCCGCCCCTGCGGATATGGCTTTGCTGCTACTGGCAGTGACGCTGGGTTTCCACCTCATCCGCCCAGTGTGCGCACTGGGCACCTTCCCCTCAGAGGGGAAGGCTTGAAAAAGCGTTCCCCTGCCCTGGCGGCGGGAAAGACGGTTTCGGTTTCGATCAAAATGGAGTATACCGGCACGTCCACGGTCCCGGATTTTTACGACGTGAGCTATTCCATCGACGGGAATAAAAGCGTAGTTCGGATTTATAATCGGTGATTTTAGGAGGGGTTTAGTATGGAAGCCCGTATGGGAGCCGGCTTGGATGCGTCATTCTTCACGCTGATTTGCCGCGTGCAAACCTTGCTGGATGACTATATTGGCACTCATTTTGACAGGGCCTACACCTACTGCTGCTTCGACAGCAATTACAGCCATTTTGACGCTTTTTTCGCCGCGGATGGTTCTACATTTACACTGGGAGATTATTGTAGGAATTTCCTCAGTTTGCATGATGTTGATCTGTTTTGCAGCGCCTTTGATGAGGCAATCGATCAATTCCGTTCCAGCTTTATGGAGCATCGGGAAGCCGACGAAGATCTCCCTACAGAACTTTACTTCACCTTTGATACAAGGCTCAGAAGCTATCAGTCCCAGTTCAGCTATACCCCAGTGATGAACAACCCCACTGCTCAGATGCATTTTCGGGCCTGGTATGTGGCCCATGGCGGGACGCCGGCGCCGGAACAGAAGCCCACCCTGGCAGAGCGGCTGAAAAGCTGGCTGAACCGGGATGATCCCTTCCAGCGTGTCCCCAGTCTTGAGGAGGTGCTGGCAGACCCGCCCTGGGGCGAGTTGGATACGGGATGGCTTCCTGCCCTCAATGCGGGCAGCTTTTCCGGCTGGGACGCCATTATGGAGGAATTCACCCGGCTATACCCGCTCCCGGAGCAGGAGGGGGAACGGCTATCCTCCGGACGGCCTGACCGCAGTTATGTCTGCTCCTTCCACGATGACAATACGGTCCATTTCGTGACCCTGGGTCTGTCGGAATTGTTTGAAAAGAAAAGCAATGATTCTGACGTCAGCGGTCTGGGTCTGGAACTCACCCTGCGGCTAAAGAAAGGTGACCACTGGTGGGAGGAAGCCGAGAAAACCGCGGCCCTGCTCCGCGACCTGATGCTGGATGCACTGGACTCCGGCAAGGCTCCCCGCTGCTATAGGTACATCGAGTCCCCGGCAAGCAGCCCCATGACCCCGGGTTTTCTCCTGGTGCCGGACACAAAGGCCCGGGAACTGGACACGCCCAACGGCCGGGTTAGCTTCATTGAACTGGTTGGCATTACAGCGTCGGAGCTGTCGGCCCTGAAAAATCTGGAAATCTCCGGCCCGGAGCTTTACAGAAGGCTGGGCAGCGATTTGACGGATTATTCCCGAAAATCAGTTATCTAAGTTTTGATAGAGCGCCGGACGGCGCTCTATCTTTTTGTTGAAATGCAGGGGCTTTCGCTGTATAATAAAATGAATTTGTATGTTTGTATTGAGAAGGAGCAGCCATGGACAAGAACGACTGCCTTGTTTCCATCCTCTGCACGGCTTATAACCATGAGCAGTATATCCGTTCCGCGCTGGAGAGTTTTGTAAGTCAGAAAACCGATTTCGCCTTTGAGGTGCTGGTGAATGACGACGCCTCCTCCGACGGCACGGCGGCCATTATCCGGGAGTACGAAGAAAAGTACCCGGAGATCATCCGCCCCTTTTACCAGGTGGAAAACCAGTTTTCCAAGGGCATCGGCTATATCTACGAGAACATCTTCTACCCCAAAGCCCGGGGCAAATACTTCGCCTTCTGCGAGGGGGACGACTACTGGACGGACGAGAGCAAGCTGCAGCGGCAGGCGGACTTTCTGGAGAGCCACCCGGACTACAGCGCCTGCGTGCACAACACCACGCTGCACTACTGCAACGGCAGCCGGCCGGACGAGCTGCTGATCCCCAGCCGGGGCGACCATGAGGTGCTCTATGAAAACGTGATCCGGGGGCCTATTGACGCTTACCACACCAGTTCCCTGATGGCCCGGCGGGAGATCATCACCCAGACGCCGGACTTTTACCGGGCGGCCACGGCCCACGGCTTTGCCGACTATGCCTGGGCGCTGCTGCTGCGGCTCAGCGGCGGAATCTGGTTCATTGACAGGAGCATGTCGGTATACCGGCTGTTCAGCAATCAGGCGGCCTGGACCAGCGGGGTGGACAGGCAATATGACAAGCTCAAGGGCTTTGTTCAGGGGAAGCTTGCGATGCTGCGGGCCTTTCTGCCCCACGCGCCGGCGGAATACGAACCCCTGGTGGAACAGGAAATTCTGGAACGGGAGTTTGAGCTGATGTACATCGAGGGCCGGGACAAAGAGCAGCGGAAGGGCCCTTACCGGCAGATTCTCCGCCGCCAGAGCCGTGGCTACCGGGTGAAGAACTTTATCAAGAGCTATGTTCCCGGCCTGCAGCGCCTCTACCGCAGGCGGCAGGGCTACATCGACTGAAGCAAGGGAGAAGTCAGACATGGAAAAAAGCAGCTGCATGGTGTCCATCCTGTGCACGGCCTATAATCATGAGCAATACATTGCCCAGACCCTGGACAGCTTTCTGAGCCAGCAGACGGACTTTCCCTTTGAGATTCTGGTCAGCGACGACGCCTCCACCGACGGCACGGCAGAGATCATCCGGGACTATGCCCTGCGCTATCCCGGCGTTGTGCGGGCCTTTCTGATGAAGGAGAACTTTTTCTCCAAGGGCGGGAACTTCTACACCGAATACTTCTTCCCCAACGCCAGGGGCAAGTACATCTGTATCTGCGAAGGGGACGACTACTGGTGCGACGACAGCCGCCTGCAGCGGCAGGTGGACTTTCTGGAGGGACACCCGGACTACAGCGCCTGCGTGCACAACACCATGCTGCATTTTTGCGACGGCTCCACCCCGGACCGGCCCCTGCTGAACCACAGGGAGGACATGGACCTGCCCATGGAGCTGATTCTGGCCGGGGCGGCCAAGGCCTATCACACCAGCTCCTTCACCGCCCGGGCGGAAATCTTGACGGACACCCAGGACTTTTACCACGTGGCCTACCGCTACGGCTTTACCGACCAGGCCAACGCCCTGTGGCTGCGGCTCAACGGGAAGATCCGTTATCTGGACCGAATTATGTCCGTCTATCGGATCAACAGCAACGCCGCAGCCTGGAGCTCCGGGGTGGACCATCAGTACGACAAGCTGAAAAACTTCATCATCGGCAGCCGGGAGATGCTGAAAACCTTCCTGGCCCACGTGCCGGAGGAATACCGGACTATGACGGAGCAGGCCATTCTGGAGCGGGAGTTTGAGCTGATGTACATCGAGGGCCGGGACAAGGAGCAGCGGAAGGGCCCCTACCGGCAGATTCTCCGCCGCCAGAGCCGGAGCTATCGGCTGAAAAACTTTGTGAAATGCTACTTCCCCGCCTTGCAGCGGCTTTACCGCCGGGGCCGGGGTTATGGAGATATTTAATGGATAACAGCAGGCAAAAGGTCATATCCAACCTGATTTGGCGCTTTATGGAGCGCTGCGGCTCCCAGGTGATTTCCTTCGTGGTGTCGGTGGTGCTGGCAAGGCTGCTGGCGCCGGAGCTGTACGGCTCCATCGCGCTGGTGACGGTGATCACCTCGGTGCTGCAGGTATTTGTGGACAGCGGCATGGCCAATGCCCTGATCCAGAAAAAGGACACCGACGACCTGGACTATTCCTCGGTGTTCTACTTCAACCTGGTCTTTTGCCTGATTCTCTATATCGGGCTGTTCTTCGCCGCGCCGCTGATCAGCCGGATTTACAAGGACATGAGCCTGGTGCCGGTGATTCGGGTGCTGGGGCTGACGCTGGTGGTTTCCGGCGTGAAGAACGTGCAGCAGGCCTATGTGTCCAAGACCATGCAGTTTCGCCGCTTCTTCTTCGCCACCCTGGGGGGCACGGTGTTCTCCGCGGTGGTGGGCATCGGCATGGCCTACGGCGGCTATGGCGTCTGGGCGCTGGTGATGCAGCAGCTGCTGAACGCCGCCGTGAACACCGCCATTTTGTGGGTCACGGTGGGCTGGAAGCCGAAGCGGATGTTTTCCTTCCAGCGGCTGGCCGGGCTGATCTCCTTCGGGTGGAAGCTGCTGGTGTCCGCCCTGCTGGACACGGTGTACAACAAGCTGTACCAGCTGGTGGTGGGGGTGGTCTACTCCTCCGCCGACCTGGCCTATTACAACAAGGCCGATCAGCTGCCGGTGCTGGTGGTGGAGAACATCAACTCCTCCATTGACAGCGTGCTGCTGCCGGTGCTGTCCGCCCAGCAGGACAAGCGGGAGCAGGTGCGGGAGATGACCCGGCGGGCCATCAAGATGAGCACCTATGTGATGATGCCCATGATGGCGGGGCTGGCCGCCTGCGCGGAGCCGCTGGTGCGGCTGCTGCTGACGGAGAAATGGCTGCCCTGCGTGCCCTATATGCAGATTTTCTGCGTGTGCTACGCCTTCTACCCCCTGCACACCGCCAATCTCAACGCCATCAAGGCCATGGGCCGCAGCGATATGTTTCTGATTCTGGAGATCATCAAGAAGGCCGTGGGCTTCCTGGCCCTGGTGATCACCATGCGCATGGGCGTACTGTACATGGCGCTGAGCCGGGTCTTTACCGGCGTTCTGGCCCAGATCATCAACGCCTGGCCCAACAGCCGGCTGCTGAACTACCCCTATCTCCAGCAGCTGCGGGATATGCTGCCGGCCATCCTGCTGTCCACGGTGATGGGGCTGCTGGTGTACACCCTGAACTTCCTGGGTCTGGGGGATTTTGCCACCCTGGGCTTGCAGGTACTGGCGGGCGTAGGCATCTACGTGCTGGGCTCCCTGCTTTTTAAGCTGGACAGCTTCCGCTACATCCTGTCTATTCTGAAAAATCTGCTGCACCGGGGCGGTGCGGCAAAGGAGTGAGTTTCCATGGCTGAGGTCAAGAAGGTGCTGGTGTTCCCCGCCGGGACGGAGATCGCCTTTGAGATCCATCACGCGCTGCGTTACAGCAAGTTTGTCAAGCTCTACGGCGCTACCAGCGTGGCCTGCCATGCGGATTTTGTGTTTGAAAACTGCGTGGAGGGGCTGCCCTATGTGGACGAGCCGGGGCTGATTGACCGGCTCAACCAGGTGATCGATGAGCTGGGGATTGACTATGTCTATCCCGCTCATGACAGCGCGGTGCTGACCCTGACCCGGGAGCAGGAACGGCTGCACGCCCAGGTGGTGACTTCGGCGCTGGAGACGGTGGAGATCTGCCGCTCCAAGAACCTGACCTATGACTATCTCCGGGGGGCGGAATATCTGCCCCGCTTCTATGCCGGCACTGACGAAATCCAAGAATACCCGGTGTTCATCAAGCCCTCGGTGGGCCAAGGCTCCGTAGGCGCCCGGCGCATCGACGACCGGGCCGCCCTGGAGGAGGCTCTGGCCGACGGGGTGGAATACGCCATCTGCGAATACCTCCCCGGGCAGGAGTTCACCGTGGACTGCTTCACCGACCGGCACGGGGCGCTGCGCTATGTGGGGCCCCGCTCCCGGGATCGGATTCGCAGCGGCATCGCCGTGCGCAGTCATTTCCTGCCGGAGGACCAGCGAATTGACGAAATCGCGGAGGATTTGAACCGCCGCTTCCGCTTCAACGGCGCCTGGTTCTTCCAATTGAAGGAAAACGGCCAGGGGCAGTTCCGGCTGATGGAGGTGGCCCCCCGCATCGCCGGCACCATGGGCGCCACCCGGAACCGGGGCATCAATATGCCGCTGCTGACCCTCTACAATATGTGGGGCTATGACGTGGACATCATCAATAACGGCAACGACCTGCTGCTGGACCGGGCCTTCATCAGCCGGTTCAAATCGGGTATCCACTACGAGAATGTGTACGTGGATTTTGACGACACCGTGGTGCTGCGCCGCCAGGTGAACCCGGAGCTGATGGCTTTCCTCTACCAGGCAAAAAATCAGGGCAAGAAGCTGTTCCTGATTTCCAAGCACGTGGGGGATCTGTATGCGGAGCTGGGGCGCTTCTGCATCCACCCCGGTCTGTTTGACCAAATCATCTGCCTTGCGCAGGGGGAGAGCAAGCTGCCCTACATCCAGCCCGATTCCATTTTTATCGACGACTCTTTTGCCGAGCGCCAGCGCATCCATGAAGGCTGCGGCGTGCCGGTTTTTGACCTGGACATGATCGAAAGCCTGATCGACTGGCGGGCCTGAAGGATAAGGAGGAAGCTATGAACAGTTTTTACAGTCCGGAAGAACTGAAAAGCCTGGGGCTGAAAGAATACGGCGAGAACGTGCTCATCAGCCGCAAGTGCAGCATCTACGGGGCGGAAAACATCCGCCTGGGCAGTCATGTGCGCATTGACGATTTCTGCGTGCTCAGCGGCAAGGTGGAGCTGGGCAATTATGTGCACATCGCGGCCAGCTGCCTGCTCTACGGCGGCAGCGCCGGCATCACCTTCGGGGATTACACCACCATTTCCTCCCGGGGGGCCGTCTACGCCATCAGCGACGATTACTCCGGCGAGCACATGACCAATCCCCTGCTGCCGGACAAGTACCGGGCGGTGATCAAGCAGCCGGTGTCCATCGGGAAGCACTGCATTATCGGCAGCGGCTGCACCATCCTCCCCGGGGTGGAGCTGGGCGAGGGCTGCTCCGTTGGTTCCATGAGTCTGGTGAACCGCAGCGCGGAGCCCTGGGGCGTTTACGTGGGCATTCCCGCCCGCCGGGTGAAGGAGCGCAGCCGGAAGCTGCTGGAATACTGCGCCGAGTTTGAGAGCCAGCTGTAAGCTGAAGGAGAAAGTATGAACGATATGATCAATGTGACCCGCTCTTCCCTGCCGGACTATGAGGAGTTCTGCCGGGAGATCGCGGATATTTGGGACAGCCACTGGCTCACCAACATGGGCACAAAGCACCAGCAGCTGGAGGCGTCCCTGGCCGAATACTGGGGCGCGGAGAATGTGGCGCTGCTGACCAACGGGCACCTGGCCCTGGAGAACATCATCCAGGCCATGGAGCTGCAGGGCGAGATCATCACCTCCCCCTACACCTTTGCCTCCACCACCCACGCCATCGTCCGCTGCGGCTGCACGCCGGTGTTCTGCGACATTGAGCCGGAGACCTTTACCATGGACCCGGCGAAAATCGAGGCCCTGATTACGGACAAGACCGTGGCCATCCTGCCCATCCATGTCTATGGTAACCTCTGCGACGTGGAGGCCATCGAGGCCATCGCCAAAAAGCACAGTCTGAAGGTGATCTACGACGGGGCCCACTCCTTCGGCGTGAAGAAAAACGGCGTCAGCTCCGCCTGCTTTGGGGACGCCACCATGTTCTCCTTCCACGCCACCAAGGTGTTCAACACCATTGAGGGCGGCGCCCTCTGCTTCAAAGACAAGGCCCTGAAGCAGCGGATCAACGACCTGAAGAATTTCGGCATCCACGGGCCGGAGTCCGTGCCTTTCGTGGGGGGCAACGCCAAGATGAACGAGTTTTGCGCCGCCATGGGGCTTTGCAACCTGCGGCATCTGGATGAATGGCTCCTGCAGCGCAAGGCGGTGGTGGAACGCTACCGCCAACATCTGGAGGGTGTGCCCGGTTTGAAGCTGAACCGGGAGCAGCCGGGGGTGGAATCCAACTACGCCTACTTCCCGGTGGTGTTTGACGGCTACAAGTATGACCGGGATCAGGTTTTTGCCCGGCTTAACGAAAACGGCATCGTGGCCCGGAAGTATTTCTACCCGGCCACCAACGCCTTTGAATGCTACGCTGGCCGTCCCGGCTTTGACCCGGCGCTGACCCCGGTGGCAAGCTACATGGCGGCGCGGGTGCTGACCCTGCCGCTGTACCCGGAGCTGCCCCTGGAGGATGTGGATCGGATTTGCCGGCTGATCCTGGAATAAAAAATATCGCCGCCGGAGACTTCGTCTCCGGCGGCGGTGTACTTTTCGGTTTGCTTATCTTTTCCTGTCCACCCGCAGTTCACTGCGGTGGCAGAAGTTTTTATTGCCGCAGGTGGCGCAGCCCCGGCCGCAGCCCCGCTTTTTGGCCTGGTTGGTTTTCAGCACCAGGTATCCCGCCGGCACAAAGCAGGCCAGAAGCAGCAGCGCGATATATACGTATTCCATCGGTTCCTCCCCTTTTCCCGGATTCTTTTGCTTTTTTCCTGTCTCTATGTTACAATGTTTTCCAGCGTATTTTTGATGCACAGGCAACAGTGAGGACAGAATCATGACAAGAATTTTATTCGTTTGCCACGGCAATATTTGCAGAAGCCCCATGGCGGAGTTTGTGATGAAGGATATGGTGCGGAGAGTCGGACTGGACAGCGAATTTCAGATCGCCTCCGCCGCCACCAGCAATGAGGAAATCGGAAACCCGGTGTATCCCCCGGCCCGGCGGAAGCTGTGGGAGCACGGAATCCGCTGCGACGGGAAAACCGCCCGGCGGATTCGGGCGGCGGATTATGAGGACTACGACCTGCTGATCGGCATGGACGAGGCCAATATGCGCAATATGGCACGCTGCTTCGGCGGGGATCCGGCGGGTAAGCTGCATCTGCTGCTGGGCTTCGCGGGGCGGGAGGACTCGGTGGCTGACCCCTGGTACACCGGGGATTTCGAGGCTACCTGGCAGGATGTGAACGGGGGCTGCCTGGCCCTGCTGAACCGGCTTTGCCCAGAGGTCCGGCTGGACTTCTCCGGCTGCCGGAGCCGGGAGGAGCTGTACGCCCTGATGGCGGAGCGGATGCTGTGGCAGGAGGGCTATGGCCGGAATCTGGACGCGCTGTATGATATCCTCACCGGCCTGCCCCATTATGGGCGCAGCTTTGTCATCCGGCTGCCGGATGCTGACACGCCGGTTTATGGCTACGCCGGGCGCGTTGTGGAAGTGTTTCATGAGGCGGGCGTGCCGGTAACAGTGGAATAAAAAATGAAGGGATTGCTCCCTTCATTTTTTGTTTATTCTTTTTTTACTCCGCGGCGCCCATAATCTCCGACAGCTCTTTTGCGATGTTGTTGACCATGGTCTCCAGCTCGCTGATGCGGGGTTTCACTTCGTCCACGGGCTGTTTTTCCGGGGCTTCCGCCGGCGCCGGCGACTCGGTACCCAGGCCGCAGAGGAACTCCTGCCAGAGGCCGTTGAGGGTGTCAATATTCTCCTGCTGCTGGCGCTTCAGCTTATCAAAGGCCCGCTCCACACAGGCAACGGCATATTCCTGCTGGTCCGCCGCGCCGGAGAGAATCTCCTCCCGCTGGCGCTGGGCGTCGGCCAGGATGCGGCCGGCCTGGACCTTGGCCTTGCCAATAATGTCCCTGGCGGCGGCCTGGGCGGTCAGCAGGGTGTCACCAATCTCATCCCTGCGCTGGCTGAACTCTCCCAGCTGGGCCTTCAGCGCGCCGTTCTCCGCCTCCAGCGCTTCGGCCTGGGCGCGAATATCCTCCAACACAGCATTCACTTTGTTGGCGTTATAGTATTTTTTCTTCACCACGTCAATATGGATGGCATCGAAATAAGCTTTATCCAGAGCCATAGTGTCACCTCTCGGCTATGTACGCGTTCTTGTGTTCCTCATTATACCAGATTTCCCGCCCCAAGGCAACTTATTCTTTCAGGATGGGCTGGAGCTGCCGGCCCTGCAGGGCGGCCCGGACCGTTTCCTCCAGAAGGCTAAAATCCGCCTGGAGGCTGCGGGGCTTTGTGGCCGGATCGTCCTGCCGGAAGGGGACAAAGTAAAAATGTTTGCGGTTTAAGAGCCGGGCGATATTCTCCGCCGAGCCGGAGAGCCCATCGTTGGTGGAGAGGGCGATGATCACCGGGCGGCCGTTTCGCAGGTGGGCCTTGGCGGCCATGGTGACGGCGGTGTCGGTAATGCCGTGGGCGAGCTTTGCCAGGGTGTTGCCGGTGCAGGGGGCAATCAGCAGCGCGTCCAGGGGTGTTTTGGGGCCCAGGGGCTCTGCCTCGGCGATGGTGGTGACCACCTTATGGCCGCTGAGCAGCATAAGGCGCTTGATATGCTCGGTGGCAGTGCCGAAGCGGGTGTCCGTCTCGGCAGCGTTCTCGCTCATGATGGGGATGAGATCATAGGTCTCGGCCAGCTTTTCCGCCGCTTGGAACAGCTTTTCATAGGTGCAGTAAGAGCCGCAGAGGGCAAGGCCCAGGCGCTTCTTGTTTTCCATGCTCATTCCTCCCTTTCACTGATGACCGAACGAATGGCAGCGCGCATCAGCTCCGCCGCCGTATAGGGGGCCGTAATCCCCGGCAGGCCGGGGGCGGACAGAGCGGACAGGCCCAGCTCCGCCGCCTCCTGGGGGTCAAAGCCGCCGGGGGGCGAGGCCAGCTCCAGCAGCAGAGCGTCCGGCCGGAGCCGGGCCAGGGACTCCGCCGGCAGCACCCGGGCGGGCACCGTATTGACCACGAAGTCGAAGCTCCCCAGCAGCGCCGGCAGGCCGGGGAAGTCTGTGGCCGTCAGCCCCAGGGCCTGGGCCATGGCCCGGTCCCCCTCCTTCCGGGCGGCCATGGTGACTTCGGCACCCAGGGCCCGGAGCCGCAGGGCCAGAAGCTTCGCCACCCGGCCCCAGCCGGTGACCAGAACCCGGCTGCCCCAGAGGCTGCGGGGGCTGGCGGACATCAGCTTTTCCACCGCGCCCTCGGCGGTGAGGGCGGCGTTGCCCACGGTGAAGCCCCGGCGCTGCATCAGGTCAGCCACCTGCAGGCCCTGGGCTACGGCGCCCATGCACAGCTCCCGGCTCAGCTTGCCGCCGATGAGCAGCTGGCCCGGCCACAGGGCCGACAGCAGCTCCTCCACCGGCAGGGGCTGGGCGGCATAGGGGGCGTTGATGAGGCCGTTTTTCTCCGCCGGGGTGGGCAGCACCACGCAGTCCGCCCCGTAGAGGCAGCCCTGCAGGCAGCCGGCTTTGGGAATTTCAGCGGGCAGCTCCGCCTTTTCCAGGGCAAAGCTATGTACTCTATGCCGGTCCTGCCAGAGCAGGGAGCAGAGCAGAACCGACCGTTTATCGCCGCCAATGACAGCAACTTTCAAAAGCAGCACCTCCGGGTTATTATATTCTGTTGGACAGTGGGCGGTGCTTGTGATAGAATGGGTGCGCTAATATGCCTGTCCGTCATATCTGGCGGCATAATACAAGGAAAACAAGGTGATACAATATGAGCAGAGCAGACGAGATCTTCATCCAAAACTGCCGGGACATTTTGGACAACGGCATCTGGGATACGGACAGGCCTGTCCGCCCCCGGTGGGAGGACGGCGAGAGCGCCCATACCATCAAGAAATTCGGCATTGTGAACCGCTATAATCTGGCGGAGGAGTTTCCCATCCTCACCATCCGGCGCACCTTCTGGAAGAGCGCCATTGACGAGCTGTTGTGGATCTGGCAGGCCAAGAGCAACAACGTCAACGACCTGCGCACCCGGGTCTGGGACGCCTGGGCCGACGAGAACGGCTCCATCGGCAAGGCCTACGGCTATCAGCTGGGCATCAAGCACCACTACCCCGAGGGGGACATGGACCAGGTGGACAAGGTGCTGTGGGACTTAAAGCACAACCCGGCCTCCCGGCGGATCATGACCAACATCTATAATTTTGCCGACCTGTCGGAGATGGCGCTGTACCCCTGCGCCTACTCCATGACCTTCAACGTCACCGGGGACCGGCTCAACGCCATTTTGAACCAGCGCTCTCAGGATATGCTGGCGGCCAACAACTGGAACGTGGTGCAGTACGCGGTGCTGACCATGATGATGGCCCAGGTCTCCGGCCTGAAGCCGGGGGAGTTTGTCCACGTGATCGCCGACGCCCACATCTATGACCGGCATGTGCCCGCCATTGAGGAGATCATCGCCAATCCTCCCAAGCCGGCGCCCAAGTTCTACATTGACCCGGAGGTCACGGACTTCTACGCCTTCACCCGGGACAGCTTCCGCATCGAGGACTACGAATACACGGAATTCACCGGGAAGATCCCGGTGGCCCTTTGACGCCTATGGAAGCCATTGTTGCGGTATATTCCGACTGGGGCATCGGCAGCGGCGGCACCCAGCCGGTGGTTTTGAAGGCGGACCGGGTGCATTTCCGCGAGCTGACCATGGGGGCGGCAGTAATTGTTGGCCGCAAGACCCTGGAGGACTTTCCCGGCGGCCGGCCCCTGAAGGGACGGCACAACATCGTGGTGTCCCGGCAGGAGCTCACCATCGAAGGGGCGGAACTTGTCCACAGCACGGAGGAGGCTCTGGCCGCGGCGGCAAGGCAGGAGCGCTGCCTGGTGATCGGCGGGGCCAGCGTCTACCGGCAGTTCATGCCCTATGTGGACACGGTGCACATCACCAAGATTGACCTGGCCCCCAAGTCCGACAGCTTCTTTCCCAACCTGGACGCTGACCCCTGCTGGCAGCGGCTGGAGGAGGAACAGTGGCAGGAGGAGGACGGCCTGCGCTACTGCTTTGTAACGTATAAAAAGATTATTTGACCAGCAAGGTACCAGGATAATAATGAGCCAGTATTTGGGTGTAATCGCTGCCCTGGGCAGCCATGAGATTCGCCCCGTGCTGGCTCATTCCTACGCCATGGCCGTGGCCGGTAACGGTGAACAGGAAGCTGCCGCCGGTATATTCCAGCGTAAAGGCGGTGGAGCGGAGGGAGAAGAGGCTCCGCAGCGCCGTGCCGGAAATCTCTGCCCCACCCAGGCAGGCGGCGCTGACCCGGCCGCTTTCATCCCGGGTGATCTCCCCTACCCAGGCGCTCTCGTCGCCGGTGAAGTCGGCATAGGGATAGGCGTAGAGTATGGTGTCACGAAAGTCCAGGGGGCTTAGCTCCAGCTGACTCACATAGCCGGGGACGGTGTCGGCGGTCTCGGGGCTGGAGACGCTGATGAGATAGGGCAGCGGGTTCCAGATGGCGCCGCAGTCCTCGGTGGCGCCGCAGGAGGAGGCGTGGAAGGCGGCAAAGACCGGCTCCCCCTCATAGCTGAGATACTCCCCCTCTGTGGCCGCTACGGCGGCGCTGACGGCGGCGTAGTGCTCGTCATAGCTGTCGCCCCAGTTCCGGCGCAGGGTGTCCGGGCTGTGCCAGGCCTGGCAGCAGGCAAAGTCGGTGCAGACGTCGGCGTCACTGTGGCGGCCTGTCCGGGCGCAGTACATGGCGTAGGTGCGGGCGGCCACGGCCTGGGCCTTCAGGGCCTCCGGCTCAAAGTAGGCGGGCATCTCCGCCGCCACCACCCCCACCAGGTATTCCTCCGTGGCCACGTCATAGACCTCCCCGCCGCACTTGACCAGCAGCCGCTCCGGCGCGGACAGGGAGCCGGAGGCGGCCGCCGTCGCCGGGGATGGACTGGGTACAGGCGAAGGTGAAGGTGAAGGCGAAGGCGAAGGTCTTGGCTCCATGGTGGGTGCCGGGGTCAGGCTGGCCGCAGGCGAGGGGCTTGTCCCCGGCTCCGGCTGGGGCCTGTCCTCCCCGCCGCTGCGCCAGACCAGGCAAAAGGCCGTGACCGCGGTGATGAGCAGGGCCAGATAGGCGGCGAAAATGGTGCGTTTCACTGGTTTTCCTCCGTTTTCCCTTGACTGAACAGGTAAATGAGTATATTATCGGTTTAATATGTTCTGGCCTATAGGACAGTACATCAATCCATAGTTATTGAAACGGGAAAGAAATTATGCAAAAAAAATCTTTGGAGATTTCCTGCTATGTCTGCGGGGCGGGGGCCTTCGGCGTTTTCTTCCGCTGGCTGCAGGATCAGATGGCCTTTGATGAGGCGGGGCTGGCAGAGAGAAGTGTTTTCAATTACCTGGTGCCCCTGATGGTGCTGGCGGCGGCGCTGCTTTTTAACCGCTTTATCGAACAGGCCAAGGCCGAAAAGCTTTACATACCCACGGATTACTGCCAGGCGCTGAAAAATGAGGGCAAGCTGTTTGCTATCGCCCGCTGGGCCTGCGGCCTGGTGATGGCGCTGGGCGGGGTGCTGCTGATCGCCAGCTGTGAGACGGATAAGGACGCAAAGCTGATGTTCATCCTGGCGGGGCTGGCCATCGCGTCGGGGCTTTGCTATCCCCTGCTGCTGGGCAGCGCCAACGATAAGTACGGCAAGCTGCGCCATCCCACCCTGGCCTGCATCGGCACGGTGCTGCCGGTGCTGCTGTTTGCCCTGTGGCTGGTGCTCTGCTACAAGCAGAACGCCCTGAACAGCGTGGTCTGGTCCTATCTGATTGAGATCGCCACCACCATTGTGGCACTGCTGGCCTTTTTCCGGGCGGCGGGCTTCGCCTACGGCGCGGTAAAGACCTGGCCCACCCTGTTCAACATCATGCTGGGCGTTATGATGTGCATCATGTCCCTGGCCGACGAACGGTACATGGGGATGCATATCATCATGCTGGGAGCGGCCCTGCAGCTTTTGATGTATGAATGGGTGCTGATCATGAATATGCAGAAGAAAGCGCCCAAACTGAAGGAAGAGCGGCCGCCGGAGGACGGCTTTGAGCGGCTGAGATAACTTGAAAGCCCCGAAAACCCGTGTGTATTGAGAAAGAGAACGGGCTTCCGATTTGTCGAGCAGACAGAAGGGCGCGCCATAAAAGAAAAACATCCCGGACACGTTGTCCGGGATGTTTTTGTCATTGCACATACACGACAGAGGAGCGGATCAGTCCAGCGTCAGGTCGCCGTCCTTCACCCAGCCCAGCTTCCGGCACACCTGATTGATGGCAGGGGCCAGAATGGCGGGGAGGACAAAGCAGATGAGAACCAGGCCCAGCCAGTCAAAGCCGGTGGGCGTGATGGCGGCAGCGCCCTTGGCAATGGCTTCCTCGCTGGGGGCCAGCCAGCCGGTCCACACGCCGATCTGGCCGCACAGACCGCAGGTGCCCATGCCGGAGTTGATGGGAGCGCCGTTCATCTCCAGCCGAAAAACGCAGGTGGCAATGGGTCCGGTGATGGCGGAAGCCAGGGTGGGGGCAATCCAGATGCGGGGATTTTTCACGATATTGGGCATTTGCAGCATGGAGGTGCCAAGGCCCTGGCTCACCAGGCCGCCCCAGCGGTTTTCCTTGAAGCTCATGACGGCGAAGCCCACCATCTGGGCGCAGCAGCCCGCCACGGCGGCGCCGCCGGCCAGACCGGTCAGCCCCAGCACGGAGCAGATGGCGGCGGAGGAGATGGGCAGGGTCAGAGCCACACCCACCAGCACGCTGACGGCAATGCCCATCCAGAAGGGCTGGAGCTTGGTGGCGTTGTCAATGATGATACCGAAGGCGCTGGCGGCAGTGCCGATGGGCGGCGCGATGAGCTTTGCCAGTGCCACGCCGATCACGATGGTAACAGCCGGCGTCACCAGAATGTCGATTTTCGTCTCTTTGCTGACGGCCTTGCCGCACTCGGCCGCCACAATCGCGATGATAAGCACGGCCAGCGGGCCGCCGGCGCCGCCTTCGGCATTGGCTGCCCAGCCTACAGCGGCCAGGGAGAACAGCACCATGGGGTCCGCTTTCAGGGCGTAGCCGATGGCCACGGCCATGGCGGGGCCGGAAACCTTCATGGCGTAAGTGCCGATGTCGACAAGATACGGAATACCCAGCTGGAGGCCCAGGGTCTTGATGATGGTGCCGATGAGCAGGGAGCAGAACAAGCCCTGGGCCATGGCGCCCAGAGCGTCAATGCCATAGCGCCTGGCAGAAATCACGATGTTTTTGCGCTGGAGAAAGGCTTTTACATTTTCCATAGGGAGCACCTGTTTCCTTTGTATAAAAAGTGGTAGACACGTGTCTTGACACTTGTCTACCACAATATACACGCAATGCAATTGCTTGTCAACGGTATTTTTTCAGGGGAAGCATATTCCCTTATTCCAGCAGGACGCGCAGCTCCCGCAGTGCGGCTTCCACCCGCTGAAAAGCAGCCTCATTGGGGCAGGAGAGAGTATGCAGGTGAATGCCGCCGGTCAGGTCTGACAGAGGGCGTGCCTCCGCCCGGGCGCAGCGGGCGATAAACTGGCTCACATCGTAGCGGCTGGTCAGCTGCAAAGGACCGGTCAACTGGCCGTAAATGGGATGGTCCACGATGACATCCAACACCGTGCAGCCATGGTCCACCATTGCGTTGAGTTCTGTCTCCATGCCGGCGGCGTCATGCTGGCAGGCCACCTGACGAATCAGGCCGCCGGATTCCTGCGAAACCACATAGCCCCGGGGGGTGGCGGAGATGTTGGCGCCTGCCGCCCGCAGCAGGGCCACATCGCCCACCACGATCTGACGGCTGACGGAGAACTGCCGGGCCAGAGCGGAGGCGCTGACGGGATGGCCGGCGTTGTTAAGCGTATTCAAAATGGCCTGACGGCGTTCCTCGGCACGCATGGCGGATCTCTCCCTGTGATTTTTCTTGGCAACAGTATACCATACGGAAAGAAAAATGCAAAGAAAAAGGTGGGAAGCCCTCCCCTCTTTCAAGCACAGGGCAATACCACCGTTTTTCACTGTCTCTCACAGAGGGAGCAGGTCCATTTTCACAACGGGTTTTTGCGTCATTCGATCCCGGTGACGGTCAGCTCTTCTCCGTCCACGGTGAAGCGGACGGTATGGCCGGCAAAGTCCAGGGCATAGAGGCGCTCTGCCTGGTGCTGATACCGGGGGCGGGGGTCGTTGGCCAGGATGCCGGTGAGGGCGGCCCGCTTCTCCGGCGGCAGCTTTTCCGCCGTGCCGGGGGCATAGCGCACCCGCAGCGTGGCCCCGGGGTCGGGGGCGAAGCCGCAAGTGGCCTCCGGCTTGCAGTCGGCATAGGGAATATAGGGCTTGATATCAAAAATAGGGGTGCCGTCCATTAAATCCGCGCCGCCCACCTTCAGCATCAGGCCCTCCGGGCCATCTTCCACCGCCAGCAGCCTCACGCAGCTGAGGCCCAGGGCGTTGGGCCGGAAGGGGGAACGGGTGGCAAAGACCCCCATGCGCACATTGCCCCCCAGCCGGGGCGGCCGCACCGTGGGCGACCAGTCCCGGCCCAGGTTCTCCGAGAACTGCCAGATCAGCCACAGGTGGGAAAAGCCCTCGATGCCCCGCAGGGCCTCCGCCTTGCGAAACTCCGGCACAAAGACCACATAGCTCTCCAGTTCTTCCACCACCCCGGCCTGCCGGGGGATGCCGAACTTGCCGGCAAAATCGCTGCGCATATGGGCGATGGGGCGGATCATGTGCTCAGTCATAGCAAAGTCTCCAAAAACTTCAGGGCGTTCATGGCGATATAGTTCACCAGCATATGGAAAAAGATGCTGCCCCAGATGGAATTGGTGCGCTCATAGACCCGGCACAGCAGCAGGGACACCGGCACATACTGGATGAAATACAGCCAGTAGATGGGGTCGATGAGGGCATAGGTCCAGACATGGTAAAAGCTGAAAGCCAGGGTGGCCACCAGGTAGGCGCCCCAGCGGCTGTAGCGCCGGAGAGTGCCGAAGATGCCGGCCCGGAACATACATTCCTCCACAATGGGAGCCATGAACACCGCCATGGCGGACATCTGGTTCCAGCCCCGGCCGGCCATATCCATCAGGCCCGCGTTGTTGGGGTTCCCCCCGCTCTGGCCCAGCACCAGCAGCATCAGCCAGGCGATGGCCATATTGCCCAGGTACATGAGGACGTAATTTTTCAGAATCTCCAGCAGACAGTAGCCCGGCCGGTCACAGAGGGGGTCAAAGTCCCGCCGGAGGAAGCGAAACAGCAGGCCCAGCATATACAGCAGGCCCACAGAGTAGCAGATCACATTGGCGGCCACATCGTCCATGGCCCCCCGGTTGATCATCTGCTGCAGCAGCAGCGGCAGCAGCCACAGGTGCACCGGCAGATAAGCCAGGGCGGCCACCGTCTCCCCTTTGGTGAGGCGGCTGGTAAAATTCACGGGGTTCTTGACCATCAGCTTCTCGCCTTTCTTTGCAGCTCAAAGAGCAGGTTCATGGCCTCGATGGGAGTGAGGCTGTTCAGATCGGTGCTGAGCAGGGTTTTGCGCACCTGGTCAGCACCCACATCGGCCAGACTGATCTGGTCAGCGGCGGCGGCTTCGGCCTTGGGCACGGCCCTGGCGCCGCTTTCCTCCAGCTCCTTCAGGTAGCCCTTGGCCTTGGCGATCACCGCCTCCGGCAGGCCGGCCAGCTTGGCCACCTCGATGCCGTAGCTGTCATCTGCCGCGCCGGGGACGATCTTGCGCAGGAACACCAGGTTGCCCCCCTGCTTTTTGGCGGTGATGTTATAGTTGCGCACCCCCTGCAGCTGGCCCTCCAGGGCGGAAAGCTCATGATAGTGGGTTGCGAACATGGTTTTGGCCCCCAGGCGGCGCTTATCGGCGCAATATTCCAGCACGGCACGGGCAATGGCCATGCCGTCAAAGGTGGAGGTGCCCCGGCCAATCTCATCCAGCACCAGAAGGGAGGCGGCGGTGGCGTGCTTGAGAATGGAGGCCATCTCGCTCATTTCCACCATAAAGGTGGACTGGCCGGAGGCCAGGTCGTCGGAGGCGCCGATGCGGGTAAAGACCCGGTCCACAATGCCGATGGTGGCGCTCTTGGCAGGGACGAAGGAGCCGATCTGGGCCATAAGGACGATCAGGGCCGTCTGGCGCATATAGGTGGATTTACCGGCCATGTTGGGGCCGGTGACGATGGCTACCCGGTCGTCGCTGTCGTTGAGATAGGTGTCGTTGGGGACGAAGAGCACGTTTTTCAGGGTCTGCTCCACCACCGGGTGGCGGCCCTCAATGATTTGCAGGGTGCGGGAAGCGTCCACCTCCGGGCAGGTGTAGTTGTTGCGGACGGCCACCTCCGCCAGGGAGCAGAGCACGTCCAGCCGGGCCACAGCCCCGGCGGTGGCCTGGATGCGGTCCACCTTGGCGGCCACGCTGCGGCGCAGCTCATCAAAATACTGAAACTCCAGCTCGTTGATCCGGTCCCGGGAGGTGAGGAGGGTGTTCTCCAGCTCCTTCAGCTCCTGGGTGAAGTAGCGCTCGTTGGACACCAGGGTCTGCTTGCGGATATAGTCCTCCGGCACGTTTTCCAGGCCGGCGGATTTGGGCACGTCGATATAATAGCCAAAGACCTTGTTATAGCCCACCTTCAGCTTCTTGATGCCGGTGCGCTGCCGCTCCCGCTCCTCCAGCTCCCGCACCATCTGGGCGCCGTTGTCCCGGATGTTGCGCAGGCGGTCCACTTCTTCAGAATAGCCCGGACGCAGGATACCGCCCTCCCGAACGGAGAAGGGGGGATCGTCACAGATGGCCCGGTCAATCTCAAAGAGCATATCCTCCAGAACGTCCATGCCGCCGATCTCCCGCAGCTCCATGCTGTGAAAGCCGGAGAGCAGCTGCCGCAGCCGGGGCAGTACCGCGGCGCAGTTGGCCAGAGAGCGCAGGTCCCGGCCCCCGGCGGTGCCGTATACCGCCCGGCCCACCAGGCGCTGCATGTCGCTGATGTCCCGCAGGGCCAGCATCAGCTCGCCCCGGGTCACGTTGTCACTGTACAGCTCCTGCACGGCGGTGAGGCGGCGCTTGATGGCCACGGCGGACAGCAGCGGCCGCTCAATCCAGGCGCGCAGCAGACGGCCGCCCATGGGGGTTTTGGTCTTGTCCAGCACCCAGAGGAGGCTCCCCCGCTTTTCCCCGCTGCGGAGAGACTCCGTCAGCTCCAGGTTGCGGCGGGTGGTCCAGTCCAGCTCCATGTACCGGCCGCCATAGAACACGTCCAGGCGGTTGATATGGCTCAGATCAAATTTCTGGGTGTCGGCCAGGTAGCCCAGCAGTGCCCCGGCGGCGCAGACGGCGGCGGGCTGATCCCCCAGGCCGCAGTCGTCCACGTCCTTGAAGCCGAACTGCTCACAGAGTCTTGCGGCGCAGGGCATAAATTCAAAGCGGCCGCCGTCCTTTTCCAGCATGGCGTCCAGCTTCTTGGTGAGGAATTCCCCGATGGGGCCGCAGGCATCCGCCCCGGGGGAGAGCACCGCCTCCCGGGGGGAGAAGCGGGCCAGCTCATTGATCACATGGGTCTGGGCATCGTTTTCAAAGGCGGCGCAGCAGAATTCGCCGGTGGAGATGTCGCAGAATGCCACGCCGCCGGTATTGCCCGCCAGATTCACGGCGCAGATATAGTTGCTGCGCCCCTCCTCCAGCATGGAGCTTTCCGTGACGGTGCCGGGGGTGATGACCCGGATCACATCCCGCTTGACGATGCCCTTGGCCAGGGCCGGGTCCTCCGTCTGCTCGCAGATGGCCACCTTGTAGCCCTTGGCGATGAGCCGGGCAATATAGCCCTCGGCGCTGTGGTAGGGGATGCCGCACATGGGGGTGCGCTCCTCCGGGTTCTCAATGGCCCGGTCCCGGGTGGTCAGGGCCAGGTCCAGCTCCCGGGAAGCCACCTTGGCGTCCTCATCAAACATCTCATAGAAATCGCCCAGGCGGAAGAACAGCAGGCAGTCCTGATAATTCTGCTTGATCTCGTTATATTGTCTTTTCATGGGAGTAAGCTCTGCCATGAAGTTCCCTCTTTTCTGTGTATATGGGTGGGGCGCTGGCCGGAAGGTTTCCACCTCATCAGTCAGCTGCGCTGACAGCTTCCCCTCCAGGGGAAGCCATTTTTC
>JBJDXQ010000049.1:0-9890 GCA_051866745.1 Candidatus Limivicinus sp. | reverse complement strand
GCCTTCGCCATCGTGGACGAGGTGGACTCCATCCTCATCGACGAGGCCCGGACGCCCCTGATCATCTCCGGCCAGGGGGATGAGAGCACCGACCTCTACCGCCAGGCCGACGATTTTGTCAGCCGCCTGAAAAAGCAGGTCTATGCCTCCGTGGATGAGAAGGAGGAAGAGGCCGAGGACCTGGACGCCGACTACGTGGTGGACGAGAAGGCCCGCACCGCCACCCTCACCGCCCGGGGCGTGGCCAAGGCCGAGCGGGCCTTCGGTCTGGAGAACCTGGCGGATATCGAAAACGCCACCCTCTCCCACCATATCAATCAGGCCCTGAAGGCCCATGGCATCATGAAGCGGGACATTGACTACATCGTCAAGGACGGGGAGATCATCATCGTGGATGAGTTCACCGGCCGTTTGATGCTGGGCCGCCGCTATTCCGAGGGCCTCCACCAGGCCATCGAGGCCAAGGAACACGTGGATGTCCAGAAGGAGAACAAGACCCTGGCCACCATCACCTTCCAGAACTACTTCCGTCTCTATGACAAGCTCTCCGGCATGACCGGCACCGCCGTCACCGAGGCCGAGGAGTTTGAGGCCATCTACCGCCTGGATATTATCGAGATTCCCACCAACAAGCCGGTCATCCGCCTGGACGACCCGGACGTGGTCTATAAGAACGAAACCGGCAAGAACCGGGCCATTATCGACCAGATCGTGGCCTGCCATGAGAAGGGCCAGCCCGTCCTGGTGGGCACCGTTTCTATTGAAAAGAGCGAGTATCTCTCCGGCCTGCTGAAAAAGCGGGGCATCCCCCACACCGTCCTCAACGCCAAGTACCATGAGAAGGAAGCGGAGATCGTGGCCCAGGCCGGCAAGCTGGGCGCCGTCACCATCGCCACCAATATGGCCGGCCGCGGCACCGACATCATGCTGGGCGGCAACGCGGAGTTTCTGGCCAAGACCGACCTGCGCAAGGCCGGCTTCACCGAGGAGGTCATCAGCGAGGCCACAGGCTATGGCGACACCGAGAATGAGGATGTGCTGCAGGCCCGGGCTCTTTTTGCACAGAAGCTGCAGGAGCATAAGGCCGTCACCGACGCCGAGGCCGAGAAGGTCCGTGCCGCCGGCGGCCTGTTCATCCTGGGCACCGAGCGGCATGAGTCCCGCCGTATCGACAACCAGCTCCGGGGCCGCGCCGGCCGTCAGGGCGACCCCGGCGAAAGCCGCTTCTTCCTGGCCCTCACCGACGACGTGATGCGCCTCTTCGGCTCCGAGCGGATCATGACCATGATGGACACCCTGAAGGTGGAAGAGGACATGCCCCTGGACCACAAGATGCTCTCCGGCGCCATTGAGCAGGCCCAGAAAACCGTGGAAAGCCGCAACTTCCAGACCCGTAAGAGCGTCCTGGAATATGACGACGTGATGAACCAGCAGCGCAACATCATCTATGGTGAGCGCCGCAAGGTACTGGACGGGGAGGATATCCAGCCTCAGATCATGAGCATGGTGCGGGAGTTTGTCTCCTCCACCGTCACCGACGGCCTGGGCGGCGCCGCAGCCGAAAGCCAGCAGCAGCTGGATGTTGCCCTCCAGCCCTTTGAAAAGCTGTTCATGCGCCCCGGCACCTTTAAGATTGAGGACTTCGACGGCTTCGCCAAGTGCGACCAGGTGGTTGAAGCTGTCCAGACCCTGGCGGAAAAGGTCTATGCCGCCCGGGAGACCGCCTTCGGTGAAGGCCCCAACGGCCTGCCCCTGATGCGGGAGCTGGAGCGGGTCATCATGCTCCGGGTGGTGGACGAATACTGGATGGACCATATTGACGCCATGAGCGAGCTGAAGCGGGGCATCGGCCTGCGGGGCTACGGCGCCGTCAAGCCCATCGATGCCTATAAGCAGGAGGGCTTTGATATGTTCGAGGCCATGGTGCAGGGCATCCGGGAGGAGACGGTGCGCCGCCTCTTTACCGTCCAGGTCCGCCGGGAGCAGCCCATCGAGCGCAAGGCCGTGGCCAAAAACGCCGCCGCCAACGTGGGCGGCGAGCCGGTGAAAAAGCAGCCGGTGAAAAAGGCCCCCAAGCCCGGCCGGAACGACCCCTGCCCCTGCGGCAAGATGAAGGCCGACGGCAGCCGCCGCCTGAAATACAAGGAGTGCTGCGGCCGCAACGAGTAAGCCCCCATAGGCTTCCCCTTGAGGGGAAGCTGGCGGCGAAGCCGACTGATGAGGTGGATGCCCAGCCATTTTACGCGGCACCCCTTACCATATTACAATAAACCGGAGAACCCATGAGCTTTATTGAACACAACCAAGACGGGCTTATTTACATGAGCTCCGATCAGATTACCGCCCGCCATGCCTTCACCACCCGCTATGGCGGCGTCAGCCGGGGGGACTTTGCCTCCCTGAACCTGGGCGCCAACCGGGGGGATGACCCGGCGGCCGTGCGGGAGAATTACCGCCGTCTCTGCGCCCTCATGGGCGTGGGCATCGACGATATGGCCGTCACCAAGCAGGTCCACGGCAATGTTGTCCGCATTGTTACGGAGAAAGACCGGCATGTATGCATGGGTGCCGTCCCCTATGAGGCTGACGGTATCGTCACCAAGGTAAAGGGCCTGCCCATCCTCTGCATGGTGGCCGACTGCGTGCCCGTGCTGCTGTGGGATGGGGAGCACGGCGTGGCCGGGGCCATCCACTGCGGCTGGCGCAGCTCGGTGACCGATATTCTGAAAAACGCCCTGGAGCAGATGCGGAGTCTGGGAGCGGAACCGGCCTGCGTCCACGCGGCCATCGGCCCTTCCATCGGCGCCTGCTGCTTTGAGACGGATGATGACGTGCCCCAGGCCATCGAGACCTACCTCTCCGGGGATACCGCAGGCCTCTTTACCCGCCGGCCCGACGGCAAGACCCTGGTGGACCTGCGCGCCGCCAACGCCCGCCGGCTGGTCCAGCTGGGCCTGAACCCGGAACATATCGACATTTCCCATGAGTGCACCATGTGCAGCCATGACAAATATTGGTCCCACAGATATACCAAAGGCCGCAGGGGCAGCCAGGGCGCTGTCATCGTGCTGGACTGAGGAGGCAATATGAAACGAATCGCAAAGCTGATCTCTCTGCTGCTGATCCTGGCCATGGCCCTGTCCCTGGCCGCCTGCAGCAACAGCAAGAGCAAAGACCCCTATAGCCTGATCCCCGAATCCACCCAGGGAAAGGACGTGACCCGCAACGCCGGCGCGGACAATGTGTTTTCCCTCAACTGCAACATGAACTATTCCTTCAACCCCCTCATCGCCACCAACCGCTCCAACCAGCTGGTCTGCTCTCTGGTGTATGAGAACATGGTGGAGGTGGACAACAATTTTGAGGCCATCCCCAACGTGCTGACGGATTGGAGCTGCACCGAGGACGCCAAGACCTGGTACTTCACCATTGACGAGGGCCACACCTTCCATGACGGCACCCCCCTCACCGGCAAGGACATCCGCTATTCCCTGGAGCGGGCCATCAATTCCGACCGGTACCGGGGCCGCTTCTCCAGCTATCAGGGCTCCGGCTACGAGGGCAACAAGTTCACCGTCACCCTGGGCATTGGGGACAGCCAGTTTGTCAAGCTGCTGAACATCCCCATCATCAAGTCCGGCGAGATGGACGAGAAGCGCCCCCAGGGCAGCGGCCCCTATACCTATAACGAGGACTATACCGCCCTGGTGGCCTACGAGGGCTATCCCGATTATCAGGACCTGCCTGTGGATACCGTCTACCTCAAGGAGTACTCCTCCGCCGAGAGCATCATCAGCGCCTTTGACGATGGCATCGTCGACGTGGTCACCAACGACCCTTCCAGCTATACCAACCTGGGCTATGCCCGCACCAGTGAGATCCGCAGCTTCCCCACCACCAATCTCCACTATATCCAGTTCAACATGGAAAGTCCCCTGGGCCGCTACGATACCATCCGCATGGCCATGATCTACGCCTTTGACCGGGAGTATTTTCAGGACACCCTGCTCCACGGCAACGGCGTGGGCACCCCTCTGCCCATGTACCCCACCTGCAAGGACTATCCCGCCGCCTATGCCGAAACCCTGAAGTACAATCTGGAGACCTGCCGTGTGATTCTGGAAAATTCCGGCCTGAAGGACTATGACGGCGACGGCTGGATGGAGTATATGAGCGCCGGCGAGGACGCGGTGCTGAACCTGATCGTCTGCAGCGACAGCAGCGCCAAAACCGGCATGTGCCGCCGCTTTGCGGAGGACATGGCCAGTATCGGCCTGAAGATCAACCTGCGGGAGCTGACCTGGGACGAGTATATGACCGCCCTGGAGGAGGGCGACTTCGATATGTATTACGGCGAGGTGAAGCTGCGCAACAACTTTGACCTGACCGAGCTTCTGGACCCGGACAGCAGCCTGAACTACACCCGCAGCACCAGCACCATGTATGAGCCCTATATGAACAACTACCTGGCCGCCGCCGACGGGGTGCGCAGCAGCCTTTACCAGTCCCTGTGCGAGTACCTGGCCGGCTCCGGCGCCATCATCAGCATCGGCTTTGAGCAGCAGGAGATCATCGTCCACCGGGGCATGATCCGCGGCCTCAACGCCAACCTGGGCAATCCCCTGTACGACTTCCAGAATTGGGAGATCATTCTGGATGATGATAATAATCAACAAGGAGAGGGAGAAAATGACTGACAGAGAACTGATGTCCATGGCGAAGAAGGCTTCGCTGAACGCCTACGTACCCTATTCCCGCTTCCCCGTGGGTGCCGCCCTTGAGTGTACCGACGGCGCCGTCTACACCGGCTGCAACGTGGAGAACGCCGCTTTGGGCAGCACCATCTGCGCCGAGCGTACCGCCTGCTGCAAGGCTGTCAGCGAGGGCCACCGGGAGTTCCGCCGCATTGCCATTTATGCCGACAGTGAGAACTGGGCCACCCCCTGCGGCGCCTGCCGCCAGTTTCTGGCGGAGTTCTCCCCGGATATGGAGATTCTTTGCGCCAAGGCCGGGGATCGTTACGTGAGCTATAAGCTCTCGGAGCTGCTGCCCCACATCTTCGCTTACTGAGCCGCCATGCTTGAACTGACCCAGCTGCGGCTGTTTATCGCCACGGCGGAGTATGGGGGCTTCGCGGAGGCGGCCCGCGCCCTCTATACCAGCCACTCCACCGTCAGCCGGGCGGTGTCCGCTTTGGAAAAGGAGCTGGGCGTGGCGCTGCTTGTCCGCTCCAACCGCCTGCTGGGCCTGACCCCGGCGGGGGAGCTGCTGCTGCGGGAGGGCAAGGCCCTTCTGGTTGCGGCGGACAGCCTGTGTGAAAAAGTGAAGGAAAAGACCTGAGAACCACTATATATAGTGGTAGGAACCGGCGGGAAGGCCAAGCCTTTCCGCCGGTTCAAACTTCGGTAAGCCTGCACAAAAAACAGGCAAAAAATTTTTACAAAAATACGAATTTTCTCTTGACATGGGACAGGTTCCTTGGTATATTAGTTGAGCGCGTGTGCTGCGCACAGGCGTATTATGCGATGAAGCGGGAGATTGCTCGGGTTCGAGGTAACTTCCGTGGAGTATGTCCGGTGTTGAACCAGTTTCAACACGCAATCGGGCGGCTGAAACCTATCCGATACACGCGTATATCGCGCGGACGGGGGGATCTGACCGGCTCAACAGCCGGTTTGTTTTTTCGGACGCGGCCTGATACGCACGGTTGTGTGTATAGGAAAATCGGGTTTCATCCGTACGCATAAGGAAAGGCGGAGCCAATGCCGCCGAACAAAACGTACGAAAAGGAGAAAACACATGGCAACAAGCAACAAGAACATGATCCGTATCCGCCTGAAGGCTTACGATCATCAGCTCATCGACAAGGCCGCCGAGACCATCGTTGAGGCAGCCAAGCGCACCGATGCAAAGGTGTCCGGCCCCATCCCCCTGCCCACCAAGACCGAGATCGTCACCATCCTGCGTGCCGTTCACAAGTACAAGGACAGCCGTGAGCAGTTTGAGCGCCGTACCCACAAGCGCCTGATCGACATCCTCAACCCCACCCAGAAGACTGTTGAGGCCCTGATGAATCTGGAAGTTCCCGCCGGCGTGGAGATCGAGATCAAGCTCTGATTCCCCGACCCCCTGCCTCTCGCGTGAGAGGACCCACACATTTCAATGACCCAAGGTCCGCAGCTTGCGAATGCGGACGGGTTAAGTTGCCAGCCTCTGAACGGCTTCCCAATAAGCCGGGCCAAGCGAGGCAACCAATAACCAATAGGAGGAAATATAATGAAGAAAGCCATCATCGGCAAGAAGGTCGGCATGACGCAGATCTTCGACGAGACTGGTAAGGTCATTCCTGTCACCGTCATCGAAGCCGGCCCCTGCGTGGTCGTGCAGAAGATGACCAAGGAGAAGGAAGGCTACGAAGCAGTCCAGTTCGGTTACGAGGAAGTAGCCGAGAGAAAGCTGAGCCAGCCTGAGCAGGGCCACCTGAAGAAGGCGGGCGTAGGCATGGTCAAGCACCTGAAGGAGTTCCGCCTTGAGGATTCCAGCAAGCTGGAAGTCGGCGATCTTGTGAAGGCTGACATTTTCGCTGAGGGCGAGAAGGTCGACGTCACCGGCACCAGCAAAGGTAAGGGCTACGCCGGCGTTGTGAAGCGCTTCGGCCAGGGCCGTACCCCCACCAGCCACGGCGGCGGTCCCGTTCACCGTCATGCCGGTTCCATGGGCTCCAGCACCGATCCTTCCCGCATTTTCCCGGGCAAGAAGCAGGCTGGCCACATGGGTGTTGACCAGGTCACCGTCCAGAATCTGGACGTGGTGAAGGTCGATGCAGAGCTGAATATGATCGCCATCCGCGGCGCCGTTCCCGGCCCCAAGGGCAGCATCGTTTACATCAAGTCCACCGCCAAGGCTCAGCCCGTCAAGAAGGGCGAAGGCGCCGGCATCAGCCTCAACCCGCAGAAGGCTTCCGCCCGTGTCAACCCGCAGAAGGCTTCCGCCCGCAACAAGTAAGGAAAGGAGAGCAGCATAAATGCCTAAAGCTAACGTATTCAACATGGCAGGCGAGAAGATCGGTGAGATCGAGCTCTCCGAGGCCATTTTCGGCATCGAGCCGAACAAGAGCGTCCTGCATGATTCCGTCAAGAATCACCTGGCCAACTGCCGTCAGGGCACCCAGAGCGCTCTCACCAAGGGTGAAGTTTCCTACACCACCAGAAAGCCCTGGCGTCAGAAGGGCACCGGCCGCGCCCGCGCCGGCTACGCAGGTTCCCCTGTGTGGTACCACGGCGGCGTAGCCTTTGCTCCCAAGCCCCGGGATTACAGCTACACCCTCAACAAGAAGGTGAAGCGCCTGGCTCTGAAGTCCGCCCTGTCCGCCAAGGCCGCCGAGGCCGAGATCGTTGTCATTGACGGTCTGAAGCTGGACGAGGTCAAGACCAAGACCTTCAAGACCTTCCTCACCAAGATCGGCGTGGAGGGCAAGGCTCTCGTAGTTACTGAGAACGTGGACGAAGTGGTTGTCAAGTCCGCCCGCAACATTGCCGGCGTCACCACCACCATCGCCACCATCCTCAGCCCCTACATGATTCTCACCAGTGGCAAGATGGTGGTCGACAAGGCTGCTCTTGCCAAGATCGAGGAGGTGTACGCTTGATGAAGACCGCATACGACGTTATCATCCGTCCCATCATCACCGAGCAGTCCATGGAAGACCTGGACATCAAGAAGTACGCATTCGAGGTTGCCAAGGATGCCAACAAGATCGAGATCAAGAAGGCCGTTGAGGAGATCTTCGGCGTCACCGTGATCAAGGTCACCACCATCAACGTGCGCGGCAGGGCAAAGCGTACCGGTGCTTACCCCATGGGTAAGACCGCCTCCTGGAAAAAGGCAGTCGTGAAGCTCAGTGCAGACTCCAAGAACATTGAGCTGTTTGAAGGCATGGCATAAGGGAGGAATAAAGAATGTCTATTAAAACTTACAGACCTACAACTCCTTCCAGACGTCAGATGACCGTTTCCGGCTTCGACGGGGTTGAGAAGCATGTCAAGCCCGAGAAGTCCCTGGTAGAGGTTCTCAAGAAGAACGCCGGCCGCAACAGCTACGGCCGCATCACCGTCCGCCACCAGGGCGGCGGCAACCGCCAGAAGTACCGCGTGATCGACTTCAAGCGCAACAAGCTGGACGTCGCCGCGAAGGTCCTCCGTCTGGAGTACGACCCCAACCGCAGCGCATTCATCGCCCTGTGCGAGTACGAGGATGGCGAGCGCCGTTACATCCTGGCCCCTGTGGGCCTGGCCGCCGGTGACACCGTCGTCTCCTCCGCCGCTGCCGACATCAAGCCCGGCAACGCGCTGCCCCTGGCCAACATCCCCGTGGGTACCGTTATCCACAACATCGAGCTCTACCCCGGCAAGGGCGCCCAGCTGGTGCGCAGCGCCGGTGTGGCCGCTCAGCTGATGGCCAAGGAGAACGGCATGGCTACCGTCCGCCTCCCCTCCGGCGAGTACCGCAAGGTCCGTCTGGACTGCATGGCCACCATCGGCCAGGTTGGCAACATCGACCACGCCAACATCCACATCGGTAAGGCCGGCCGCAAGCGGCACATGGGCATCCGTCCCACCGTCCGCGGCTCCGTTATGAACCCCTGTGATCACCCCCACGGCGGTGGTGAAGGCAAGTCCCCTGTCGGCCGTCCCGGCCCTGTCACTCCTTGGGGCAAGCCCGCACTTGGTTACAAGACCCGCAAGACGAAGAACCGCACCGATAAGTTCATCGTCAAGCGCCGCAACGCAAAGTAAGGAGGGAATAGTTAAATGAGCAGAAGCATTAAGAAAGGCCCCTTCGTTGCTCCTGAGCTGCTGAAGAGAGTCGAAGAGATGAACAAGACCGGCAACAAGCAGGTCGTCAAGACCTGGTCTCGTTCCTCCACTATTTTCCCGTCCTTCGTGGGACACACCATCGCTGTCCATGACGGCCGCCGTCATGTTCCCGTGTACGTCACCGAAGATATGGTTGGCCACAAGCTGGGCGAGTTTGCCCCCACCCGTACCTTCCGCGGCCACGCCGGCAGCAAGACCGGTAAGTAAGGAGGAGAAAAAATGGACGAGAAAAAGATTGCCCGTGCGGAGCACAAATACGCCCGTATTTCTCCCCGCAAGGTTGAGATTATCTGCAACATGATTCGCGGCAAGGACGCGGCTCTGGCTCTGGCCCTGATGGAGAACACCCCCAAGGCCGGCTGTGAGCTGATGATCAAGGTGCTCAAGAGCGCCATGGCCAATGCCGAGAACAATTTCGAAATGGACCCCGAGAAGCTCTACGTTGCCGAGACCTTCGCCAACGCCGGCCCCATCCTCAAGCGGGGCATGCCCAGAGCTCAGGGCCGTATGTACCGTATCAACAAGCGCACCAGCCACATCACCATCGGCGTGGCTGAGAGAGACTAAGGGAAGGAGGCAGAATTATGGGACAGAAAGTTAATCCTCATGGCCTGCGCGTCGGCGTCATCAAGGACTGGGACTCCAGATGGTATGCCAGAGAAGATAAGGTCGGCGATCTGATCGTCGAAGACTACAAGATCCGCGAGTTTCTGAAGAAGACCCTCTATTCCGCCGGTGTCCCCACCATCGAGATAGAGCGTGACAGCGCCAAGGTCCGCATTTATATCCACTGCAGCCGTCCCGGTGTCGTCATCGGCAAGGGCGGCGCTGAGATCGAGCGCCTGCGCCTCCAGGTAGAGAAGATGATCGGCAAGCCCGTGGCTCTCTCCATCGTTGAGGTTCGCACCCCCGATACCAATGCCCAGCTGGTGGCTGAGAACATCGCCCAGCAGCTGGAGAAGCGCATCGGCTTCCGCCGCGCCATGAAGAACGCCATGGGCCGCGCCATGAGAA
>JBJDXQ010000048.1:0-1984 GCA_051866745.1 Candidatus Limivicinus sp. | reverse complement strand
TCGGCGCTTGAAGAACATGGCGAAGATTATGCTCTGATAGAAAACACGAAGGATATTTGGGTCAGGGATTATATGCCGGTGCAAACGAGATCGGGCAGGTATCTCTCTTTTCGCTATGCGCCGGGCTACCTCAAAAACGAGCCGTGGCTGCGTACCGATTTCAAGGAGGCAATCGCACCGCAGTTTGCTTTTTCCGTTACCTATTCCGACATCAACCTCGACGGCGGAAATGTTGTGTTTTCGCCGTCAAGGGAAAAAGTCATCATCAGCGACCGCATTTTTACGGAAAATCCGGAATATGACGAAAAAACGCTGCTCAGCCGTTTGGAAAGCCTGTTGGAAGCGGAAGTGATCCTTATCCCCTCCCTGCTGAGCGATATGACCGGCCATGCCGACGGTATGGTGCGCTTTGTGAGCGAACACACGGTGCTTTGCAATGACATCCCGTCGAAAAGAGGGCTGGAGCCAAAAATCAAGCGGGTGCTGAAAAAGCACAATATCAGGGTGATCGACTTTCCCTATTTTTCTTCGCCGGACAACAGCGCGATCGGCTGCTATCTGAACTTCCTTGAAACGGAACAGAATATTTTCCTGCCGATTTTCGGCGCTCCGTTGGACAAAAGAGCGATCTCGGCGGCGGAACAAGTGTTTCTGAAAGCCATCGTACCGGTAAGCATCAATGCAATCGCCAAAGACGGCGGCGTACTGAACTGCATCAGTTGGGAAAGCGTGCCGTGATCGCACGCAGACCGGTGATACTGACTTTGGATTCATAAAAACAGGCAGGACGGTTTCAAAAAACCATCCTGCCTGTTTTTCAAGGAGAAATCTGTATTCTCCATATTTATTCCTCATACCTTTCCAGCGCAGCTTGTAAGTCATTTTTTACGGTGTTTGATAAGTCGACAGGTGCCAGAATTCTGACATGGCGGCAATATTGCAGCGCCCAATGGCGCATGGCGTGCCAATTGACTGTGACCCGGGCGGTGACTTCGTCTTCGGTTTCGTCGGAGAAGGCGATCTCCGTGCCGAACCAGTCGATCACATCGCTCAAAATCTGCTTTTTCATGCGGAAGGTCACGCAGACGCTCTCGCCGGAAAACATATACAGATGCTCCGCTATGTGCTTGGGCAGATACAGACCGTTTTTCAGTTCCGGCACCTGCTGCACGGGCTTGCGTGGCGTGTCCAGCAGCCGGATGCCCGTGATGCGGTCGAGGCGGCAGTTTGCCACATCGTTGTACCGGTCAAAATTGCAGATCAGGTAATAGCGCCCGTTGGCGGCTGCCATCTGGTAGGGATTGACGATATACTCCCTTGCGGTTCCGTCGCCGTTCCGCCTCGGATGCAGCTTTTTGTCCGTGCCGTAGCTGTTGTAGGTGAAGGCAACCTGCCGCTCCTTGGCAATGGCCTCGTCCAGCACCTCGATCGTCCAGAACAGCTCCGGGTTTTTCGGCGCAGTCTCCGGCAGGGTGGCAATGTACTTGACCCGCGACTTGAAATACTGATTGGACAGTCCTTCCAGCTTGCCCACCAGCTCCTTGCACTGGCTGTAGGGGATATGCTTGGAAAACAGCAGGCTGTCGATCAGCAGCTGCAGCTCGGCGTCCGTGAATTCCCGCTCCAGATAGAAGTCGGACAGAATGCAGCATTCCTCCAATGCTCCGGTTTTGGGATTGGGCATCATCCGCAGCGCTTCGCTGTACTCGATGGGATAGCCCAGCTCCAACAGCGTGGTTATGTTCCGCCGCACCGTCTTGCGGTCGATCTTCAAACCGTATTCGTTTTTCAGAATGTCCCCAATGTCCTTCTGACTCAGGCGGTGGTTCTCATCCGTGTACTTGCGCAGGATCTCCAAAATCAGCAGCAACGGCTTTTTCGGTTTCAAAGTATCCATTTTATCTCTCCGTTTTTGATTTTCAACTGTGTGTTCCCGCCGGGACAGCAGCGCTTCCTCACGCGGAGGCCAAATGTCTCACGGCAT
>JBJDXQ010000047.1:0-10344 GCA_051866745.1 Candidatus Limivicinus sp. | reverse complement strand
TGCGGCTATGACGTGATGTTCCTCACCGGCACCGACGAGCACGGCCAGAAGATCGAGGAAAAGGCCAAGGCCGCCGGCGTCAGCCCCCAGGAATTCGTGGATAAAATCGTCACCGGTGAAAACGGCATCCTGGACCTGTGGAAGCTGATGAACATCTCCAACGACCGCTTCATCCGCACCACCGATGACTACCATGTGGAGGCCGTGCAGCGCATCTTCAAGAAAATGTATGACAAGGGCGATATCTACAAGGGTGCCTACAAGGGCAAGTACTGCACCCCCTGCGAGAGCTTCTGGACCGAGAGCCAGCTGAAGGACGGCAAGTGCCCCGACTGCGGCCGGGAAGTCCATGACGCGGAGGAGGAGGCCTACTTCTTCAAGCTGTCCAAGTACGCAAAGCCAGTGCAGGAGCTGCTGGAGACCGGCACCTTCCTGGAGCCCGCTTCCCGGGTCAACGAGATGATCAACAACTTCATCAAGCCGGGCCTGGAGGACCTGTGCGTGTCCCGCACCAGCTTCAGCTGGGGCATCCCCGTGGACTTTGACCCGGGCCACGTGGTCTATGTGTGGGTGGACGCCCTGTTCAACTACTGCACCGCCCTGGGTCTGCTGAACGACCGCTACGACGATTTTGAGAAATACTGGCCTGCCGATGTGCACATTGTGGGCAAGGAGATCGTCCGTTTCCACTCCATCATCTGGCCCGCCATGCTGATGAGCATGGAGCTGCCCCTGCCCAAGAAGGTCTACGGCCACGGCTGGCTGGTGATCGACGGGGGCAAGATGTCCAAGTCCAAGGGCAACGTGGTGGACCCCTACGTGCTGGTGGAGCGCTTCGGGGTGGACGCCCTGCGCTTCTTCCTGCTGCGCACCTTCCCCTTCGGCTCCGACGGCAACTTCTCCAATGAGCTGCTGATCAGCACCATCAACACCGACCTTGCCAACGACCTGGGCAACCTGGTGTCCCGCACCACCGCCATGGTGGAGAAGTACTTCGGCGGCAGCCTGCCCAACCACCGGGAAGCTGACCCCATGGACGACGAGCTGGTGGAGATGATCAGGACCGCCCGTGCCAAGTACGAAAAGCAGATGGACGCCTTCCAGCTGCACCTGGCCCTGGAGGACATCTTCAAGCTGATTCAGCGGGCCAACAAGTACATCGACGAGACCGCCCCCTGGGTGTTGGCCAAGGACGAGAGCAAGAAGGCACGGCTGGCTTCCGTGATGTACAACCTGCTGGAGGCCCTGCGGGTATCCCTGATCCTGCTGACCCCCTTCATGCCGGACAGCTGCGAGAAGGCCTTCAAGCAGATCGGCGCCGACGAGCGCTGCCAGAGCTGGGAGAGCGCCGGGAAATACGGCGTGCTGCCGGCTGATGTGAAGGTCTGCAAGGGCGAGACTCTGTTCCCCCGGCTGGACATGGCCAAGGAGCTGGAGGCTCTGGAGAAGCTGAACCACAAGGCCCCCACCGCGCCCCCGGTGCTGCCCAATGTGACCATCGACGAGTTTGCCAAGTGCGACATGCGGGTGTGCAAGATTCTCTCCTGCGAGGCAGTGAAGAAGTCTGAGAAGCTGCTGAAGTTCATGCTGGACGACGGCAGCGGCACTCCCCGGCAGATTCTCTCCGGCATCCACAAGTACTATGAGCCGGAGGACCTGGTGGGCAAGACCGTGGTGGCCATCCTGAACCTGCCGCCCCGGAAGATGATGGGCCAGGAGTCCAACGGCATGCTGCTCTCCGCCGTGCGGGAAGTGGAGGGCAAGGAGGAGCTGCACCTGGTGATGCTGGACGACAGTGTCCCCGCCGGCAGCCAGCTCTGCTGAGAAATTGTAAACAAACGATGAAAGCGCCTCTCAGGGGCGCTTTCATATGTTGTAAGTACTTATAAAAAGTGCTATAATAATATTTTGGAAAAATCATACATGGAGGAATGAACCATGACCAAGATAGACATTTTTTCCGGCTTTCTGGGCGCCGGTAAGACCACGCTGATCCGCAAGCTGATTGCAGAAGCCTATCAAGGGGAGAAGCTGGTGCTGATTGAGAACGAGTTCGGCGAGATCGCCATTGACGGCGGCTTTCTGAAAGACGCCGGGGTGGAGATCACGGAGATGAACTCCGGCTGCATCTGCTGCACCCTGGTGGGCGACTTCACCAAGGCGCTGAAAAAGGTGATGGCAGACTACGCCCCGGACCGGATCATCATTGAGCCCTCCGGCGTGGGCAAGCTCAGCGACGTGGCCAAAGCCGTTTCCGGCGTGGAGGGCGCGGAGATTGGCGCCAAGGTGACGGTGGTGGACGCGGGCAAGTGCCGGATGTACATGCGCAACTTCGGCGAGTTCTTCAATGACCAGGTGGAGAATGCCGACCTGATCGTCATGAGCCGCACCGACACCGCCTCCGCCGAGAAGATTCTGGCAGCCACTGAGCTTTTGAAGGGGCTGAACGACCACGCCGGCCTGATCACCACCCCCTGGAGCCAGATCTCCGGCCAGCAGATCAGCGAGGCCATGGAGCAAAACGGCCTGCAGGCCGAGATGGAGCGGCTGGCCCATGAGCACGAGCACCACCACGAGCATCACCATGACCACGACCACGAGCACGATGAGCACTGCACCTGTGGCTGCCATGATCACGACCATGAGCATGAGGAACATGAGCACCATCACGACCACGACCATGAGCATGACGAGCACTGCACCTGTGGCTGCCACGACCATGATCACGACCACGAGCACCATGAGCACCATCACGACCACGACCATGAGCATGACGAGCACTGCACCTGCGGCTGCCACGACCATGATCACGACCACGAGCATCATCACCATGCCGACGAGGTGTTCACCAGCTGGGGCATGGAGACGCCCCGGAAGTTCAGCCAGGCGGAGATTCAGGCCCTGCTGGACGCCATGGCGGACGAGGCAAAGTACGGCGCGGTGCTGCGGGCCAAGGGCATTGTGGACGCCAGCGACGGGGAGTGGATTTACTTCGACTATGTGCCCGGTGAGAGCAACATCCGCCGTGGCGCTGCGGCAGTCACCGGCCGGTTCTGCGTGATCGGGTCCGGACTGAAGGAAGATGCGCTGAAGGAGCTGTTTCATATTGAGTAATCAGGCAAAGGAAGTCCCCGTATTCCTCTTTACCGGCTTTCTGGAAAGCGGCAAGACCAAGTTCATCCAGGAAACCCTGGAGGACAAGCGCTTCTGCAACGGGGAGAAAACCCTGCTGCTGGTCTGCGAGGAGGGGGAGGAGGAATACGCCCCGGAGCAGTTCGCCACGGACTCGGTGAAAATCCGCATTGTGGAGGAGCCGGAGCAGCTGACCCGGGAAAATCTGGAGCAGTGGCTCCGGGAGACCCGGGCAGAGCGGGTGGTCATTGAGTACAACGGCATGTGGATGCTGGATCAGCTCTACGCCGCCATGCCCGAGGGCTGGATGGTGTATCAGGAGTTCCTGTTTGCCGACTCTGCCACCTTCCTCAACTACAACAGCAATATGCGCCAGCTGGTCTATGACAAGCTGAAAAGCGCGGAGCTGGTGGTGTTCAACCGCTTTGACGCCGCCAGGATGGACAAGATGGCCTTCCACAAGATCGTCCGGGGCGCCTCCCGCCGGGCGGACATCGCCTACGAGGACAAAAACGGCAAGGTGGAGTATGACGACATTGAGGATCCCCTGCCCTTCGACCTGAACGCCCCCATTGTGGAGATCGGCGATGAGGACTACGCCCTGTTTTACCGGGACATGGCCGATGAGCCCAAGAAGTATCAGGGCAAGACGGTGCGCTTCAAGTGCCGGGCCCTGGTGCGCAAGAAGCTGCCTGCCGGCTGCTTCGTGGTGGGGCGGCACGTGATGACCTGCTGCGTGGAGGACATTCAGTTCGCCGCGCTGGTGTGCCAGTGGGACAAGGCGGACACCGTGCAGGACGATACCTGGATGGTTCTCACCGCCAAAATTGACTTCAAGTTCCACAGGGCCTATGGCCGCAAGGGGCCGGTGCTCAGCTATCTTTCCGCCGAACCCTGTCCGGCGCCGGAGCAGCCGGTGGCTACTTTCTACTGAAAGCAGAAAGACGAGAAAAAACCATGCGATACAAATGTCTGGTCTTTGACCATGACGACACGGTGGTAAACAGCACGGCCACCATCCATTACCCCAGCTTTCAGGAGTATCTGGCCCTGCACTATCCGGGACGGAGCTGCACCTTGGAGCACTATTTTCTCAAAAACTTTGACCCGGGCTTTATCCCCATGTGCCGGGAGGAATACGGCATGAGCGATGAAGATTTGGAGGAAGAGGGCCGCTTCTGGGGCGAGTACGTGAAGGGGCATATCCCGGTGGCCTATGAGGGGATCCGGGAGATCATGGAGCGGCACAAGGCGGCAGGGGGACTGCTCTGCGTGGTGTCCCACTCCTTTGAGGAGAACATCCTGCGGGACTACGCTGCCAACAGCCTGCCGGAGCCGGACGCGGTCTACGGCTGGAGCCGGCCTTTGCATGAGCGCAAGCCCGCCCCCTTCCCCCTGGAGGATATTATGCGGCGCTTCGATCTGGCCCCCGGGGAGCTGCTGATGATTGACGATCTGAAGCCGGGCTATGACATGGCCAGAAGCTGCGGCGTGGACTTCGCCGCGGTGGGCTGGGCCAACGACATCCCGGAGATTGAGGGCTTCATGCGGGAAAACTGCCGGTATTATTGCAAAACTGTGCAGGAACTGAATGCATTCCTGGCAGAATAAAAAAGAGAGCCTTGCGGCTCTCTTTTTTTATCGCATATCCATTTGATACTTGTCCAGGTCAATCCAGGAGCCGATCTCCCTGGCAAATTCCTGAGACTGAACATTGACAACGCCCGCGTTGCTGTAGAAGGTCATCTCGCCAAAGACAATGCGGCCGTCGATATCGTACAGGTCCACCCGGACATGGGGGAAGGGTTTGCAAAGAGCGGAGGCAATCTCCAGCATCTTGTCGATGTTTTCCGGAATCTCCGCCTCCTCCCGGGCAAGGGTGGCCTTCTCCTTGAAATAATGGTCGATGGACTTGCCATCGGGGGTGAATTTATGGTTGCGCACATCGTGCTCATACTCGCCCTTGGAGATCATATAATACTTCACCTGGCCGGAGAAGCAATAGAACTTGTAATCCACCAGGGGGCTGCCGTCCTTGTTGCGGAGCAGCTCCTCGCACATCACCAGGGGGCGCATATCCTTATACTGCCATTCCCGGGACTGATAGTAATAGTTGCTGTTCTTGACAAGGTTCATGAACTTCCGGGTGTGTTCCAGGTCGATCTGGCTTTTCTTCACGGCGTAATTGAAGCCGGAGCGGCAATTGGTGCGCATGAAGAATTCCTCCGGGAGGCTGTCAAAGTCGATCTTCCGGGCGTCATCGGCCACGGCATAGATTTTCCTGAGAATCTCAGGATAGCCGCAGGCTTTGACATACTCGGCGGCATACACCTTGTCCGCGCACAGCGTCATCAACGGGTTGCGGTAGTGCAGCATCAGGTACAGCAGCTTCTCGGAAAAGTTCTGGGGATGCTCCAGGTCCGGCAGCCGGCCGCCGGTGTGGCTGGCATAGCTTTTCTCCAGGTGGGCCTTATCGGAGACAAAAAGCTTTTTCAGCCGGAAATACAGGTCTCTGGCCCGAAAACGCATCCGGAGCATGAACAGGTGGGGCTTGCTGCCGCTCAAGGTATATCTCATAGGTTATCCATCCTTTCCAGGGCCGCCGCAATGCCGTCCTCATTGTTGCTGCCGGTAACGTAGGCGGCGCAGTTTTTGATCTCCTCCGCCGCGTTGCCCATGGCAAAGGAATGTTTGATATTCTGCAGGCACTGGATATCGTTGCCGTCATCCCCAAAGTACAGCCATTCCTCCGGCGGGATGCGCAAGGCACGGCTTACGGCCTGGATGGCCTTCCATTTGGAGACGTCCCTATGGAGCAGCTCCAGCCGGCCGCCGCTGCAAAGCTGCAAATGACAGGCCTCCCCCAGCTCCGCCGCCAGCTGCCGGTACAGCCGGCTGCTGTCAGCAGAGACAAAGACAATTTTCTCCACTGCCGGTAAGGCCTTCAGCTTGTCCAGCTCCTTCATGCTCACCGGCACGCTTGCCTTGCCCAGAAGGTTTCTCAGCCGGCGCTTCAGATAGGAAGCATTGGGCTTTTCGTAAATCACATAGTCTGCCTCCGCCGTGACCACCATGGCCTGGGCGCAGCAGCCGTAGCGAGCCACGATCTCCGCGGTTTCCGTGCCGGTAAGGGTGCTTGTCTGGGAGATGCGGCCGCTGGACAGCTCCTCAATATAGATGCCGTCGCAGCTTACCAGATAGTCCCCCGCTTCCCGGCCCAAGCCAAGGCTTTGGGCATAGGCGATCATCTCCCGGCGGTGCCGGCCGGAGATGAGGACGATTTTCTTCCCCGCCGCCCTGGCGCCCATAATGGCCTGGGCCGTCAGGGGGCTTATTTCCTTCTGATCGTTCAGCAGGGTGCCGTCCAGATCCATTGCAATGACTTTATAGTCCATCGTTCAGCCTTTCTTTATCACAGGTACAAAAGCTTCTCGTTCAGCTTTTTGTAAATCCGCTCCACGAACCAGGGCTCGGTGGAGGCGGAGAGGGCGTTGGTCAGGGAGAACCAGGCCACGCCGCTGTTCTCCGCTTCACAGACCCGCAGGGGCTGATCCGCCTCCGCTTCCAGCAGGTAAGTCAGGTTCAGGTGAAGGTGGCTGGACACGTATTTCCCATGCTTCTCGTGGCCATCCACGGTGAGCACTTCCAGAGAATAGATTTCCTCCGACACCGGGCGGAGGGTCTGAACGCCGGTCTCCTCCCGGACTTCCCGCAGAGCAACGGCCAGCAGGTCCTCCTCCCCGTCGGCGTGGCCCCCGGTCCAGGACCAGGAATCATAAAGCCGGTGGTAGACCAGGAGGGTCTTGCTGCGCTGGGGATTTACCACCCAGGCGGAGGCGGTCATGTGGGCAAGCAGGTTCGTGCGGTAAAAGGCATCCGGGTTCTTGTCCAGAAAAGCCAGAATAACAGCCTGATCCTGCCGCTCCTGCTCGTTCCAGGGGCGGTAATTTTTTATCTGTTCACGAATATCCATGGCTCAGTCCGCAACGGTGTACACATCCCGGCGCAGGCAGTTGAAGGTGGGCAGACTGGCCCGCACCTCTTCCACCCGGTTCAGGTCGATATCGGCGTAGAGGATCTGCTCCTTCTCGTCGCACTGGGCAATCAGCTCTCCGAAGGGGTCCGCCACAGCGGAATGGCCCCAACATTCATAGGAAAAGCCATCGTAGCGGGCGGCGGCAGCTCCGGCCACAAACACCTCATTATCCACGGCCCGCATCCGCAGGCTCATGTCCCAGTGGGCGGGGCCGGTTTTCATATTGAACTGAGCCGGCAGGAAAATCAGCTTGGCGCCCCGGACGGCCATGGCCCGGAACAGCTCCGGGAAGCGCACATCGAAGCAGACGGCGCAGCCCATTTTGCCGTACTCGGTATCGAAAACGGTGATGTCCTCCCCGGGGGTGAAGGTGTTGGACTCCTTAAAGCGCATCCCCGGCAGGTCCACATCGAACAGGTGCACCTTCCGATGGCGGGCAATCGGAAGGCCCTGCTTATCAAAGACAAAGCAGGTGTTATAAATCTTCCCGTCCTCCGTCTCGGGCACGGAGCCGCCCACCAGCAGAACGCCCAGCTCTTTGGCCCAGGCGGACAGGGCGTTGACCGTCTCCTGGTGGCCCAGGGCGGCGAATTTTTTGAAATAGGCCCGGTCATAGGGGCAATTGAACATCTCCGGCAGGACCACGATTTCCGCCCCGTTCCGGGCGGCCTGGCGCACCATGCGGTGGGCCTTGGCCATGGTCTCCGCCTGGTCAAGCTCCGTTCGCAGCTGGCACAGGGCAAGTTTGATCATTGTAATCCCTCCAGATATTGTTCCACATCAAAATCCACGGTTTTTTCGTCCTTGCGCAGGTACAGGGGGTGGTGGGGGTGGCCCTTGGCGGAGCGCTTGCCGGCGCAGAGCCAGCGGGCGTTATAGCGGCGGCCCAGGGCCACCATGTCCCGGACGCAGCCGGGCAAGTAGGGGCGCTTTTCAATGATGGTGCCCCAGGCGGCCCAGACCGCGGGACGCAGTCCCTTGGCCACATTCTGCAATATGTATTCAAAGGCGGCCATGTTGGCCCGGTGCAGGGTCTGGTTCAGTTCCCGGTCCATGTCCTCCGGCCGGGTGGCCCGCTGGGCATAGACATTGAACATGATCCAGCTGTCAAAGCCGTTGCCGGCGGCGATGCGGGAGACAGATTTCAGGGTATTGTCCAGGTCATCCGGGGCGGCGGTGGAGGGGTTGACGCCGATGCAGATCAGCGGGTTTTGCCCCCGGGTGCCCAGAATATAACGGTACTCGGTATAAAAATCGGGCACGTACAGCCATTTCTGACTGTCATAGGCGTCGCCCCGGCCGGAGAGGGCCAGGGCCTCCGCAAAGGGGAGGATATCGATGGTCTGGCTGGCGCCCTGGGGGATATGCATGGCAGATCACCTTTTCTTTACAGAATGATAGAGACGATAAGGGGAATGGTCAGCATGGAGAACACGGTGGAGAGCAGGATGCCCTCGGAGGTAAAGACCGCGTCCCGGTCATACTGGATGGCAAGGACGGAGACCACCACCCCGCTGGGAGCGGCGGCAATGATGGTGGCGGTGACCCGAAGCATCAGGTCCTCCGTCATCAGGCCGGCCAGCAGCCACACCAGCAGCGGGCACAGCAGCAGGCGGATGGCGCACATCAGGTACAGCTTCCCCTTCTTAAAAGCGTCCAGCAGGCTGACAGAACCCAGGGAGGAGCCGATGACGATCATGGACAGGGGCATGGTGGCGGCGGCCATGGTGGAGGCCAGGTCCTTCACCACCGGGGGCACCGGCGGGTGCAGCAGGAAGATGACCAGGGCCACCAGGGTGGCCAGCAGCGGGACACTGAAAATGTCCTTGAGCCGAACGCTGCCTTTGCCCTCTCCGCCCTGGAGGCGGTAGATACCGAAGGTGTAGAGCAGCACATTAAAGGGTATGCAGGACAGGGAGCAGTAAAACACCGCCTGGCTGCCAAAGAGGGTCTCCACCACAGGCAGGGCAATGAACATATTGTTCATGACGGCCACCAGCAGTTCAAACAGGGGCGCCCTGTCCCCCAGGCCCACCAGACGGCAGCTGATGGCGCCCAGGACCCAGCAGACCCCCACGGACATACACAGCACCAGCATCACCTGCAGCAGCTCCCCGCCGCTGAGGCGGGCGTCGGACACCAGAACGGAGTTGATGATGGTGGCGCTCATAAACACGTTGATGACCATTTTGCTGGCGTCCTTGGTGAACTCCCGCCCGGCAAAATTGGTCTTGGCGCAGAGGTAGCCAATCACCATCAGCACCACAAATACAATCATTTTGGGGATAAGCACGGACACATCCATGACCAGGGTCTCCTTATTTATATATGCAGAATCAGTTTCGCAACGTAAATATAGATCAGCAGCGAGACGGCGTCAGTGACGGTGGAGATCAGGGGGTTTGCCATCACCGCCGGGTCCACGCCGATCTTTTCGGCCAGGATGGGCAGGGTGGAGCCCACCACCTTGGCAAACATGACGATGAACACGATGGACAGGCTGACCGTGGCGGCCACCAGAACGGTGACGCTGTCATTATGCAGGATGAACCCGTCCAGCAGCAGCATCTTGCCGAAGTTGACCACCGCCAGGGTGACGCCGCACAGCAGCGCCACACGCCACTCCTTCCACATGACCCGCAGCACATCCTTGGGCTCCGTATCGCCCAGGGACAGGCTGCGGATAACGGCGGTGGAGGACTGGGCCCCGGAGTTGCCGCCGGTACCCATCAGCATGGGAATGAAAGCCACCAGCCCCGCCTGCACCGCCAGCATATCCTCAAATTTGGTGAGAATCATGCTGGTGAAGGTGGCGGAGAGCATCAGAAACATCAGCCAGGGGATGCGGTTTTTCCACATATCGAAGGGCCCGGTGCGGGAATAGGGCTTATCGGAGGGCAGAATACCGGCCATGATTTCGAAGTCCTCGGTGGTCTCCTGCTCCATGACGTCCAGCACGTCGTCAACGGTGACGATGCCCACCAGGCGGCCCTCGGTATCCACCACCGGCAGGGCCATCAGGTCGTAGTCGGAGAACATCTCGGAGACCGTCTCCTGGTCGTCGGTGGTGGTGGCGAAGATCACGTTCCGATCCATCAGGTCCTCGATGATGGTGTCGTCATCGGCCAGCAGCAGGTCCTTGACGGTGACGATGCCCTCCAGCTTCCGGTCGGCAG
>JBJDXQ010000046.1:0-2043 GCA_051866745.1 Candidatus Limivicinus sp. | reverse complement strand
TATCTGGATGAGCTGACCGGAGGAAAAGGCGTGGTATTCGCCACCGGAACGCCGGTGAGCAATTCCATGACCGAGCTTTACACCATGATGCGCTACCTTCAGCACGATATGCTCCAACGGAACCACCTGACCCACTTTGATAATTGGGCCAGCACCTTCGGAGAAACCACCACGGCCATCGAGCTGGCCCCGGAGGGAACCGGCTACCGGGCGCGGACGCGCTTTGCAAAGTTTTTCAACCTCCCGGAGCTTATGACGCTCTGGAAAGAGGCGGCGGACATCAAGACCGCCGATCAGCTCCACCTTCCCACGCCGGAGGTGGTGTACCACAATGAAGTGGCCCAGCCTACGGAGCATCAGCAGGAAATGGTGCAGCAGCTTTCCGAGCGTGCCGCCGAAGTCCATTCCGGCAAGGTGGCTCCCTGGCAGGACAATATGCTCAAAATCACCAGCGATGGGCGCAAGCTGGGCCTTGACCAGCGCATCTTAAATCCCATGCTGCCGGATGACCCGGAAAGCAAGGTCAACCAATGCGTCCGAAACATCCTCCAGATCTGGCGGGACGGACAGGCGGATAAGCTGACCCAGCTTGTATTTTGCGACATTTCCACCCCAAAGGCTGCGCCCTCCAAGCGTGTGGCCAAAGCTGCAGGCGGGCTTGACAGCCCGGAGCTTCGGGCGCTGGAAATGCTGACCGAGCCGGGAGACGCTGCGCCGCCGTTCAGCGTCTATGATGATATTCGCTCCAAGCTCATTGCCAGCGGTATCCCGCCCGGAGAAATCGCCTTTATCCATGATGCGAATACCGAGGCCCGCAAGAAAGAACTGTTTGCAAAGGTACGCAGCGGACAGGTGCGCGTTCTCATGGGAAGCACGTTCAAAATGGGCGCGGGCATGAACGTCCAGGATCGGCTCATTGCCCTGCATGACCTGGACTGTCCCTGGAGGCCCGGTGATCTGGAACAGAGAAAAGGCCGGATTGTCCGTCAGGGCAACCAAAATCCCACCGTCCATGTTTACCGCTATGTTACTGAAGGAACCTTTGACAGCTACTTATGGCAGACCGTGGAGAACAAGCAGAAATTCATCAGCCAGATCATGACTTCCAAATCGCCGGTGCGCTCCTGCGATGATATAGACGAAACGGCGCTGTCCTATGCGGAAATCAAGGCGCTGTGTGCCGGTGATCCGCGTATCAAGGAAAAAATGGACTTAGATATTGATGTGTCCAGGCTGAAGCTCTTGAAAGCCAACCACCAGAGCCAGCAATACCGTCTGGAGGACAATCTGCTGACCTACTTCCCGGAACAGATCGAGCAGAACAAAGGCTTTATCGCTGGCTTTCAAAAGGATATGGAGACGCTGGCCGCGCATCAGCCGCCGGAGGGCGAATTTGCCGGGATGCTCATTCGCGGCGATACCCTGACCGACAAGGACAACGCCGGTGCCGCCATTCTGGAAGCCTGCAAGGAAATCAAGGGAACCGAGGCCGTGGAGATCGGAACCTATCGGGGCTTTACCATGTCCCTCTCCTTTGAGGGTTTTCATCATCAGTTGACCTTAAAGGGGGCCATGAGCCACAAGGTTGAGTTAGGCCCGGATGCCCGTGGCAACCTGACCCGCATTGACAACGCCCTGGCCGCGCTGCCGGAGCGCCTGAAAGCGGTGCAGGCCCAGCTTGATAACCTGTACCAGCAACAGGCGGCGGCAAAGGCGGAGCTGGGAAAGCCTTTTCCCCAGGAGGTAGAGGTACAACGAAAAAGCGCCCGTCTTGCGGAATTGAATACCCTGCTTGATATGGATGCGGGCAGGCCAGCGCCCCAGCAGGAGGCCGCAAGGCGGCTGGCAAAGACGGAACGGCCCTCGGTGTTGCAGAGCTTGAAAGCCCCTGGCAGACCCGGCCCCAATGCCGGGAAAAAGACAAAAACGGAACGGGAGGTGCGTTGATGGCACATAGAAAACGCTCTGTCCAGCTTCATTTCATGGTCACAGAGCATGAGCGTGAGCTGATCCGTCAGAAAATGGAGCAGCTTGGAACCAACA
>JBJDXQ010000045.1:0-2120 GCA_051866745.1 Candidatus Limivicinus sp. | reverse complement strand
GGCCTCCTGGAAGCAGACGGCCTTGGCGGCGATAATGTGCATCAGCGGGCCGCCCTGGGTGCCGGGGAAGACGGCGCTGTTGATCTTCTTTTTCAGTTCCTCCTTGCAGAGGATCAGGGCGCCACGGGGGCCGCGGAGGGTCTTATGGGTGGTGGTGGTGACCACATGGGCATAGGGTACCGGGCTGGGGTGCACACCAGCCGCCACCAGGCCGGCGATGTGGGCCATGTCCACCATCAGGTAGGCGCCCACTTCATCGGCAATCTCCCGCATCTTCTTGAAGTCAATAAACCGGGGATAGGCGCTGGCGCCGGCAATGATGATCTTGGGCTGCACTTCCTCCGCCCGCCGGAGCACCTGCTCATAGTCGATGGTCTCGGTCTGCTCGTCCACGCCGTAGAAGCAGGCGTTGAAGTACTTGCCGGAGATGGAGGCCTTGGAGCCGTGGGTCAGATGGCCGCCATGGCTCAGGTCCATGCCCAGGATGGTGTCGCCGGGCTGAAGCAGGGCCAGGTACACCGCCACATTGGCCTGGGAGCCGGAATGGGGCTGCACATTGGCGTGCTCCGCGCCGAAGAGCTTAATGGCCCGCTCAATGGCCAGGTTTTCAATCTCGTCCACATACTGGCAGCCGCCATAGTATCTGGCGCCGGGATAACCCTCGGCGTATTTATTGGTCAGATGGCTGCCCATGGCCTCCATCACCGCGGGAGACACAAAGTTCTCGGAAGCGATCAGCTCTATATGGTCCTGCTGGCGGGCCAGCTCACGCATCATGGAGGCATAGACTTCCGGGTCCTGCCGCCGTATCTGTTCATAGCTCATTGGTATTTCCTCCGATTTTCCGATAATATGCCCGTTTATTATATTACAGTTTTCCTTTTTTCGCAATCAGCAGATTCTGACCAAAGATGCTTGCGAAAGAATGACTTTAATGGTAAAATCAGATAGATTTCATTGTGATCATGGAGGTTGTACCATGAAAAAGATTCTGAAAGTGCTGGGCATTCTGCTGCTGGTGGTGGTACTGGCGGCTGCCGGACTTATCCTGTGGCTGAGCGTGACGGAGTTTAAGCCTGCCCCGGTGGAGAGCGTGGAGGTCTCCGCTGTGGGTGCGCTGGGCCAGGTGGACCCGGAAGAAGAATTGCAGATACTCAGCTGGAACATTGGCTACGGCGGTCTGGGCGCCGGGAGCGACTTCTTTATGGACGGCGGCAAGGACGTGCGCTCCGCCGATCAGGAGCAGGTGCTGGCCTACCTGGCCGGGATTAATAGCAGCATCCAGACGCTGGACCCGGATGTGGTGATGCTGCAGGAGGTGGATCTGGATTCCGGTCGCACCTACCGGATCAATGAGGCGACCTGGCTGGCCCTGGATGCCAGCGCCCACGCCATGAACTACGCCTGCGACTTTGTGCCCTTCCCCCTGCCGCCTTTGGGCAGAATCTACAGCGGCGTGTTTACCACCACCCAGGGTCTTGCCATCGATGAGGCGGAGCGGATCTCCCTGCCCTGCCCCTTCCAGTGGCCGGTGCGCACCGCCAACATCAAGCGCTGCCTGCTGGCCAGCTACCTGCCCATTGAGGGCAGCGACAAATATCTGGTGGCGGTGAACCTGCATCTGGAGGCCTATGACAGCGGCGAGGGCAAAATCGCCCAGACCAGGATGCTGAAGGAGTTTATCGAGGGCGAGTATGCCAAGGGCAACTATGTGATCGCGGGGGGCGACTTTAACCAAATCCTCCCCGGCGGCCTGGAGGCCTTCCCCAACACCCATCAGGACCTGTGGACGCCGGGCCTGCTGGAGGAGGATATGCTGGCTGAGGGCTGGCGCTTCGCCTATGATCTGTCGGTACCCAGCTGCCGCCTGCTGAACCAGCCCTATGACCCGACAGATACGGAGAACACCCAGTATTATGTGATCGATGGCTTCATTCTCTCCCCCAATGTGGAGCTGCTGCAGGTGGAGGGCGTGAATCTGGACTTTGCCGATTCCGACCATAACCCGGTGCTGATCTCTGTAAAATTGAAGTAATTTTCTACCATATCCCTGGCGGATGATTGTCTGAACTGCTCCCCGTCAAGTAGACAGTGAAATAATTAAAGGAAAATTCACAGCG
>JBJDXQ010000044.1:0-10999 GCA_051866745.1 Candidatus Limivicinus sp. | reverse complement strand
CCTATGTTTGACAGTGTTTTTCTTTTTCACTGTCTCTCATAGGGGGAGCATATCAGTCCGCCGGGGATATGGTTTTACAGACTTTTAACAGAACGCGGTGTATACTGAGGGTAGAAAAGCTATATGCGATGTATTATAAAGAAGGAACTGAGGTATCTATGAAGCGTGTCCACAGGCTGATGCTCCAGCTGCTGCCCGGAATACTGGGGGGCCTGGCGGTGGTCTGGCTTTTTCTTGCCGGCGTTGAGATTGAGCCGGAAGATATCACCCGATACGCCCCCCGCCAACCCCTTTTGGCGGCTTTGGCCATGCTGGGGCTGTACGGGGTGAAAAGCATCTCTGTCTTTCTGCCCATGCTGCCGCTGCAGCTGGCGGTGGGCTTTCTGTTCCGCCGGCCCATCGCGGTGCTGATCAACGCCCTGGGCTATGCCCTGGGTGCGGCCATATCCTATCGCCGGGGCCGCAGCGCCGGGGCAGAAGCCATTGACCAGCTGATGGAGCGATACCCCCGGCTTTGCGGCTTCGTCCAGGGTAGCAAGGGCAGCAATGTGTTTTTGAGCTTTATCCTGCGGATTATCGGGATTGTGCCCATGGATGTGTCCAGCATGTACCTGGGCTCCACCGGGATTCCCTTTCTGCCCTACCTGCTGGCCACCATGGCCGGGGCACTGCCTAAGGTGGTGGCCATCACCCTGGTGGGGGACAGTATTACGGAGCCCGGCTCCCCCGCTTTCCTGCTGTCCGCCGCCTTCACCGCCGGGCTGACGGTGCTGTCCTCCCTGTTCTACCTGTGGTACAGGAAAAGGCACAATGATGCAGAAAAAGATTGACCTTCGCCAACAAACATAACAACAGCCATCGGGCAAGCCCGATGGCTGTTGTTATGTTAATTAAATTATGTTGACTTTTCAATATAGAAGTCCAGAAGCTGCCGGGCGATCTGCTGGGAAGCGTCGCCCTCCGCTTCCTCGGTCACAACGAAGATGGCCACCTGGGGCACTTCATAGGGGGCAAAGCCCATAAACAGGCCCCTGCAGGGCACCTGATCTTCATAGGGGGCATGGTTCCCAACCGGGATTCGGTTGGCCATACCGGCCACCTGCCAGGGACAATCCTGCCAGATGTGGGCGTTGTGGATGTTCATGGACTGGTCGTTTATGGCGCCATACATGCCCTGATGAATGGCGGCCCAGTTGGCCTCCAGCAGATCGTTCCATTTTTCCAGAAGTGCGGCCAGCTCTTGCTCCTTCTCACTCATGATGTTGCCGGTGATCTGGGGCTGGCGGGTATAGCGGGTGTTGCCGTCCCTGTCGGTGACGCTGCCCAGGATGGAGGCGGAGTAACGCAGTCCCTTATTGGCGATAGCGGCGCAGTATTCGGCCATCTGCAAGGGGGTAAAGGCATTGTCGTTCCGCCCTGCAGCGGCTTCCAGGGTATCCCCGATCCGCCATTCCCGGCCATTGTCTTTAGCCGTCTGGAGGCTGGCTACCCGGCCAACATTCTCGGGCAGCTCGATGCCGGTGGGCTGACCCAGACCCAGGCTTTCGGTATAAAGGGCGAGCTGGTAGATGCCCAGATCTTTTCCCAGGGCATAGAAATAATAATCGCAGGAATCCCGCAGGGCGGTGGTCATGTTCTCATTCCCGTGGGTGAGGTCGCCTGCGGTCCAGATCCAGCAGGCCGGGGCATAGCCATCGGCTTCATACCGGTCAAACACCCCTTCACAGCAAATCTGATCCTCGGGAGTGATGATGTTTGAACCCAGGCTGGCGATGGCCGTGCAGGGCAGGAACAGGTTCCTGGGCTGATACGTGCTCAGCAGGGCCCGGTTGCCGCCTTGGCCGTGGCTGGCAATGACCAGGGGCGCCCCGGTGCTGACCTCCACCATCACCGCCGCGCCGCCGCTGTCGCCCAGGGTCTCCGCCAGGAGCGTCTGGGCCTGCTGCTGCAGAGCCAGGTCAATGGTAAGCTGAACATCATTACCCGATTGCAGGTAATGGGCAAAGGTGTCCTCCGCCCCGGAAAGGCCGGCGTACCGGGTCAGGTCAAGGGCTTGGCCGGTTCTGTCCAGCAGACGGCCGGGGGTGGCGGCGGGCGTTTGGCTGGCAGCCGGCGCTGGGGCGGCGGAAGCGGTGGGAGCAGGCAGAGAGCTTGGGGAGGCGGCAGGGGCAGTCTGGCTTCCGCAGGCGGGCAAGAGAAGCAAGCTCAGGGTCAGAAGCAGGGGCAATACATGTTTCATGGCTTTCATGGCAGCATCTCCTTGGCATATTTTTTCTTTGTATGTATAGAGACTGACCCTCTCCCGGCATTGTTCCATGCCAAAGCTGAAATATTATTTAAGAAATCTTAATTCATAAAGCCTGAGCTGTAATTGCTCAGGCTTTTTCAGCTTGTCAAAAAAGTCCTATTTGGACTTTTTTGACCGCTTCAGCCGCCGAGCATTTTGAAAAGATCAAAATGCTGCTTCGCCCGAAAAGCCTTGAAAATCAAGGCTTTTCTTCGGCGGGTTATTGAAACGCGATGTGGGCCTTGCCCCCTCGCGCACCCCCGCTACTCTATTGTCGGCGCATAGGGCATCGTTTTTTGGAAGTCTCAAAAAGCCTGAGCTGTAGGTACTCAGGCTTTTTACGAATTCTCAAATTTTCATTCTCAAATTTTCAGAATCTTGCCATAATGTCCTTGATCTTATCAAAGAAGCCGGAGACGGACTCCACCACTTTTTTCACGCCCTGAACGAAGCCCACCACCTTGGTCTTGGCTTCGGACACCTTCTGCAGGGTGTTCTGAACGTCCTGCACCCGGGCCTTCAGGGATTCGGCATCCAGCCCCTCCAGAGAGCGGCAGAGAGTCAGCAGCTGCTCCACCTGGGTGTTGGTCAGGTTCACGTTATAGCGGGAAGCGATCTCACGAATCTCCGCCCGAATCTCATCGTCGCTCATGGTCTGGGTCACGTCCAGCATCATCTTCAGCTCATTGACGATGGCGGTGGAGTCCATGGCGCCGATCTCGGCGGCCAGCTCCCCGGTGATGGTCAGCTCCTGGGTGCTGACCAGCTTGGCCAGGTCATCCAGCTTTTTGCCGGTCATGTCCTCATAGGCCTTATACACGCCGCTGAGGGCCGCGGTGCCGCTGACCTCAAAGGGGGCGGCTACGACGATGCTGGCGTCGGTGATGCCGGCAGTGGCCAGGGCGCTGATGTACATCTCGCCGGTGCACCAGTTGATGTTGCTGGTGGTGACGGACATGCCGCTGCCCGCGGGCAGCAGCTCCACATACACGCAGGAGATGGAGCGGGTGCCGATGAGACTGTTGTCCACATAGCCCTCCAGATAGGTGCGCTCCTCGGCGTTGGTCATTTTCAGTTCGATGGCTTCGCCCCGCCGGATGCCGAACATGCCGTAGACGGCCTCCACCTGTTCATCGCTCAGGTCCGCGCCGATGACAGCGCGGCTTTGGTTCACATCGGCATAGGCCGGAACTGCCATGCCGGCCACAAGAAGCAGGGCCAGCAGCAGGGAAAAAATCTTTTTCATGGTGTCTCTCCTTTCAGGATTCGTATATAAGACGAGCCCAAGGCTCTTTTGTTCCCCGGCATGGTATCACGTTTGGAACAAGAAATAAAGATGAATTTATTAAAATTAAGAATTGCAATTATTATCTTTCGTTGTTCTGTCTTTTTTTGCTAATCTTTCTCCGCGTACTTGACGGGGAAAAAAAGAAATTATATACTTATAGCATCTGAATCAAATACTGTTGGAGGCATCTTATGAAAGTTATCGTTTGCGACAGCTATGCAAGCCAGTGCGCCGCCGGCGCAGATATTATCGAGAAGATCGTCCGTGAGAAGCCCGATTGCTGCCTGGGCCTGGCCACCGGTTCCAGCCCCATCGGCATGTATCAGGAGCTCTCCCGCCGCTGCAAGGAGGAAGGGCTGGACTTCAGCAAGGTTAGCACCGTGAACCTGGACGAGTACATCGGCCTGGAGCCCACCCACGACCAGAGCTACCGCTATTTCATGGACAGCAACCTGTTCGACCACATCAACATCGACAAGGCCAACACCTACGTGGCCAAGGGCACCGGCAACATCGAGGCCAACATTGAGGAGTTCCGCGCCGTCATCGCCCGGAGCCAGGTGGAGCTGCAGGTGCTGGGCGTCGGCGCTGACGGCCACCTGGCCTTCAATGAGCCGGGCCCCAGCCTGTACTGGAGCGCCCATAAGGAGACCCTGGACGAGAGCACCATCGACGCCAACGCCCGCTTCTTCGCCAGCCGGGATGAGGTTCCCCGCTACGCCGTCACCATGGGCATCGGTGAGATCATGATGGCCAAGCGTCTGCTGATGATCCTCTCCGGCGCCAACAAGGAGGAGGCCGCCCGCCTGCTGCTGATGAGCGACGACGTGACCTGCGCCTGCCCCGCCACCCTGATGAAGCTGCACCATGACGCCACCGTGCTGATCACCAAGGAGCTGGCCGACAAGATCGGTTATCAGGGATAAGTTTTCCATAGGACGTTTTGAAGCCTTCCCCTGGAGGGGAAGGTGTCCAGTGCGCACACTGGGCGGATGAGGTGGAAGTCCTGCGTTTTTGACAGTAGTTTCTGATTTTTCCCAGTTTTTATTTGCCACCTCATCAGTCAGCCTGCGGCTGCCAGCTTCCCCTCAAGGGGAAGCCTTTGCGCAGCAGGACTCGCTGGGGCAGCGCTTAAAGCTGGCTTTTTTGACAAGTTGAAGCCCATGCCGGGAATATCCCGGCATGGGCTGTTTTCTTCTCGCGAGTGTGTTTTATGTAAACTGCATTATGTTTCCTCGCTGGTCCAGATGGGAATATCAAAGCGCAGGCGGACGGATTCATACTGTGGCTCGATAAAGACAGGGCTGATGTCGGTCAGCGTTTCCAGTTCCCAAAGCTGAGCCGGGGTAGCAGTGAGAAAGCAGATGTAATGCTGCTTTTCTTCATAGTCCTCCACGGTTTTTGTGGCCCAGACCTCCGTCTTGAGGCCCTGCTCCGCCAGCAGCTGGGCCAGCTCCAGCACAAACTGGTTGCGTTCTTCGTCCCGCTGGGCCTGAAGCTCCGGGGTGATCTGGCTGCCGATGTCCTGAAGCTGATCCGCAAGCTGGAAGTACTCCAGGGGCAGGGCTGACTTCTCCACATTGGGATTGCTGTATTCCCAGGCGCTGGTATCGGCGCCGTAGGTATAGCCCTGGATCTGCCGGCCCTCCCTGGCCGCCTGCTCAATCTCTTCCAGTTCCATATGAAGGAGTTCATACTGTCCACTTAGTTCATTGCACCGTTTCCCGGCCTCTCCCTCCTTGAAGAAATACTTCGCGGTAAACACTGCCGCTTCCTCCTGAGGCAAGGCCAGAAAGGCATCATAGTCCTCCTTCTTGGCATAGAACTTGCCCCAATGGATGTAATTCTCCCGGAGCCATTCTTCGCCCTCCTCCAATTTCCGCTGTTCCCGCGCCGCCGGGCTGGGGGTGGGTTCTGCCGGGCTTTCCGTTGCCGAAGGCTCCACCGCGCCGACAGGCTCCACCGGGGCTTTGCCGCAGGCGGACAGAAGCAGGCAAAGGGTAAACAGCACTATCATAATTCTTTTCATGGTTTGGCCGCCTTTCTTTCGTTCTGTCTATAATAACGCAGAGAGGGAGCAAAATGTTGCAGGTTTTTTGAAAAAAATCAAGCGGCTCTGAAAATTAGAGCCGCTTGATTTTATGTTAACCGAATTATGTTTATTGTGTTACGTAAATCTTCTGGCATAGCCGCAGCGGCGGCAGAGGGGTTCCAACGCCTGCCTTTGGGAAAAGCCGTTAAAGATATTCCGGGCTTTTTCGGTTGACATAATCTCGTCCAGCTCCTGTGCAAACAGGTTGCCCAGGGGGATGTCCCCCTCGTGATCCAGACAGCAGGGCACCACGGTGCCGTCCACCAGGACGCCCACCTGGTCCCGCAGGCCGTAGCAGAAGCAAGCCTCTCCCCTGTCCGACCCCGTCAGGTCCGGCCAGTCAAAGCGCTCCCCCGGCTCCAGGTAGACCCGCTCCGCCAGCTTGCGGCTGCGGCGGCTCTCCGGCCAGGGCTTGGGGAAGTGCCGGGCCAGGAGGGCTTCGATTTCCCCGTTAAGGCTGTCCAGCCCGTTCTGGTTCCAGAGCCGCAGGACGCAGAGCTTGCCGGCGTCGTTGGCCTTCTCCGCGAAACCGGCGCAGGCGGAGAGGTAGGGGGCCAGTTCTCCCCTGTGGTTGGCTTCAAAGGACTGGAGGGAGATGTTCACCTTATGCAGGGCCGGGGCGGACAGCAGCAGCTCCTCCCGCGCTGGCAGCAGGGTGCCGTTGGTGGTGAGGATGACCTTGAAGCCCAGGGCACCGGCATGGGCCAGAAAGGCCCCCAGCTCCGGGTGCAGCAGCGGCTCCCCCATCAGGTGGAAATACAGGTAATCCGTATGGGGACGGAGCTTGGCAGACAGGATTTTGAATTCCTCCAAAGTCATGAAGCGCTTCTCCCGCCGGGTGCCGGGGCAGAAGGCACAGGCCAGGTTGCAGACATTGGTGATTTCCAGATAGGCTTTTTTCAGCATAAGCATTCCTTATATAAATTTCGGCGGGACAGCTGTCCCGCCGTTATCGTTTGTTATTCACCCACATTGATGGCTTTTTGCATCAGTTCCGGGGCAATCTTCACCACTTTACGGTCATAAGTCATGAGCCCGTTGAGTTCATCCTCCACATCGCTGAGCTGGGTGTACACCGCGGCAGCCAGGCCCTCCATCTTGGCGGGGCCAATCTGCTTCTGGTACAGGTCCTCAATGGCGATTTCCAGCTGGGCGGGGGTTTCAAAGTTCTTGTAGCCGAAGTTCTTGTTATTGAAGCAGTGGCCGGACACATGGTGGTTATAGCCGCCGAACTCACTGAGCAGCACAGCGCGGCCCTTCTTATCGGCTTTGAAGGCATACTTCCGGAAATACACATGGCGGCTGACCACCTGGCCCACGCCCTGATCGTGCCAGCCGGAGGCATGGTCGATGGTGCGGGTGGGGTCGATACTGCGGACAAAATCGTACATTTTTGCCGCGTCAAACTGGCCCCATCCCTCGTTGAAGGGCACCCACATGGCAATGCAGGGGCAGTTATACAGATGGTTCACCATGGCCCCCAGCTCCGCCTTGAACTGGGCCCGGGCCTTGCTGTCGCTGCGGCCGAAGAGCCAATAGGCCGTATCCCGCAGGTGAATGTTCGTCACCAGGGGTGCGGAGACGATCAGGGGATTGTACTTCCCGCCGCCGCAGGGCATATCCTGCCAGACCAGCATCCCGTAGCGGTCGCAATGGTAATACCAGCGCAGGGGCTCCACCTTGATGTGCTTGCGCAGCATATTGAAGCCCATGGCCTTGGCGGTGCTGATGTCATAGATCATGGCCTCGTCCGTGGGGGCGGTATAAAGCCCGTCGGGCCAATAGCCCTGATCCAGCAGGCCATTATGGAAGTAGGGCCGGTTATTCAGAAACAGCCGGGGCACACCTTTTTCGTCCTTCTCCACGGAGAACTTGCGCATGGCAAAATAGCTCTGCACCAGGTCCTCCCCGCAGGTGACTGTGAAGCCGTAGAGCTTGGGGTTCTCCGGGCACCAGGGTTCAAAGTCCGGCACCGGGATGAGGGCCGGGAGCAGGTAGCTTTGGCCGTTAAACTGGGCATAGGCCAGCGCATCGCCCACAATCTCCGCAGAGATTTCCACAGCGGCGCTGTCGAAATCCGGGATAATCAGCAGGTTCTTGACGTAGCTCTCCGGCACGGCCTCCATCCACACGGTCTGCCAGATGCCGCTCTGGGGCGTGTACCAGATGCCGCCCCGCTTGGTACGCTGCTTGCCCCGGGTGAGGCCGCTTTTCTCCGTATCGTCGGTGACGCGGACCACAATGTCCGCAGCGCCGTTTTCGATCAGGTCGGTGATATCCAGGGTAAAGGGCAGGTAGCCGCCCACATGGCTGCCGGCCTGCCGGTCATTGACCCAGACGGTGGCCGCCTGGTCCACGGCGCCGAAATGGAGCAGCAGCCGCTTGCCGCTGAACTGCGCCGGGATCAGCACCTGCCGGTGATACCAGAGGCTCTCCCCGCTTTTCAGACTGCGGCCTACGCCGGACAGCTCCGCCTCCGGGGAAAAGGGCACAAGGATGCTGCCCTCGTACGCCGCCGGCTGCCGGGTGCCGGCAGTGATGGCATAGTCCCAGGGGCCGTTCAGATTCATCCAGTCGGCTCGGGCCAGCTGAGGCCGGGGATACTCCGGCAGGGGCTGGTTCCGGTCCACCTGATCCGTCCAGGGTGTTTTCATCTCAGAACAGGCCGCCCATGCCGCCCTGCAGCTTGCTCATGGCCTTGCCGGTCTCCTCGTCGGCCACTTTCAGCACGCCGTTGACCGCCGCCAGCACCAGATCCTGGAGCATTTCCACATCATCCGGGTCCACCACTTCGGGGTCGATGGTGATGCTCTCCAGCTGGTGAGTGCCAACGATGGTGGCCTTTACCGCGCCGCCGCCGGCCGTGAACTCAAAGCGGGTGCTCTCCAGCTCCTGCTGCATCTTCATCAGGTCCTGCTGCATCTTCTGGGCCTGTCTCATCATCTGCATCTGGTTGCCGCCACCGGGGAAGCCACCGCGAAATCCACCTTTTGCCATTGTTTTTTCCTCCTAAATGTTATATAAATCTTACTTCTTTGAACTGTTTCAAATCTTCCAGGCTGTGTTGGGCCGGTTTTGGCGCCTGCTCCGTCAGCTCCGAGACGATGACCCGCATCTCCCGGCCGCAGACGGTGCTGGCCGCCGCCGACAGCTTTGCCACCACCTCCGGCTTGTTGAAGCGGCCATAGACGAAGCCCGCCGCGATGCCCAGGCGCAAAACGCCGTTTTCCACCCGGGGAACCACCGAACTGTTCTCCCCCAGGTAAATGTGCAGGTCCCGGGGCAGGCCTGCCTTGGCCTTTTCGCACACCGCGGCCCAAAGGGACTGCGCGTCCATGGGCTTTTCCTCCGTCGAAGGCGGGGCAGAGACCTTATCGCTGCGCAGCAGGAAGCTGTCCTCCGGCTGCTCCTCCGCAAACTGCAGAGGGTCCAGCTCATCCTCCTCCGGCGCGCCCACGATCCCGCTGCGGTCCGGGGGCGGCTCCGTCCAATATTCGCCGGAGATGGGCTCGTCCTCGTCATCCATGGGGGGCAGCTCCTCCCGCTCCTCCATGGGGGCAGGAGCCACCGGGCGGGACGGCGCAGCTACCATGGGGACGCCGTTTTTCAGTTGCTCTTCCAGGCGGGAGATTCTGGCGCGCAGCTCCCTCACGCTCTCCCCTGCCGGGCTTTCACACAGGGACACCAGGCACAGCTCCGCCGCCAGCTTGGGATTCTTGGCGTCCTTCATAGTGATCACCGCGTTTTGCAGCGTCTCCAATGCGGAGAGCATTTCTTCTGTTGTCATGCAGTCGGCAAAGGATTTCAGCGTGCCGCTGTCATAGCTGCCGGAGATCAGGCCCTGGGCGCCCTTGGGGGCCACCCGCAGCATCATGGAATCCCGCAGCAGGCCGGAAAGCTCACCCAGCAGCGTCACCGGGTCCTTCCCGTCCATCCACAGGCTGTTGAAGTCCTTCAAAGCGGTCTCGGTGTCATGATTCAGCACCCGCTCCAGCAGTTGGGCGATTCGCCGGTTCCCGGCCAGGCCCATGGCGGAATACACCGCCTCCACATCGATATTCTCCCTGGCGGAGCACTGGTCCAGCAGGCTCAGCGCGTCCCGGACGCCGCCCTCGGCCAGCCGGGCGATCAGTTCCGCCGCGTCATGGCTCAGGCGCAGCTGCTCCTGCCCGGCGATGTATTCCAGGTACCGGGCGATCTCCGGCGTGTCAATCCGCCGGAAGCTGTGCCGCTGACAGCGGGAGAGGATGGTGGCCGGCACCTTCTGCAGCTCCGTGGTAGCAAGAATGAACATCAGGTGGGCCGGTGGCTCCTCCAGAATTTTCAATAGGGCGTTGAAGGCAGAGGTGGACAGCATATGTACCTCGTCAATGATGTACACCCGCTTCTTCACCTCCGTGGGGGAAAACACCGCTTCCTCCCGCAGGGCGCGCACATTGTCCACACCGTTGTTGGAGGCGGCGTCCAGCTCCACCACGTCCATCACCGAACCCTCGGCAATGCCCCGGCAGGCGGCGCATTTGCCGCAGGGGTTGCCGTCCACCGGGTTTTCGCAGTTGACGGCCCTGGCCAGGATGCGGGCGCAGGTGGTCTTGCCGGTGCCCCGGGTGCCGATGAAGATATAGGCATGGGAGAGCCGCCCGGTTTTCACCTGGTTTTTCAGGGTCTCGGTAATATGCTTCTGCCCCACCACATCATCAAAGGTCTGGGGTCTCCACTTGCGATACAGAGCCTGATACACGGCGCACCTCCCGGAAGTTGATAAAATGTGACCCTTGACAAGACTGCACACCCAAGCCCGAATACTACTCTATACCCGTTACGCCGGCAGCCGGCTCAGACCCGGCAGCCTCGCGGCACACGGAAAGCACCACTTAATGCTGCTCGGTTCCCCGCCTGACATGATTCGCGGGTTTCCGTTGCGCAAGACCGGATCGTCATTACTGCTTACCGGGGTCAGACGGCACAGAGCATATCCTCACAAGGGAATTCATCCCTGCTGTAGCGGATTGCAGGTTACAGGGCACCGCTGGCTCCCCAACTAGTGCAGCCTTGTCAAAAGTCACGTTGTTATTTTACTACAAACTTATCATTTAATCAATCCCATTTTTTCTCTTTACAACTCTTTACAAAAATTGAATTTGTGTTATAATGGTCGAGTCGTGGGGGCGTAGCTCAGCTGGGAGAGCGTACGGTTCGCATCCGTAAGGTCGAGGGTTCGATCCCCTTCGTCTCCACCACGTCGCTGCGGACGGTATATCGTTCGCAGCGACTTTTGGTTCTATGTCAATAGTTGGGGTAGAACAAAAGAAGAAAACCTAAGAAGAAGGAG
>JBJDXQ010000043.1:0-2433 GCA_051866745.1 Candidatus Limivicinus sp. | reverse complement strand
CCGGTGGCTGTGCCGAGGGCATTTAAGGTTTCCGGGGTACTGAAATCCACAACATCCCGGAAATCCTCGTCGGTAAAATACCCTGCGGGGTCAATCCCACAGCGTGCCAGCAGCATATAGCCAATGCTGTTTTCCAGCGTCCTGCGGTATTCTACCTCAATGTTCAGGTCGTCCAGTTCCTCCAGAAAGCTGTTTTCCTTGTAGTATTTCAGCTCCGTAAGGTAGTCAGGCATATTGTCCTGGGCGGCGTTTTTTGCCGCAGACAGCAGCGCCGCCGCAAGGTCGGTCTTATCTTCCAATTCTCCGAAACTGTTTTCCAAAGCCTCAATAACGGCAGGCTCATATTCCGGGCGCATTGTCCAGATCGGCACAGGCCGTGCGAAGCGGCTTTCATGGGTATCAGAAATGTCAAAGTAGTATTTGAGCCGGGAGCGTCCGACAGCATCTCCGTCAAAGACGGCAATGCCGGTTGCCCCACGATTGACCCAACGCCCGAAACGCTGATTCCAGCCGTTTTTACCCTCAATCGGCAGGACGGCGGTGGCGTCCGGGCGTTGAGCATATAAAAGCACCTGCTCATCAAAGGGCAGGCGGAAGTTGTGGCAGGCCGTGGTCAGAAAGCTCTGCCAAGTCTGGGGAGCTGACAGACCCGCGACTGTTTTGCGGTACAGCTCCGTAATGATTTCGTATCTTCTCGCCATCTGCTGCACCTCCTATCTCTCGTGTTCTTTTTGGGACAGGCGTTTTTCCTCCCGCTTCATCTTGCGCTCCCCCGCTCTCTATTCTTCGGTCGGATGGGCTTACCGTTCTCGTCATAGTTCTTCGGGTCGGCTCCCTGAACCTGCCAGCCGAACATAGAACCAGCAGACATGGCCTGCTCCTGTGCTTTGCTGACGCCCAGTTTGGCATTGTACGCATCTGCCAGCGCCCGGTTTTCCGTCTTACTTCCCATATCAATATTCGATCTGTAGTAACCGGCTTCACCCTTATTGATGATGATAAGCTCTCCCGTATCCGGAAGGACGCTGTAACACTGCTCCGGCAGGGAGGAACGCAGCGGAATGACCGATCCGTGTGACTTCTCCAGGCGTTCCGCAAATTCGCAGATATGATAGAGGGCGCTTGGGTAACCGCCGCTGGTTTCAAAGTGAGTTTCGTCGATAAACCGGCAGGTACGGTCACGGGTTTCTCCACCGCCTGTGAAGATTCGGATTTTATCGCCGTCCGGGATACGGAAAAGCTCTTTGTAATCCGAAGTAATGAAGCGTATTCCTTTTTCCGCCTGTTGCATGTGCCGGTCAAGCCACTTTCTCTGATAGCAGTAGCAGTACAGATCGTATTCGCCCTCATGGGAGTTCAGGCGCAGCATATAGGAATGCTGCGCCGTGTCTGCCCGGAAGCCAAATTCCCTGCCATTACCGCCGAAGCTGCTTTCCGGTGTTCTCCGGCAGTAGGCGGCAAGAGAGCTGCGGTCCTTCAGTGCACCGTCGTAGTTTTCATCAAAGCGGAGAGCATTGATAAGCTCGTCAAACTCCGCCTTGAAGTCCTCCGTTTTTAATTCTGCGCGGAAATCAAAAAAGGTACTGAAAAAGCCCTTGCCGTTGCTATCCATATCCGCCCGGAGGTGTCCGATCAAACCCGTCTGCATGGAAATCTGCTGGCTCTGTGAATAGCAGTAGTTTCGTTCTGCCGGGATCATCGCCCGTATTGTCATATCCATTCGCGTTCACACTCCTTTGCTCTAACTCCTGTTTTCTTCTCCACGGTTCCTTTTCTTTGTTCCCGGTATCGCAGTTCTTCCTGCGCCCGCAGCACCAAGTCCTTTTCAGCCGAAGCCCGCTCAGTAAAATAGTGCCCCCAATAGTAGTTCGTTCCGTTGGCACATTTCCATGTTACAAACATGGCCGGATCTGAGTCATTTTGCCCGATCACAAACTCGGCGTCCCCAATATGGACAGAATCTGTGATGGTATAGCCTGCATTTTCCCGTACTTCCATTCAGCGCGCCTCCTTTTCCTTTGCTTTTTTCTGTTTTTCAGCCTGCTGGAGCACCAAAAGGTAATGCTTCACCCACTTGGGCTGATCCTCCGGCTTCAAAATACCGAGGACATCCATGCGCTCAAAGCGGCTTTCTCTGCCGGAATAAATCTCTGTGCAAAAGACTGCCGAACCACGGCTGTGAGGATAGGCCCCAAAGCCACCGGTGCATAGCATGACCTGGCTTGTGGCCCTGCGGTATTCTGGGCGCAGGGCTTCCGGCTTGATAACAATGACCTTTCCATGCAGGTCATCATCATAGCCGATGAGCGTACAGCCCTCGGCGTTAATTGGTTTATTATCAATACCCTGGATTTTCGCCTTTGAAAACTCTGTGCGGATTTTCTGTGCCTGCTCCACGATGCGCTGGCCGTATATCTCCATAATCTCCGGGAA
>JBJDXQ010000042.1:0-2450 GCA_051866745.1 Candidatus Limivicinus sp. | reverse complement strand
TCCTCGAAAAATACCGTCAGCTTTCCGTAATCACTGCCCATGACGAAACCCTCCTGAAATAAACTGCCACAGGAACGGACAACCCGGAGGGGAAGGTTACTTACCTGAGCCTGGGGCTCAGACGGCTGGGCTACCTACCAGCTCTAGCACGCCGAAGGGCGCGCATTGCGTTTTTATCCTGTGTATTTGCGCCGCGCATTTCCGCACGGTTCGGACAGCTGCAAAAGCAGCCCTGTCATGGCTATCGTATCACATCGCATTTTTATCGTCAATGAAAACCTAAAACAGGCTTTCGCTTTATCTGTACTTCCTTCCGATTTCGTGATAAAATAGAGGAAACAGAAAAGGAGTGGAATCCCATGGCAGAAACCTTACGCATCCAGAAACAAAGCATCACCGAAATGGACGTGGACTGCATCGTCAACGCAGCCAACAGCCAGCTCCGGCACGGCGGCGGTGTCTGCGGAGCGATTTTCGCGGCTGCCGGCGCAAGGGAGCTTCAAGCCGCCTGCGACGCTTTGGGGCATTGCCCCACCGGCGAGGCGGTCATTACCCCCGGCTTCAAGCTGAAAGCAAAGTACATTGTTCACGCCGTTGGCCCCATCTGGCAGGGTGGCAACCACAATGAAGAAAAGCTGCTGTACAGCTGCTACCAAAATGCCATGAAGGTTGCCTACGCCAAGGGCTGCCGCTCCATCGCCTTTCCGCTGATTTCCTCCGGCATCTATGGCTATCCGGTCAAGGACGCATGGCGCGTGGCAATCAAAGCTCATTGGAGTAGGAAGTGGAGATATTATCATCGCCCAGCGGCTCACCTTCGTCACTCCAAATCAGCGTTGCGTTTGTCGGGAACAGTTTGGTGCTGTGATACTGGTGGGAATCGCAGATACCGCCCCCGGCGCAGCAGACATAGACGGGTTCCGCTGTGTCGCACAGGACACTGTACAGCCGCTTATAATTCAGGCTGCATACCAGCCGTTCAATCTCACCGGGAGTGTAGCAGAATTTCTCGCCCTCCCTGCGAAAGAGGGCGCGGATGCTTTCGTGCAGCTTTTCAATTTTGTTCATGGAAATAAACCTCCTGATAGATTTGGAATCAATGATTATTTGTGCTTGTGCTTTCTGCGCCGGGGGGAATCCGGCTCGGAACAGCCCTCCACGATTTCTTCGTGGTGAACGATCCGAAGCAGCCCATTGGTTTCAGCCTGACGGATCATTTCATAAACCGGGACCGAAACATAGAGCCGAACCCGGTGATGCTCTTTTTCCACCAGATCATCGAATATGACCATATGACGAACATCGCTGCTGTAACGATGGAGGGAATAGAGGGGGTGACCGTCAGTAACGCCAAAATCACGGCTCATGGGATATGTCTCCTTTCAAATTGAATGCGGCGGTGCCGTACTTGGCAATGAGAAGGGCGTTCATAATCAGCCGGAACGCTTCATCGTCGATTGTCATAGGATCGGCAAGCTCTGATTCTGTTACGCCTCCGGCATGGCGCAGCCCCTTGGCGGCACAGAACAGGGCGTAGTTGTGCGGAGAAATGCCGCGAAGAACGGCATAGGAAAAGTCAATGCCGCCGTGGTAAAAGCAGTTGGCTGTCCGCCGGTATAGGGCATCGTTGGAGGTCAGAAGGTACAGGGCTGCGTAATAGCTGGGGGTGTTTCTGCTTTTGATGTAGCCCAGACGGTTATTAAAGACCTCCATCCTGGTTTTGTGCTTTCTATCTGCCCAGAGAGAGCCGGGAAAGCCGTGAATCAATCCGGGCAGACGGTTTCGGATACTGCTTGTGGATGGAATCAGCGAAAGAACTGCTTCTGCGTAGGAAATGACACCGGCTTCAATCCGCTCCGCATAATAGGGGCAGACCTCCTGACGGCATCCTTTTCGTCCGACAACTTCTGTGCAGAACTTGCAATCCACATCCTCGGCAGAATAGGTGTAGTTTCGGATATACAATGCAGGGTGTTGTCTCCTTTGCTTGGAAATGAAAAAAGCCTGACAATGGGACTTGTCCGGCTTTGAGTGGGAGTATGAAATTGTCATGTATCATCATTTGCTATTTTCACGCTGGCGCTTCCGCATCCAGGCATCCAACAGCTTGAAGATGGTCTCTTGGATTTTTTCGGGAGAATAGGAACGTGGGAAATACTTGCACAGCTTTTCGCCAGAGAGGGTAATATCATTCTTCACGGGCTTTTTCTGCTCCATCATAATGGAAAGCATGGTGTCCTCATTCAGTTCTCCGCTCTGGCTCAGTTTTCTCATGCGCTGTGCCTGTGACAGCGAAGGGGTGGCCTGTTCGCTGCTCATGGTTTCCACCAGCAGCTCTTGTTCCTGCGTTGACAGTGCTGCAAGCTGATAGGCCGGGGTGAGGGCGATTTTCTTCTCGTCCACCATCTGCATCAGCGGCGGGGTGAGATTGTTCAGAGAAATGTAGTTGC
>JBJDXQ010000041.1:0-53842 GCA_051866745.1 Candidatus Limivicinus sp. | reverse complement strand
AAGTTTTTCCTGCGAAATCACCTCAAATACACCCTACTATATCTGAATTTGCCGAGTGGGAATGATTTCAGAGAGACCGGAAAGCCTTGAAAATCAAGGACTTATGGCTACCTGAACCTCTCCGTGACAACGATTTGGCAACATTTTTTCATGATTCATAGAAAAAGAGCGGACGGATTTTGATTCAATCCGTTCGCTCTTTTTGCGCCGATATAGGCGATCCCAACTGTTCGGTTGCAGAAGAAGTGCAGAAACCGTGCGGCTACTTCAGCTGGGAGAAAACCTCATCCTGATGGTTGATCAGGTGGTCTTTCAGCAATTTTACTGCCAGCTCCTCGTCTTTGGCTTCTATGGCATCAAATATGATCTGGTGCCAATGGATGGAGTTCTCCGCGGTTTTCACAAAAGAATCACCGGTACCCATGGACTTATAGCGGATGAAATGGATGACAAGCTGCAGAATATCCATGATATGGGCAATATATTGATTGTGCTGGTTATGGAAAATTGTTTCATGAAAGGAATAGTCCATAGCCAGGTATTCTGTCAGACTGCCTTCGTTCAAAAGCCTCCGGGACTCATCCAGAACGTTCTTCAACAGTTCCAGCGTTTCCGGCGTGCTTTCCCTGATAAAATAACGGATGGCGATGCTCTCCATTGCAATGCGGACATCCACAATATCTGCCACCGTTTCATCTGTGATTTCCCTGATGAAGTACCCTTTCCATTGCTTCTTCTCTACCACCCCGGTCTCGGTGAGGCGGAAAAGTGCTTCGCGTACACTAATACGGCTGACCCCGATCTCTTCAGCCAGCAAAGAATCATTCAGCCTGTCCCCGGACTGCCATGTTCCGGAAAGGAACTGTTCCTTTATGTAGCTGAATACTTCTTCGGATCGACTTGATTTGGCCATTTAACTCTCCTTATATGCTTTGAAATCCAGCAGGAAATTCCCTTTTATAGTAGCACAATTGAAAAAAATATCAAGACGACATTAAAATAATTGTTAATTTTTTCTGCATTGGCTGGATTAAAGCGTCTGAATGAGATGGGGAATAAGCTGCACAAGCACAGGGTATGAAACAAAGCCTGCTTTTCGCACCAAGAGCCGATCTAGAAAATCCCACATCGGCTCTTTAGAACGAAAGACCCAAGTTTATCTTTGAACCCGCCCGGAGGCGTTGCCGCTTGCCAGGGACTCCACTTCCGCCACACTGACCAGATTGAAATCGTGCTCAATGGTGTGCTTCAGGCAGGAGGCTGCCACAGCGAAGTTGATGGCATCCTGGTTGTTCTTGCCCACCAGCTGGGAATAAATCAGGCCGCCGCCAAAGCTGTCGCCGCCGCCAACACGATCCACAATGTGGATGCGGTAGCTGGGGGAGAACACAGCCTCGCCGTTTTCATACAGCATGGCCGCCCAGTCGTTGTCGTTGGCGGAAATGCTGCCCCGCAGGGTGATGGCCACCTTCTTGAAGCCGAAGCGGTCGCACAGCTGCCTTGCCACAGAGATATAGCCCTGGTGATCCAGCTTACCGGCATTGATGTCGGTGTTCTCCGCCGCGATACCGAACACGTCCTTGGCGTCCTCCTCGTTGGCAATGCACACATCCACATAGGGCATCAGCTGGCTCATGACCGCATTGGCCTGGGCACTGGTCCACAGCTTTTTGCGGAAGTTCAGGTCGCAGGAGACGGTAACGCCCTTGGCCTTGGCAGCCTTGCAGGCGGCCAGGCAGATCTCCGGCAGCTTGCCGCCCAGGGCCGGGGTGATGCCGGTCCAGTGGAACCAGTCCGCCCCATCAAAGATGGCCTCCCAGTCAAAGTCCTCCGGCTGGGCCAGGGCAATGGCAGAAGCCTTCCTGTCATAAATGACCTTGGAAGCTCGCTGGGAGGCACCCTTCTCGCAGTAGTACACGCCCAGGCGGTCGCCGCCGCGCACCATGTACTTCGTATCCACACCAAAGCGGCGCAGCGCATTCACGGCGCACTGGCCGATCTCATGGGCCGGGACCTTTGTGACAAAGGCGGCGTCCACGCCGTAGTTTGCCAGGGAGACGGCCACGTTGCACTCACCGCCGGCATAGCTGACTTCAAACTTCTCCGCCTGGATAAAGCGCTGATAGCCCTCCGGGTTCAGGCGCATCATAATCTCACCAAAAGTAATAACTCTTGCCATTTATGTTTCTCCTTTCCCCGCACTCACTCTGCGTTTCTGACGGCTTCCACCAGCGCCTTCGCGGCGGCGGTCAGCTTCTCAAACTCTCCGGCCTCGATCCATTCCTTCTTGGCCAGGTTGCCGCCCACGCCCAGACCCACAGCGCCGGCCTTCAGGAACTGGGCTGCGTTCTCCTCGTTTACGCCGCCCACGGCCATCATCTTGATGTGGCTCAAAGGCGCCTTGACGGCTTTCAGATAACCGGCGCCCAGATTGCCCACCGGGAACAGCTTCACAAAGTCCGCCCCCGCGTTGTGGGCAGTCTTGATCTCGCTGGGCGTCATGGCCCCGGGCATGGACACCAGCCCCAGCTCCCGGGTCTTTTTGATGACATCCACATCCGTATCCGGGGAAATGATGAAGGCGCCGCCGGCCCTTGCGGTCATCTCCACCAGCTCCGGGCTGGTGACGGTGCCGGCGCCAACAAACATCCTGCCCTCGTATTCCTTCGCCAGGGCCCCGATGGCGTCGGCAGTGGCCTGCCATGTTTCGGGCGCCTTCTGGTTGTAGGTGATCTCCATCAGCCGGATGCCGCCGGCATACAATGCCTGGGCCACTGCCCTGCACTGCTCCGGCTCCGCTCCCCGTACGATGGCAACGATCTTTTCCTGCTCGATAAGCTGAATTACATCTTCTCTCATGGTAACCTCCGCTTTCTAAAAATTCCCACGGTGTGCCCACCGTGGGAATGGTATTTAGTCATTGAGTTCGATGAGCAATTCGATTTCAACGGGAATATTGCCGGGAAGCACATTGGTGGCGATAGCAGAGCGTGCAGGACGTCCTGCGGGGTCGCCGAGGACCTGCATCAAAAGCTGGGTGGAGCCGTTCATAACAGCCGGCTGCTGATAAAAATCAGGGGTGCAGGCGACGAAGCCAAGCTGCTTGACGATCTGCTTGATGCGGTTCAGATCTCCCAGCTGAGCGTGGAGCACGGACAGCAGATTGATGGTGGCCAGTCTTGCTGCCGCCTGGCCTTCTTCCAGGGTAAGCTCAGCGCCCACCTTGCCAACATACACAGGGGAACCGGTCGTGTCGGTGGGGCCAACGCCGGAAGTGTAAATGAGCTTGTCCCCGAAAAACTTAACAGGTGCGTACAGACCACCAGGAGGGGGGGCAGGGGGAAGCTCAATGTTCAGTTCACGCAGTCTTTCATAAATGTCCATAATAGTAACTCTCCTTCATAGTAGTGTGCAAACTGCTGCGATTAGGGTCTGAAGTCCAGGCATATCTGCGCAAAAACTTCAGCTGCTTTTGATAAATCAGAGATCGGAATATATTCATCGTTGGTATGCGCCTGCAAAATACTGCCCGGCCCCATGACAATTGCCGGAATCCCCACCCGGGGGAACTTTGTGGCATCACAACTGAAATATCCTCCCTCAATGGTATTGCTGCCAAGGATTCTGTCGCAAGCGGCAGCCGCCGCTCTCACGATGAGAGAATCCTCCTCCACTTCCATGGCATAATCCGTTCCGAAGGGTTCCTGAATTGAAACTTCGTATTCGGGATGCGCGGCCAGAAGATCCTGAATACAATCAGCAATCTCCTGCCGGACATCCTCAAAACTTTCGCCGGGAAGGATCCGCCGGTCAACCTGGATCTCACAATAATCCGGGATAATATTGATCAGCTTGCCGCCCTCGATCAATGAAATGTTGAAGGTCGGCGGCCCCAGCAGGGGATGCTTCCGCTGCTCATACAAGGGGAAGAGTTTTTTCTCCAGCTCACAGATTACATTCGCCATGGCGACAATGGCGTTTTTCCCTTCCCAGGGTCGGGAGCTGTGCCCTGCCACACCCTTTGTGATAATTTTAAATCTCACATTGCCCTTGCAGGCGCGGCAGATATGAACAGATGTCCCCTCTCCCACAATGGCGGCATTAAAGGGGATCCCTTCCTCCAGAAGCCGAAGCACGCCGCGGTAGCTGACTTCTTCCTCGGCAGCAGCCGCAAAGTAGATGTCCGCGTATGGTGTCAGCCCGCGTTCCTTGAGCATGGCCATGGCGTACATCATGGCGGCCACGCTGCCCTTGTCGTCAACACTGCCGCGGCCATACAGCCGTCCGTCTTTGACGACAGGCTCAAATGGGGGGATGCTCATCTCATCCACAGTGACGGTGTCCGTATGCGCTTCAAAGCAAAGTGTGCCGGAGCCTGAGCCTTTCAGGTGGGCAAGAACGTTAAACCGGCCGGGCAATGCTTCCTGCAGTGTGTATGGGATGTCATAGCTGTCAAAGAACCGGCAGATATAATCCACCATTCCCGCCTCACCGCTTCCGCCTTTGCCGAACAGGGGATTGACGCTTTCAATGCGGACCATGTCGCTGAGCAAAGCGACCAGTTCGTCTTCTTTTGCCAGACCTTTTACGCAGGTATCCATAGGGCGAACCCTCCAGTCATTCCTTGCTCAGATAATCGGCCACAGCGGCCTTGACCGCCTCAACATCGTGATACTTAACAAAAGGCACTTCCTTCTGTCCCTGCTCCATCAGCTTCAGGTCGCGCATGCCGTTGCCGGACAGAACGCAGAGAACGGATTCATCATGCCTGATCACACCTTTTTTCACCAGGTTGATGGCACAGGCCACGGAGCAGGCGCTTGCAGGCTCTGCCACGACGGCTTCCTTGCTGGCGATCAGGTGCATGGCGGCAAGAATTTCCTCATCCGTTGCTTCCTCAGCGCAGCCGCCGGTCTTTTTTATGACGTCCATCGCGGTTACGCCGTCATAGACGCAGACATCGGCAATGGCGAAGGCAACGGTCTCAGGCACGCCGGGCCACTTTTCAGGGTCGCTCAGACCCCTTCTGTATGCGTCTACCATGGGTGCGCATCCGGCAGCCTGGGCGCCTACGAAGCGGGGCATCTTGTCAATCAGACCAAGATCCATCATATCTTTGCAGCCCTTATAGACCTTGTTGAACAGGGCCGCGCCGCCGACGGGAATGATGATCCAGTCGGGCATCTGAAAATCCAACTGCTTGCCGATCTCATAACCAACCGTCTTGTATCCATCAGAAGGAAGGGGGTTGGTCAGCATATTCGTGGTCAGAGACTTCCAGCCAAACAGGTCCTCGCCCTGCTTCGCCATCTGAATGCAGTCGTCGATTGTGTGCTCCATCCGGATCAGATTCGCGCCATAGCCACGAACCTGCCAACCGCGCTCAGCCACAGCGCCGGGGGGCAAAAGCACGAAGCAGGGCATACCGGCTTTGGCAGAATAGGCAGACATTGCCGCCGCGGCGTTGCCGGCGGAACCAAGCGCCACCGCAGGAGTTTTCTTCGCTTTTTCGATGCTCAGTGCTACCGTGGCAAAACGGTCTTTATAGGTGCCGGAGGGATTGAGGGTTTCATTTTTCAGAAACAGCTGATCCACGCCCACAATACCGGCCAGATTGTTGGCTTTCAGCATGGGCGTATTTCCTTCACCCAGCGTGACCGGCTCTTCCACGCCGTCAACGGGGAGCAGATCCTTATAGTCCCAAACGCCGTGCCTGCATCCGTTGCGGATCACTTCCCGGTAATGCTCCGCATTGCCGGCCAGATCAAGCTCCGGCTCAAGCAGACCTCTGCAGGCCGGACAAACATAGGGCTCAGCGTCTCTCTCAAAGGGTTTGCCGCAAACGGAGCATACTAAACGATAGTCCTTCATACCTTATCCTTTCTGAGCTTGGCGGATCACTGCGGAATACAGATCTACCGCCTTTTGAAGCTGCTCAATCTCAATGTATTCATCCACCGTGTGGGCTTGTTCCATAGCCCCGGGGCCGCACAGCAGTGTTTGAGAATAACCGGCGGCACAGAAATAAGACATATCACAGCAGCCTTTAAAGTATGTAACTGTCTCTTTCCGGCCAAAGGCTTCCTCATATGCCCGGCTTACGACGGTGCAGACCCGGCCATCTTCGGCGGTGCTGCCGGGGGCCACGTTTATGAAATCATGGACCTCATATGTGACTTCCGTGCCGTCAAACAGGGAATGAAGAATGCCGGAGATGCTGTCTTTCAGTGTTTGAACCGTCTCTCCCGGAACGGTGCGGCAATCCAGAATTACCTCGCCGGTACCGGGGACAGCGTTTTCTTTCACGCCGGAATGGACGATGGTGGCCGTAATATTGGGCGGCGGGAGGATCCCGCAGTCCCAACTCTGGCGCTCTTTGTCCAGCCGCTGGATCTCCAGAAGAAAACGGGCCGTCTGATAGATCGCATTGATCCCTTCCTGGGGAACGCCGGAGTGGCATTGACGGCCATGGATCGTTACGGAAAACCGGGTAACACCGCGGTGGGCGATGCAGGCTTCTAGCATGGTCGGTTCGCCGATGACCACGATGGTTTTATCGGTGGGCTGCACATGATTCACATAGTGCAGGCTGCCCAGTCCGTCCACTTCTTCATCGGCCACAAAAACCAGCCGGATCTCGCAGTTTTCTGCCTCCCCGGTCTCCACCGCACGGATGGCGCTGGCCATCATGGCGGCAATGCCGCCCTTCATATCGCAGGAGCCGCGGCCATAAAGCCTGCCGTCCTTTTCCGTGAGCGTGAACGGATCGCAGACCGACCAGCTGCCGCCGGGAGGAACCACATCAAGATGGCCGGTAAAGACCACCTTATTATCCGAGTGACCGTAAACGGCAACAACATTGGCTCTGTTTTCCGCAACGGGCTGGATCTCCGTTTGAAAGCCATAGGCGCTTAAGATCTTTCCAATATGCTGGGCCAGGGGCTTTTCATCGCCGTTGACGGTTTTGAACCCAACAAGTTCATGCAGAAATTTTTCTGCCAATTCATAATAACGTGTCATATCTGAGCCTCCAATTCTTGCTTACGCAGGTGAGATTTTCGCTCAACCCATAAGTCCCGGCAGCCACAGCGTCAGGCCGGGGACAAAGGCAACGCCAATTACGATCAGCAGACCGGCGATAAAGAAGGGGATCAGATCCCTGACCACCGATTCAATGGAGCATTTGGAGATATTGCAGGAGATGAAGAGAGTGGTGCCGACAGGGGGAGTAAACAGGCCGAGAGCCAGGGTGCAGAGGCAGATGATGGCCATCTGGATGGCATCCATACCGATGCTTGCGGCGATGGGCAGATAAATGGGGAGGAAGATGTACAGGTTGGGAACGTTATCCATTACCATGCCGGCAAGGCCCAGCAGGAGGACCATGCAGACAAGCAGGAGCCAGTTCGGCATACCAAGACCCAAAAGCATGGCAGACAGTTTGGCGGGGACCTGATTGCTGATGAGGATGAACTGCATGATAGACGCGCAGGAGACCACCATCATAACGACGGTCGTACCTATTGCGGCATCAGTCAGAGCCTTCAGAATCTTCTTGAAATCCAGGGTTCTGTATACGAAAAGGCCCACAAGCAGGGAGTAAATCGCGCAGATGGAAGCAGACTCGGTGCAGGTTGCGATACCGAGAACCATGCTGCCGATCATGAACACGGGGAACACCATCGCGATCAGCGCGTCCTTGGTGGCTACCCAGAGCTCGTGGCGGTTTGCTCTTTCCTCACGGGGATACTTTCTGGTAATGCCCATGTAGACGGTGATGACCAGATAGGCCAGACCAATGATGATGCCGGGAATGGCGCCGGCCATGAAGAGCTTGGATACGGACAGACCCGTGATGGCGGAGATCACGATCATGGTGCTGCTGGGGGGAATGATGATGCCAACAACGGAGCTGGTGGCATTGATTGCGGCAGAGAAGGATTTGGGATAGCCCCGGTCATTCATCTCGGGAATGAGGATGGCACCGACAGAGGAAGCATCAGCCACGGAGGAGCCAGAGATACCGGCCAGAAGCATGCTGGTAACCACGGAGACGCATCCCAGGCCGGCGGGTAGATGCCGAACCAGAACACTGGCAAAGTTGATGAGCTTCTTTGCGATGCCAGCTTCAACCATAAGCGTACCGGCCAGGATGAAGAAGGGCACAGCCAGGAAGGAGAAAGACTGCGTCTGCGTAAAGAACTTCTGCGCCGCGACGGAGATGCTGATGTCATTGGCCAAAAGGTACATGACAGAGGCACTGCCCATGGAGAAGGCAATCGGGACGCCAACAGCAATCAGGGCAAAGAAAACCAATGCCATAATCAGGATCATTGTCATCAGTCAGCACGCTCCTTTTCATCGATTTTCAGAATGTCCAGAAGGACATATTCCACTACGTTGAATATAAGCATAAAAGAAACGCCTATAAATCCGATTACCATGGAACCATATGTAAATGCCTTGCTCAGGTGAGTAAGCGAGAGGTACTCATTAGCCAGAGAAGCAGACAGTTCAAAAGCAGATTTTGCCATAATAACAGAAAAGGCGAGCATTATCCCATTGATAAAAAACACAGCAATGTGCTTGACGAGGCCTTTGAACTTGTCAAAGAACAAAACCAGAGCGGTGTTTTCATTGCGGCGGGCGATAACGATCATAGATACGCAAACGATCCAGGGAAAGAATATGGTTGTCAGCTCAACAGAAACGATGATCGGTCTGTTGATGGCGCGGAAGATAACATTCAGGAAAACATCCAATGTCAGCGCCGCCATAAGGATACCACCGATGACTTCCATTACTCTGCAGAAAACATCGATGCCCTTTTCAAAGGCTTTTAAAACTTTCATAGAACCTCCTCACAAAACGGTTGCAGGGATTCCTCTCTATAATATAAGAGGTCGGGGCGATTAAGGGATGTGCCGGGAGGGTTGGATACCCTCCCAGCACATCAGAAGGAAAAGTATAAGTTAGCGGATCGCGTTTACTGCCTCAACGATGCGGGAATCGCAGGTGCCGAGGAAATCGTCATAAACGCTGGCGGTAGCTGCTTTGAACTCGCTCACATCGGGATAGGTGATCTCAATGAAGCAGTTCTCATCAATGACTTTCTGCATGTACTCTTTCTCGGAGTTTGCCATGTATTCACGGGAAACTTCCTGAGCCTTTGCGGCACCGTCCATCAGGATCTGCTGTGCTTCGGCGTCAACAGAATTGAAGTTGTTCTCGCCCATGAGGAAGCACAGGCCGTAGCAGTACATGTTAACGATGGCCAGGTAATCCTGAACCTCGGACAGGCTGTTCTGGTAGATGGCGTCAACGGGGTTGAACTGACCGTCAACAACGTTCTGGCTCAGAGCAAGGTACAGCTCGGAGAAAGCCAAGGTGGTCGTTGCGCAGCCAAGAGCGGCCATGGTCTTCAGAGAAACTTCCTCGCTGTTGCAGCGCATATTCAGGCCCTTCATATCTGCGGCGGAGTTGATGGGACGCACATTGTTGGTGATCTGAACAGTACCCAGATCGCCCCAGGCCATGATCTTATAGCCGTTCTCGTCGGCAATCTCCTTCAGCACATCGCCGAAGTTGCCGTCCAGAAGAGCGTGAGCGGTATCGTAGCCGTCAACCAGGAAAGGCAGGCCGTAGGAACCAAAGTTGCTGTCCACATTGGACATTGCGGTAACGCCGGGGATGGTGAAGTCCAGAGAGCCGGTCTTGACCATCTCGATCATCTCCAGCTCGCTGCCAAGGCTGCTGCCGGGGAAGATCTCAACAGCGATGCGGCCATTGGATGCTTCTTCAACATACTCCTTGAAAGCGACTGCCATAGCACCGCGGACGGAGTCCTCAACGGTGTTATAGCCGAGCTTGAAGGTGTAGCTGGGCAGATCTGCGGCGGGGCTGGCATCGGAGCCGTCTGCGGGACTTGCGGGGGCGGGAGCGCTAGCAGGGGCGTTGCTGCTACCGCAGCCGGCCAGGAGAGAAACGAGCATGACCATGCTCAGCAGCAATGCGATGACTTTCTTCATTTTCTTTACCTCCAAATTTTTTCTACCGGGACCAAGGCAGGATTCCCGCAGCAGGCTGGCCATTTTGCTGCGGAAGATCACCATGTTTCCGGCATTATTTTTAACAACGCCCTTATCCTGACGCTGTTAATTACAAGGAGAAACGATTGGCAGTTGGCTTCTGCCTTAAACGGGCGGGATCCTCTGTATACTTTCCACGTAGGTTTTGATCCGGGCCATGCCCTCCCGGATGGTCTCATCGGCGGCGGCGTATGTGATCCGGACATAGCCCTCGCCGCTGCTTCCAAAACCGTCCCCGGGGACGATCACTACGCCGGTCTTGTCCAGCAAGTCCATGCAGAATGCCCGGGAATTGATCCCCAGCGCCGCCGTCAGCGGCTTGATATTCGCAAAGGCATAAAACGCGCCTTTCGGCAAACGAACCGACATACCGGGAATGTCGTTGATCAGGGAGCACATCAAATCCCGGCGCCTTTGATAGCTTTGACGCATGGCTTCGATCTCTCCCTCACAATGCCGCAGGCCATATGCCGCGGCAAACTGACTGGGGGCTGGCAAACAGGATGCGCCGTTCTCGTGAAGTTTGGTCATATTCCGGACGATCTCTCCGGGGGCAACCGCATAGCCCAGCCGCCAGCCGGTCATGGCAAAGATCTTGGAAAAGCTGTTGACGTACACCGTCCGCTCTTGCATTCCCTCAAAAGAGGAAATGGATGTGTACGCTTCATCATAAACAAGCCTGCTGTAAACCTCATCGGAGATTACATAAATATCATGCTGCAGCAACAGCGCGGCCAAATCTTTGCAGACATCTTTTCCCATTACGGAACCGGTGGGGTTGGAAGGGGAGTTGAGGATGATCGCCTTCGTTTTCGGGGTAATGGCTGCCTTTATGTCATCCAGATCAGGCACGAAATCATTTTCTTCCCGCGCTGCCACACATACAGCCTTTGCGCCGACCATCCTGATCTGCCCCAAGTAATTCGGCCAGGAAGGGGTGACAACGATCACTTCGTCCCCGGGATCCACCAGGGTGAACAGAGCCAACTGCAGTGCCTCGGTTGCTCCGCAGGACACCAGAATCTCTTCCGCAGGATCCGGCCGCAGGTCATTTTTGTGATACTCGGCGATGGCGTTCAGCAGGTCGGGAATCCCTCTGTTGGGCGTATAATGGGTCATACCCTTTTGCCAGTATTTACACGCTGCATCGATAATTGGCTTTGGAGTAACGAAATCTGGTTCCCCAACGGTAAAGCTGATCGTATCCTCCATGGCCAATGCACGATTAAACATTTCCCGGATAACAGATGCGCTTGTGTCTCGGGTCAGGTTGGAAAGCCTCATTTAAATCCTTCTTTCCAAGTTTATAGAATCTACCGTTTTTCGAACGATTTGAGCGAATGTTTGATGCAGCAGGGAAAGGGCATAAAACGAATACAGAAAAAGGAACATTAGCTAAAACTACCGGAGGACGGTTTCATTATACCTGTGAATCGCAGAAAGTAAATATTTAAAATTTAAAATTTAAAATATTCTGCCTTTTGAACAATAACACGAACGCTTACTTGTGCATATTAACAGAAAATGTTCCGGGTAAGCGTGAATGTGTAAAGATTTTCATAGCTTTTAAACAAACGAGGTGACCGGAGACAGACAAATTGGCAGTCAGGCTGATGCTTCCAACAGCGGCAGAGAGTCCGGAACATCTATAGAACCGTGGCTGAAAAAAAGAGCTGACCGGTTATCCGATCAGCTCTTTCTATATGTGTCATACAGCATCTGGCGCTTGTGCGCCTCGTTTCTGGGTTTACATCTTCTCCGGGGCGGTGACGCCGATGATGACGGAAACGGCTGTCTGACCTTCGAGATTAGCAAGGGGCGCTTCGGCTTCAAGCTGACCGCACCCTATGATGAAAACCGCCGCAAGGCTGCAAGCGAACTGGCAAAGAAAAACACAGAAAGATTAAGGAGGCAAGCGCAATGAAAGTCCTGTCCTGTGCGTTCAATATGGATACCGCCTGTGTGGAGTTGAAATTCGATGACGGCAGCATGATAGCGATTGACACAATCGCCGTGGAGAACGAGGTAGCCGACAATATGTATCAGCGGTCAGAGTTGGATTATCTGATCTACAATGACCCGGTGGCCTATGCCGAGCTGATACTCAACGGTGATCCCGAAACCTATCTGAAAACTGCGACTGAATATAAACCTTTGGATAGCTGACCGGTACGCCGCCCATGGGAGAAATCCTACGGGCGGCGGTTCTTGTTTCCATGTCCCAATTCGATTATGTGTTCCCAGCTAAAATCGGTGAATATTTGCTGAATACAGTGTATAAATACCAAAAGTACCCAGAAAAGGTGGATGCTCATAAAACAGCATCAATCGCAATCTGAAAGCGGTATCTGGCTTTGTTCTGGATACCACTAAATTTTAAAAAAGTCGTTGAAAAGCACGGCTTGACGTGTTAAAATATATATGCTTAAATAGCAAATATATTTTAATGTGAGGTGAGACCATGGACGGCAGTAGTTGTAGTCGAAGTACAGACAGGGTATTCATATGTTGTCAGAAGCTGTACGGCTGCGCTCCGTCTGTGTTCTGACCGTATTTTGTTGCGTCAATATATGAACACCATTGTCCGTTTCTAAAGCTGCACTACATCGGTGCAAGACGAGTGTAGAGCATGCTGTTTTGTAAGCGACAATGGTATTTTTGTGCCCATTTTTACTTACAGATCAGCAATCTATGCCCGCCTTTACCAAAAGATTTGATGTGTAAAGGAGGCACAGGACAATGAACGCAAAAAAGAATATCACAAACGAAACTATCGTAATTACACAGCATCCTGATTACAAGGCAGAGATTGTGGAGATTCTCCGCAGCAAATTAACTCCCAGACTGATGCGGGAGCGTATTCTCGCATATCACGAAAATGACATTGCCGCAGCATTGGAACTGCTCAAAAAGGACGAGCGAAACAAGCTTTATAGTATTCTCGATACAGCAACCTTGGCAAACATTCTGGAATACTCCGGGCGACTGAATGAATATATTAGTGAGCTCAGTATCCGGAAAAGAGTGAAAATCTTATCCCATCTTGAGGCAGCAACTTCCGTTGAGTATCTTAAGCAGATGGAAAAGGCAGACCGAAATATGCTCATCGAACTGATGGAGGATGATGTGCGACGTGAGATCACGCTGCTCAGTTCCTTTGATGAGGACGAGATTGGCAGCAAAATGACCACGAATTTCATCTCTGTCCGCAACGGTATCGGTGTTCGTGAAGCCATGAGAGAGCTGGTAGAGCAAGCGGCGGAAAACGACAACATTTCTACGATCTATGTCGTGGATGAGGAGGAAATGCTGGTTGGTGCCATCGACTTGAAAGACCTGATCATTGCTCGGGAAAATACCAGGCTCGAGGCGATCACCACAACCTCCTATCCCTATGTTTATGCCAGTGAGCAGATTGAGGACTGTATTGAGCGCATCAAGGATTATTCCGAGGATTCGATCCCTGTGCTGGATTCAGAAAACAAGCTGAGAGGTGTTCTGATATCTCAGGACATTACCCAGCTGGTTGACGACGAGATGGGTGATGACTACGCAAAGCTGGCCGGCCTTTCTGCGGAAGAAGATCTACAGGAGCCGCTGAAAAAGAGTATCGGCAAGCGTTTACCGTGGCTGGTTATCCTTCTCGGATTGGGTTTGGTAGTATCCAGCGTGGTAGGTCTGTTTGAAAGTGTTGTTGCGCATCTGACAATTATCGTCAGCTTCCAGTCCCTGATTTTGGATATGGCAGGTAATGTGGGTACTCAGTCCCTTGCTGTCACCATTCGTGTTCTGATGGATGAACAGCTCAGCGGTAAGCAGAAGCTTTTCCTCATCGGAAAAGAGGCTCGCATTGGCTTGGTCAATGGCATGATCTTGGGTGTTTTGTCCTTCGTATTTATTGGCGTATACCTTGTAGTTCTCAAAGGGCAGTCAATCATGCTTGCATTTTCCGTATCGCTCTGCACAGGTGCATCCCTAGTGATATCCATACTGCTTTCCAGCATCTGCGGTACGGTAGTACCTTTAATTTTCAAAAAGCTGAACATTGACCCAGCAGTTGCATCCGGACCGCTGATCACAACAACCAATGACCTTGTTGCGGTTGTTACCTACTATGGACTGGCGTGGGTATTGCTGATCAATGTGCTGCATCTGTAAAGCTGGAAGTAGCTGAATCGAAAGATATTACAATATCTTGATTTCTCAAACGGGTTTGCGTATAATGTTTACATCAAGGTAACAACCACCCAGAACAATTACCTTGTACACTCACCGGTGCTTTATCACCGCTGATAAGATTTTGATAAGCATCCATCGTACAGCTACGATAATATGGGTAATCAAAATAATCAGAACAGCAGGTGCAATATCTTCTAAACAAAATTGTTTAAGATGCAAGTCCCTGCAACGAGTGGGAATGATACAACGCCATACAACAAAAAGCTGACTGGTTATCCAGTCAGCTTTTTGTTGTATAGTATAAAAAGATTCCGTTTACATCCTAAAACGGTTCCGTTTACATCTTCTCCGGGGCGGTGACGCCGATGATGCCCAGGGAAACGGCGATGACCCGGCGGACACAGTCGGCCAGCAGCAGGCGGGCGGCCTGTACATCGCTCTCCGCGCCCTTGATGCGGCAGACGGTGTAGAAGCGGTGGAACCGGGCGGCCAGCTCCGTGACATAGCGGTTAATGCGGCTGGGGTCATAGTCCCGGGCAGCCAGGCGAATCTCCTCCGGCAGGGCAGCCAGCTGCTTGATCAGCTCCTTCTCCTCCGCGGTGGAGAGCAGGGCAGCGTCGGCACTGGCGGGGACGGTGTGCCCCTCGGCAGCCAGGGCGGACAGCAGGGTGCAGATGCGGGCGTGGGCGTACTGAACATAGTACACCGGGTTTTCGCTATCCTGGCGGATGGCCAGCTCCAGGTCAAACTCCACCGGGGACTCCGGCCGGGAGTTGAAGAAGTACCGGGCAGCGTCCACGGGGATTTCATCCAGCAGGTCGGTAAGAGAGATGGCCTTGCCGGTGCGCTTGGACATACGCACCACCTCGCCGTTGCGGGTCAGCTTCACCAGCTGCATCAGCACGATGTCCAGCCGGTGCTCCCCGTCCAGACCCAGGGCGTCCATGGCACCCTTCAGCCGGGCCACATGGCCGTGATGGTCGGCACCCCAGACGTTGATGACCTTGTCAAAGCCCCGCTTCTCCAGCTTGTTGCGGTGATAGGCGATGTCGGCGGCAAAGTAGGTATAGAAACCGTTGGCCCGGCGCAGCACGTCGTCCTTCAGCTCCAGCTTGTCGATCTCCTCCTGCTTCTTGCCGGCTTTCAGCAGCTGCTCGGCAAGAATCTGGGAGGTCTTGAGCCAGAGGGCCCCGTCCTTCTCATAGGTGTAGCCCCGGTCCGTCAGCTTCTGGACGGATTCGGCCACATAGCCGCTCTCGTGCAGCTCGGACTCAAAGAACCACTGGTCGTACACAATGCCGTAGCGGCGCAGGTCCTCCTGCATCTTGGGGATGTTCCGCTGCAGGCCGAATTCCGCCATGGCCTGGTGACGCTCCGCCACCGGGACGGTCAGGTACTTGTCCCCATTGGCTTCATAGAACAGCTGGGCCAGGTCCTTGATATCGTCCCCGTGATAACCGTCCTCCGGGAAGGCCACCTGATCCTCCCCCAGCAGAAGCTGCTGGTAGCGGGCGTCGATGGAGTTGGCGAACTTCTCGATCTGGTTGCCGGCGTCGTTCACATAGAACTCCCGCCAGACCTGATAGCCGGCCCGGTCCAGCACGCTGGCCAGGGCGTCACCCAGCACGCCGCCCCGGGCGTTGCCCATGTGCATGGGGCCGGTGGGATTGGCGGAGACGAATTCCACCATCACCTTCTGACCGTGGCCAATATCGCTGCGGCCATAGTCGGCGCCCTCCTGGGTGACGGCTTTCAGCACGTCGGCATACCACCTGTCCGCCAGGCGGAAGTTGATGAAGCCGGGGCCGGCCACCTCCACAGAGGCAAACCAGGTATCCGCCAGATCGGCGTTGGCGATCAGGGCTTCGGCGATCTTCCGGGGGGCCATGTGCAGGGCCTTGGCCCCGGCCATGGCGTGGTTGGCGGCAAAGTCGCCGTTGGCGCTGTCCTTGGGAATCTCCACCGTGCCGCTGAGGGCGGCGCCGGCGGGAAGCTCCCCCTTCTCGGCGGCCTTCTGGTAGGCGGCGTTCAAAATCTGGCTGATGCTGTCTTTGGCGTTTTGTATCATGTTAGGCATGGCTCTGCTCTCCTGTCATGTTTTGTTCTGTAATATTCAGCTGAAACTTGTTGCGGGTGACCACGGCGTGCTCCATATCCACCACATAGTCGATCTCCACATCGCCGCCGTGCTCCCCCACCTGGCGGCGGATGCGCCGGGTGTTGATGTTCATGGTGGCGGTGCCGTAAGGGGTGTTGTAGAGGAAGGAATCCCGTGACCCCTCTTTGAAGATCATCCGGCTGGTGATCAGACCGTCCCGGTCCACCACCACCTGGTCCGGCATCACCATCACGCTGGTGCGGGTACCCTCCAGGCCGGTGACCTCCGTCTCCATATAGGTCAGGCAGCCCACCTCGCCGTCAAAGGTATACAGCCCGTCGGTGGTGAATTCCACCAGGTCCTCGTCATCCATGCCGCAGGCCTGGATGGCCCGGATGGATATGACCACATCTTTCATCATTGCTTATGTTCTTCCTTATTTCTTAAATTTCCATGGGCGGCAGCTGCTCCGCCTGAATTTCCTGCCCCAGCAGGGCCGAGGCCGCGGCGGAGAAGGCGGCGGCGTCGCCGCTGGTGTAATACCGGGCTTCCCCGCTGCCGCCGGTGAGGCCCAGGGCCTCCAGCTTGCGGCAGGTCTTTTCCGCCACGCAGTCCGACGCGCTGACCAGCGCCACCTCCGGGCCCAGATAGTCCCGGATGGCATCGGCGATAATGCCGTAATGGGTGCAGCCCAGCAGCAGCGCCCCCACCCCCGCAGCCTTTACCGGGGCCAGCGCCTCCTCCACGGCCCGGCGCAGGGCCGGGTCCTGGGGGCTGATATGGCCGCTTTCAATCAGCGGGACAAAGTCCGGGCAGGGCAGGTCAATGATCTCCCGGCCGGAGACCTTTTCTTCCAAGGTCCGGCGGAAGGCGCCGGCCTTGATGCTGGCCGCTGTGGCGATGATACCCAGAGGGGCCGTGCCCGGCACCCGGGCCATGGCTTCGATGCCCGGCTTCAGTACGCCGCAGACCGGCAGGGGATAGCCTTCCAGAAGCTGGGCCGCGTTGCTGGACACGGTACCGCAGGCGGCGATGATGGCCTTGGCGGAAAAGGAGGCCAGCAGGTCCAGATCCTGCCGGGCCATGACCAGCAGCTCCTCCCGGCTTTTCTCCCCGTAGGGCACCCGGGCGCTGTCGGCAAAGTAAACGATATTTTCCTCCGGCATAAGCCGCCTCAGGGCCATGACCGCCGTGAGTCCGCCCAGGCCGGAATCAAAAATTCCAATCGGTCTGTTATCCATTGATGCTCTCCAATCAAGTGTCGACACTTTAATATACCGCAAAGCGCCGCTTAATACAAGGATAATTTCCTTTTTTGCCGGTATTTTTGTTAGCATTATATCTTGTTCTTTGCTATAATAAGAGTATAATAAGTAACTGTTCACCTGAAGGAGGCGACGGAATGAATATTGAGCTCAGCGAGAGAGAGTTCAGGCGCTTGCTTGACATGATATATATCGGCAACTGGATTTTGAATTCCACCCGTGGGGACGACCGCTTCGAGGACTATGACCTGCTGCAGGAGAAGCTGTTTGCCCTCTGCCCCAGCCATGGGATGCGCGCCCTGGTGGAAAGCTGGCAGGGCCATATCTTCCCCTCCCGGGCCTATGAGGAGGGCGGCATCCATGAGGCCATCGCCGATTATGAGGACGCGGTGTTCTACAACATTCTGGCGGAGGAGCTGGCCCGCCGGGACCTGGGCCTGGAGACCACAGACCCGGAGGATTTCACCGAGCTGCAGGACCGCATGGAGGAATACCTGGCCGAATTTGATAAAAACGGCCTGAACACCATTAACATTGATATTTGACAGAGAGGCTGTACTATGCACGACGAACTGACCAGAGAGGACATCAAGAAGATGCAGGAGGAGCTGGACTACCGGCGGCTGGAGCTGATGCCGGAGCTGATCGAGGAGGTCAAACGCACCCGGGCCTTCGGCGATCTCAGCGAGAACTTTGAGTATAAGGCTGCCAAGCAGGCTCAGAACAAAAACCGCAGCCGCATCCGCTATCTGGAGGGCATGATCAAATCCGCCCGAATTATCGACAGCAGCTCCGCCCAGGATGAGGTGGGCCTGTTTGACAAGGTGGAAATCTATATGCCGGAGGACGATGAGACCCAGATCATCCAGGTAGTCACCACCGTCCGCTGCGACCCCCGAAGGGGGCTGATCAGCAAGGAGTCCCCCTTCGGCCAGCAGGTGCTGGGCAAGAAGGTGGGGGACAGCTTCACCGTCAAGGTCAGTGACAGCTATTCCTATGAGGCCCAGATCCGCTCCATCACCAAAATGAAAGATGACGGCTCCGCCCCGCTGATGAAATTCTGAGACATACCGAAACAGAAAGAGACTGTCAAAAAACAATGCTTCATGCGCCAAAGATAGAGCAGCGGGGGTGCACGAGGGGGTCAAGACCCGCCTCGTGATCCAATAACCCGCCGAAGAAAAGCCTTGAAAATCAAGGCTTTTCGGGCGAAGCAGCATTTTGATAATATCAAAATGCTCGGCGGTTGAAGCGGTCAAAAAAGTCCTGCTAGGACTTTTTTGACAAGCTGAAAAACACTAAGCTCCTGGGCAAAACCCAGGAGCTTAGTGTTTTTATTTATTTAAGGAGAAAAGGAAAAGAATCAGGATAAGCTGAGGTATTCGTCAACCGGGGGCAGGGAAGGGCCGGCAGGCTCCTCCACCGGCAGGATCACGCTGGGGTCAAGATAGACCCGGATGCTCACTTCCAGCGGCAGTTCATAGTCGTTGCCCACTTCCTCCGGCAGCGCCGCCGTACCTCTGACGGTCAGCACCTGGGCGCCCTGCACAAAGGGGTCATAGCCTGTGCTGCTGAGGTCCCACCAGACCTGGGCCCTGTACTGGCTCACCAGGCCACGGTTGTTGATGATACCCAAGTCCTGGGGCAGCGCGGCGGCGAGCCTGCTCTCCATGTCCCCACCGGCGCTGAGATAGAGGGCTTCCGGCTCCACAAAGGCCTGCAGCTGCTCATTCAAGACGGTGAAGCTGGTGACGGCTTCCGCGCTGTTGTAGTTATGGGTCCCTTCCACGCTGGCCTTCACGTACCAGAGGCCCGGGGCGTTGTCGGCATCCCAGGGGCCGAACCAGCCGTCAGGCTCCTGACTGTAGCTGAAGCTTACCAGGCCGAAGGCCGCCTGGGCGCTGGGTGCGGGCTGACCGCCGTAGGGCACGTCGTCACAGCGGAAGGCATAGATGTCGTTGCCGGCCATGTCCACCGTCAGCAGGCCCTCGATGAACTCCAGCACGTAGTTGGAGGCAACAAAGCCGGGGCCGTCGGTCAGGGCCAGGCTGCCCTGGCGGATATAGTAGGCGCCCACGTCTTCGCCGTAGTCACGGGTCAGCTCGCCGGTCAGCACCGGGGGCTCCTCATCCATGCTGATGGTATAGAAGGCCGGGTCCTCCTCGGCGTATACCTTGTGCAGCTCCGCTGCCCTCACGGTGACGGTCCGGGGGCTGATGCTCCAGAGCAGCTCGTTGCCCTCGGCCCCGGTCAGGGTGTAGTTGGGGTTGTCCAGGGTGGTGACATAGGCCTGGTAATACCCGGCGTCCGTGCCGCTGGCACCTTCATAGGCGGTGCAGCTCACACTGTCCCCGTCAAGGACATTGTTTACATAGGCGCTGACCTGCTGCTGGCCGCAGTTGTAGGTCAAAGGCTCGCTGTAGTTCCAGGTGAGGCTGACGGCCAGGGGGTAGATGGCCCCGCCGTAGACATAGGTAGTCTGGGGTGCTTCGTAGTACTCCGTCAGGCTGTCCAGGGAATAGCTGACGACCACGGCCTTGCCCAGCCCGGCGTTCTTGTTCTCAAAGCGGGCGGTGGCCTGAATGGGCACGCTGCCCTCATCCTCCGGCCGGAAGCCGGTGATCTGCCCCATATCCAGCACCTGAGAGAGGGTGGTGCCGTCGTAAATCTTTTCGGTCACCACGGTGGGCTGGCTTTCCAAAGTAAGCTGCCGCTTGCCGGCGGTGAAGCTGGCGCTGGCGGAAACATCGTCAAAGCCGCTGCCGCCCAGCTTGGTGGCAGTGACAGTAAAATCGCCCACGCCGGTGACGTAGACATCGCCGGTCTCGCTGTTGACCAGGGCGGCATCGCCGGCGCTCAGCGTCCAGGTGACCGCTCCGTCGCCGGAGCCGCCCTCAACGCCCAGGGCAAAGGCCTGGCCGAAGCAGACACTGTCCGGCTGCCCGGTGATGCGCAGGGGCTGCTGGCTGCCCTGTTCTATGGTGAAGTTCCAGGCGCTGTCGGTGATGCCCTGCACCGCCTCAAAGCGCTTATCCTCTGCCACGTCAATGCAGATGCTGTAGCTGCCGGGCTGGGAGGGAACGCCCGCAAGGGGGCTGCCGTCGCTGGCCAGGTAGCGGATGCTCAGCTCCATCCCCTCGGGGAAGGAGAGCAGTGTGGGGCTCTTGGCCTGACCGTCATAGGGGAAGCTCCGCTCCTGGGAGAAAACAAAGTCCTCCTTGTCCGCGGCCCGGCGGCCCACTTCCACGGTGCAGCTGGCGCTGGCCCCGGCGGGGGTGCTGGCGGTGACGGTGGCTGTGCCGGCGGCCAGGGCGCTTACGTTGCCCTGCTGGTCCACGCTGAGAATCTTTTCTTTATCGCAGCTCCAGACAATGTCGCTGATATCCGCCCCTGCAGGCTCCGCTGTCACGGAAAGCAGCTTGCTCTCGCCCAGGGCCAGCTTCACGCTGCCGGCCATGCGGATGGCGCTGGCCGGGGGCTGCTTCCACTGGGCGTACAGGGTCACGCTGCCGTCCGCGTTCTTGCACAGGCTGCAGGCGCTGCCGCCGTCGGCATATTTGACCTCGCCATCGGGAGTGAGGCTCCACCCGGCAAAGACCAGGTCCCCGTTTTGGAAGCTGCATTTTGCCAGGTTGAAGGGCACGGTGTAGCGGCACTTCTGGCTGGCCATGCTGCCGCTGCCGCCGTTGGGGTCGTAATTAACGGTGTAGCGGTTGAATTCATAATTGGCTGTCAGGGTCTTGTCAAAGGTCACCGGGTCCTCCGGGCTGACCTTTTTTCCGTTGTAATCCCAGTAGGTGAAGGTGTGGCCGTCCTTTTTGGGGATGGGCAGGCTGCCCAGGGGGTCGCCGGTAGTGAACATCTGATAGGCATTGTCCAGCTTGCCGCCCTTGGCGTCAAAGTCTACCCGGCAGGAAAGGGCAAACTGCAGCTCCTTGTCCGCCCCAATGCTGACGCCGAAATCGGTTACGTTACTCTTGAAGCAGTCCTTGAGCATTTCCGCGTTGGCCGCCGCGTCCTTGGTGAAGGTGTTCTTATCGGTGTATTCGATGCTGAGGCCAATGTCGCTTCCCTGCTCCAGCCCGGCCACATACATGGTTTCGGAGCTGTGAAGGTAGAGGTTGGCGCCACGGCCGCTGCACTGGTTGCCGTTGATGTGCAGCCGCCCGGACAGGCGCAGCCCATCCATCTGGTTGACGTATACGCCGCCGCCGTCCATGGCGCTGTTGCGGCGGATGCTGTCGCTGCACAGCTCCACGTTGATAAAGCTGTTGCCCTGAATGAACACGCCGCCGCCGTAGCTGCCGGCCGTGTTGCCGTCAATGTCACAGTCGGCAATGCGCTTTTCCGCGTCCCGGGTGAAGCCGAAGCTGACATATACGCCGCCGCCGTCGCCGCTGGCGCTGTTCCGGGCGATTTTGCCCCCGGTGATTTCAAAGCTGCCCACGCCGGTGGTGGCGATGCCGCCGCCGTTTGTGGCGCTGTTGCCGCTGATTTCCCCGTCCTCCATGGCAAAGCCGGCTGCAGAGGCGTTGCTGACGCAGACACCGCCGCCCTGATTGGCGGCGCTGTTGCCGCTGATCAGGGTGCCGCCGGTCATGGTGAAGCCGGCGTACTCATCGATATAAACGCCGCCGCCGCTGGCGTGGGCGTCGATCCCTTTGTTGTCCGCAATGCGGCAGTCCGCCGCCGTGGCCTGGCAGTTTTTCAGGTAGATGCCGCCGCCGTGGCCCTGGCAGATGTTGCTCTCTATGGTGCAGCGGTCAAGGGCGATGCTTCCGCCCTCCGCCATCTCGGCGTAAAGGCCCGCCCCGTTATACTCCGCGCTGTTGCCGCTGATGCTGACGCCCTGGATGCTGGCCTCGCAGCGGAGGTAGACGCCGCCGCCGCTCTTGGCGCTGTTGTCACGGATCTCCCCGCCGGAGACGGTTACGCTGGCCCCTTCGGCCGCGCAGATGCCGCCGCCACGGTTGGCCTCGTTGCCGCAGATTGCTCCGCCCTCCAGGCTGAGCCCGGCGCCCTTTGCCACATAGATGCCGCCGCCCTCGGTGGCTTTGCCGCCGGTGACGCAGCCGCCCTTGCCGCAGTCGTGGAGGCTGAGCTGGGCGCCCTCGCTGACGGTGATGACGCTGCCCTTGCCGCTGCCGCTGAGGGTATGGCCGTTGAGGCACAGCTCCACCTGGCCCTTGATCACAAGGTCGCTGTTCAGGTCGCTCTTCAGGTAATAGCTGCCGCTGTCCAGGGTCTTTCTGCTGCCGGTGCTCACCACTGCCCAGCCGTCATGGCCGGCATGGCTTGCGTATGCCGCAGGGGAGGCCCAGGCAAAAACAACGACAAGGGCCAAAGCCATTGCCGCGGAAGATATAAAATTGTGGCGCTTGTTCCTCATTTGCCTCTCGGTTCCCCTGTTCTCACCAAAAATAATATGCTTTACATATTAGTGTTGACATAATTAACGGTGAGTTCATTATAAAGTCAACATAATCCCGTGACAACGACTTTCTTTTGTAAACTTCTGTAGGAATCTGCAACATACGATTGTTTGGAGAAAATACCGCCAGAAAGAAGATTAATAGGATAAAAAGGAACAAAAAACGCACAGCCGAAAAATATTTTCGGCTGTGCGAACAAATTTAGCGCCTGTTTTTGTGCAATTTTTGTAACGATAATTTGGTTTACAGAATTTGAGACGCTGCCAGCTGGCGGTTTTTGTAATCAGGCAGGCCGGTCACCTCTTTGATCAGGCGGATTTCCTCCGGCAGCTCCGGCACCTGGCCGCCGCCGTAGACGAACAGAACGGCTTTGTCCCGGTCAAAGGGGTACACGTCGATTTCCAGACGGCTGTTTTGATAGCCAAAGCGGTATTTCACCTTCCGCACCGCATGAAGGCTCAGGTCGCTCTCCATCAGGTAGGCCACGTATTCCTTTTCCGAGATGGGCTTTTCCGTGACCCAGCGGGTCCCATCCTCGGCAACGCGCTTTTCCGTGTAGAAGTAGAGGTAGCCCCCGCCGTTTTTCTGCTGGCGGATACGCCGCTCAATGCTTGGGCTGTTGGAGTTGAGGTAGGTCTGCATCATCTCCACCGGGACCGCGCCGTAGCGTTCCTGCAGCTTCGCGCAGTCCGGCATGTGGATGAGGTACTTCCGCTTGGCCGCCGCCGGGGCGCTCTGCCCCACAATGCGATAAATCTGGGCGATGGCCCGGTTGATCTTCTCTTCAAAATCCACGGAATTGTCAATCACATAGAGCCGGGGGTGGGCGCTCCAGGCCCGCAGGGTTCGGTCGTCCATCCGCCGGGCCTCCTCCACGCTTTCATAGCGGGCGGCATTGCCGAAGTTATAGGCGTACTCCGCCCCCTTGGCGCAGGTCACCAGATGCAGCACCGCGTCATAGCCGGAGAGAACCTCCTCCTCCGTTTTGCCGAAGTAGGCCAGCGTCTCCTGAAACTGCTGGTCGGTGATGTAGGCTTTGTCGTCCAGCAGCGCCCGGTCATAGACAATCAGAATCTTGTCATAGGGCACCATCTGCGCCGCCTTCAGCGCCAGTTTTTCCTTGTGCAGCTGGTCGTCAATGACGAAATACTGGAACTCCTCCATACTCACGCAGTTGGGGAAAGGCCCGATGCCGAAGCCGGAGATCAGGTCCGTGGCGGTCTCCGGGATAGTGATCACCTTCCAGCCGTCCTCCGGCTTGAACTCCTTCAGTATCCGGCTGATCAGCGTGGTTTTTCCGGCGGCGGGGCCGCCTGTAAGCACGATTCTGGTTATGCTTTTTTCCAAAACTCTCACCCTTTACCCATTTTTCTGCCATTATATGCTGTTATATTAACATTATCCCGCTTGATTTTCAATCGCATCTTGCTATAATGAGGAACAAGAGCGGACTTGCTCCTCACAGGTGGATAATTGTCGACAGCTTTTTTGCAAATCCCAGGGAAAAAACGGGCAAATTGGGGAATAAGTGGGGAATCAGAGCCGCAAAACCCCTGAAAATCGCCCTCTTGGGCATGAGAAGTCTTGACGAAATGCAAAAGAAGATGTATTATTTATAGGTAGCACGATGCTTAAACTTGGATGAGTTTAAGCATTTACCCTATTTGTTCTTGAGAACGGAGGAACTTGTATGAGCATGATTCCTGAAGTAAAATGCCGCCGCTGCGGCGAGACATTTTCTTCCATGCGCAGTCGCTGCCCCAACTGCGGCACCAGAAGGGTGACCCAGAGCGGGCGCACTCCCGGCACTACGCCAGGCACGGTCAGAGGGACCGCGTCCTATGAGCGTGCCGAAACGAACACAAAGTGGCAGATGATTTTTGGTCTTATACTTGTCGTGGCGGTGATCCTTGCGGTGATCGTCATGGTATCCACCAGCCTGGAAGGCACGGAGAAACGGGGCAACGCCACCATCACAGCACCCCCCGCCGCCACGGACTATGTTCCCATCATAGACACGCCGCCTACGCCCGCACCCACCCCCACCCCCACGGTTGAGGGCATCCGCGTCATGTTCTACGAGAAGGAGCTGGAGGAGTTCACCATGCGCGAGGGTGACGCCAACATACCCCTTACCGCCCAGGTCCTGCCCGCCACTTTGGTGGGCGCCAAGGTCAACTGGTCTGTCTCGGATGAGAGCGGCGAGTACTGCACCGTCACCTCCACCGGCGACAATACCTGCGAGGTGGCCATCGTCAAGGCCAAGGCCGGCGGCGTCACGCTGACAGCCGAGTGCAACGGCTTCACCAAGAATGTCCAGGTCTATCTGCTGGAAGCCGCCAAGTGATATTGTGTTCGCGAACACCCCCGCTGAATGGCGGGGGTGTTTTTGTTGCGGGGAAAGGGGATTTTACGAATAATCGAAAGGCTTTCTCCTTGCGGCGGCCTGGCGCCTGTGGTAGAATGTTGATGAATAAGATCATTGGATGAGGCGGAACTATGCTTGAAAGAAAAAACGCAACGCCGCGGCGCTTGATGATGGCCCTGCTGCTGTCACTGCTGGATTTCACGGTGATCCAGATCGAACTGAACGAGGTGGCCCAGCAGGTGGTGCGCTTTGACGGGCTGCTGCTGACCTGGATTTTCCCATCACCCAGCACGGCGATGCCCTTTGTGCTTTGGCTGGGGCTTCTGCTGCTCCGGGTGAAGGCGCCGGACAAGGCACAAGCCAGAATCTATGCCTATGACTGGGTCTTTGCTGCGGTGTTTTCCCTGATTCTGCTGCTGGGGCACAGCTTTTGGGTCTGCAACTCCTACGCCCTGCTTACTGCCAACCGCAGCTGCATTCTGCTGGCGCTGTTCTCCCTGGCCGGACTCACGGGGCTGACAGTGAATCTTTTGCGCTGGGCCAAATATGGCTGCCGCAGACTGATGGCCGCTCAGGTCGGGCTCCCCAAGCTTTGGGACAGGCATCCCTTCCTGTTTCCCTTTGCGGTGATCTTCCTGCTGTGGTTGCCCTACGCCATTTTGAAATATCCCGGCGGCATCGATTTTGACTCCTATTATCAGCTGCTTGAGCCGCTGGGCCTGTTCCCCCTGACGAACCACTGGCCGGTGGCCTCCAGTACCTTTTTCGCAGGGTGCTATCTGCTGGGCAAGACACTGTTTGGCAGCAACAACGCGGGGCTGTTTACCATCGTTGTTCTTCAGGCTCTGTTTTGCGCCGCCTGTATGGCCCGCTCACTGAAGGCAATGCATCGTCTGCGGCTGAACAACGGACTGCTGGCGCTCACCCTGGCGGCCTATTCCCTGGCCACGATCTTCTCCCGCTATACCACCTCTATGGGGAAGGACTGTCTTTTCGCCTGTGCGCTGCTGCTGTGCCTGAGCCTGCTTGCGGAGCTGCTGCTTGGGGCGTATCCGGCCTCTCCGGGGAGTCTGGTCAGGCTGGCCGCTGCCTGCCTGCTGCTGGGGGTGCTGCGCTCCAACGGGCCTCATCTGCTGTTGGCCCTGCTGATGGTGCTGGTTCCGGTGGCCCTCCTACGTCGGCGGAAAGCCGGCGGCCCACTTATGGGGCGCGTGATCGCCGCTGTGGGCGCGGCTTTTTGCCTTTGCTTATGCTACCTCAATTTGCTGCTCCCGGCGCTGGGGATTCCCGGGACCAGCACCGGCGAAGCCCTGTCCCTGCCGCTGATGCAGACGGCCAGATACGTGAAGTATTGCCCAGAGGATGTGACCGAGGAGGAGCGGCAGATCATTGACCAGGTGGTGGATTACGACCAGCTTCCTGAGGCGTACCGGGAGCACCTGGGCGATTACGTGAAGGGGCTTTACCGGGGAGACGGAAAGGCCCTGGCCCGGTACTTCACGGTCTGGCTCCGGCAGGGCCTGCGCCACCCGGAGGTGTATTTCTCTGCCACCTTCAACAATGTTTACGGCTATTTCTATCCCGGCGCCCGGGAGACCTCTATGGGAATCTATATGCAGTATGACCCGGTAAGCGATGCGCCGGTACAGCTGTTCTCCCTGCCGGAGGAGGCGGCTGCCCGGCGGGCGGAGCGGCTGGATAAGCTCAGCGATTTTATCCTGGCCTTTGAGAACTTCCCGCTGTTTTACCCCGTTTGCAACGGCCCGGTTCAGGTGTGGCTTGCGCTCTACCTGGCGCTGGCCGCCCTTTGCCAGCGCCGGGCACGCCTGCTGATCCTGCTGGTACCCTCGGTGGTGAGCGTGCTAATCTGTGTGGCCGGGCCCACCTTCTTCCACAACGGCCTGCGTTATGCGCTGCCGGTTATCTTTGCCAATCCTTTCCTTTTCAGCATCTGCCTGCAAAAAATGATTCCAGATAATAATTCATAAAAGGGGAGTGCCATATGCTGTATAAAAACGCGTTGATTTTTAATGGATTAGATTTTGTGCCCGGGGGCTTCCGGGTGGAGGAGGGCCGCTTCACGCAGGTGTTCTCCGGCGCCGTGGAAGAGCCGGGAGAGGATTTGCAGGGCGCTTATGTGATTCCCGGTCTGGTGGATGTCCATAACCACGGCAACTCCGGCGCTGATTTTTCCGACGGCAAGCTGGAGGGGCTGCGCACCATGGGTCGATACTTGGCGGAAAACGGCGTCACCTCCTTTGCCCCCGCTTCCATGACCCTGCCCTATGAGACCCTGGCCGCCGCCTTCGCCACCGCCGTGGACTACCGGCGGGAGGACGCACCCGGCCATGCCCGGCTTATGGGCATCCAGATGGAGGGGCCCTTCTTCTCCGAGAAAAAGAAAGGCGCCCAGAACGGCGCTTACCTGAAGGACCCGGATTTTGCCGCCTTTGAGAAGCTGTACGAAGGCTGCGAGGGACTGGTGCGCATTGTGGATGTGGCCCCGGAGCTGCCCGGTGCGGCGGAATTCGCGGCCAGGGCATCCGAACTGTGCACCGTGTCCGTGGCCCATACCGACGCTACCTATGAGCAGGCTGCCGCCGTGTTCCAGAACGGCGCCCGGCATCTGACCCACCTGTTCAACGCCATGCCGCCCATTCACCACCGCAAGCCCGGCGTCATCGGCGCTGCCGCTGAGCGGGAGTGCGTCACGGCGGAGCTGATTTGTGATGGGCTTCACGTCCACCCCAGCGTGGTGCGCATGGCCTTCAAGCTGTTCCCCGGCCGCATCTGCCTGGTGTCCGACGCGCTGCGCTGTTGCGGTATGCCGGACGGGGAGTATGAGCTGGGGGGCCAGACTGTGTTCCTGAAGGACTGCATCGCCCGCCTGGCCGACGGCACCATCGCCGGCTCCGCCTCCAACCTGTATAGCTGTATGCTTAACGCCATTGCCTTCGGCATCCCTGTGGCCGAGGCCATCAATGCCGCTACCATCACTCCCGCCCGTCAGTTGGGCCGGGACAGCGAGATCGGCTCCATTGAAGCCGGCAAGCTGGCAGACTTCGTGGTCTGCGACGAGGCGCTTGGGCGCAAGGCGGTTTATATCGGCGGTGTGAAGCTCTGAATCAAATAGGAAAAATAGAAGGTGCGCAAGCCATTGCGCACCTTCTTTTTTTGTTCCTCAGGCCCTTCCCATGGGAAAGCTGCCCGTGCTATAATGGAGAAAACCTTATACCAGGAGGAGAGTTTGATGGATCTGGAGAAACTCACCATCGGACAGATGGCAGAACTGAATCACGTGTCGGAGCAGACCCTGCGCCTTTATGACCGGGAGGGGCTGATGAAGCCCCGGTACACCGATCCGGCCAGCGGTTACCGCTATTATCACATCACCCAGTCCGCCCGGCTGGACATGATCCAGACCATGAAGGTCTACGGCATGACCCTGCGGCAGATCCGCGCCGCACTGAACAACAGCGACACCCAGGCCCTGGTAAGTCTGCTGCTGGAGCAGGCCAGCCAGGTGGCCGGGGACTACCTCTGCGAGGTGATGATCGACTTCCCCATGCTGGAGTTTGACCGGCGGCAGATGTTCTATAAGACACAAATCCCGGTGCGGTTTTTTGGTTAGTTTTCCCAACAGAATTTGCCTTGACTTTGCACCTACAACAATGCCTATAATAGCCTCAGAAGGTCGTTAAAATAATGACTTACTTAGGAGGCTTATCGTATGGAACGGAAAGTTAAGGTTGCACAGTATGGCTGCGGTAAGATGAGCCGCTGGCTGATGCGGTATGTACTGGAGCACGACGGCGAACTGGTGGCGGCCCTCTGCCGCAATCCCGGCCATATCGGGAAGGATGTGTCGGAAATCATCGGTAATGACTATCCCTTCGTGGGCGTCACCGTACAGCCCTCTGCCGATGCGGAGAAGATTCTGGCGGAGCTGAAGCCGGACGTCTGCATCGTGGCTACCCGCAGCACCGTGGCAGAAATTGAGGAAATCTTCACCATCTGCGCGAAGCTGGGCATCAACGCCATCAGCACCTGCGAGGAAGCCCTCTATCCCTGGAACTCCTCGCCCGCCCTCACCGCCAAGCTGGACAAGCTGGCCAAGGAAGGCAACTGCACCCTCACCGGCGTGGGCTACTGCGACCTGTACTGGGGCACCATGGTCACTAACCTGTGCGGCTCCTCCCATAAGATCACCAAGATCTTCGGCAGCAGCTCCTACAACGTGGAGGACTACGGCATCGCCCTGGCGGAAGGTCACGGCGCAGGTCTCAGCATCGAGGAGTTCAACAAGACCATCGGTTGCTACAACGATACCCCCTCCGACCAGATGAAGGAACTGGTGGAGAGCGGCCAGTATGTGCCCTCCTACATGTGGAACCAGAACGGCTGGCTGTGCAGCAAGATGGGCCTGCATGTAAAGTCCCAGACCCAGAAATGCATCCCCTGCGTGGACAAGGAGGACCTGAAGTCCGAGACGCTGGGCATGGTGGTCAAGGCCGGCTACGCCACCGGTATGCGGGCCGTGGTTACCACCGAGACGGAAGAGGGCATCACCTTCGAGACCGAGTGCGTGGGAAAGATCTACAACAAGGACGAGATCGACACCAACGTCTGGACCCTCTACGGCGAGCCGGAGACCACCTGCATCGTCAACCAGCCCGCTACCGTGGAGCTGACCTGCGCCACGCTGGTCAACCGCATCCCCCAGCTGATCGACGCCCCCGCCGGCTATGTCACCACCGACCAGTTCCCCTACAATGAGTACATGGTCAAGCCCATGAACGAGTACGTCAGGACCAAGTAAGAAAAAGGGGATTTCTCCATCCCGCATAGAAAAAGAACAGCCTGCCGAATGGCGGGCTGTTCTTTTTAGACTGTCAAAAAACAATGGGGAAGGGAAAGAGGACGCCTTCTCAAGCCTTCCCCTGGAGGGGAAGGTGCCCAGTGCGCACACTGGGCGGATGAGGTGGAAATCCTGCTTTTTGCCGGAAGCCTTTCCGGCGGCTGCTGGCCACCTCATCAGTCGGCTACGCCGCCAGCTTCCCCTCGAGGGGAAGCCTTTGGGGGCGTTTGTCCCGGTACGCTGGGGTGTTCGATTCTGATTCGAATCTCTCCACTCCGCAGATAAAAATAAAAACCTGCCAAAAGGCAGGTTTTTATTTTTGGCGGAGATGGAGAGATTCGAACTCTCGAAGAGCTTTTGACCCTTACACGATTTCCAATCGTGCGCGCTCGACCAACTACGCGACATCTCCGTGTTTGCTCAAGAAACATACATATTAACTTTGCAGCTTGGTTATTATAATGCACTTGAGCGCCAAAGTCAAGCCCAATTTTTCCTTTTTCAGAACATTATGTTGGATACTGCCCGGGTGATATAGGGCCGCAGGGCAAACATCACCAAAATCACCACGCCCAGGATGGCCAGAAACATCTTCCGCCCGTCGGCCTGTTCCTGAATCAGCAGATTCTTTTTCCTCCGCCTGAGAAGCATCAGCAGCTCATAGCCCAGAAAGGCGCCCAGGGTGTTCATGATCAGGTCATCCACATCGCTGATGCGGTAATTCAGCAGCTGGGCCAGCTCAATGCCCAGGCTCAGCAGAAAGCCGGTGAGACACATGGTCCGGCGGCTGCGAAACTCCTTCCACAGCAGGGGAAGAATAAAGCCCAGGGGGATAAACAGCAGGATGTTCAGCCCGGAATTGATCAGATAGGCCTTCATGCCGCTGGTAATGTCCCAAAAGGGAAGCAGGTTGATGTTCAGCCGGGGGAAAATATAGGGCAGCTCCGGCGCTCCCGCCACGTTATACACCGCCGCCAGATACAGCGCCAGCACCAGCTTCCAGAAGGCCTGGACCTTGGTAGGCCGGTGCCCGCTGATGCGGGACACCAGCGCCAGCACCAGAATCAGCGCCGCCGACCACAGCAGCATATCCACCGCATAAAAAACCAGATAACGCATGTCTTCTCCCGTTCTCCCTCTTTTCCAAAACATGGATGCTATTATAGACGAAAGCAAAGGCAGGGAGTTCCTCTTTTTCCTTAGTTTTCCTTAAAATACGCTTAATTTTTGCCAAGAAGTCCGGCAAACTCCCTGCCATACAGCAGCGCCCACACCCCCAGCGCCAGGGGAATGTAGCCCAGCAGATAGCCGGGATTTCCCAGAAAGGCAAACAGCGCCAGGGGACTGCCTGCCGGCGGCAGATTCAGGAACATATAATTGGTGTTCCACAGCTTGTTGAGAAAATACACCGGCAGCGCCAGCAGCAGCATCCGCCCGATACAGCCCGGCAGCCGGCGCAGCTCCGGCCGGATTTCCCCGGCGGCTGCCTGCATCAGCGGGTAGAGCACCAGCAAAAAGTGCAGCAGGAAAGAACTGACGGCAATAAAGCCGAAAAGGGGCTGCCCCGCCCAGTCGGGGAACAGCAGGGCGAAGGCCGCTCCCGGCAGCGTGAAGGCGTAAAGAAACTGCCCCAGCCCCGGCCGGCCGGTCAGGGCGTGGAAGAAGCAGAGATAGATGGACAGGCTGCACAGATGCAGCGGCAGCCGCCCCAGGTCGTACAAGCCACGGCTCAGCAGCAGCCCGGCCCGCCATAACTCCAGAGCAAGGGCCAGGCCAGCCGTCAGCAGACGGAGCCCGGGCCGCCTTTCCGGCAGGGATTTTCGATAGGCAAAACAGCCAAGGACCAGGCCGGACCCGCCGGCAAAAAGCCACAAAAAATGCCCGAAGCCGAAGCGTTCAAAGCCAATATCTGGAAATAAGCCCTTATCAAGCACAAAAAAGCTGTTCATATTCTGTACATAATCCACAGTTACCACATAGTTTTCCACATTTTCATCCGTCACAAATCATGAAAAATTTCCAAAGCCCAAGTTGCCTGTTGACAAAAAGTGTCCATGTTATATAATGAGCACAACAAATGAACAAAGGATAGAGGCGCGTTGGTCAAGAGTAGCTCCCTTGCTGCGGCAGGAACCGCGGAGTGAAAGGGGTCATCGCCGAAGGGTATCTGTTTTCCTGGGCAGGTATCGCTGGGCTGCCGGATAAGATCCGGCGGACTGTCGCGAAAGCGGAGAGCTGTCTGGTCACAATGTTTGCGTCATGAACAGCACCGGCTTTGTTCATGACTTTTTTTATTGGAGGTACATCAAAATGTACGGTACTTTCTGGGCGCTGGTGCCCCCCATTCTGGCCATCGTGCTGGCCCTCATCACCAAGGAGGCCTACTCCTCCCTGTTCATCGGCGTGCTGGTAGGCGCTCTGTTCTGCGCAAACTTTGCCCCCGTTGCCACCCTGGATACCGCCCTCAACGACGGCTTTATCGCCGCCATTGCGGATAACGCCGGTATCTTCCTGTTCCTGGTTATCCTGGGCATCATCGTTGCTCTGGTCAACGCCTCCGGCGGCTCCGCCGCTTTCGGCCGCTGGGCAGAGAAGAACATCAAGACCCGGGTGGGCGCCGCTCTGGCCACCTTCGCCCTGGGCATCCTGATCTTCATTGACGACTACTTCAACTGCCTGACCGTGGGCTCCGTCATGCGTCCCGTCACCGACAGCCACAAGATCTCCCGGGCCAAGCTGGCCTACATCATCGACGCCACCGCCGCCCCCGTCTGCATGATCGCTCCCATCTCCTCCTGGGCTGCTGCCGTTTCCGGCGTGGCTGCCGACCTGGACGCCGGCTTCTCCGGCATTGAGCTGTTCATCCGCGCCATCCCCTACAACTTCTACTCCCTGCTGACCTTCGTGTTCATCATCGCCCTGACCCTGATGAAGTTCGACTACGGCCCCATGCGTATGCATGAGATGTCCGCTCAGCTCAACGGCCACCTGGGCGGCCTGGAAAACAGCGAGGACGAAAACGCCAATCCCAAGGGCAAGGTCATTGATCTTATTCTGCCCGTTGTTACCCTGATTATTGCCTGCACCATCGGTATGATCTATGTTGGCGGCTTCTTCGGCGTTGACGCCTGGGGCGGCACCGACTGCGCCGGCGACTTCATCGGCGCCTTCGGCAACACCGACGCCTTTGTGGGTCTGCCCTGGGGCGGCATCATCGCTCTGGTGCTCACCGTGATCTACCTGTGCGCCCGCCGCGTCCTCAGCTTCAAGGAAGCCATGGCCTGCGTGCCCAAGGGCTTTATCGCCATGGTTCCCCCCATCACCATCCTCACCATGGCCGTCTCCCTGAAGACCATGACCAGCACCCTGGGCGCTGCCGAGTTCGTGCATGACCTGATGATGGGCGCCTCCGCCGGCCTGTACAGCATGCTGCCCGCCGTGATCTTCGTGGTGGCCTGCATCCTGGCTTTCGCCTCCGGCACCTCCTGGGGCACCTTCGGCATCCTGATCCCCATCGTCACCGCCATCTTCCCCGCCTCCAGCAGCCTGCTGATCATCGGCATCTCTGCCTGCTGCGCCGGCGCTGTCTGCGGCGACCACTGCTCCCCCATTTCCGACACCACCATTATGGCTTCCGCCGGTGCTCAGGTGGATCACCTGAAGCACGTCTCCACCCAGCTGCCCTACGCCATCACCGTGGCCGCCGTCAGCTTCGTGACCTACATCGTGGCCGGCTTTGTCCAGAACGCCATCATCTGCCTGGTGATCGGCGCTGTCCTCACCGTGGGCACCCTGTTTGTGATCCGCAGCGTGGAGAGCAAGAAGGCTGCCTGAGCCGAAACCTTATAACGCATAAAAAAGCCGCCGGGGTGACCCGGCGGCTTTTTTGATATGCAGCTGCTCTTAACCGTGTTTCTTTCTATAAAAAATATACGAGTACAGCACCGAGGCCAGCGTTGCCACCAGGACCAGGACCAGGCTGATCCACAGGCTGACCGCCGCCCAGGGCAGGAAGGCCAGCAGCAGGATCACCACGCCGCAGCCTACCCAGAGCCGGGAGGCAAAGCGGTGGGTGGCGGCCCAGTTCTCCTCGTCATCCAGGGCCCACATCACCCGGATGCCAATGGTGTAGTTCTGTTTGCACTTGGGCAGATAATTGCCGATCATAATGAACAACAAGCCAAGGAAGATCAGCACCAGCTTCTCTGTCCGCAGCCCCATGCCCAGGGCCGTCGAGAGGGTCATGAACCCAGCCAGCAGGGAGACCGCCGGGCAGACCCACAGCACCATGCCCAGGGCCTTCCGATTCTGCCCTTTGTTTTTCGGGTCGATAAAGCAGGCCACTACGCAGACCCAGTGGATCAGCAGCAAAAACAGCGGCTGGGCGCACACAACCATCCACCGGCTGCCCCAGCCGTCAATCTCGCCGGCGGCGTTCCAATGCATGGGCAGCTGCGCCGGCAGCCGGTTCCACAGCAGCAGCCCCGCCGCCAGCGGCAGCAGCACCAGCAGACTGGTGAGGATCAGCTTTCCCTTATGTTCTTTCATCCGTTTCTTCTCCTTTCAGTTCCGTCAGCCAGAGCATGATCTCCTCCAGCACCGACGTGTTCAGCTCATAATAAATGAATTTCCCTTCCCGCTGGTCCCGGATCAAATCCGCCTCCCGCAGCACCGACAGGTGCCGGGAGATGGCCGCCGCCGTAACAGGGAAGTGCTGGCCGATCTCCCCGGCGGAGAGCCGCCCGCCCTTCAGCAGGGTGAGAATCTCCCGCCGGATCGGGTCCGCCAGAGCCCGCAGCGTGTCTTGCAGTCCCAGTTTGATCAGCTCCTTTAACGTTTAACTTAAATGTTAATTGAATGATAGCACAGCTTTGCGCCACTGTCAAGCCGCTCAGAAAATTTTTTCATCAATGGCTGTATTTTGTTGCTTTTTCTGATTGAAACTTGGCTGTTTTGGGCCTATAATCTCGGGGTTGAAAAGAAGGAGGAGATTTCCTTATGACCAGTTTGCTTTCTCTTGCCATTGCCATGTTCGCGGGACTGATGATGACCCGTGCCGTCAAGCGGCTGCACCTGCCGGATGTGACGGCTTACCTGGTGGCCGGTGTGTTCATCGGACCCTGCTGCATCGGTGCGCTGCATATCCCCGGCATCGGCTTTGCCAACTATGACCAGCTGGAGAATATTGGCCTGATCTCTGATGTGGCCCTGGGCTTTATCGCCTTTTCCATCGGCAATGAGTTCCGTCTGTCTCAACTGAAGGAGACCGGCCGCCAGACCTTGATCATCGGTGTGATCCAGGCTGTGGTGGCCACGGCTCTGGTGGATATGGCCCTGCTTGCTTTCCATTTTATGAACCCGGAGGCGCTTACGGTTCCCGCCGCCATCACCCTGGGCGCCATTGCCGCTGCCACCGCCCCAGCCGCCACGCTGATGGTGGTGCGCCAGTATAAGGCGAAAGGTCCCCTGACGGATCTGCTGCTGCCCATTGTGGCTCTGGACGATGCGGTGGGCCTGGTGCTCTTTGCCGTGTCCTTCGGTATTGCCAAGGCGCTGGGCTCCGGCGTGGTGGATGTGTTCACCATTGTGGTCAACCCCATTATCGAGATTTTGGGCTCCCTGCTGCTGGGCGCTCTGGCCGGCTTTGGCCTGACCCACATTGAAAAGCTGTTCAATTCCAACACCAACCGCCTGGCCATGACCATCAGCTTTGTGTTCCTCACCGTGGCCCTGGCCATGATGAGCATTCAGATCGGGCCGGTGACGGTGGGCTTCTCCTCTCTGCTGGTGTGCATGATGCTGGGCTGCGTGTTCTGCAATCTCTGCCCCCTGTCCGAGGAGATCATGGCCAATTCCGACCGGTGGACGGCGCCGCTGCTGGTGTTGTTCTTTGTCATCTCCGGCGCCGAGCTGGAGCTGGGGGTGTTCCAGCAGTTCAGCTCCGTCATCATCGGCCTTGTCTACATTCTCTCCCGCTCTCTGGGCAAGTATCTGGGGGCCAGGGAGTCCGCCAAGCTGGCCGGCTGCGATAAAAATGTAGTGGACTATCTGGGCATCACCCTGCTGCCCCAGGCCGGCGTGGCCCTGGGTATGTGCGTTACCGCCTCCACCCTGCCGGAGGACGGCGCTTTGATCCGCAATATTGTACTCTTTGCTGTGCTAATCTATGAGCTGGTGGGTCCCTCCATGACCAAGTGGGCCCTGACCAAAGCCGGGGATATCCAGCCCAAGAGCCAGGAAGTGCTGGAGCGCCGGGAGCGCAAGCTGGCCGAAGCCGCCGCCAAAAAGTGATGGCAATTTTCACCACGTAAAATAGAGCTCAAAAAAACTCCGCCCTTTTTGGAGAAATCGACGAGATTTGCAAAAGCGCGTTTTTGCTCTTGCAATATCTGTCGCCATGAAGTACAATATCCCTCGGTGCCGCACTGCACGTATTGCAGTGCGGCACTATATTTTGTGGTATAAATGGTTACAAGTCTGTCTTTCTTTCTATATCTTGTGATTGGCCCTTGACAGAGAACACATTCGGCGGTAATATAATGGAGCACGTAAAAAGAGGTGTAACTATGCTTATTTCCGGTCTGCAAAAATTAACATTGCTGGATTATCCCGGCCGGGTGGCCTGCACGGTGTTTACCGGCGGCTGCAATTTCCGCTGTCCCTTCTGCCATAACGCCCCCCTGGTCCTGCCGGAGCAGCTGGCCCATGACACGGATGAGGAGCAGGTGCTGGCCTTTTTGGAAAAACGGGTAGGCGTGCTGGACGGAGTGGCCATCACCGGGGGTGAGCCGCTGCTGCATAAGGACATCGGCGCCTTCCTGGCCAAGGTGAAGGCCCTGGGCTATCAGATCAAGCTGGACACCAACGGCTCCTTCCCGGAGCTGCTGATGGACCTGGTGAGGGACGGCCTGGTGGATCGGGTGGCCATGGATATCAAGAACGCCCCGGCGCTGTATCCGGCGACCATCGGGGTGGACAGCCCGGATATGACCGCCATCACCCGTTCCAAGGACTTTCTGCTCTCCGGCGCGGTGGATTATGAATTCCGCACCACCGTGGTCAAGGGCCTCCATACGGAGGAGAGCCTGGTGGAAGCGGCAAAGTGGATCAGCGGCGCCAAAGAGTATTATCTTCAGCAATTCAAGGATTCCGGCCATGTGCTGAACATCACCGGGCTGGACGCTTTCAATGAAGAGGAAATGCACGCCCTGGCGGAGACTGTAAGGCCCTGGGTGCCTGCGGTCCAGGTCAGAGGCGTATAACAGATACAAACAGGAGGATATGGATATGTATCAGGTCGTAAAGCGGGACGGCAAGATTGTTGACTTTGACATCAACAAGATCGCCGCCGCCATCAAGAAGGCTTTTGAAGCCACCAACACCGAATATAACGACAGCGTCATCGATTTTCTGGCCCTGAAGGTCTCGGCCGACTTCCTGCCCAAGATCAAGGACGGCAAGGTGGCCGTGGAGGACGTGCAGGACAGCGTGGAGGCCGTGCTCTCCCGGGGCGGCTACGAGACCGTGGCCAAGGCTTACATCCTTTACCGCAAGCAGCGGGAGAAACTGCGCAACACCAAGTCTTCCTATCTGGACTATAAGGAGACGGTGGACAAGTACCTGAACATTGAGGACTGGCGCGTGAAGGAGAACTCCACCGTCACCTATTCCGTGGGCGGCCTGATCCTCTCCAACTCCGGCGCCATCACCGCCAACTACTGGCTCAGCGAGGTGTATGACCAGGAGATCGCCAATGCCCACCGCAACTGCGACCTGCACCTGCATGACCTGTCCATGCTCACCGGCTACTGCGCCGGCTGGAGCCTGAAGCAGCTGATCCAGCAGGGTCTGGGCATCCCCGGCAAGATCAATTCCTCTCCCGCCAGCCACCTGTCCACCCTCTGCAACCAGATGGTCAACTTCCTGGGCATCATGCAGAACGAGTGGGCCGGCGCCCAGGCCTTCTCCTCCTTTGACACCTACCTGGCCCCCTTCGTCAAGGTGGACAACCTGAGCTACAAGGAAGTGAAGCAGTGCATCCAGAGCTTCATCTTCGGCGTGAACACCCCCTCCCGCTGGGGCACCCAGGCTCCCTTCTCCAACATCACCCTGGACTGGACCGTTCCCGCCGACCTGAAGGACCTGCCCACCATCGTGGGCGGCAAGGAGATGGACTTCACCTATGGCGACTGCAAGGCCGAGATGGACATGGTCAACAAGGCCTTTATCGACATTATGATCGAGGGTGATGCCAACGGCCGCGGCTTCCAGTACCCCATCCCCACCTACTCCATCACCCGGGACTTTGACTGGTCCCCCACGGAGAACAACAAGCTGCTCTTCGAGATGACCGCCAAGTACGGCACCCCCTACTTCTCCAACTACATCAACTCCGACATGGAGCCTTCGGACGTCCGCTCCATGTGCTGCCGCCTGCGGCTGGACCTGCGCGAGCTGCGCAAGAAGTCCGGCGGCTACTTCGGCTCCGGCGAATCCACCGGCTCTGTGGGCGTGGTGACGCTGAATATGCCCCGTCTGGCCTACCTGGCCAAGGACGAGCAGGACTTCTACGCCCGGCTGGACAAGCTGATGGATCTGGCCGCCCGCTCCCTGAAGGTCAAGCGCACCGTCATCACCAAGCTGCTGGATGCCGGCCTCTACCCCTACACCAAGCACTATCTGGGCAGCTTTGACAACCACTTCTCCACCATCGGCCTGGTGGGCATGAACGAGGCCGGCCTCAACGCCAAGTGGATCCGTGCCGACATGACCACCGCCAAGTGCCAGAACTTCACCAAGCAGGTGCTGGATCATATGCGGGAGCGGCTCAGCGATTACCAGGAGATGTACGGCGACCTGTACAACCTGGAGGCCACTCCGGCGGAGTCCACCTCCTACCGCCTGGCCAAGCACGACGTGGAGCTCTATCCCGACATCATCACCGCGGCCGAGCCCGGCGGCACCCCCTACTACACCAATAGCTCCCACCTGCCGGTCAGCTACACGGAGGACATTTTCGAGGCTCTGGACATTCAGGACGATCTCCAGACCCGTTACACCTCCGGCACCGTGTTCCACGCTTTCCTGGGCGAGAAGCTGCCCAGCTGGGAGGCGGCGGCCAACCTGGTGCGGAAGATCGCCGAGAACTACAAGCTGCCCTACTACACCCTCTCTCCCACCTACTCCGTCTGCAAGAACCATGGCTACCTCACCGGTGAGCAGTTCACCTGCCCCGAGTGCGGCGAGAGCGCCGAGGTCTACAGCCGCATCACCGGCTACTACCGCCCGGTGCAGAACTGGAACGTGGGCAAGACCCAGGAGTATAAGGAGCGCAAGGAGTATGTGATCGAGAACTCCCATCTCCAGCATGAGGGCCCCCTGGCCGAGGGCGTGGCCACCGCCAACTGCGAGGCCCGGGCCGCCGCTCCTGCCGGAGCCGTGAAAGGGGAGAAGCGGGCCATCCTCTTCGCCACCCCCACCTGCCCCAACTGCCGCATCGCCTGCAGCTACATGGATAAGGCCGGCTTCCAATACGAGAAGCTGATGGCCGAGGAGAACGCGGAGCTGGCAAAACAGTACGGCGTGAAGCAGGCTCCCACCCTGATCGTCACCGACGGCGTGAATTTTGAAAAATATGCCGGCGCCGGCGCCATCAAGCAGTATGTAAGCTGAGAAAAACACGGATATTAAAGGAATAATGAATAGAATGCCCGGCTTGCCGGGCATTCTATTTAGGTATTGTAAAATTAACAGATCGGAGCAGAAGCATGTACGATATCATCATTATCGGCGGCGGCCCTGCCGGGCTTACCGCTGCCACCTACGGCCGCCGGGCGGGGAAGTCCGTCCTGGTCATCGAGAAAAACGCCTTCGGCGGGCAGATCACCTGGTCCCCCAAGGTGGAGAATTTCCCCGGCTTCCTCTCCATCTCCGGCACGGAGCTGGGGGACAAGCTGCTGGAGCAGGCCATGGAGCAGGGGGCGGAAGTGGAGCTGGAGGAAGTGGCCTCCCTCTCCCTGGAGGGCGATGTGAAAACCGTCCACTGCCTTTCCGGGGTTGAATTCCAGGGCAAGGCTGTCATCATTGCCGCCGGAGCCCGGCCCAAACCCCTGGGTCTGCCCGGGGAAGAGGAACTGGTGGGTAGCGGCGTCTGCTTCTGCGCCGTGTGCGACGGGGCCTTCTATAAGGACCAGGATGTGGCGGTGGCCGGCGGCGGCAACAGCGCCCTGCAGGACGCCCTGCTTTTAAGCGAGAAGTGCCGCAAGGTCACGCTGATCCACCGGCGGGACAGCTTCCGGGGCGAGGCCCGGCTGGTGGAAGCCCTCAAACAGCGGAGCAACGTGGAATTCATGCTGGACACCCGCATCACCGGCCTGCGGGGCGAGGAACAGCTTCGCGCCATCACCGTGGAAAACGGCGGCAAGAGCCGGGAACTGCCGGTCTCCGGCCTGTTCGTGGCCGTGGGGCATGAGCCGGACCTGGGGGCTTTCAGCGCCTTTATGGAGCTGGACAGCCGGGGCTATGCCGTTGCCGGGGAGCAGTGCCTGACCCGGACCCCCGGGGTCTTCGTGGCCGGGGACTGCCGTAGCAAGACTGTCCGCCAGCTGACCACCGCCGCCGCCGACGGCACGGCTGCCGCTCTGGCCGCCTGCGAATGGCTGGACGCCTGAGGGAGGTGCGCGGATGAACCGTTTTGCTGTGGAACCGGCGGTTTTTGAGCAGCTGCCGGATTACTGCGTGGGCGTAGTGGTGGCCCGTGGGCTGGACAATCACAGCCAAAGCGAGGCCATTGGCCGCATGCTGGATCAGGCCGCGGCGGACTTCGCCCAGGTCAACCGGGAGGCCAATGTCCGGGAGCTGCCCGGGGTGAAGGCCTGCCGGGATGCCTTCCTGGCTCTGGGCATGAACCCCAACAAGTTCATGTGCTCCATCGAGTCGCTGATGAAGCGGGTGCAGAAAAGCGGCGCCCTGCCCCATATCAATACCGTGGTGGATCTGGGCAACGCCTTTTCCCTGACCTACCAGCTGCCCATGGGCGCCCACGATGTGGACAAGCTGGAAGGGGACATCCAGATCCGCTTCTCCACGCCGGAGGATCACTTCCTGCCCATGGGGGAGGAAGGGATGGAAACCATGCCCGCCGGGGAGCTGGTCTACGTCAGCGGCCACACGGTGAAAACCCGCCGCTGGATCTGGCGGCAGAGCGAGGACGGGAAGATCACCGGGGACACCAGCCATGTGTTCTTCCCCATTGACGGCTTCCGGGATGTGAACGGGGCTGCCGTTCTTGCCGCACGGGATGCCCTGGCCCGGCTGCTGGAGCAGGACTTCGGCTGCCAGGTGGTCACCGGCTATGTGGACAGCGGGAACAATGTCTTTGACTTTGAATAATACATAGAAAACAGGCCCACGCCATCGTACGGCGTGGGCCTGTTGATCGTTTTCATCCTTATTTCTGGCGGTACTCGGTGTCGCAGTAGGCGCAGCGGTAGCTGTGCCTGGAGCGGTTGCTGAGCTTGAAGATGGCGTCCAGCTGGGGCTCTGATACGGTGATGCACCGGGGGTTCTTGCAGCGGAGAACGTTCACCAGCTTTTCCGGCAGCTCCAGATGCTTCTTTTCCACCAGCTCGCCGTCCCGGATGATGTTGACGGTGATGTTGGCGTCAATATAGCCCAGCACGTCCAGATCCAGCTCCACCGGGGAGTCGATCTTGATGATATCCTTCCGCTCCATATGGCTGCTGCGGGCGTTCTTGATGATGGCCACCGAGCAGTCCAGCTGATCCAGGTGCAGGTAATGATAGATCTCCATGCTCTTGCCGGCCTGGATATGGTCCAGGACCACACCGTTTTGAATGCTGTCAATATTCATGCTTCGTGCCTCCCTTAAACTTCCACGCCCAGCAGCATCATGATCAGCGCCATGCGCACGAACTTTCCGTTTTTCACCTGCCGCCAGTAGGCCGCCCTGGGGTCCTTGTCCACCGCCACGTCAATCTCGTTGACGCGGGGCAGGGGGTGAAGAATGGACAGGTCAGCCTTGGCCTTCTCCAGCTTCTCCGGCGTCAGCACATAGCTGTCCTTCAGCCGCAGATACTCCTCCTCGTTGAAGAAGCGCTCCCGCTGCACCCGGGTCATATAGAGAATATCCAGCTGGGGCAGCACGGACTCCAGATCTGTAGTCTGGATGTAGGGGATGCCCTTGCTCTTCAGGGCCTCCTCCTTCACATACCGGGGCAGCTTCAGCTCCTGGGGGGAGATGAGCACGAAGCGGATGTTCTCATACCGGCTCAGGGCACTGACCAGGGAGTGGACCGTGCGGCCGAATTTCAGGTCGCCGCAGAAGCCCACGGTGAAGTTATCCAGCCGGCCCTTCTCCCGGTGGATGGTGAGAAGGTCGGTGAGGGTCTGGGTGGGGTGGTTATGGCCGCCGTCACCGGCGTTGATGATGGGCACCTCCGCCACCTGGGCAGCGGCGTAGGGCGCGCCCTCCTTGGGGTGGCGCATGGCGATGATATCGGCGTAGCAGCTGACGGCGTGGACGGTGTCGCCCACGGTCTCGCCCTTGGCGCTGGAGCTGGAAGCCGCCTCGGAAAAGCCCAGCACGCTGCCGCCCAGGGACAGCATGGCCGACTCAAAGCTGAGCCGGGTGCGGGTGGAAGGCTCAAAAAACAGGGTGGCCAGCTGCTTGCCGGCGCAGGCCTGGCTGTACTTTGCCGGGTTTGCGATAATATCCTCCGCCGTGGCAATGAGCTGGTCGATCTCCTCCACAGACAGGTCGGTGATATCGATAAGGTTTCTCATGGTGCAGCACCTCTTGCCTTGTATTTCTAAGCACCTATTAAAAACAAAAACCGCCGCCCTGTCAAGCGGAAAATGAAAACCCTCCGGGAATTTGCATTCAGATGCTTCCCGGAGGGATTAATATGACTCAGACATCGCAGTCCCGGCAGACGATCTCTTCACCGACTTTCCGGGCATGATCCAGACGTACCCGCTCCCCGCAGCGGCAGCACACCGCCTCCGGGGACCGCTCTCCCCTGGCCGGGAAGCGCAGCGACGCCGGGCCCTTTTGAAAAATCTCCGCGGCGGGGGCGGTCAAAATGAAATCGATCAGCGCCTCCTTGGAAAGCCCCTGAGGCTGCTCCTTCAGGTACAGCCGCAGACTGTCCCCGCTGTCCGGCGCGTAAAAATTGAAAGCTGCCTTGCCCCGGTCATCCACCTTCAGGCGGCCGTTGCCCACGGTGGCGCCCAGCAGAAACTGGATCCCATCCAGCCAGCAGGCAGGAGATTCGGCCAGACATTGCAGCTCCTGACGGCCCAGACGCTCCCGGGCTTCCCATGCCGCCCGCACGCCGATGGCAAGACCGGGGCAGAAGTGGCCGTGAAAGGCGCCGGCCTGTTTGTATACGTGTTGGATCATGTTTTCTCCTCCTTTACCCCGGAGGAAAGACGGGCGTCCCAGTAGATCCAGGCCACCTTTGTCTCCACCCGGTCATTTACCGTGCCGTCACTGCCGCAGAGGCTGCGGGCCGCGTCTGCCAGTCTGCCTGCCAGGGCGGCCCGGTCTTCCGTATCATCGAAAGAATGCCGGAGCAGATAATCGGCCAGGTCCTCCGGGCTGCGCCGGTCCTCCCAGACATAATCTACCACCTGCACCTGGGGTTGGAAGCCGGCAGAAGTGACTGCCGCCAGCAAGGCGGCGCAGTCCGCCGCCGGATCGCTGAACTGGGGCCGGGGCTCCAGCCCTGCCCGTCGCATCACCGCATCCCGCAGCGGCTGCTGCCAGGCGGTGAAGCGGGACAGGAAGCACCAACCCCGGGTCATGCCACTCATCTTCCGCACCGTGTCTGCATCGTGAATGGCGGGGGACATGGTGGAGAAGCTGAAGTCAAAGCCCTGCGCGAACGCCGGCTCCTGCCCGGAGATCTCATGAAAATCGCAGGCAAAGCAGCGCCAGGGGCTGGTGAAAGCCGCCATGTTCGCCTCCGCGTGCCGCAGCATCTCCGGGGAGATGTCCGTCAGGGTCACATCACAGTCCAGGTCCGCCAGCATCACGCCGTATTTGCCTACGCCGCAGCCAATATCCAGCACCCGGCAGCCGGGGCGGAGCATCCCCTGCCGCTGCCAGAAGGCCAGCACGGCCCGGTTGTAATCGCTCTGCCCCAGCTGAAAAGTCCGCTGGTAATCCACGGCGGAGCCGTTCCATTTTTCCGCAGATCCCTGGTTCATTCCGGCTCCTTTCCGTGCCCTGTGGGCACATTGGGGAAGGGCACGATCACCGGGATCCCCATGTACTCGATGGTATGCACGTGCATATTGTATACCGCTTCAATGGTGTCCGGCTCCATGCACTCCACCCCGCCGCTGGCATAGACGGAGGCGTCCTTCAGAAAGAGGAACCGGTCACAGTAGCGGATGGCCAGGTTCAGGTCGTGGAGCACGGTGATCACGCAGATGTTTTTTTCCCCGGCGATCTTCCGCACCAGCTGCATCACCTCGTGCTGGTTGCGGGGGTCCAGGTTGCTGGTGGGCTCATCCAGAAGCAGAAGGCGGGGCTCCTGGGCCAGCGCCCGGGCCAGCAGCACCTTCTGGGCCTCGCCGCCGGACAGGTGGGACAGGCTGCGCATCATCAGATGCTCCAGCCCCAGCTGCTCCAGCAGCTCCATCACCAGCTGACGGTCCTCCGCCGATTCGTCCCAACGGATATAGGGCCGGCGGCCCAGCAGCACCGTGTCAAACACGGACAGGTCGGAGGAGCGGGCGTTCTGGGCCACATAGGCCACCTGCCGGGCCATTTCGTTGTTGGACAGGGTGAACACATCCTGCCCATCGATCAGCACCCGCCCGGACTGGGGCCGGAGAATGCGGTCAATGCACTTGAGCAGGGTACTCTTCCCGGCTCCGTTGTTGCCCAGGATGGCGGCGCAGTGGCCGCTTTCCAGCTGAAAGCTGACATCCTTCAGCACCGGGGCGGCGTCCCGCCCATAGGAATAGGTAATGCCTTGCAGTTCAATCATTGCCGCCCCTCCCCCGGAACAGAAGAATCAGGAACACCGGTCCGCCGATAAAGGACATGATGGCTCCGATAGGCAGGATCACCGGCGGCGCGATCAGCTTGGCGGCCGCATCTGCCAGGATCAGCAGCAGCGCCCCGCAGACAGCGGAGCCGGGGATCAGGTAGCGGTGATCCTTCCCTACGAAAAAGCGCATCATATGGGGCGCGATCAGCCCCACAAAGCTGATGATCCCCGCAAAGGAAACCGCCGCCGCCGCCGACAGGGAGCAGACCGCCATGCTCAGCAGCATCAGCCGCTCCGCATTGACGCCCAGGCTCTTGGCCGTGTCATACCCGGCCTCCATGGCGTTGTAGTTCCAGCGGTTGTAAAGATAAAAGGCGAAGCAGAGGGCGAAGATCACCACAAGAAAGCGCAGGTCCCGCCAGCCCACGTTGCCCAGATTGCCGAAGGTCCAGAACACCACGGCGCCCAGAGAGGTGTCATCCGCAAAGTACTGCAGCAGGGTGCTGCCGCCGGAGAACATGGCGCTCAGCGCGGTGCCCGCCAGGATCAGCCCGCCGGGGCCCATCTCCCGCTTCAGCCGGGAGATGGCAATCACCACCAGGGAGGACACCGAGCCGAAGGCAAAGGCGCAGAGGGTGACGATATAGGGATTGCTGATGGAGACGGTGGAGTTGGAATTGGAATTGGTGATCATCCCGCCGCCGAATACGATGATGCCCAGGGCCGCGCCGAAGGCCGCCCCCTGGGAGACGCCCAGGGTGGAGGCAGAGGCCAGAGGGTTGCGCAGCACGCACTGCATCACCGCGCCGGAGGCGGCCAGAATTGCCCCGATCAGCATGGCGGCCAGCACCCGAGGCAGCCGGATATTCCGGATGGCGGTGACATGCTTGGCCTCCCCGCCGCCGAAAAAGACCCGAAGGATCTCCGCCGGATGCAGGCGGATGGAACCGATGCCCATGTACAGCAGCGCTGCCGTCAGGGTCACCAGCAGCGCCAGGATCAGTGCTGCCTGCTTGCGCCGGGTATAACGTTCATATTGCCGCAAATTTGAGTTTGCTTTGTTTTGCACCCTTACTCCACCTTGCCCGTTTTCATTTTCTGTCTTATTCGCCCAGAGTCACGCTGCCGTAGCCCAGGCCGTTCTGGTTCAGCAGCGCCAGATAGCCCTCATGGCCCAGGAAGAAGTCAAAGATCTCGTTGGCCTTGGCCTCAAAATCCACATCAGCAAAGGCTTCGGGGTACAGCAGCTTCCCCGCGTAATAGCCGCTGACAAGAGGGATCTCCACATTGGTATAGTTGGCGGTGGCATTGGGCCACTGATAGACCTGGCCGTTCTTCACGGCACTGAGCTGCCGGAAGAAGTCAGGATCCTCACCATATTCGCTGTTGACCAGCTCCAGGTTGCCGGCATCCAGGATGATAAGATCCGGGTCCCAGGCCAGAAGCTGCTCCTTGTCCACCTCCAGACCCTTGGGCCCGTCGGCCAGACCCGCCGCCGCGTCCCTGGCGTGGATGGCGGTGAAGATGGCGTTGTTGGAGTATACGCCGCTGATGCCGTGGCCGCCCCGGAAGGTGGCCGCCGCCCCCAGGCAAAGGGGCTTGGCTTCCTCGGGAATGCCTGCGGTTCGGGCATCCAGATCCTCCAGGCAGCGGCGGATCATGGCGATCACTTCCTCCGCCCGCTCCGACACGCCGCAGGCCTCGCCGAACACCCGAAGGGCCAGCTCGTAGTCCTCCCCAAACAGGGTGCCCTGAGGGGCGGCCACCACCGTCATGCCCAGCTGATCCTCAATATTGGCGACAATGTCCTCCTCATAGGTGCAGAGGATCACATCCGGCTCCGCCTCCAGAATGGCTTCCGGATTGATCTCCCCATAGCCGCCGGAGGCCACCACCGGCAGAGCGGCCCAGGCCTCCTGATGGTACACGCCGTAGGCCATGAACAGGCTTTTGTTCTGATCCCCGGAGGCCACGGACACCAGCTTGTCCGTCAGCTGCAGATAGGTGGCCATGCGGGTGGCGTTGCCCAGCGTGACGATCCGCTCCACCTGCAGGGGTACTTCCACCTGCCGGCCCAGACCGTCGGTAATGGTGCGGGTGCCGGAGGGGGCTGCTTCGGTTTCTGACGCCGCCGGAGCGGCGCTTTCGGGGGATTGGGGAACGGTCTTGGTCTGGCCGCAGCCGGCAAGCAGACCTGCCATCATCAGCGCCGCCAGCAGCAGCGCGGTAATTTTCTTGCAATTCATGGGCTTTCCTCCCGGATAAAAGTATTATGCGATCGCTTGCCCCCATTGTAACAGCGAAAAACCGGCGGCGGAAGCCCCCTGGGGGGATGCTTTTTCGCAAAAATTGATCAAAAGTCGTTCTCCGAAGGGACGCTTACCGGCAGAATGGCGAAGGGAGGAAGAAAAAACCGGCCTTCCCACACTTTGGGCGGGAAGGCCGGGGCTTGAAAACCGCAGCCATTACTTGCTCATCACCTTGCCCAGCACCCGCAGCGGCAGCTCGGGGGAGATGACAATGTCGGCGTACTTGGGGTTCAGGGAGTGCAGGGCCAGGGCCTCCTCATGGGCCACCAGCTGCTTCAGGTAGGCGTTGCCGTCATAGAGGAAGATACCGATCTCCCCAGTCATCAGGCTCCGCTGCTGGCGGACCCAGATTACCTGACCGTCATGGAATTGGGGCTCCATACTGTCCCCGGCCACCCGGACGCCGAAATTGGCCCCATCGGGCACCTCCCGGCCTACCTCTACCATCTCATAGTCCTCCCCATCCAGAAACTGGCCCGTCCCGGCGGAGACAGCCAGGGAGTACAGCGGCAGACTGCGCAGCGGCGGCTCCTGACTGTAGCGGCCACTGTCCCGCAGCAGCTGGGCGTAATCCATCACCAGCTTACGGCCCTCCCTGTCCAGCCCGGAGAGCAGTCCCTCGCCCCGGCCGGAGAAAACGCCCCGGATATCGTCCACCCCCAGCGCGTCGCACAGGGCCAGAAACTGCCTGGCATTGGGCAGGGTAGAGCCGTTTTCCCACTTGGAAACGGCCTGGTTGGAAAGGGAAAAGCCCATTTTATTCATGCTGGCGGCCAGCTGAGCCTGGTTCATCCCCAGCTCCTTGCGCCGCCGGGCGATCAGCTCGCCGATACGGTCATACATCAAAATCACCTTTTTCTATCCTCTTTGTCTGGATTATACAACAGAGAAAGGATAATTGCAACAGATTTTCTATCTTAAAGAGAGAATTTGGCCCCGCTGCCTTCTCCCTCTCCAGAGGAAAGCAAGCCGGCCCGTCAGGCAGCATCCCTGACAATAAATACGCTAATTCAGAACATATTGTGTGCAAAAACCGCCGTTTTTGGTAAAAAATGGAACCATCTGTCAATAAATGGTAATGTTAAATTTTTGTGAATCGTCTGCCACTTATTGATTTACAGAAAGAAATCGATATAATGTTGCTACAGTCATATTATAATTGGGGGGAGTGAGGAATAATGAAGTCCACTGGAATAGTGCGCAAGGTTGACGAGCTGGGTCGCATCGTCCTGCCCATAGAGATGCGGCGTACCCTCGATATTGCGGAGAAGGATACCCTTGAGGTCTACGTCGAGGGTGACAGCATTATTCTTCGTAAGTATCAGGATGCTTGCGTTTTTTGCGACAGTGTGCGCGACCTTGTCAATTACAAGGGTCGCTGCGTCTGCCAGGACTGCATTGCCATGCTGAGCAGAAAAATATGACAAGGCTGTGACAGCCATGAATACCAGGGCCGCACCCATCCGGGTGCGGCCCTGGTATTATTTTTTGTGGTAAATCCGCAGCACTTCCTCTGTCTCGCTTCCGTCCGGGTTTTGCAGGAGCAGCGCAGGCAGCACCTTCAGCCCGGGCCTGCCGCCCCGCCGGCCCTCCACCAGCACCAGGCTGGGGGCGCTGTCCGCCCGGTGGCAGACCAGGCGCAGCCGCTTGGGCTCCAGGCCCCGCCGGCTCATGGCGCACAGCAGTTCCGACAGCCGCTCCGGCTTGTGCACCAGGCAGAAGCTGCCCCCGGTGCGGCAGAGAAAGGCCGCCGCGTCGCAGATGTCCTCCAGGGTGCATTGGGTCTCACCCCGGGCGTTCCGGCGCCCCGCCTCCGGGGACAGGAAGCCCCGCTCCACCGGGAAGTAGGGCGGGTTAGCCACCACCAGGTCAAAGCTGCCGCTTGGAAACAGCTCCCGGTGCCGGCGGATATCTCCCCAGAGCATCCGGCTCCGCTCCGCAAGGCCGTTTCTCTCCATATTCTCCCGGGCCAGGGCCGCCGCATCCTCCACAATTTCCAGCCCGGTCATGTGCAGCTTTTCGCTGCGGCAGAGCAGCAGCAGGGCGATGGCCCCCGAGGCGCAGCCCAGGTCGATCCCCCGCCGGACGCCGCTGAGATTCACAAAATCTGCCAGCAGCATGCAGTCCGTGCTCAGACGGAAATGCTCCGCCTGGGCGAACACCGGGCCCTTATCCCAAAGCGCTGTAAATTCCGGCATAGCGCACCGCCTTTCTCCCAATAGAATATAAAGAATGAAGGGCGATTTTCATCGCCCTTCATTCTATGTTTGTTTAGAAGATTACTCCTGAACAATTGCCTCAGCAGGGCACTGAGCGGCGCAGGCGCCACACTCCAGGCACTTCTCGGCATCGATCTCATAGTGCAGATCGCCCATGTCGATTGCTTCAGCAGGGCACTGAGCTGCGCAGGAACCGCAGGACAGGCACTCATCGGTAATAACAAAAGCCATGATGTTACCTCCTATGTTATTTGACCATTGAAGCAAACGCTGAATCAACGTTTGCTAAGGCCATCGTTGGCATCATTGTAACACATCTTATGCAAAAATCAATTATAAAATTTTAGCACAGCGATATTTTCGGCCAAAGCTGGCGATAATTTTTCATGGCGGCCCCGGGATTCAACGGTTTCAGCGGGGCAAACTGTGGATAATAAAAGTTAACGATGCATCGGAATAAGGGGGTACGCCTTATGAAAAGCAATGAAAAATTCACCCAACGGGCAGAGCTGGCCATCGAGAATGCCCGGCTGGCTGCCGGGGAGATGGGCCACGGCTATATCGGCACGGAGCATCTGCTGCTGGGTATCATGATGGAGAGCGACGGCCTGGGGGCCCGGATTTTGCTGCGCCACGGCATCGACAAGGCCCAGCTCTGGCGCATCGTGCTGCGAGCCAACGGCTCCGGCAGCCCCGGCCGGCCGGAACAGGGGCTTACGCCCCGGGCCCGGCAGGCGGTGGAGCAGGCGGCCCAGGAGGCAAGACAGCTGCAGCAGGGTTATATCGGCACAGAGCACCTGCTGCTGGGCCTGCTGCGGCAGAACGACTGCGGCGCGGCGGCCTCCCTCCGGGAGGCGGGGGCGGACCTGAACGACATTTATACCGACATCATGGCCGTTTTTGGCAACCCCGGCTCCAACAACCGTGCCCAGACCGGCACCGCCCGCAGTACCATCCGCCGGGCGGACACCAAAATGCTGGATCAGTACAGCCGGGACCTGACGGAGATGGCCGCCGCCGGACGGATCGACCCGGTGGTGGGCCGGGGCAACGAGATTCGCCGGGCCATCCAGATCCTTTCCCGCCGCAGTAAGAACAACCCCGTCCTAGTGGGGGAGCCGGGGGTGGGCAAAACTGCCGTGGCCGAGGGCCTGGCCCTCTGTGTCAGCCGGGGCCAGGCCCCGGCTGAGCTGCGGGACAAGCGCATCGTCTCCCTGGACATCCCGGCCCTGCTGGCCGGCACCAAGTACCGGGGGGATTTTGAGGAGCGGGTCAAGTCCGTCCTCCGGGATGTGAAGCGGGCCGGGGATGTGATTTTGTTCATTGACGAGCTGCACACCATCATCGGCGCCGGCAGCGCCGAGGGGGCCATTGACGCTGCCAACATCCTCAAGCCCGCCCTGGGCCGGGGCGAGGTGCAGATCATCGGCGCCACCACCCCGGAGGAATACCGCCGCCATATTGAGAAGGACGCGGCCCTGGAGCGGCGCTTCCAGCCGGTGAAGGTGACAGAGCCGGGCCGGGAGCAGACCATGGAAATGCTCCAGAGCCTGCGGCCCGCCCTGGAGAAGCACCACCGGGTCAGCCTGGATGAGGAGGCCCTCTCGGCGGCCTATGAGCTTTCCGTGCGCTATATCAATGACCGCTTCCTGCCGGATAAGGCCATCGACCTGCTGGATGAGGCGGCAGCCGCCGTCCATGTGGAGGGGGGCCGGCAGGTCACCGCAGCGGATGTGGCCCAGGTGGTATCCCTGTGGACGGAGATTCCCCTCAGCTCTCTGGATGAGAGCGAGAGCCAGCGGCTCCAGGGGCTGGAGGAGCAGCTGAAGCAGCGCATCATCGGCCAGGACGAGGCGGTGGGCGCCGTGGCCCGGGCCATCCGCCGCAGCCGGGTAGGCCTGAAGGACCCCCGCCGCCCGGTGGGCAGCTTCCTGTTCCTGGGCCCCACCGGCGTGGGCAAGACGGAGCTGTGCCGGGCCCTGGCCGCCACGGTCTACGGCGATGAGAATGCCATGATCCGTCTGGACATGTCCGAATACATGGAGAAGCACTCGGTCAGCCGGCTCATTGGCTCGCCTCCGGGCTACGTGGGCTATGAGGACGGGGGACAGCTGACAGAGAAGGTGCGCCGCAAGCCCTGGAGCGTGGTGCTTTTTGACGAGATTGAAAAGGCCCACGAGGACGTGTGGAGCATCCTTTTGCAGATTATGGACGACGGCCACCTGACCGACGCCACCGGCCGCCGGGTGGATTTCAGCAACACCGTCATTGTCATGACCTCCAACATCGGCGCCAAGACCATCACGGAAAACCGGCCCGCCCTGGGCTTTGCCGACAGCCAGCGACGGGATGAGGAGGACATGAACCAGAAGGTCATGGCGGAGCTGCGCGCCACCTTCCGGCCGGAGTTTCTCAACCGGGTGGACGAGACCATTGTTTTCCACCGGCTCAGCGAGGAGCATCTGTGCGCCATCACCCAGACCCTGCTGGAGCAGGTGAAGCAGCGCTTTCAGGCCCTGGGCATCACCCTCCTGGTGCCGGAGGACACCGCCCGCTGGCTGGCCAGCCAGGGACATGACGACAAATTCGGCGCCCGCCCCCTGCGCCGGACAGTGCAGCACTGCATCGAGGACGCGGCGGCGGAGCAGCTGCTGGAGGGGAAAATCGGCCCCGGTGACCGGGTGGCCGCCGCCGTCTGCGGCGACCAGGTGAGCCTTTACCGAATCTGACGGCTGCGGATGATTGCGGCGGGAAATGAACGTTTCCCGCCGCTGTTTCTGTGCTATGGGAAATTGTTAAAGGAAAATGAAGCAATATGCTTGACATAACACCGGGAAGAGGCTAAAATAGTTGCGGCGATATTGTGCGGTGCTGGGGAGCGCCGCATCATATTTCTTTTCAAATCCGACGGCCGCGTTTTATGGGCCGTCTTCCTTAGATTTATACATCTAAATGAACCACCGCAAAATTCTGAAAGAATGGAGGTGTGTTTACTTACTATGCCAACCCCTTTATGGATCGTTATTATTGCGGTTGCCGCAATTGTATGTTTTCTGCTTGGTATCAACTACCGTAAGAAGGTGGCTGAGCGGGAGATCGCCAGCGCCGAGGAAGAGGCCAAGCGCATCATCAATGAGTCTATAAAAAGCGCAGAGAGCAAGAAGAGAGAGGCTCTCGTAGAGGCAAAGGAAGAAATACACAAAAGCCGCTCTGAGTATGAGCGGGAAGTGAAGGAGCGCCGCGCCGAGCTGCAGAAGCAGGAGCGCCGCCTGCAGCAGAAGGAAGAAAACCTGGACCGAAAGCTGGATTCTGTTGAGAAGAAGAACGACACCCTCAGCAACAAGATCGCCGCGGTAGAGGCGCAGCAGCAGGAGGTCGCCCTGGTCAAGAAGAGCCAGCTGGAAATGCTGGAAAAAATCTCCGGCTTCACCATTGAAGAAGCCAAGGCCTACCTGATTGCCAACATCCGGGACGATGTGACCCACGAGATGGCCATGAAGGTCAAGGAGATTGAGACCCAGTACAAGGAAGAAGCAGATGCCCGCGCCCGGGAGATCATCGCCACCGCCATTCAGCGCTGCGCCGCTGACCACGCCAGCGAGATCACCGTCTCCGTCGTACCCCTCCCCAACGACGAGATGAAGGGCCGCATCATTGGCCGTGAAGGCCGCAATATCCGCAGCATCGAGACCCTCACCGGCTGCGACCTGATTATCGACGATACCCCCGAAGCCATCACCGTCTCCAGCTTTGACCCTGTCCGCCGCGAGGTGGCCCGTCTGGCTTTGGAGAAGCTGATTCAGGACGGCCGCATCCACCCCGCCCGCATTGAGGAAATGGTGGCCAAGGCCCAGAAAGAGGTCAACGCCGTCATCAAGGCCGAAGGCGAGCGGGCCGTGTTTGAGACCAATATCCACGGTCTGAACCCGGAGATCATCAAGCTGCTGGGCCGCATGAGATACCGCACCAGCTACGGCCAGAACGTGCTGAACCACTCCATCGA
>JBJDXQ010000040.1:0-12733 GCA_051866745.1 Candidatus Limivicinus sp. | reverse complement strand
TCTCTATTATACCATATTTCCTCCATTTTCGCTCACTTTTCGGACAGTCTGGCCATGATTCTTTCTCCTTTACCCTTGTTTGTGGCCTCATTCTACCAGAACCCCCGCCCCGCAGATAGGTGCTTTTTGCAGCAGAATGTGTCCGTTTTTCAGGTGAAGCAGCGTCTGGCACAAAGCTGCAGCATCGGTCAACCCGGCCATTCCTCCCAGCCGAAGACCGAAAGCCAGGCTTCATTTCCCGGCGCGGTCTCCTGGGGCAGGCGGTAGTAACGGAGGGGCGGGAGGAAGATGTAGTCCTCTTCATCGGACAGCAGCAGGGAGAGCTGCCTGCCGTCGGAAAGGCTGCAGCGAAGCTCCATGTTGTAGCGGTCAAAGTTTCCGGCGGAGCTGCCCTGATAAGCGTCCAGCAGGGCTGCCATGCGGTTGATATCCGTCTGAGACTCTGTGCTCCACATCACTTCTCCCTCCCGGATCAGCTCCAGCCGGGAGGCGGCTTTGCAGTCGTACAGGCCCGCGCCGCAGGGCTCACCGGCAGCTTCCCCGATCAGGTCCAGCATGGCAGCTGCCGCTTCATCGGCTTTGATGAAGGTCTCCGCGCCTCCTCCGCCCCGCAGGCGCAAAGGGAGAGGAGAAGGATAAGGATAAGGGCAAGAAAGAAACAGACTGTTTTTCTTTTCATCACAAATTCTCCTTTTCATGGGATTTTGTGATTTGATTATAGCATTTCAGTTCCTTTCTTCATGATTTTGGCCCCATTCTTCAGAATTCTTCATCTTTGCCCGCTCCCCCTCTCCTGCCGCTGCGGCAGGGCGGCGCATAGAATGGCGGGAGGTGATTTCCCGTGGACCCCTGCGAATTGACAACCCTCATTACCGCCATCGCCAACGCCCTTGCAGGCCAGCTGAGCGACGACGAGCTGAACAATCTGGGCGCCGCCGTGACCCAGCTTGGCGATACCCTCCTGACCATCGCCGCCCAGCGGAGCATCTGCTGCCGTAAGAAGAATTGAAAGCCCCCGCGCGGCACGCCCGGGCCAAACCCAATAAAAAAATCCGCCGGGACAAGACTTTGTTCTTATCCCGGCGGATCGAAGCATTTTTCCGTTTTTTGTTTTTCAGCGCTGCACTCTACCGGAGGCGTTGCCGTTGGCCAGGGACTCCACCTCTGCCGCGCTGACCAGATTGAAGTCGTGCTCAATGCTGTGCTTCAGACAGGAGGCTGCCACAGCGAAGTTGATGGCATCCTGGTTGTTCTTGCCCACCAGCTGGGAATAAATCAGGCCGCCGCCAAAGCTGTCGCCGCCGCCAACACGATCCACAATGTGGATGCGGTAGCTGGGGGAGAACACAGCCTCGCCGTTTTCATACAGCATGGCCGCCCAGTCGTTGTCGTTGGCGGAAATGCTGCCCCGCAGGGTGATGGCCACCTTCTTGAAGCCGAAGCGGTCGCACAGCTGCCTTGCCACAGAGATATAGCCCTGGTGATCCAGCTTACCGGCATTGATGTCGGTGTTCTCCGCCGCGATACCGAACACGTCCTTGGCGTCCTCCTCGTTGGCAATGCACACATCCACATAGGGCATCAGCTGGCTCATGACCGCATTGGCCTGGGCACTGGTCCACAGCTTTTTGCGGAAGTTCAGGTCGCAGGAGACGGTAACGCCCTTGGCCTTGGCAGCCTTGCAGGCGGCCAGGCAGATCTCCGGCAGCTTGCCGCCCAGGGCCGGTGTGATGCCGGTCCAGTGGAACCAGTCCGCCCCATCAAAGATGGCATCCCAGTCAAAGTCCTCCGGCTGGGCCTGGGCAATGGCGGAAGCCTTCCGGTCATAAATGACCTTGGAAGGGCGCTGGGAGGCACCCTTCTCGCAGTAGTACACGCCCAGGCGGTCGCCGCCGCGAACCATGTACTTCGTATCCACACCAAAGCGGCGCAGCGCATTCACGGCACACTGGCCGATCTCATGGGCCGGAACCTTCGTGACAAAGGCGGCGTCCACGCCGTAGTTTGCCAGGGAGACGGCCACATTGCACTCACCGCCGGCATAGCTGACTTCAAACTTCTCCGCCTGGATAAAGCGCTGGTAGCCCTCCGGGTTCAGGCGCATCATAATCTCACCAAAGGTAATTACTCTTGCCATTTTTGTTTCTCCTTTCCCCGTACTCACTCTGCGTTTCTGACGGCTTCCACCAGCGCCTGAGCGGCGGAGGTCAGCTTCTCAAACTCTCCGGCCTCGATCCATTCCTTCTTGGCCAGATTGCCGCCTACGCCCAGACCTACAGCGCCGGCCTTCAGGAACTCGGCTGCGTTATCTTCGTTTACGCCGCCCACAGCCATCATCTTGATGTGGCTCAAAGGCGCCTTGACCGCTTTCAGGTAGCTGGCGCCCAGGTTTCCTATGGGGAACAGCTTCACAAAGTCTGCCCCCGCATTGTGGGCAGTCTTGATCTCGCTGGGCGTCATGGCCCCGGGCATGGACACCAGACCCAGCTCCCGGGTCTTTTTGATGACATCCACATCCGTATCCGGGGAGATGATGAAGGCGCCGCCGGCCCTGGCGGTCATCTCCACCAGCTCCGGACTGGTGACGGTGCCGGCGCCCACAAACATTCTGCCCTCGTATTCCTTCGCCAGGGCCCCGATGGCATCGGCAGTGGCCTGCCATGTTTCGGGCGCCTTCTGGTTGTAGGTGATCTCCATCAGCCGGATGCCGCCGGCGTACAGCGCCTGGGCCACTGCCCTGCACTGCTCCGGCTCCGCCCCACGCACGATGGCAATGATCTTTTCTTCAAGGATCGATTTAATTACCCTGTCTCTCATCATTAACCTGCTTCCCTCAAAAAATTACCGACTGCTGCAAAAATTTCCTGTCAGGATCTCTTCATGTATTCCAAAGCGAAAAGCGGTCTTTCCTCAAGGACCTGGTCTACAAGCTCGATCAGCTCAGCAGAAGCCTGAATATAGGGGTTGCGCACCTTTGCGCTGCTGAAGATCCCGCCCTTGACCAGAACCTCTTTATGTACAGCCATAGCCATTCCGCCGGGAACAGAGCCCAGACGGATAAAGGGGAGATACCGGTAAAACAGTTCACGGGCCTCTGCCTTCTTTCCTTCGTTGAACAGCTTGTAAACCCTGATCAGTACATCGGGGAATTCTCCGGCGGGCATGGTGCCTACAATGCCGGAGCAAAGCTCTTCATAAAAGAAGGTTCCGTTCAGGCCGCCGAACACGGTAACTTTTCCCTTTGTCGCCTCAATGATCTTTTTGGCTTTAAGGAAAGTGGGAGGAGCCTCCGCCTTGACATATTGGATGTTTTCAAACTCATCGGTAAGACGGGCAATGATATCGACCGGTATTGTCACACCGCAGGCCCCCGGGGCATCCTGGATCATGATGGGGACGGAAACGGCCCCGGCAATTGCGGAATAGAAGTCATAGATTCGCTGATTGTCAGGCTTTATCATGTAGGGTGGCATCATCATCAGCACATCCGCGCCCATTTCCTGCGCCCACCTGGCGCTGTCAATGGCCGGCTCAATGCCTGTTCCGCCGGCGCCGAACACCAGAGGAACACGCCCCCTGTTCTCCTCAACGACAATTTCCGCAATCTGCTGCTTTTCGGCAGAGGTAAGGGCAAATGCCTCGCTGGCATTACCGAACAGAGCAATGCCGCTGACACCGGCTTCCAGCAGAAAGTTTACTTCACGCTTAAGACTTTCCGTGTCCAAAACATCGTCTTCCGTGAAGGGCGTGGGCAGTATGGGACATATTCCTGACAGTCTCTTGTCTTTTTCTTGCATTTTTTACCTCTCAATCAACACTTCGATGAATAATACCGTATTTTTTCTTCGTCAAATTCAATACCAAGGCCGTCGCCCTCGGGAACCGTAAACGCACCGTGCTCACAGCGGATGGGGGAAACAAGGAACTCATTGGCTACCGGGAGTATGCTGGGCTGATATTCCTGTATACCGTAGAAATTGTAAATGGCGGCGTCGCAGTGCAGCGTTGCGGCAATACAGCCGGCCTGCCCCACGCTGAGATGGGGCGCGACGGGTTTGCCGTACAGCTCCGCCAGCTCGGCAATGCGCATCAGCTCACTGATGCCGCATCGGCCCACATCAGGCTGGAGAATATCACAGCTGTTTTTGTCCAGAATCTCCTTGTACTGCCAGTGGGTCCGGTCCGCTTCTCCCAGGGTCACAGGAATGTCCACCGTTCGGGAGAGCTCACTGTAACCGGCAAGATTCTCCGGGTCCAGCGGACACTCCAGAAATTCCACGTCCAGTTCCTCCAGTTTTCTTGCCAGTTTCACGGCCTGGGGAACCGTGTAATTCCAATGCGCGTCGATCATCAGTTTGAAATCGTCGCCCAGAGCCTCCCGAAGCCGGCTCATGATCTGAATATCCTCCTTCATCCCGTAGCCGATCTGGAGCTTGATGGCGGTGAAGCCCTGTTCCTTCCAGCTCAGGGCAAGCCGGACCTTTTCCTCAATTCCCTGCACGGGCAGACCGGAGATATACGCCGGGATCTCCTTCCGGTACGCGCCGCCGAGAAGCTGGTAAACGGGAGCATGGTAATACTTTCCCGCCAGATCCCACAGCGCACAGTCCACAGCGGAAACCGCGTCCACCATAAAACCGCTGTAATATCCGCGATCACGCATCAGGTTATAGAGCGTGTTCCATAATACGCGGTGATCCAGCGCGCTTTTCCCGATCAGCACGGGAGAAAACAGCGAAGAAATAATTTTTCCGGTAACGTCCGGCAGGACAGGGGCCAGTGCTTCGCCCCAGCCGGAAAGGCCGCTTTCTGTTGTGATCTTCACCAGAAGCGTTTCCATGTTTTTGGAATAGGGGCAGCGATACTCGGGTCTGAGATAGTAGTCATAGGGCGTGTCCAGGCCTGTGCTGCTGCCAAGATATACATGTTCTTTCCTGATTTTAACAGGAAATACTTCCAAAGTTTTGATTATCATTATGCCAACGCTCCATTCGCAGTTCCGTTCCAGCCTTTGGAACGGATTTTATTTACAACCAGAAGTGTAAGGATTACCGCCATGCAGAGGACGGACAGAATAATATTGGGCGCAACGATCATGACCATGGACAGCAGGACGATGATGATCCTCTCCCAAAGCCTGATGGGCATAAACGCGCAGCCGATCACACCGGAGGCCATTCCGAAAATGCCGATCACGCACTGGAAAACCACCCAGATGGTTCCGATCACGGTACCCTCAAGGATGAGGGAAGGATTGAAAATAAAGGCATAGGGAATGATGAAGGCCGGCAGGGAAAGGCCCACGGCAAGCCAGCCCGTTTTCATGGGAGGCGCCTTGGCAAGTCCCGCGGCGGCATAGGCAGAGATGGCCACCGGCGGCGTAATGCCGGAGAACACGCCGAAGTACAGGGCAAACATGTGGCTTGCCATTGCATTGCAGCCCATTTTGATCAGCGCGGGAACGGCAATGGCCGCGACCATGATATAGCAGGCGCTGGTAGGCAGACCCATGCCCAGAATGATGGACGCCAGCATGACCATGGGCAAAACGAGATACAGGTTATTATGGCCCAGGCTGATAATGATGCTTGAAAATTTGACGCCGATACCCGTTTCATTGGAAACGCCAATGACGATGCCGGCGGCAGCGCAGGTGACGGCGATCATGACGGCGTTTCTGCCGCCTCTGGCCAGCGTGCCGATGATGGCCCGAACGTCAACTCTGCCCCGCTTTTCCAGCAGCATGATGATCACGATGGATAAAATGGCGTAAAGCGCTGCTTTATACGCGGAGTAGCCCAGGAGCATGGTAATGAGGATAACGAAAATCGGTGCGGAGAGATAACCCTTGTGGAGCAGGAGCCACTTCCAGGTCGTGGCGTTTTCATCCGGTTCAGCTCCCTTCAGGCCGGTTCGTACCGCTTCAAAATGCACCGCCACAAACACGGCGAAGAAGTACAGCAGGGCCGGAACCGCCGCTGCGGCGCAGAGCTCAATATAAGGGATACCCACATATTCTGCCAGAAGGAAGGACGCGGCCCCCATAACCGGCGGCATGATCTGTCCGCCGGTGGAAGCAGAGGCCTCCACCGCGCCGGCAAACTCCGAACGGTAACCGGTTTTCTTCATCAGGGGGATGGTATAGGTTCCGGTGGATGTAACATTTGCCGTGGAGCTTCCGGAGATCATGCCCATCAGTCCGCTGGCGATGACCGCCATTTTTGCCGGACCGCCTCTGGCTTTTCCGGTGAGTGCAAAGGCCAGGTCAATAAAAAACTGGCCTGCGCCGGAGTATTCCAGGAACTCGCCGAAGAGCGTGAACATGAAGATAAAGGTTGCGGAAGCAGCTACCGTGGAGCCGAAGATGCCGTTTGTGCCCAGGCACATCTGCTCGGCCATGCGCTTTACGGTGGTACCGGTGTGCCGGATCTTTCCGTGCAGGTATTTTCCGAAAAACGCATAGGCGATCGCTACAAGACAGACGATCACCATACCCCAGCCCGCAACTCTTCTTGTCGCCTCCAGCACAGCGATCACAAGAAAAACAGCTACGATATAATCCAGCGTAGTGAGCGCGCTGACAAAGGGGATGCGCATAACCAGGCGGGAATAGGCGATCTGGCTGATATAGATCATGGACGCCAGCGTCAGACCAAACCAGATAAAGTCGATGACGCCGATCCGGGAAAAGCGGCCCTTTTTGCCCATGGGATAAACCAGAAAGGCCAGGGGAAGCAGAAACATCAGGTGGGTCGTGCGCATCTTGTAGGCCTCCAGAATACCGGTGGCTGACACATAGAGATGGAAGCACGAAGCCGCAAGGCCGATGATAAAGATTATCTTGCCGACAATATCCACAAGGGATTTCTTTTCAAGAGAAGTTGAGTCAGACATAATGTTCCTCCCATAATGTAAACGCTGAACAAACCACCCGGAGCGCATCACAGAAAATTTGCGCCATGATTTTGTGCCTTTTTCTTGCCATACACAAAGTGTTCCTGGGAAAAGGTTTCTTCATCAGGACACAAATTTTCTTGCCATCCGCTCTTGTAGATCAATTCATGGTCTACTAAACAGGTAATGGGTCACTCTGCTGTGCGACCCATTACCCATAATGTGCTTGTTGGAAATCAGGCCACGCCTGCCTCCTGATAATAACGTGCCGCACCGGGGTGGAGCTCAAGCTCGATACCGGCGATCCCGCTTTCCGGGCCGGTCATGTAGTTGGCAAATCCGGAGTTCACATTGCCGAGGATCTCAATTCCTTCGGGAGAGTTGAGGAACTTGGTGATCTCATAGACAACTTCCTCATCGGCGTCTGCACTTGCGCAAACGGTGATGACAACGCCCACAGTGGTCACATCGGCATCCTGTCCGCTGTAAGTGCCGGCGGGGATGGTCTTTGCCAGGTAGCCCATCTCGCACAGGGCATTGACGCAGTCCTCATCCAGAGAGAGAAGCTTGATGTCCTTGGAGGCGGCAATTTCAGAGATGGAAGAATAGGGCATACCGGCCAGGACAGAAACGGCGTTGAGCTGGCCGTCGGTGAAGAGGGTGGACGCATCGCCGATGTTGAGGTACTCGACCTTGCCGCCCCATGCGGCGATGTCCTCATAGCTTGCGCCGTAGTATGCCAGGACCTTGCGGAAGAGGGACTCAATGCCGCTGCCCTGAGCGCCGACAGAGACCTTAATGGGGTATTTCTGATCAACAATGTCCTTGAAGGAGTTGATGGGGGCGTCTGCGGGAACCGCAACATGGAGCACAGACTGCATTACGGAGGCGACGCCGTAAATGCCGGTCAGCGGCTCGGTGAAGTTTCCTTCGCCGGCAATAGCCTCGTGGATGGTGTCAGACTGAGAATGGGCAATCACCGTTTCACCGGTGCTGAGAAGGGCAAGGTTGGATGCGGCAGCGCCAACCTTAACGGTGCAGGTAATATCCGGAGCAAGAGAGTTGATGTATTCACCAATTTGAATACCCATCGCGTAGACAGAGCCGGTTTCTGCGCCGAAGGTCATGATCAGGTCATATTCCTCAGGCAGGCCGCCTTCCTGTTCTGCGCTTTCGGTTTCGGCCGGTGCGGGGGCTTCCGTTTCAGCCGGGGTCTTTGTCTCACCACAGCCGGTAAAAAGTGCGAGTACCATCATAACCGCAAGAATAAGTGCAAATACTTTTTTCATTTGTTTTCCTCCTGTTTTATTTCCGATTTTCAAATTCGGTATCTGTATAATAATATAGTCATTCATATTTTGCAATAGCCATTTGAAAAATAGATGGTTTTGGTCAAATCTTTGGATGCTGTGCTAAAAAGGCTCCTCTCCAATTTGTACACTATGAAGAATTACGGCGAAAAACCAGGAAAAAAGAAGGGCAAAACGCTTGCTCCGGCAAACGGAGACCGGCGTTTCTGCCCTTCTTTTTGATTTATTTTTTCCTTAAAGGCAACCCATTTTGTTTGAGATCAGCGCCGCCGATTCCATAACAACGGCGGCGACTTCTTCCTCATGTTCTTTGATACTGTTGCCCCTGAACTTGCCGGAAAGGCTCAGTCCGGCAATGATATTGCCGGTCCGGTCCCGGATCGGCGCGGCAACACATGCGCTGCCGAAGGCATGTTCTCCGTATTCGGTGCTGTAACCGACGCGCCTGCAGCGGTTGATCTGGGCCAGCAGCATTTCGACAGAGGTTATGGTGTTGTATGTATAGGCCTTCATTCCGTTTCTCTTCAGCAGCGCCGTGATCTCATTATCGGGCATTGCAGAGAGTAAAACCTTGCCGATGGCCGTGCAGTGCAGGGGGCTTGAATAGCCTACCATGCTGTACATTCTGGGAGAGGTGCGGCTGTCCACATGGGCAATATAATACATGCTGTCGTTGTGCAGCACCCCAAGGTTCGCGCCGACGCCAAACTGCTGTTCCAGCAAAAACAGCTCCGGCAGGGCCTGACGGCGAAGCTCGCTGTTATTCAAGGCAACGCTGGAGAGGGTGATGATCTGCTTTCCCAGCTGATAATAACCGGAATCCTCGTCCTTCTCAAGATAGCCGTAAGCGACCATGGTCCCCACCAGGCGGGAGACATTGCTCTGTGTCATGTCGATCCGTTTTGTGATATCCGTGATGCGCAGCTCCGGCGTCTCCGGCGTAAAGCAATTGAGAATATCAAATGCTTTACAAAGGCTGAGCGTTAATTTCCCAGTGTCTTTTAAAGTATTATCATTACTCAACATTTTATTTTTACAACTGCCCTTCTGCAAATTCCGCTATAATCGTCCATGACCGCGGGGAGATGTCCGTCCTGGGGGAAGTATATGGCAAAATACCCCTCCTGCAGGTGGAGTTTACTGCCTTCACCCTTAAATTCATAAAAGCTGATATCCTTGTCCTTGTTGTATTCTTCCCTGAGAACAAGCTGTTCCCTCGGGCAATACCACTGGTATTCACTGCCCGTCAGCATGCACTGCATGTCTATATATCTGTCATGACTCTCATATCGGAGAAGGCTTTTCTGTGAAGGCGCATAATCCATTATGAGCACATACAAATCGTCTCCATCCAATGCATATCTACCGGCGGCCAAATCGTCAGCCCTGTGCGTTTCCAGAAAATCTGCCGCCACTGCGATCCTGCTGTTCAATGCGGCATATTTTCTCAGATTATCCAAGCTGTCTGTGATCATGAGTCACTCCTCCTTTTTCTTTTTTCAATTAAACCATATTTTGACGGGGATTTCAAGCATGAATCATGCAAAATATAGATGTCTTATAAAAATTATGCGTTACTATCCATTATGGACCCATAACGCGAACACATTTGCGCTTGCCCGGGAATAGAAAAAGGCCCGCTGCGAAAGGTCGCAGCGGGCCGGGAAAGAGGATTCGGGAGCGCGGCTCCCGGTATATACTTAATTTTCCAGGGTGATAAAGCGAAAGCACAGGCTCTCTTTGGCGTGGCTGTCGCTGGAGAGGAGGAAGCTGCCGCCCTTTCGGCGGATATAGTCCCGCAGGGCGTGGGAGGGATAGGGCGCGGTGCGGTAGCCCCGGGAGATGGCGCCGGTATTGATCTCAGCCGTAGTGTGAGTAGCTCAGTTGGTCAGAGCGCCGGTTTGTGGCACCGGATGTCGGCGGTTCAAGTCCGCTCTCACACCCCATGGGTTCTTAGCTCAGTTGGTAGAGCGGCAGACTGAAGATCTGCGCGTCCCAGGTTCGATTCCTGGAGGACCCACCAATATGGAAGAATGCCAGAGTTCGGTCAATTGGGGCGGACTGTAAATCCGTTGGCTTCGGCCTGCGTTGGTTCAAATCCAACTTCTCCCACCAAAATCAACCGCATGCAGCGGAAAAGCGGCTTCCCTGAAATCAAATCAGGGAGGCCGTCTTCTTGCTTTGTCGCTTGTCCTAAGTATTAATCTACTAGACAGGAGGCGCAGGAGGCGGCACGTGAATAAGTACGTTTTATGGGACTTATCTTTTGATATACTGAAGATAAAATTGGCATTCGTGGAAGGAGCGAAGAGAGAATGGGGCATTGCGAATCAGACAAAAAACGCTTCAAATGTTTCAACCCTCCGGAAGGAAACATGTTCGAAGCAGGGAAAACTTATGAATGGACGTGGTGTATAGATGGAATTGTAGTGTTTGATGAGTCCGGTGCGTCGGCAGCGTTCGGGGAGTATGAAGTCTTTCGGTATTTCTCGGTAATATCTGGATGGTAAGTGAGGTGAAGGACGAATGCCAACAGTCTATCTTAAGTCCTTAGATCTTGCCTCCGAACAGGCAGAGATTGGTTTTATCATGGAGCAAAAGCAGTGGAATAAAAGTGAGCCAGATAGCATGTGCGATCTGCTTTGGCAGCATACTCAGGAAGAAAGTGGCCTCTTCTGCGTTGTAGAGTGGAATGATCAACGAGCTGGCTATGTGGCAATCCATGATACTCGTGAAAGCATATGGGAACTTGCTGTCGAATTTGACAAGGCATACTGCTACCGAGGGATTGGACCGAAAAGTATCAAGCTGTTCCTGCAAAAGCTTGAGGAGATCACAATGCTCAGTCTTTACCGTGCCCGGGTTGAAGTCGATAACCTGGCGTGCCAAAGATGTATGGAAAAAATCGGTGCAACTCTTGTGGGGCTTACTGTGGGGATTCTTAGCAACGAGGAAGACTGCAAAAGGTTTGAGCAGGAAAACCTGGACAAGATTGACGATCATATTTTGAATTTAGCAGAGAAGCTAAACGAAAAACCAGAAAAACTGCTCAGCCATGTTCTTGAATATGAAATTGAGATTTGAGTATTGAGGACTGGACTTCGGTGAACCAAAGCAAAAAACACTGTGAACCTGTTTTTTCGAGGCTGAACCCATTTTTTCAAGGCTGAACCAAAAAGTGACCCAGCTTTATATTATTGAGGTTCTTCTCCAAATAAGAACCGTAATTTTGATACAAAGCGTATCGAGGTTACGGTTCTTACTTTTTAAGCAAAAACACTGTGTTTGCGGCACTTTTGCACCCAGCGGCCCCAAAAGAAAACCCGGCCAGGTTGTTTTCCTGGTCGGGTTTTGCCTTTGCGTGGGCTTTGTGGTCCTCGTAATCGTTGAAAGAGCGTAAATCGTTGAATTACAAGGGCAATCGTTGATTTAGTGAGGTATTCGTTGAATTACGGAGATAATCGTTGATTTACAGCATGCTCTCTTTATCAAGCTCGCAAGGAGGGAAACTGCACAAGGTTCCGCATTGGAACTTGTACTTGTTAAACACCTTTGCAAGGTGTATGATAACAGAAAATGAGAGGAGAATAACAATGCGATTGGACGGATATGGACTATTTGTCAACGACATGGCGGCAATGATTCGCTTTTATCGGGACGTATTGGGTTTCGAGATCAAGGAAAATGAAAATGCAGATAATGTATACCTGCTGAAGGACGGAACCCTGTTCCTGTTGTATGGAAGAAAAGATTTTGAAACCTTGACCGGCAAACGGTATGCGTACCTGAAGGGTGTCAATGCCCATTCTGAGATGGCACTGTATGTAGACACCTTTGAAGAAGTGGACCTGCAGTATCAACACGCCATTGAAAACGGCGCCTCAGCTTTGATGGAACCCACCACGGAGCCCTGGGGACAGAGAACCTGTTTTATCGCCGATCCGGAAGGAAACATCATTGAAATCGGCTCCTGGAATAAACCCTACGAAGAAAAGGATCAGTAAAATGCGGGAGAAGCAAGCCTTGGTCGTAAATGTGATTTCATCACAGAAAACCGGGTATGAAGCAGGTATATTAACATCATAAAGGAACAACAGGAGGAAACTCTATGAGGAAACTGATCCCATTATTTGCCGCGTTGCTGCTGATCGCCGGCTGCGCAGCCCCCGCGCAGGAAAGCGGCTACCGTCAGGTCACCGCAGAAGAAGCCATCGCCCTGATGGAGAAGGAAAGCGGATACATCATTCTGGATGTCCGAACGGTCCAGGAGTACAGTGAAAAGCATATCCCCAAGGCCGTGAACATTCCGAACGAAAGCATCGGCACGGAGGAGATCCCCGCCCTACCGGATAAGAACCAGCTGATCCTGGTCTACTGCCGCAGTGGGAACCGCAGCAAACAGGCATCCGAGAAGCTGGCGGCCCTGGGCTATACCAACATTGTAGAATTCGGCGGCATCAACAGCTGGCCCGGAGAGACGGTTTCCGGCGAAGGGTGACAAAATCACGGAACAAAACGAAAAAACCGGT
>JBJDXQ010000039.1:0-2502 GCA_051866745.1 Candidatus Limivicinus sp. | reverse complement strand
AGTCGGCTGCGCCGCCAGCTTCCCCTCAAGGGGAAGCCTTTGACCGGCAGAATTCGCCAGTGCAGCAGGTAAAACAGGACTTTTTTGACAAGCTGAACAGCCCCGCCTGTCAAAAGACAGGCGGGGCTGTTGCTATACAGAGGGTTACATGTCCATGGCCATGCGGCAATAGTAGTTGAACTGCCGCTCCCGCTCCAGGGTGGTCTGATCCATGTGGCCGGGGTAGACCTCATAGTCCCCTTCCAGCAGGCAGAGCTTTTTCAGGCTCAGCAGCTGCTGATCCATGTCGCCGCCGGGGAAATCGGTGCGGCCGCAGGAGCCGCAGAACAGGGTGTCCCCGGTGAAGAGGGCGTCCTGGCAGCGGAGAGACACACCGCCGGGGGTGTGGCCGGGGGTGGAAAAGACCTCAAAGCGGAGAGAATCCAGTTCCACCACGTCCCCCTCGTCATAGAAGCGGCCGTTCTCCGGCAGACGGAAGGCCATGAAGGGGTTGCCGGCATAGCGGGCATCGTCCTTCTTGTTCATGTAGGTGATGGCCCCGGTCTCCTCCGCCACGGCATAGACCGCGCCCACATGGTCAAAGTGGCCGTGGGTCAGCAGGATCAGCTTGCAGTGGAGGTGGTTGGACTCGATATAATCCAGGATGGTATTGGATTCCTCGCCGGGGTCGATAACGGCGCAGTTCAGGGTCTGCTCATCGGTGACCACATAGCAGTTGGTGCCCAGGTGGCCCACAGGCAGGGTTTTGATCAGCATAGCATACTCTCCTTACAATTCATTGGTATCCAGAAGGATGGTAACAGGGCCGTCATTGACGGAGGCCACCTTCATATCGGCGCCAAAGACCCCGGTCTGGACCGTGAAGCCCCGCTCCCGGCACTGGCGGATCACCAGCTCGTAGAGGGGGATGGCAGTCTCCGGACGGGCGGCCTTGGAAAAGCCGGGGCGGCGGGACTTGCAATCGGCAAAGAGGGTGAACTGGCTGATAATCAGCAGCTCCGCCCCCGCGTCCGCCGGGCTCCGATTCATTTTGCCGTTTTCATCTTCAAAGACCCGCAGGCCGCAGATCTTATCAGCGATCTTCAAAGCCTGGGCCTCGGTATCCTCCTGATGGACGCCCAGCAGCACCAGAAAGCCCGGGCCGATGCGGCTGTATTCCGCCCCGTCGATTTCCACAGAGGCGGACTTGACTCTTGTTACAACTGCTCTCATTTCTCTGCTCTCCTCTTACTTATTGCCGTTTCTCACCACGCTGCTGACGCCGGGGATGGAGGCAAGGCGGCCCATGATATAACGCAGCTCGCCGCTGTTCTTGACTTCCAGGGTGATGGTGCTGACGGCCAGGCCCGCCCCGGTATCCCGGGAGGTCAGGGAGCGCACCTTGGCATTGAGGGAATTGAGGACGGTGGCGATATCCATGACCAGGCCCGAACGGTCCTTGGAGGCGATGGAGACGGTGGTGACATAGCTGTCGGTAATGTTTTCGGCCCAGGAGACGCCTACCCAGCGGCCCTGGTTCTCCGGCTGGTTCATCAGCTGGGCGCAATTGGAGCAGTCCCGCCGGTGGATGGAGACGCCCTGGCCCCGGGTGATGAAGCCCACAATATCGTCCCCCGGTACCGGGGTGCAGCAGCGGGAGAACTTCACCAGGCAGTTGCTCAGCCCCTCCACCAGGATGCCATGCACCGGCTTGCCGGTCTTTTTGGCGTTATTTTCCCGCCGCTCCGCCGCCTCAGAGACCTTGTCCAGGGCGGTCTTCCGGTCGGGCTTGGTACGCAGCTCGTCCCGGATGCGGTTGGCCACCCGGGTGGCGGTGACGCCGCCGTAGCCGATGGCGGCATAGAGGTCCTCAATGGTGCCGAAAGACAGGCGCTTGAGGATGGGAGCGATGGTCTCCTCATCCTGGGCGTCGTCCAGGGTGAGACCGTTATGCTTCAGCTCATCCTCCAGCATCTCCCGGCCCCGGATCACGTTCTCCTCCCGCCGCTCCTTCTTATACCACTGCTTGATCTTGGTACGGGCAGAGCCGCTTTTTGCCACGTTCAGCCAGTCCCGGCTGGGGCCGGGGGCGTTCTTGGAGGTGCGGATTTCCACAATGTCGCCATTCTGGAGCACGTGGTCATAGGTGACGATGCGGCCGTTGACCCGGGCGCCCACCATGTGGTTGCCCACGTCGGAATGGATGCTGTAGGCAAAGTCGATGGGGGTGGCGCCGGCGGGCAGGTTGATTACGTCCCCCTTGGGGGAAAAGACGAAAACCTCGTCGGCAAACATGTCGATCTTCAGGTTGTGGAAAAAGTCCTGGGCGTCCGACTCCTGCTGGCTCTCCAGCAGCCGGCGGACCCAGGCAAACTTATCCTCGTCCCCTTCCCGGACGGCAGCGGCACCGTTGCCCATCTTGTACTTCCAGTGGGCGGCAATGCCGTACTCGGCGGTATAGTGCATTTCCCAGGTGCGGATCTGCACCTCGAAGGGGATGCCCTCGGAGCCGATGACGGTGGT
>JBJDXQ010000038.1:0-2510 GCA_051866745.1 Candidatus Limivicinus sp. | reverse complement strand
TGCTGATGAGCTCCATCACCACCATCATCAACGTGATCAGCTATGTGCTGATCGCCTTCGTGGCCATCTCCTTGGTGGTGTCCTCCATTATGATCGGCATCATCACCTACATCAGCGTTCTGGAGCGCACCAAGGAGATCGGTATTCTCCGGGCCATCGGCGCCTCCAAGAAGGACGTCTCCCGGGTGTTTAACGCGGAGACCTTCATCATCGGTCTTACGGCGGGCGTGATCGGTATCGTGTCCACCCTGCTGCTGAACATCCCCATCAACATCATCATCCATGACCTGACCGGCATCATGGCCATCAACTCCACCCTGCCTGTGGCCGGCGCTGTGGGTCTGGTGATCATCAGCGTGGCCCTGACCTTTATCGCGGGGCTGATTCCCTCCGGCCTTGCCGCCAAGAAGGACCCGGTGGAGGCCCTGCGGACAGAATAAAGAAAGACAAAAATTGAAAGAATAAGCCCCATCAGAAAGCAACAAAATAAAAACGAGGAGGACGAAAAAATGTCTGCAATTCAAGTAAACAAGGATAATTTCCAGGAAGTGGTGCTGAACAGTGATAAGCCGGTGCTGGTGGATTTCTGGGCCAGCTGGTGCGGCCCCTGCCGAATGGTGGCCCCCATTCTTGAGGAGATCGCCAATGAGCGCAGCGACGTGAAGGTCTGCAAGATCAACGTGGATGAGGAGCCGGAGCTGGCCGGCCGCTACAACGTGATGAGCATTCCCACCCTGCTGGTGGTGAAGGAGGGCCAGGTGGTCAATCAGGCTGTGGGCGCAAGACCCAAGAGCCAGATCCTCTCCCTGCTGTAAGGAAAGAAAATACTCTCCGCGAAAAGTTTATGCGGAGAGTGTTTTTATGCCCCGCCCTGGCTGACAAGGCGGGCGCTTTGATGTATAATAAAAGAAAAGGAAGGGGAGGGGCCATGAAACCCAAAAGAATCCTGCGCCTGCTGCTGTTTGCCCTGGCGGGTGCTTTGGCGGGCTATGCGTATTATTTCTTTTTCGGCTGCACCAGAGGCTGCGCCATTACCGGCAGTCCCTGGCGTTCCATGCTGTATATGGCGGTGCTGGGCCTGTTTATTGCCTTTGCCAGTGAGAAGGAGGGGGACGGCCAATGCAATACCTGATCTCATTTCTGGAGGGGGTCATTACCTTCATTTCTCCCTGTCTGCTGCCCATGCTGCCGGTCTATGTGTCCTACTTTGCCGGCGGCGGAGAACGCAGTGCCGGGAAAACCCTGAAGGCGGCCCTTGGCTTTGTGGCCGGCTTCAGCCTGACCTTTATCGCCCTGGGCACCCTGGCGGGGACGGTGGGCGGCTTTTTGCGAAGCCACCAAGCGGCGGTGAACCTGGTATCGGGACTGATTGTGATTTTCTTTGGCCTGAACTTTCTGGGCGTCATCCGGCTGAACCTGTTCCGGGGCGGCAGCCACCGGGTGGAGACCGGGGATATGGGCTTCTTTTCGGCCCTGGTGTTCGGCCTGGTGTTCTCCGTGGGCTGGACGCCCTGCGTGGGGGCTTTTCTGGGCTCGGCCCTGATGCTGGCCTCCCAGCAGGGGCAGGCTTTGATGGGGATGCTGATGCTGCTGGCCTATTCCCTGGGGCTGGGAATCCCCTTTGTGATCAGCGCCTTGCTGATCGATTATCTGAAATCCGCCTTTGACTGGATAAAACGCAATTACCGGGTGATCAATGCTGTCTGCGGCTGGCTGCTGGTGCTGATGGGGCTGCTGATGGCCACCGGGCTGATGGGCCGGTTTTTGGCACTGATGAGTTGAGGAGGGCAGTATGGAAAAGAACAAAAGAGTTTTGCTGATCATTGTGCTGGCGCTGGCGCTGGTGCTGGGCGGCGCGGGACTGCTGTACCGGCAGCTGAGCGCCGGCTACACCCCAGAGCAGCTGAGCCTGGCGGCTGGGGAACAGGTGCCCGCCGTAAGCAGTCCGGCGGCGGAGGAAAAGGCGGAAGCGGACCAGACCGCGCCGGACTTTACCGTCTACGATGGCGAGGGCAACGCGGTGAAGCTCTCGGACTATTTTGGAAAGCCCATCGTCCTGAACTTCTGGGCCAGCTGGTGCGGCCCCTGCCGCGGCGAGATGCCGGACTTCAATGCCGCCCATGAGGCCCTGGGGGATCAGGTGCAGTTTCTCATGGTGAACATGACCGACGGCAGCCGGGAGACGGTGGAAACGGCCGCAAAGCTGGTGGCCGATGAGGGCTACAGCTTCACCGTGCTCTACGACCAGGATATGGATGCGGCCAATGTCTATGGGGTATACTCCATTCCCAGCACTTATTTCATTGCCGCCGACGGTACAGCGGTGGCCAGGGCCAGCGGCGCCATCGACGCCGCCACCCTGCAAAAGGGCATTGACATGATCAACACCCAATCATAAAAGGAACCCCGGTTAAAGAAAGGTGATATGCTCCCCCTATGAGAGACAGTGAAAAAGAAAAACACTGTCAAACATAGGGGGAGCATTGTCATGCCACATAAGCAAAAGATAC
>JBJDXQ010000037.1:0-2558 GCA_051866745.1 Candidatus Limivicinus sp. | reverse complement strand
CTGCCGTATTCCATGCCGTGGCGGTATTTCTTCGCGTTCTTGCCCTTCATGTGGACCGCCACACGGAGGATCACCGCACCGGCGATCCCCACAAGGAGGTCAACAGGGTTAAAACTCAGCCCCAGGGAGGAAAACGCTGCCGTGAAACCGTCCCCGATGGAGAGTATCTTTGCGGATAGGTCCGCGCCGGGTGCCAGCCGGACCGCCTGGGACAGCTTATCGAAGGGATACACGAACAGGAGGTACGGGAGGTTCAAGAGGATCAGCTTTTTCAGGTTCATAACTCCACACCCCTTTCCTTTACCTTGACCTTCTCCCGGTCAAGCGTCCTGTGCTCCACCATCTGCGCCGCCTGTTCCCTTGCCTGGGCCAGCCGCTCCCGGACAGAGTGCTTTTCATCCCGGCCCATCTTTCTGCTTGCGAACTCCTGGAAGGCCGCCGTGATCGCATCCGCATCCCGGCTTTTGAAAAAGACCAGGTAGCGGGGCTGCTCGGCGATGGTGTCCTTCTTCAAGGCAAAATCCACATGGTATTTCTTCGCAACATGGGTAAAAGCCTTGATGTTCTTATCGCTGATCTCGATATTGGCAAGCCCGGCGTTCTGCCCGGCAAGCTGCTTTAGGGTCTGTTTGCCCCGGTGCATCTTCGGGGACTTGTTTTTCTGCGCCTCCAGGAACTTTTGCAGGGCTTTTTCCAAAACCTGCTCGCTCATTTTGGCGCCGTCGATGATAAGGACAACGGCCTTGCCGGTCACTTCTTCCTGCATTTAGCCTCGCCCCCTTTGCCCGTCCCCGTACATATCGTGCTGCACCAGGGAGGAATAGTAATTACCGATAGTGACGGGAGCGTTATACAGGGCCGCCAGCAGATACTTCTTGATGTTGCGGACATAGGTGGTGTTGTCCCTCATGCAATCCATGACATACTGCACATGGGAACTGTCCAGCTTCATAAAGCGGGATTTTACCACTTCTGCCGGATAATCGTCACCGGCTACACGGATCGTCTTTCTGGCAGAACAGACGGTATCCACAATGAGCTCCGCAATCTCGTCAAGCCGCTCACGGTCGATATGACTGTCCTGGATCAGATACTCATACCCGATGTTTTCAAAAATGACCTCCCTGTATGCTTCTCTGGCTCTCATCCCATCCATTCCTATCCTCGCCCCTGTGGGGGTAGGGGGATTTGATTGGATAGGATTTGATATCTCTGTACTTGATAAATCTTTTTTTGATATCTGGTTACTTGATCCTTTCGTATTTAATTGTGCGGGTTCTCCCTGCATAGGCGTATCCAATGTGGGAACAGCCTGTATGGGATTTTCCAATATAGGCGCTCCCTGCATAGGTGTGGGCGGTTTAGGCTGCTCCAGGATCGTGTACTCTATCGAACCAAGCTGCCCGTTTTCATTACGGATACGCTCCCGGATCAGATACCCATGCGCCTCCAGCTCCCGGATGCCGCCGCTGATGCTGTCTATGCCGTCCTTACAGATACGGGCAAGGCCCTTCATGGTGTAGTCCCAATCCTCCGGCAGCGAAAGCATAAGGGAGAGCAGGCCCTTCGCTTTCAGGGAAAGGTCTGTATTCCGCAGATGGTGGTTTGACATGACCGTGTAATCACGGGTCTTTTCTATGCGGAAAACTGCCATGCCTGATACCTCCTTCCTCATGGTTTGAAAAGTGTTGGTTTTCGGTGTTTTGTCCGTCTGTATTCCTCCGATATTCTCCACATGGGAAAACATCCATGCCCCTTGCGGTTCGTTGCACACAGGGGAAGGAACAGCAGATTTTCCACCCTTTTTGATACAGTTTTCAGAGGACAACAGGTAACGGGCATGAAAAAACGCCGTAGGTTTTTATGCCTACGGCGTGGAGAAACAGGAAAAGGGCACTGATATTTTGCGTATCAGTGCCCTTTGAGCCTGTCAGTATTTGATTTTTTGACTTCGTACCGCGTTCCCTGCCTCTGAAAACATTGATTTTACTGACTTTCTCCATGTTTTCTTATTAGGAGGTAGGGAACCGCTTCCTCTTCATTTTTATGCTTTGCGCCGCAGAACCGAATCGAGCGGTACCCTATGGTGTAACGAATCCAGACCAAGTACGTCACGCATTGTCAGCGGCGACCCGCCGCCGAATCGAGCGGTACCCAGTGGACTTTCGCCTACAACCCAGGTACGTCACGCATTGCCTGCGGGCGCCGCCCGCTTACATGTCGAAGGGCTCCATGCTCAGCACGGGATGGCCAACCTCGGACAGGAAGTTCAGCAGCTGCTCGGGATCCTCGGTGCAGATGGTTTCATCGGCGATCATGTCGGTGAAGTTCTCAACGCCGTACATCTCCAGAGCGGTCTTGTCCAGACGCTCACGCATCTGATCCTTCAGCATCTTGGGCAGCCAGACGATACGGCCGGGGCCGCCTTCGGCAGCGATGAACTTGTGGGAGGCGATGAAGTGCTTGCCGTGGCCCATGAAGCCGGGGGTCTGCACGCCGCCGCCGGTCATGGAGGCCATCTCGGAGAAGGTCATGCCCAGAGGCGTCATGCCGGCATG
>JBJDXQ010000036.1:0-13351 GCA_051866745.1 Candidatus Limivicinus sp. | reverse complement strand
CCCAGTGCGCACACTGGGCGGATGAGGTGGAAATCCTGCGTTTTTGACGGAAGTTTCTGCTTTTTCCCAGTTTTTATTTGCCACCTCATCAGTCAGCCTGCGGCTGCCAGCTTCCCCTCAAGGGGAAGCCTTTGACCAGAAGAATCCACAGGTGCAACACGTAACACAGACTTTTTGACAAGCTAAACGGTGTTTCATTCCTGAAACACCGTAATCAGTAAATCCACATCGCTCTCGCCAAAGACGATGAGTCCTTCTTTTTTCAGCCCTTCCGCTGCCACGCCGTCCCCGGGAATCAGGGTGCCGGTGAAGCTGCCGTCATAGATCTGCCCGCTGCCGCAGGAGGGGCTTTTTTCTTTCAGCAGCGCCGCCTTGCAGCCGTAGCGGCGGGCCAGCCACAGGGCCGTCTCCGCCCCCTTTTGGTACGCCTCCGTCACATCCCGGCCCTGATTGCTGACCACCTTGTCCCCCAGCCGCTCGCTGGGGTCCCGGGGGGTGGGCAGGCCGCCGGCGGTTTCCGGGCAGACGGGGATCAGGCGGAAGCGTTCCCGAAGGGCGGCCAGCTGCCGCTCCGTAAGCTTGTTGCTGCCGCCGCAATATTTGCATTCAAAGCCCAACAGGCAGGCACTGATCAGTACATTTTCCATGGGCTACTTCCTCATGCTGATGCCCAGCAGGGCGCCGCAGACGCCGCCCACGATATGGGTCAGCTGGGAGATATTGTCCTGCAGCACGAAGCCGTTGACGATCTCCCCGCCGATGTACAGCACCAGCACCAGAATCAGAGTGATGGGGATGCTGCCGTTTTTCATGCCGGACAGGGAGGACATGACGATCATCATGAACACGATGCCGGAGGCCCCCAGCAGGGCGGTGTTGGGGAAGAAAAGAAAGTGCACCATGCCGGAGATCAGAGCCGTCAAAAAGATGGCCCAGAACAACGGGCGGCTGCCGTACTTTTCCTCCAGCGGCGGGCCCACCACCAGAATCATCATCATGTTGCCGATATAATGGCTGTAATCGCTGTGGCCCAGCACATGGAGCACAAAGCGGGGATAGGTCCAGAAATCGGTCAGGGGCGCCCGGTAGACGCTGAAGCACTTGTATGTACTGGCCCCGCCGGTGAGGTAGCCCAGCAGCAGCGCGCCCAGCGAGACCAGGGCAAAGGTCAGCACCACCGGGGAATTATAGTGCAGCTTGATGTACTTGCGCTTCATTTTGACCCCTCCAGCCGGGCCAGAGCCTGGTCATAGTGGGCCTTGGTGCGCGCGTCAAAGCAGACCATGCGCACCTGCTGCAGCTCCGGGGCAGTCTCCAAAAAGGCCGCAATGGTGGAAATGGCGATCTCTGCCGCTTTTTCCAGGGGGAAGTGATAGACCCCGGTACTGATGGAGGGAAAATCCACGGTTTTGCAGCCATGCTCCCGGGCCAGCGTCAGGCAGGAGCGGTAACAGGAGGCCAGCAATTCTGCTTCCCCATGGCTGCCGCCGTGCCACACCGGGCCGGGGGTATGGATTACATACTTGGCCGGCAGCCGGTAGCCCTTGGTGATTTTGGCCTGGCCGGTGGCGCAGCCGTTTAAAGTGCGGCACTCAGCCAGCAGCTCCGGCCCCGCCGCCCGGTGGATGGCGCCGTCCACCCCGCCGCCTCCCAGCAGGGAGCAGTTGGCGGCGTTGACAATGGCGTCCACTGCCTGCTTGGTAATGTCGCCCTGGATGATCTGAATTTTCCCCATCGCTTTCTTACTCCTTTGTCTCGATTTCCACCTTGCCGTCCGCGGCGGACAGGCAGATGGCGCTGACCTGGGTGTTGCGCCCGGCGATCAGCTTCTCGGCAATGGCGTCCTCGATCTGCTTCTGGATCAGGCGGCGCAGGTTCCGGGCGCCGTAGGTGACGGAGTAGCCCTCCTTCACCAGATGGTCGATCAGGCTCTCGTCCCAGCTAAGGGCGATGTTCTTCTCCGCCATCACGTCCCGCAGCTCCGAGAGCATCAGGCCGGCGATGGCACGGAAGTTTTCTTCACTGAGCTGGTTGAAGCAGACCACTTCATCCACCCGGTTAATAAACTCCGGCCGCAGGAATTCGTTCAGGGCCTTCATGGCCCGCTCCCGGCTCATGTCGCTGAGGCTGCCGCCGAAGCCCACGCTGCCGGTCTTGTTGTTGCTGCCGGCGTTGGTGGTCATGATGATGATGGTATTCTCAAAGTTCACGGTGCGGCCCTGAGCGTCGGTAATGCGGCCGTCGTCCAGAATCTGCAGCAGGATGTTCATCACGTCCGGGTGGGCCTTCTCGATCTCGTCAAAGAGCACCACGCTGTAGGGCTTGCGGCGGATCTTCTCCGTCAGCTGCCCGGCCTCGTCATAGCCCACGTAGCCCGGGGGCGAGCCGATGATGCGGGAGACGGAGAACTTCTCCATAAACTCCGACATATCCAGGCGGATCAGGGCCTCCGGGGAATCGAACATATCCGCCGCCAGGCGCTTGACCAGCTCCGTCTTGCCAACGCCGGTGCCGCCCACGAAGATGAAGCTCACCGGCTTGCGGTGGGTTTTCAGGCCCACCCGGCTGCGCTTGATGGCGGCGCAGACGGCGGAGACCGCCTCGTCCTGGCCCACAATATGCGCTTTCAGCCGGCCTTCCAGCCCGGCCAGGTGCTCCAGCTCATCCTCCCGGATGCTGGAGGCGGGGATTTTGGTCCACAGCTCGATGACCCGGGCCAGGTTATCCAGCCCCAGCTCCGGCACCGGCTTCGCGTCCAGCTCTTTCAGCTGCTGCTCCAGCTGCAGCTCCTTGCTGCGCAGCTGGGCAATGCGGGCGTAGCGCTGATCCAGCAGCTCCTCGGTCATCTCCATGCCCTTGGGGGCTTCGGCGGACATGAGGCCCTCCCGCTCAAAGCGGATGTTCTCCAGGTCCCGCTGGGCCATCATGCGCTTGTTGATGTTCTCATCCTTCAAATTCACGTCGGAGCAGGCCTCGTCAATCAGGTCGATGGCCTTATCCGGCAGGAAGCGGTCGGTAATATACCGCTCACTGAGCAGCACCGCCTGACGGCACATCTCCTCGGGGATGCGCACGCCGTGGTGCTCCTCATAATAATGGGCGATGCCCTTGATGATCTTCACGCTGTCCTCAATGGAGGGCTCATTCACCGTCACTGGCTGGAAGCGCCGCTCCAGGGCGGAGTCCTTCTCGATATGCTTGCGGTACTCGGTGAAGGTGGTGGCGCCGATAACCTGAATCTCCCCCCGGGACAGGGCGGGCTTGAGGATGTTGGCGGCGTTCATGCTGCCCTCGGCGTCCCCGGCGCCCACGATGTTATGCACCTCGTCAATGACCAGGATGATGTTGCCCAGCTTGCGGATCTCCTCAATGAGGCCCTTCATGCGGCTTTCAAACTGGCCCCGGAACTGGGTGCCCGCCACCAGGGCGGTGAGGTCCAGCAGAAAGACCTGCTTATCCTGCAGCTTATAGGGCACGTTGCCCATGGCGATGCGCTGGGCCAGGCCCTCGGCGATGGCGGTCTTGCCCACGCCGGGCTCACCGATCAGGCAGGGGTTGTTCTTCTGCCGCCGGTTCAGAATCTGGATCACCCGCTCCAGCTCCTCCTCCCGGCCGATCATATTGTCCAGCTTGCCCTCCCTGGCCCGCTGGGTCAGGTCGATGCAATAGCTGTCCAGGAACTTCCGCTTGGGGGCCTTGGGGTTTTCCTTGGGCTCCGGCCGGCGGGGCGCGTCAGCATTGCTGCCGCCGTTATCCCCGGGATTGCTGCCGCCGCCGAACAGGCGGTTGAGGAAGGGGAAGGTGGCGGTCTTGCCGTCGTCCTCGATGCTGTCGTCCCCTTCTTCCACCGGCATCAGGCTCTCCAGGCCGGACATGGCGGAGCTGAGGTCGCCGGTGAGACTGTCCAGGTCGTCGTCACTGATGCCCATTTTGTTGATCACGTCGTCAATGGGCTTTATGTGCAGTTCCCGGGCGCACTTGAGGCACAGACCCTCGTTCTTGGTCTGGCCCGCTTCTATTTTGGTAATGAATACAATCGCCACGTTTTTACCGCAGCGGGAACACATTGTAGGCTGCATGGATTGCCTCCGTTATAAGTATAGCTGCCTGTGTTGATTACATCAGGCTGTTGGTCAAAAAGTCGAATATCAGGAAAAAGCGGCCAAGGGTGGTGCGCTCCATGGTGTCCCGCCCGATGACGGCCCCCAGGAAGCTGAGCAGCCAGCACAGCAGCACGCAGTAGAGAAAGGCCTTGGCAAAGCCCAGCACCGCGCCGCCTACCTCGTCCAGGGCCTCCATGTTTGGCAATCGGAAGGACAGGTTGCCCACGTTGCCGATGGCCACCAGGAAGATCAGGATCAGCAAAAAGGCAATGACCATGGCCCCCACATAGGTGATAGTGTCACACAGAACGGAGACCACCGCCTGGGTCATGGTGTAGTCATTTTCCTCCGCCACGGACACAGCACGGCTGGCCAGAGTGTCCGCCCGTTTCTCGTAGAAGCCCACGTTGGTCATGCACTCATAGGCATAGTCATAGCGCAGGGAGCTGTCCTGGGCCAGGATGTCCTCCAGGGACAGGTCGCTGTTGCCATAGCCCAGCCGCTCCAGCACTTCGTCCCGGGTCTTCTGGGAGTCGATATACCCGTCCACAAAAGGCTCCAGCGCCGGGACCACCTCATGGGCATAGGCCGAGGACAGGAGGCTTGCGCCGAAGAGGGCGATGATGATGGCCAGAATCCCGGCCACGCCGCCCACCAGGCCCCGCTTATACCCGTTCCAGGTACACAGGGCGATGATTACCAGAAGCAGGATATCGATTATTATCTTCATTCGTATTTCATCCTTTATGTATTTCCACGTTTTACTCTCTCATAAGGAGCGATGCCCACACCGCTCCCATCAACGATCTGTCGCTCTCCCGCCATTTTAACACTAGTTTATGAACAAATATATCATAACATAGCCATCAATATCTGGAAAACATCTCTCCCACCGCTCCGTCGTACCAGACCCGGTTGAGATACAGGCCCTGGGGCGGCATGGTGGGGCCGGTGAGCCTCCGGTCCCCGATCTCCAGCAGGTGGGGGATATCCTCCGGCAGCAGCTTGCCATAGGAGGCGTAGACCATGGTGCCTACCATGGCCCGGCACATGTTGTACAGAAAGCCGTTGGCGCAGATGGAGATGGTGATCAGGTCCCCCTCCTTCTCCGCCCGGCACCAGTGCACGGTGCGCACGGTGGTCTTGGTCTGGGTGCCCTCGCTGCGGACGGCCTTGAAATCATGGGTGCCCTCGAAGGCCCGGCCCGCCCGCTGCATCAGTTCCATGTCCAGGTGCTGGGGGTAGAAGCAGACCCGCTGCTGCAAAAAAGGGTCCCGGATGTTGCTGTTTAATATTTTATATACATATTCTTTTTTTATACATGAGCCGATGGCGTTGAAGTCCTCCGGCGCCTCCACCGCCTCCAGCACGGCGATATCCCCCGGCAGGCGGGAGTTCACCGCCAGGGGCAGCCGCTCCAGCGGGATCCGGGTGTCGGAGCGGAAGTTGGCGCAGTAGCGCAGGGCATGGACCCCCGCGTCGGTGCGGCCGCAGCCCACGGTTTTCACCGGGTGGCCGCAGGTTTTGGTCAGGGCCTCCTCCAGGGTCTGGGCCACGCTGATCTCATTTTTCTGCACCTGCCAGCCATGATAGCGGCTGCCGTCATAGCGCAGGATCAGGGCGATATTCTTCATAGACCCCACTTCTTCAAGTAAATGATTCCCGCCAGCAGCAGAATGCCCAAAGCCAGGGCGATATAGTCCCTGCCCTGGAAAATCAGCTGCTTCATTCTTGTGCGGCCCTCGCCGCCGTGGTAACAGCGGCTCTCCATGGCCACAGCCAGCTCGTCCGCCCGGCGGAAGGCGGAGACGAACAACGGCACCAGCACCGGCAGCAGGGCCTTGGCCCGGTCCATGAGACTGCCGGTCTCAAAATCGGCGCCCCGGGCCTTCTGGGCGGACATGATCTTATCCGTCTCCTCAATGAGGGTGGGGATAAAGCGCAGGGCCATGCTCATCATGATGGTCATTTCATGCACCGGGAAGCGCAGCTTTTTCAGAGGGTTCAGCAGCAGCTCCAGCCCGTCGGTCAGGGCGATGGGGCTGGTGGTATAGGTCAAAAGGAAGGTGCCGGTAATCAGCAGCACGATGCGCAGCACCATCTGGATGGCCCGGGCAATGCCCTCCCAGGTGATGATCCAGCCGGGAAGGATGGGAGTACCGCCGGTGTAGAAGATGTTCAGCACGCCGGTGAGGGCGAGGATGAAGATCATGGGCTTGAGGCCCTTGAAGATGTTTCTGGCGCTGATGTGGGACACAGTCATGCACACCGCCACCGTCAGGGTGAGGACGCCGTAAGCGACCCAGCCCTTGGCCTGAAACAGGGCCACGATGAACAGCACCACCAGCAAAAGCTTGGTGCGGGGGTCCAGCCGGTGGGCGATGGTATCGCCGGGGAAGAACTGGCCCAGGGTAATGTCTTTCAGCATACCGCAGCCCCCCTTATCTCCAGAATGGCGCTGAGAAGCTGCTCATGGGTGTAGATGCCCTCCGGCAGCGGAAGCCCCTGCTTTTTCAGGGCCAGGGCCAGCGCCGTGGCGTGGGGCACGTCCAGCCCGATACCGATCAGCTCCTCCGCCCGGGAGAACACCTCTCCGGCGCTGCCGTCCATGACCACCCGGCCATGGCTGAACACAATGATCCGCTCCGCAATGCGGGCCACATCGTCCATATTGTGGCTGACGATGATCACGGTGGCCCCGGTTTTCTCCCGGTAGGCGCAGATGTTATCCAATATCTGGCGGCAGCCGGCAGGGTCCAGGCCGGCGGTGGGCTCGTCCAATATCAGCACGCCGGGGCGCATGGCGATGACGCCGGCGATGGCGATGCGGCGCTTCTGCCCGCCGGACAGCTCCAGGGGGGACTTTTCAAACAGTTCCTCCTCCACGCCCACAAAGCTGGCCGCCTCCCGCACCCGCTGGTCGATCTCCTCCTGGGAGAGCTTCATGTTCTTCGGCCCGAAGGCGATGTCCTTATACACCGTCTCCTCAAAGAGCTGATACTCCGGGTACTGGAATACCAGGCCCACCTGGTGCTTCACATCCCGGCGGCTGAGCTTGCTCTCGTTGATGTCCTTCCCGCCGCAGCGGACCTTGCCGGCGCTGGGGGCGAGCAGGGCGTTCATATGCTGGATAAAGGTGGACTTGCCGGAGCCTGTATGGCCGATAATGCCCACCAGCTGGCCCTGGGGGATCACCAGGTCGATGTCCTCAATGGCCGCCACTTCGAAAGGAGTGCCCGCGCTGTAAACATGGCGCAGCTTCTCCACAATGATCTCTGACATGTTCTATCCTCTGAGCTGTTTTACAATCTCTTTGGCGCAGGCGTCCACGTCCAGCGCCGTCAGGGGCAGGTCCATGCCCCGCTGTTTCAGGTCATATAAAAGCCGGGTGGTCTCCGGCACGGTGAGGCCCTCCCGCTCCATCAGTTCGATATCGGCAAAGACCTCCGCCGGTACCCCGTCGGCAATGATGCTGCCACCCGACATGACGATGAGCCGGTCGGCCCCCACACATTCGTCCATGTGGTGGGTGATCAGCACCACGGTCATCCCCTTCTCCCGGCACAGGCGGGTGACGGTGGAGATAACCTCCTCCCGGCCGATGGGGTCCAGCATGGCGGTGGGCTCATCCAGGACGATGATCTTGGGTTCCATGGCGATGACGCCGGCGATGGCCACCCGCTGCTTCTGCCCGCCAGAGAGCAGATGGGGCGCGTGCTGCCGCTTTTCATACATGCCCACCTGCTTCAAAGCCTCGTCCACCCGGCGGCGAATTTCCGCCGGTTCCACCCCCAGATTCTCCGGGGCGAAGGCCACATCGTCCTCCACCACGTTGGCGACGATCTGGTTGTCCGGGTTCTGGAACACCATGCCCACGTTCCGCCGCAGCTGGATGATCTGCTCCTCGTCGGCAGAGTCGATGCCGCACACCGTCACCTTGCCTTCGGTAGGCACCAGGATGGCGTTCATATGCTTTGCCAGGGTGGACTTGCCGGAGCCGTTATGCCCCAGCACCGCCACGAAGCTGCCCTCCTGGATTTCCAGACTGACGCCGCAAAGGCTCTCCATCTGGTCGCCGGGATAGGTGTAATGTACATTTTCAAACTTGATGATGCTCAAGGTATTTTGTCCTTTCGCGCAGCTGCGCTTCTATAAAATCGGCTAGTTAGAGAAATGCTGTCAAATATTCGGCTCAAAGCCTCCCCTGTGTAAGGGGAGGTGGCAAAAATCTCTGATTTTTGACGGAGGGGTTGAGAAAAGAAAGTTTTGAATTGACAAAATGTTCGGGAAAAGTTAGACCTTTTCAGTAAACAATCCCTCAGTCAGCTTCGCTGACAGCTCCCTTTACACAAGGGAGCCTCCGCACCGAAACATTTTTTGAAAAGCTGATGAAAAATTATTTCCGCCTTGCCGCGTTTACCGTTTCCGGCCCGGTGCCCTGACCGGCCCGCAAACGGTGCGGCTGGGTCGAAAGATAAACAGCTTCATCCGCCCCCGGCGGCGCCGGTCATCGTTACCGCCTTGCCGCGTTTACCGTTTCCGGCCCGGCGCCCTGACCGGCCCGCAAACGGTGCGGCTGCGGAGAAAGATAAACAGCTTCATCCGCCCCCGGCGGCGCCGGTCATCGTTACCGCCTTGCCGCGTTTACCGTTTCCGGCCCGGCGCCCTGACCGGCCCGCAAACGGTGCGGCTGCGGAGAAAGATGCCCGGCTTTATCTGCCCCCGGCAGCGCCGGTCATCTTTCCCACCGGCACGTCGCACCGCAAGGCAGATACAAACCGCTGTCGGTAACGGGCAGGGCCAGCTCCTGACTGTCAGACCGGCCGCCGAATTTCTTGGTGAAGATGCTCTCGGTCACATAGCTGAGCACCGAGGCGGACAGGCCAGTGGTGTAGGAATTGATGAGCACGAACAGCGGGTCGTCGCTGAGCACCCCGGCGCAGAGGGACACGAAGGGCCACAGATTCTGCTCCAGCTTCCACACCTCGCCCCCGGGGCCACGGCCGTAGGAGGGCGGGTCCATGATGATGGCGTCATAGCGGCGGCCACGGCGAATTTCCCGCTCCACAAACTTGGCGCAGTCGTCCACGATCCAGCGGATGGGGGCATCGGCCAGGCCGGAGGAAACGGCGTTCTCCTTGCCCCAGGCCACCATGCCCTTGGCCGCGTCCACATGGCAGACCTGGGCCCCGGCCTTGGCGCAGGCCACGGTGGCGGCCCCGGTGTAGCCGAACAGGTTCAGCACGCTGACGGGCCGGCCGGCAGAGCGGATTTTCTGCATGGCAAAGTCCCAGTTGCAGGCCTGCTCCGGGAAGAGGCCGGTGTGCTTGAAGTTCATGGGCTTGACGTTGAAGGTCAGCTCCCCATAGCGCACCTGCCAGTTGGCGGGCAGACGGCCCTTGTCCCAGCTGCCGCCGCCGGTCTCGCTGCGGCGGTAGCGGGCGTCCCGGTCGTTCCAATGGACGTTCCGCCGGGGCGTGTCCCATATGGCCTGGGGGTCCGGCCGCACCAGGTAAAACTTGCCCCAGCGCTCCAGCTTCTCCCCCTTGGAGCAGTCGATCAGTTCAAAATCCTGCCATTTATCTGAAATCCACATGAATGCATTTCTCCGATTTTATTCTTATCTATAAATAGACAGGATATTTTACCATGTAAGCCCAGCCAGGTCAAGGACTGCAGGCCTTTTTTACCGTTCGTTTACAGATGTAAAAAGCCCCCCGGAACCGGGGAGCCAAAATTTATTTCTTGTTCATTGACGGACTTGACAGACTGTGGTATAGTAAAAACACAAGGAGCGATGACCAACGGTCAGCCCTGCGTGTGTTAGTGTCTAAACATAAAGCCTAGAACCGTCACTTGGCAGAGTGGCGGTTCTGCTTTTTTATCCTCACGGTAACAGATAATCCGAAGATATGTATCGTAATGATAATCGGCATATGCTCACCCCCTTCCGGGTGGTGTAGCTGACGGCCTCGCCCCTTGCTGATTCAAAATATACCATATCGTGGTAATTGAAGTCAATATAGCACAAGAAGCCACACCGCAAGGAAGGAGAGCGCTTTCTCAAGCCTTCCCCTGGAGGGGAAGGTGTCCAGTGCGCACACTGGGCGGATGAGGTGGAAATCTTGTTTTTTGATGGAAGTTTCTGCTTTTTTCCCAGTTTTTACTTGCCACCTCATCAGTCGGCTGCGCCGCCAGCTTCCCCTCAAGGGGAAGCCTTTGGCCGGCAAAATCCAATGGTGCAGCATCTAAAATGGACTCTTTTGGCAATAAAGAAGCCGCCTGGATCGCTCCGGGCGGCCTTTTTGTTGCCGTTTATTCGGCGATGTTGAATTGCAGCGTCACCTTGAACAGGTCGCCGTCCACGGTCAGCTCCAGCCGGCCCTTTTGCAGCTGCACCAGACTCCGGGCAATGCTGAGGCCCAGGCCGCTGCCCTCGGTGCTGCGGGAGCTGTCCCCCCGGACGAAGCGCTCCATCAGCTCGTCGCCGCTGATGTTCAGCTGGCTGGCGGAGATGTTCCGGAAGGTCACCACCGCCTTGCCCCGGGTCTGTTCCAGATTCAGGTAGACCCGGGTCCCCGCCAGGGCGTACTTGCAGATGTTACTCAGCAGGTTGTCAAACACCCGCCACATGTGCCGCCCATCGGCCAGGATCACCACCGGCTCCTCCGGCTTGGTGACCACCAGCTCCAGCTGGGCAGCTTTCAGCTTTTCGGCGTATTCCCCGGCGCACTGATCCAGCAGCACGTTCAGCTGACAGCGCTCCCAGTTCACAGCCACATTGCCGGTGCTGGCCTTGGAGGCCTCCATCAGGTCGTCAATCAGCTTTTTCAGCCGGGCGGACTGTCGGGAGAGCACCGCCAGGTATTCCCTGGCCTTATCGTTTTCGATCTCCTCCTTCTCCAGCAGGTCCACATAGTTGATGATGGAGGTCAGGGGCGTCTTGATGTCATGGGACACATTGGTGATCAGCTCGGTTCTAAAATGCTCAGACTTCATCCGCTCGTTGACCGCCTTGGTCATGCCGTCGGTGATTCGGTTCAGCTGCTCCCCATGCTCCTTCAGGGGGCCGCGCATCCGGGCAGTGTCCACATGGTAATCTAGGTTGCCCTCGGAGATTTCCTTCCCCGCCTGTAAGAGCCGCTTCATGCACAGCAGCACATACACCGTCAGCGCCACCAGCACCAGCCGCTCCACGAACCAGCCGAATAGCATTCCGCCGTTGCCCTCACAGACACAGAGCCAGAAAAACTCCACCAGCAAAATGGCGCCGATGACCAGCGCGGCCCGGGGCATCAGCTTCATGCCCAGGAACACCTCCCGCGCAAAGGCCCACAGCCGCTTCAGCATCTGCCAGCACCAGGCCAGAAGCCGGAAGCAAATGCAGCTCTTGATCACATTGTGCAGCTTCAGCCGCACCGCGAAGCTCATGCACCACCAGAGGCACAGAACCACGCCGGCGGCGCAGACCAGACCATAGCCCACCAGCTGGAGCGGGATGGAAGCCACATAGGAAACCACCTCCACCGCTATGGAGCAGCAAATTGCCCCGGCTATGGCGATCAGCACCGTAAACAGGTCAAAAGGCAAGCGCTCGGTAAAGCCCGCCTGCACGCCCTCCAGGCCCGTTTTGTGCCCGGCGGCGGCCATCAGGAACACAAAGCACAGCAGTGCAAGCACCGTGCTGCCGCAGAGGGCCCAGATGAAGTCCGTCCGATGGGCATAACAAATGCTGAGCAGCCGCAGCATGGAACCCACATGGCTGTTGCTGTCCACATCATTCTGTACATAGCCCACCATCTTGTAGCGCTTGACAAAGGTACTGATGTCCGGCACGGCGTCCTCCTCCGGCTGTGCTGTGGGTTCCGGCGTAGGTGCCGGAGATTCCGTGGGCGCCGGGGATTCTGTGCTTGCAGAAGTTTCTGCAGGGGAGGTAGCCTCTGCTACATCGGCTTCCTCGGGCAGGTTTTCTTCCTCAAAGTCCGGGTCCTCCGCAGGGCTTGTGATGACAATCCCGTTCACATCGCCCCGGATGCGGTTGACAATGGTGCTCTCCGCCGGGTAGTTGAAGCCGTAGGGGCTGGTTTTCAGAATGTAATCATCGATCCCCTGGGAGGCGTAGACCAGCTGGTCCTTCTCGTCGTAGATTGCAAAGCCCATCCCGGCAATATCGTCAAGATTCTCCGGCAGCTCCCCATAGCGGTAGCGCTCCATCAGGTTGTACATATTGCTGACGCACCAGGGCTTCAGATATCTTTCCATCACCTGCTCCATGTCGGCGCCGGAATAGGCGCCCTTCTCGTACATGATGCCGATGCCGATGGCGCTGTAAAGCATCCCCACCGCCATCACCACCAGCAGCAGAGAGGCCGCCACTTTGGCCGCCAGGCTGCTTTTCAGGTTCTTCACGCTTGCTTCCCCCTCTCGATCTTATAGCCCTGGCCCCAGACCGCCTTGATGTACCGGGGCTCCGCCGGGTTGATCTCCACCTTTTCCCGCAGGTGCCGGATATGTACCGCCACGGTGCTCTCCGCCCCGTAGGGCTCATCCTTCCAGATCAGCTTATACATTTCCCGGGGGGAGAACACCCGGCCGGGATTGTTCATCAGCAGCTTCAAAATCTCGTACTCCGTGGGGGTCAGGCTCACCGGCTCCCCGTCCACGGTCACAGCCTTGCTGCCGTCGTCCAGGCTGATGCCGCCGATGGTCAGGGTCCCGGCAGGCAGGCTGCTGCCCCCCAGCTGCATATAGCGCCGTAGCTGGCTGCGAACCCGGGCCAGCACCTCCAGGGGATTGAAGGGCTTGGTGATATAGTCGTCCGCCCCGATGTTCAGGCCCAGCACCTTGTCGGTGTCCTCGCTTTTGGCCGTCAGCATAATCACCGGCACATTGCTGGTCTCCCGCAGGCGGGCAATGGTGCTGATGCCGTCCAGCTTGGGCATCATGATGTCCAGCAGCACCAGGTGCACCTGCTCCCGGCTGAGTACATCCAGGGCCTCCTGGCCGTTGTAGGCCTCCAGCACCCGGTAGCCCTCCGGCTCCAGATAGATCCGCAGGGCGGAGACAATGTCCCGCTCATCGTCGCACACAAGAATGTTGTACATGTCCTCACCTCGCCTGTATTGTAGTATAAATCCCCTTAAAAACCAATGGGGGAAAGAATTAAGATTTATTTAAGAAAACAGGGAATGTCTTTTCAAGCCTTCCCCTGGAGGGGAAGGTGCCCAGTGCGCACACTGGGCGGATGA
>JBJDXQ010000035.1:0-13352 GCA_051866745.1 Candidatus Limivicinus sp. | reverse complement strand
CGTCAAACACGCTTTTCGCCATCATCCAGGTGCTGCCGTTGGCGCAGTCCAGGCCGATTCGCTTTCCCTTGTAGGAGCGGGTGGCCAGGGAGATCAGGTAGCCGATGTAGCGGTTGCGGCCGGCGGAATAGTCCACGGTGCGGCCAATGCCGTCCCGCTGGGCATAGGGCAGAGCCTGGTCAGAATCCAGATAGGCCTCGATACCCTCCAGCAGGCTCTCCTCCATCTTCTCGCCGTCGCCGTTGATGAGCTTGATGCCGTTGTCGTGATAGGGGTTGTGGCTGGCGGAGATCATGACGCCGCAGTCAAAGTCGTCCGCCCGGGCGATGTAAGACACGCTGGGGGTGCTGGTCACATGGAGCAGGTAAGCATCTGCCCCGGAGGCAGTCAGGCCGGCGCAGAGGGCCGCCTCATACATATAGCTGGAGCGCCGGGTGTCCTTGCCGATGACCACCTTGGCCTTGTGGTCCTTGCCATAGTACCAGCCCAGGTAGCGGCCGATCTTGAAGGCATGGTCCACGGTCAGGTCCTTATTGGCTTCCCCGCGGAAGCCGTCCGTTCCAAAATATTTACCCAATCGATTTCCCTCCTTATAATTTCCCGGCCGCCGCAGGATCGATATATGCGGTGACCTCCAGTGGGATTTGCAGGAAGGCAGCGGGAACTGTGCTGTCCGTCCTGCCGTATATCATCTTAAAAACCGCGTCCGCCTTCTCCGGCCCGGTGGCCAGCAAAAGCGTCTCACGGGATGAAACAATGGTTTTGATGCCCATGGTGAGGGCCTTTTCCGTCAGCTGACGGTCCGTGCCCGCATACTGGCGGCGGGTGGCGTCGGTCAGCTTCTGGAGATGAGTCAGGCTGTCAAAGGGGGTGGCCGGCTCGTTATAGCCGATGTGGCCGTTGATGCCGATGCCCAGCAGGCACAGGTCAAGGCCCCCGGCAGAGCGGATGGCCGCATCATACTGCTCCGGGGCATTTTCATCGGGGAGGAAGAAATTGGCCGGGTTCAGATCGGTATGGTCGATCAGCTCCCGCAGCAGGATATCCCGGCAGCTGCAGCCCGGCTGTGCCCCCACGTACTCCGTGACGGCGAAGACCTTGGCTTTGGCAAAGCTGATTTCCTTTTGGGTGCACATCTGGCTCAAAAGCCGGTAAAGCCCCTGGGTAGTCCGCCCGGCGGTGAGACCCAGGACAGCATCCGGCTTCTCTTTAAGCAGGGCCTGGATTTTCCCGGCGATCTGCCGGTTCAGCTCTTCCGGCGCCGCAATCACTGTTTTCATTCCATCACCTGATATTCAAGCAAATTCTGGGTACACTAAGTACCATGGCTATCATCATGATTCGCACTGTAATAGTATATTTTTCCCTGCTGCTGACCATGCGTTTGCTGGGCAAGCGGCAGCTGGGGGAAATGGAGCTTTCCGAGTTCGTGCTGGCGGCGTTGATCGCGGACCTGGCTTCGCTCCCCCTACAGGACCTGGGCATCCCCATGATCAACGGTCTGGTGCCCATCATCACGCTTTTTTGCTGTGAGCTGCTGATCACCGGGGTCTGCATGAAAAACATCCGGCTGCGCACCGCCTTCTACGGCAAGCCCAGCCTGCTGATCATCCGGGGGCGCATCAGCCAGAAGGAGATGCACCGCAACCGCTTCACCCCCGACGAGCTGATGCAGGAGCTGCGCAACCAGGGCTTTCTGGACATCAGCGCCGTCCAATACGCCATTCTGGAGACCGACGGCACCCTGAATGTGATCCCCTTCCCCAACCAGTGCCCCGTCACGGCGGAGCAGCTGGGCATCGACGCGGGGGACACAGCCTATCCCTATATTGTGATCAGCAATGGCCGCATTCTGGAGGCCAATCTGAAGCATATCGGCCGGGACATGAACTGGCTGAACAGCCGGCTGAAAAGCCAGGGAATCAAGGACGCCGGGGAGGTTTTCCTCATGACCGCCGACCAGACCGACCACGTCTATCTGGCCAAGAAGGAGGAGAAACATGAAGCGTGAACTGGCCGCCGGCGCGCTGCTGCTCCTGCTGATGGCCGGGGCCTGGTGGAACATCCATGCCGTGGACACCCTGACCGGGGAGATCATGGGCAACCTGGACGCCTCCCAGGCTGCCGGGGAACAGGGCGACCATCTTGCCGCCCAGGCGGCTTTGGACAAGGCCCTGAACCGCTGGCTGGAGGCCGACAGCTACACCCACATTTTCATCCGCCACGCGGAGATCGACTCCACCGCCGACGCTTTTTATGAATTGCAGGCACAACTGCTCTCCGGCGAGGGGGACAGCAGCGCCGCCTATGACAAGCTGCGCTACCATCTGGACAGCATCCAGCGGATGGAGCACCCCAGCCTGGGCAGCATCCTATAACTACTTGTCGCTGAGAAGCTTGGTCAGCTCCTCCATGAAGGTGTTGATGTCTTTAAAGCTGCGGTAGACGGAAGCGAAGCGCACATAGGCCACCTCGTCCACTTCTTTCAGGCGGCTCATCACCATCTCGCCGATGGCCACGGTGCTGACCTCCCGCTCCAGACTGCTTTGCAGCTCCTGCTCGATATCGTCGGCAATGGACTCCAGATGGGACAGGGACACCGGCCGCTTCTCGCAGGCGCGGACCATGCCGTTGATCAGCTTTACCCGGTCAAAGGTCTGGCGGCTGCCGTCCCGCTTGACCACCACCAGGGGCAGACGTTCAATGATTTCATAGGTGGTAAAACGCTTCTGGCAGGCCAGGCACTCCCGCCGCCGGCGTATGGTGGCGCCTTCCTCGGCAGGCCGGGAATCGATCACCTTACTCTCGGAATATCCGCAAAAAGGGCATTTCATCTCTTATCTCTCCCCTTGACTTTTGTAGACTTAACTTTTGTATTGTAGCACATCAGCTCCGCCAGCGCCATACAAAATATTGCTAATATCAGTCAATAATAATTGTTATTTTTCACAAATGAGGAAAATCTTTCAGCGACGACAGAGATAAAAAACTCAGCTCCTTTCCGGGAAGCTGAGTTTTTTTATTTTTTTCTTTGCTTACACTGCTTTGGCCAGCGTGTCCTCTTCCTGCCGGCGGCTGCAATTCTCGCATAGGCTTTCGTCGCAGCTTGGTGCCGGCTCAAAGCTGAACCCCAGCACCTCTCCGCTGCAGGCGTCCACATAGCTGTCATAAAAAAGCCAGTCACTTCTAAAATGCAGCGCATAAAGCCCCTGCTGCATTTCGATGGAAACGCAGCAGATATCCTCGCTTCCCAGCTTTCCGCAGCGCAGCGCCGCATGCAAGGCTCTCGTGGGGGAAACGCAAATTGTTTTCATCATTCAATATCCTTTCTCTGGCGGCAGGGAAACTGCCTTATACCCTTGGCCAGAGTGGCCTGGGCGTGTGCCCAGGGGAGTGGCCGGAGGGATGGCCACCCCACCTGGCTATGGTTTATCTGTCTTTCCTTGATCAGAACCGGAAGTTCTGCTTTGCCCAGTGACCCCAGGCTTCGGCCCAGGCTTCCCAGCTTTCGCCGTACGCTTCGCCCCAGGTTTCCCACGCATCGCCATATTCTTCGGCCCAGGCTTCCCACGCATCGCCGTGCTCTTCACCCCAGGCCTCCCATTCTTCCGGCGTCTGCGGCAACTGCTGCAGCTGCCGGGTAGTGTCTTCGATGCTTTCCATGAGCGCTCCGGTGAGGGCATCAATCTTGTATTGGTAGCCGTTGCCTTCGTGCTCAAAGGCCACATCATAAAGCATGGCGCCATTTTCATACGCTAATATTGTGCCCAGTTTTTGCACCATTTCTTCCGTCAGCTGTGCATGTTCCAGCGCGGTCTGCACCGCTGCCTCATGGCCGATATATTTCCCCTCGCTGACGGAACCGGCACTGCTGACATCCTCCAGCACAAGGCGGGCAGAGCTGATGAGCAGGTTCAAGTCATTGATACTCAGCTTCGCCAGATCACCGAATGTATACTGTCCGCTGGCGTCTACCATCTTTTCCACCAGCAAGGCTTTTCCCACAGTGATCCCATTGTCCTCTGCCAGCTGCTGCAGCGCATCATCGACCTGCACTGTCTGGCTGAGCACTGAACAGTCGGGCATACACTCCTGCAGCAGACCGTTCAGCTTCTCCTGTATTCCGGCGGCCCGTTCCGTCTCACTGCTTTGGACACTCACCAGCAGGGAATTGGCCGCATCGCTGATGTAGCCCGTCGCCCGCATGGCCGCTACGATCTCGGCCACCGCCCCGTCCAGGCTGGTGCCGCTGTAATTTTTATCTCCCAGCACGGTCTGGGCGTCCTGGTTTTTCGGTATCACGCAGATGACCTTTTCAGCCCGGTTCACTTCTATATCCATCCCGGGGTTCACATCCAGCGAAACCATCGCCACCGGTGTGACCGCAGCCTTGTAGGCCCAGGTGCCCCCGGATATCCCCAGCACCAGCAGCAGCATCGCCGCCAGACTGCCTATACGCCGCAGGGCCTTGCCCCGAGCCTTTGCGGAGGCCGTCCTCCTGGCCCCAAAATCCAAATAGGTGATATTTCCCGTGCTTTCTCTGCAGTCGGCAAGTACGGAGTCAAATATATCCGGCGTGATGCAGCTGAAAGCGCGCTCCACCTGCCGGTCCAGCTGGTTTTCACTCATATTAAGCTCTCCCCCTCCAAAATAGATTTCAGCTTTTTCGCGGCTCTGGAATACTTTGACAGCACCGTTGCCAAAGGCATATTCAGAAATGCGGCGATTTCTCTGTGTTTAAAGCCTGCCACCGCGTGCAGCAGAAGGATCTGCCGCTCCTGCTCCTTCAGGCAGTGCATACAGGCCTGCACAATCAGGCGCTCCTCATTGCCCAAGCCTTCCTGCTGCCGCAGGCAGCTTTCCCAGTCCTCATCCGGGATATCCGCAGTGTAACAGCGCAGCTGCAGTGTCCGAAGACACAGGTTTCGGGCGATGGTCATAATCCAGGCCATGGGCTTGTTGCGGCTGTCGTAGCTTCCCGCCGCCTGATATACCTTTACAAAGCAGTCATGCAAAGCGTCCTCCGCATCCTGCCTGTTCTTCAGCATGGACAGCGCATAGGCGTAAACCGGGCTTGCAGCCGCCCGGTACAGTCTGGCAAAGGCTTCCCTGTCACCGCCGGCAGTAAGGAAGATATCCTCTTCCATCTGCTGCGCTTTTCTGTTTGGCAGCTCTTCGCGCTGCGCAGCAAGGCTTTCCGCCATAGCTTCACTCCTTTCCGTTCAGGTGCTTTCACTTATATAATCATCCAGACCCGGTTTTTATTGCATTTATTTTAAAGGGAACAAAAAATTTTTGCAACCAAGTCCGCATTCTTACAACAAAAAATCCCTGAGAGCATGCTCTCAGGGATTTTTTGTTAACATAACTTATTCGCGTGGCATTCGTTCAGAATCCGCAGGTGAGCTCCATCATCCGGATCAGCACACGGATGCCCTGGACATAGCTGCGCTGGGCAATGCGCTCGTTGGTGCCGTGGACACGGCCGGCGGTCTCCGTCGCTTCCGCCATGAAGGGGCTGCAGCGCAGGCAGGCGGGGCAGATGCGCTCATACTGCCGGGCGTCGGTGGCACCGGCGCTGATGGAGGGGAGAAAGACAATATCATTATAATAGTAGTTCAGCACTTCCAACAGCTTCTCATAGCCGAAGCCGGAGGCGGGAGACAGACGGGAGGGGTCGTTGGCCTGGGCAAAGCTCAGCTCCACCGGGAGTCCCGTCACCGCTTCCCGGCAGCGCCGGTCAAGAGCTGAAACCGTATCCCCGGGGATCAGGCGGAAGTTGATATTGGCCTCCATATCCTGGGGCAGCACGTTGCAGGCAGGGCCGCCGCCGGAGATCATGGTGGGGGCAATGGTGGTGGCCGTCAGGGGGAAGAGCTGCTTCACGCCGGCGCAGTAGGCCATGATGGCGGCGCTGTTGCCCTCCAGATCGGTCAGCAGGCTTTTCAGCGGCTCCTCGGTCACATGGGGCGCCACGGCCCGCAGGCACTGGGCCAGGGCCTCCGGCATCTCCGCCGCCTGGGCGGTGGCGCAGATGGCCGCGATGGCCTGGGAAAGGTGCTGCAGGGAGCTGCCGCCAAAGGGGTTGCTGGAATGGCCGCCCTGGCCTCTGGCACGGACGGTCAGATCGGCGTAGCCCTTTTCCGCCAGATGAATGCCGCAGACTTTGACGCCGGGCGCGCAGAAAACAGCCCCGTCCTCAATATTGCCGCCGCCCTCATCCAGCAGGAACTCCAGCTCCACGCCCCGGCTTTCCAGAAGCTCTGCCATGGCCAGGGAGCCGGTGTTGAAGGTCTCCTCATCCTCACCGAAGGCCAGGTACACATCCCGGGCCGGACGCCGGCCCTGGCGCAGCAGATACTCCGCCGCCTCCAGTTCGGCAAAGACCTGGTTCTTGATGTCCAGAGAGCCCCGGCCCCAGATATAGCCCTCGGCAATGGCGCCGGAGAAGGGAGGATAGGTCCAGTCCCCTTCCGTGCCGGCCTCCACGCCCACCACGTCCATATGGGACATGAAGAGGACGGGCTTCTGGCTCTGGTCACTGCCATGGATATGGATCAGCAGGCTGCGGCCCACCACCTCGGTGGTGGCGGCGGCCATCACAGCGGGGAAAGAATCCATGATGAGCTGCCGGAGGCGAGCAAACTCCCCATCGGTGGTGCCGTCATTGACGGTGCGGCAGGTGATGGCGGCGGAGAGCCTTTGGCAGGCGGCGTCGCCGTCCAGCTGGGGATAGTCCCCCTCGTTGCGGTAAAAACGCTGATAATCGGTCATTTGTCCTCCAGGTAACGGCTGAGGAATTCTCTGGTGCGGGCCTCTTTGGGATTGCCAAAGACCTCTGCAGGGCTGCCCTGCTCCAGAATGACGCCGTTATCCATAAATACCACCCGGTCGCTGACCTCCCGGGCGAAGGCCATCTCATGGGTGACCACGATCATGGTCATGCCCTGGGCGGCCAGATTTTTCATGACATCCAGTACCTCGCCCACGATCTCCGGGTCCAGGGCGCTGGTGGGTTCGTCAAAGAGCATGATCTCCGGATTCATGCACAGGGCACGGGCGATGGCCACCCGCTGCTTCTGTCCGCCGGAGAGGCGGCGGCTGTCGGCATGGATAAAGTCCTCCAGGCCCACCTCTTTCAGGTGCTGGATGGCCGTTGCCTCCGCCTGCTGCCGCTTGATCTTCTTCACGGTCATTGGGGCCATGGTGCAGTTATCCAGCACGTTTTTATTATTGAAGAGGTTGAAGCTCTGGAACACCATGCCGATGCGCTGGCGCAGGGCGTTGAGATCAGTGCCCAGGTCCATCAGGTCATTGCCGTCAAACCAGATGTGGCCGGAGTCGGCATACTCCAAGAGGTTAATGCAGCGCAGCAGGGTGCTCTTGCCGGAGCCGGAAGCGCCGATGATGCACACCACTTCCCCGGGCATGACCTCCAGGTCAATGCCCTTGAGGACTTTCAGATTGCCGAAGGATTTCTCCAGCTTTTCAATTCGAATTACAGGTTCCATAGTCATTCACCTCAGTTGGAGCTGGGAATTTCCTTGACGGTGGTGTCAAGCTTCCGGGAGATGGACTTCATCAGCAGGGAGGAGAAGTAGGTCAGGATCAGGTAGAACACGGCGGCGATGCAGTAGGTCTCCAGAGCCTTGAAGTAGATGCCGCTGACGGTGGTGGTGGCATACATCAGGTCCATGCAGCCGATGACGCTGAGCACGGAGGAGTCCTTGATGTTGATGATGAACTCGTTGCCGATGGCGGGGATGCTGTTTTTCACCGCCTGGGGGAACACCACCTTCAGCATGGTCTGCCAGCTGCTCATGCCCAGGGAGCGGGCCGCCTCGGTCTGGCCGTGGTCGATGGACTCAATGCCGCCCCGCAGCACCTCCGCCAGGTAGGCGGTGGAGTTGAGGGAGACGGTCATCAGGCCGGAGATGAAGAAGCTCCAGACCTGGTTGATCTCCGTCACGGTCATGCCGGTGCTCTTGAAGATGCCGAAGCCGGCATAGTAGAAGATCAGGGCCTGCACCATCATGGGGGTGCCCCGGATGACGGTAATGTAGAGGCTGGCAAAGTTCCGGCCGATGGACTTGAAGAAGCGCACCAGGTCGTTATCCTGCCGGTCCGGCTGCTGGATGCGCAGGGTCACCAGAAACAGGGCCAGCACAAAGGCGATCAGGGTGCCCAGCAGGGCGATGCGCACTGTGGTCCAGACGCCCATACGAAAGAAGGTCTTGCCGTTATAGAGCATATACACCATGCTCTGGAAGAAGCCGTCGGGCACACGCGGCGCGGTGGCGCTGTCCCGGATGACCACCACCAGGTGCATCAGGGGCCGGTCAATCAGCAGCATCAGGGCCGCGGCGCACATCACATAGGAGGCGATGCGGGCAACGCGGACCATGCGCTCCGTTTTGAACACCGTCTGCTTATAGGTCTTCCAGTTGCAGAGCTTCACCGTCAGCGCCACAAAGGCCAGGGCCAGGAAGGCCAGGCACAGCAGCGCCGGCAGATACAACAGCGGGGAGTTGCCAAGGAAGCTCAGCTCCGACGGCTGTGTGGTTGCCGTATACAGTCCCAACGCGGCAAGCACCGAGCCGCCAAAATAAACATAGGGGTGATCCCTTTTGATAAAGCTTACCAGTTTTTTCATTACGAGCCTCCATCGGCAAATTCGTTTTGGTCGCTGTTGGCGGGCGGGATGGATTCCCGCCCGCGGTTACTTGCTTGTTTTAAGGCTTTAGGCGGGCTGATTCTCCACAGCCCAATCCCACAGGGCGGTCAGGTCTTCCTGGGTGTACTCGGCCAGGGAGGCGTTGACCTGCTGGAGCAGCTCCGTGTCGCTCTTGCGCAGACCCACGCAGGAGCCGGTGAAGCCCAGCTCGAAACCGTCGCCCTCAGCGAACGCAACAATAACGTAGTCGGGGTTCAGGGCCAGGTAGCCGGGAGCGTTCTCCAGGTTGATGACGATGGCATCACAGGTGCCCTGGTCCAGGCGGGAGATCATGTTGGGCACGCTCTCCACGGGAGGCAGGTGGTTCACGCCGTCCATCTGGTCGATGACGGTGTCCAGCTTGGTGTCCTTCTGGCCCAGCACGCTGGCGCCGGCAAAGTCATGGATGGTGGTGCCGCCTACAAAGGGGGATTCGGGCAGGAGCATCAGGGCGTACTCGGTGCTGTGGTAGGGGGCGGAGAAGTTGATGGACTGGCGGCGCTCCTCGGTGTCGGCCATGCCGGCGATGATGGCGTCGATCTGGCCCTGGTTCAGAGCCTCGATCAGGCCGCCCCAGGCCAGCTTCACAATGACCAGTTCGTAGCCAAGGGAATCGGCAATGTGCTTTGCAACCTGCACATCGTAGCCTTCGGCATAGGCGCCGGGCACGTTCTCAAGAGGCCAGTTGGAGTCGGTGGCGGTGTCTTCCTGCCAGTTGCTGGGAGCATAGGCACACTCCATACCCACGCGGAACTGCTTGACTTCGGCGGCGGGGGCCTCGGTGGCGGCGGGGGCGTTGCTGCCGCAGGCGGCAAGCGCGAGGATCATGAGGGCTGTAAGCAGCATACTGATAATTCTTCTGGTCATTTTCATTTCCGTCCTTTCAAACTGATACAGGTTTTGCTTTCTTGGGGGAATTTGCTATACAAAAAGCCATGGCTGCGTGTATCGCATCCATGGCTTAATGACAAAATCATCATCCCGGGAAAGGCCCCGGAACTCCTCGCCAATGATAGCGCTCCACAAAATTTGTGACAGTCCGGCGGATATTCTCCGCCAGCCCAACAGAAAACGTTCAGAACCGTTTCCCATTTCGGCGATCCTTCCTTTCACCCCATCCAGAGCTCTGACTCCTTATGTGATGCGGGCTACTGATAATGACCGCGCCTCTACCATTGTCCCGACCCCTTGATTGGCGCCGGGCAATTATTAAGTTGCCATGAGACTAACGCAAATCCTCCTCTTTGTCAATACCCATTTTTCCCTTTCTGCCAAACGCACAATTTTTTTCGTTCTTTAGCAAATATTTCCGTTGCTTTTAACGATTTAAATTGATCGCCCTTTTGAAGCTCTTTCGGCTTTCCCGGCGTGCGCATCCATATTCTGCAGAATTTCTATTGCCAAAATTCACCCTTCCTGTTAGAATGTGTAGTTGAAAAAAACAAGAGTGGGATTTTCCCCTCTCATAAACACGAAAGGAAATGCATCATGGAAAAGCTCTCTGGCAAAGATCTGCGGCTTATGGCTGCCAAGGCCAGGCTGCTGGCCGTGGACGAGGTGTACACCGCCGCTTCCGGCCATCCCGGCGGCTCCCTATCCTGCACGGATATTCTCACCGCACTTTATTTCAACGAAATGAATGTGGACCCGGCACAGCCCAAATGGTCCGGGCGTGACCGTTTCGTCCTGTCCAAGGGGCACTGCTCCCCTGCCCTTTACGCTGTGCTGGCGCTGCGGGGCTTCTTCCCTGCAGAAGAGCTGAAGCTTTTCCGCTCCATCAAGGCCCATTTCTCCGGGCACCCGGATATGAACAACGTGCCGGGGGTGGATATGTCCACCGGGTCCCTGGGCCAGGGGCTCAGCACCGCCGTGGGTATGGCCTTGGCCGCCAAGCTCCGCAGCCAGAGCCACCGCTGCTATGCCCTCTGCGGCGACGGTGAGCTGGCCGAGGGGCAGATCTGGGAGGCCGCCATGGCCGCCGCCAAGTGGCATCTGGACAACCTGTGTGTATTTGTGGATGTGAACGGCCTGCAGATTGACGGACGCACCGCCGACGTGATGCCCACGGAGCCGCTGGACAAGAAGTTTGAAGCTTTCAACTGGAACGTGCTGAAGATCGACGGTCATGACTTTGACCAGATCCTCTCCGCCCTGCAGGCCGCCCGGGAATGCCAGGGCAAGCCTACGGTTATCCTGGCCGCCACGGTCAAGGGCAAGGGCGTTTCCTTCATGGAGAATCAGGCCGGCTGGCACGGCAAGGCCCCCAATGCGGAGCAGTACGCCGCTGCCAGGGCAGAGCTGGAAGCGGCAATTAAAGAATTGGAGGAGAACTGATATGGCTGGAAAAATCGCAACCCGCACCGCCTACGGCGAGACCCTGGTTGAACTGGGTGCCCAGTACCCGGAGCTGGTCGTGCTGGATGCCGACCTGTCCGGCTCCACCATGTCCAAATTCTTTGCCGAGGCCTACCCGGAGCGGTTCTTTAACTGCGGCATTGCTGAAGCTGACATGACCGGCATCGCTGCCGGCATGGCCGCCGAGGGGCTCAAGCCCTTTACCAACAGCTTTGCCATGTTCTCCACCGGCCGGGCTTATGAGCAGATCCGCAACTCCATTGCTTATCCCCATCTGAACGTGAAGGTGGTGGGTTCTCACGGCGGCGTCTCCGTGGGTGAGGACGGCGCCACCCACCAGTGCATTGAGGATTTTGCCCTGATGCGGGCCATCCCCGGCATGCTGGTCTGCTGCCCCAGTGACGGCAACGAGATGCGCCACGCGGTCCGGGCCCTGATCGACTATGACGGCCCTGCCTATCTCCGTCTGCAGCGCCTGGCCACCGATGTCTTTACCGATGAGCTGCCCGATTACCATTTTGAGCTGGGCAAGGGAAGCATCCTCCGTCCGGGCAGCGACGTCACCGTTATCGCCACGGGCATGATGGTCAGCAAGGCGCTCCAGGCGGCAGAGCTGCTTGCCGCTGAGGGGGTCAGCCTGCGGGTCATCAACATCCATACCATCAAGCCCCTGGATGAGGAGCTTGTGCTCCAGGCCGCCCGGGAGACCGGCTGCATCGTCACCAGCGAGGAGCATTCCGTCATTGGCGGTCTGGGCAGCGCTGTGTGTGAGCTGCTGAGTGAGAAGTGCCCGGTGCCGGTGCTGCGCCATGGCGTGAACGATGAATTCGGCCGCAGCGGTACCGCAGCCGCTGTACTGGATTATTTTGGCCTCAACGCCGAGGGGATTGCCGCCAAGGTGCGGGAAGCATTGAAGCTGAAAAAATAATCCGTGCCCACGCTCAGCAGGCTTATCTCCCGGTTGCGTGTGGGCTGTTTATTTCTGACAGGAAAAGAGGAATGTTTTATGTGGTTCGTTTTTGCCCTGCTTTCGGCGGTTTTTGCCGCGCTGACTTCTATCCTGGCAAAGGTGGGGATTGAAGGGGTCAACAGCAATCTGGCCACTGCCCTGCGTACCCTGGTGGTGCTGGCCATGGCCTGGATGATGGTGTTTGTTACCAACGCCCAGGGCGGCATTGGGGCAATCAGCCGGAAAAGCTGGCTGTTCCTGATTCTCTCCGGCCTCGCCACCGGCGCCTCCTGGCTGTGCTACTACAAGGCGCTGCAGATTGGCGAGGCCTCCAAGGTGGTGCCCATTGACAAGCTGAGCATCGTGTTCACCCTGGTGCTGGCCTGGACCTTCCTCCACGAACAGGTGAACGCCAAGTCCATCTTCGGCTGTCTGCTGATTGTGGCGGGTACCCTGGTGATGGTACTATAGGATAAAAACAGACGGGGTGTTCTTCCGTTTTCAATCAGCAACACAGCGAACAAATTGCACGCCACCGTGTATGGGAATCCCCCATGGACGGTGGCTTTTTGATACCTATAAAACGGACACATCACCTGAATAATCTGACTATTGTTTAAAAAATGATCCTGTAGAATGGAACCGCTTGGTGACGGCGTAGCCGTTTGGCAAAGAAAGTCGAGAAAAATTTTTCCAACGCGTGTATCATATAGGGAAAAAGTGAGGGGGTTTATGATGTACCAGGATCAAATTATCATTCGGGGACTACGGCAGAACAATCTGAAAAATGTCTCTCTGGATATCCCAAAGGGCAAAATTGCGGTTTTTACCGGGGTTTCCGGCTCCGGGAAATCCAGCATTGTATTTGACACCATCGCTGCCGAGAGTCAGCGGCAGATGAACGAAACCTACACCGCCTTTATGCGGGGGCGAGCGGCAGCGGGTCAAGCTGGCCAAGTATCTGGACAAGAAGGGCAACATCTATGTGCTGGACGAGCCCACCACCGGGCTGCACGCCTCTGACGTGCAGAAGGTCATGGAGCTGCTGGACAGCCTGGTGGAACGGGGCAACACCGTTATCGTCATTGAGCACAATCTGGACGTGATGAAGCAGGCAGACTGGCTCATTGATGTGGGGCCAGACGGCGGCACCGCCGGTGGGGAGATCGTTTTTACCGGGACGCCCCGGGAGATGGCGGAAAACGGTGACACCATCACGGCGGAATACCTGCGGAAATCCCTGTAAGGAATTTATAATGCAACACCCCGGGGCATGAACAGTGATATGCTCCCCCTATGAGAGACAGTGAAAAAGAAAAAACACTGTCAAACATA
>JBJDXQ010000034.1:0-2698 GCA_051866745.1 Candidatus Limivicinus sp. | reverse complement strand
GTCGGTATCAACATCTTCAACGGCTACAACATGATCGAGTGGCAGTATCTGTTTGCCTCCTCCATCTTTGCCATTGTCCCCGTGGTCATTCTCTTTATGTCCATCGAGAAGAATCTGGCCAGCGGTCTCACCGCCGGCGGCGTCAAGGGCTGAGAAAGTTCCTATATACGCAAAAACCAGCAGAGACGATCAAGTCTCTGCTGGTTTTTAATGAAGCACTGTTCACTTCTCCGCCACGCCGATGGCCAGGGAAGCGGGGGCGTTGGCCTTGATCAGGGCCAGGGCCTCATCCATGGCCTTTTCGTCCTCCGATATGGTGTCGGCGATCTCCTTGCCATTCGCTACGAACACCAGCCGGTAATAGGCAAAAACCGTGTTGCCGCAGCACATGCGGCCGTTGACCTCCTGAATGCGGATGAACACCCGCTCCAGCAGCGTATAATCCATAAAGCGGGTCTTGAACCCGTCCCGGAAATAGACGCCCAGCTTGCCAACCTTTACCTTGTCAAAGACAGCTGCCGCCTCATAGTCGGCGCTGACTTCCGGGCTTGCGACCGCGCCATTGATCCCTGCAAATTTCTTTTCTGCCATGATATTACCCTCCTTTATGTATTACTGCTATATGTATGATAAATGCTTATAACAGGCTAATGTTTTTCCCCTGCCGGGTGATCAGTCCCTCGTCGCACATATTCCGCAGCTCACGCATCATGCTGGTGCGGTCGGCACAGAGATAGCTGGCCAACTGGGAAAAGGACTGGTCCAGCTGGAAGCTGCGGCTGCCGGTCTTGTCGCTGAGATAATCAAAATAGGCCTGCAGCTTCCGGCGCAGGGATTTCTTGCTGATCATATTGATACGCACGGAGAGACTCTGGGCCTTCCTGGCCGACAGCTCAAAGAGATTCCGCGTCAGCTGGCTGTGGTGGGCGCAGGCCTTGGGGCAGCGGCCATAAATGCAGCCGAAACGGATGAACAGCACCTGGCAGTCACTGTCCGCCTCCACCGCGTAGCCCAGATCCCCGTAGGGCATGGCAAAGACCTCGCCAAAGATGTCGTTGGGGCCGTACTGCTCCAGCAGGGCATATTCCCCCTCGCTGTCCATACAGTACAGGTGGGCCCGGCCAGTGGTAAGCACGCAGAGATATTCCAGACTGGAGGCATAGACCAGTATCGTCTCCCCCCGTTTGAAGCTGCGCTTTTCCGGCTTGAAGCAGTTGATCATGGCCTCGATGCTCTCCGGGCTGATCCCGTCAAACAGCTGTACATCTTCCATGATAAGCCCTCTTTCCATCTGCAATCATAATATACCATCATTATAGCATATAAGTGTTGCGTGCGCCACGGCTATTTGTTATAATCTGAAATATAATTACGATAGAATTCTAACAATAACACGGAGGAGTTTTGTTATGTACTGCACCAGAAAAGTAACTGACGATCTGATTTGGGTGGGCGCTGACGACCGCCGCCTGGCCTGCTTCGAGGGCGTTTACGGCGTACCCGACGGCGTTTCCTACAATTCCTACCTGCTGCTGGATGAGAAGACCGTGCTGTTTGACACGGTGGATAAGGCGGTGTATGAAACCTTCTTTGAGAATCTGGAGCACGCCCTGGGCGGCCGGGCTCTGGATTACCTGGTCATCTCCCACATGGAGCCGGACCATGCCGCCACGGTGGAGGGGCTGCTTCTGCGCCATCCGGAGACCCGCATCCTCTGCAACGACAAGATCAAAACCATGCTGGGCCAGTTCTTCCGGGGCGTGGACCTGACCGACCGGATCGACCTGGTAAAGGAAGGCAGCGTTTTCTCCTCCGGCCGGCATGAGTTCACCTTCGTCATGGCCCCCATGGTCCATTGGCCCGAGGTCATGATGAGCTATGACAAGACGGATAAGATCCTCTTCTCTGCTGACGCCTTCGGCACCTTCGGCGCCCTCAACGGCCGGCTCTTCGCTGACGAGTGCGACTTTATGGAAGATTACCTGGATGAGGCCCGCCGCTATTACACCAACATCGTGGGCAAGTACGGCATGCAGGTACAGAGCGTGCTGAAAAAGGCCGCCGGGCTGGATATCGCCCTGGTCTGCCCCCTCCACGGCCCGGTGTGGCGGAAGGACTTCGGCAGCTTCCTGGAGAAGTACCTGCTCTGGAGCAGCTATGCCCCCGAGGAGAAGAGCGTCATGCTGGCTTACGCTTCTGTGTACGGCCATACGGAGAACGCCGCCAACATCCTGGCCGTGAAGCTGTGCGAGCGTGGCGTGCGGGTGCGTATGTATGACACCTCTGTGACCCCCGCCAGCTATATCCTGTCTGACGCCTTCCGCTGCAGCCACCTGGTCTTTGCCGCCACCACCTATAACAACGGCGTCTTTGTCACCATGGAGAACCTGCTCCACGACATCGCCAACCACAATCTGCAGGGCCGCAAGGTGGCCATCATGGAAAACGGCAGCTGGGCCCCTGCCAGCGGCAAGCTGATGCGGGAGCTGCTCTCCGGATTGAAGAATACCCAGTTCATCGGAGAAAATGTCACGGTGCGTTCTTCCCTGGCGGAAGATCAGCTGGCACAGCTGGACGCCCTGGCCGATGCCATTGCCGCCGATATAAACGCGTAAAGATTTGCCTGTCAGACCCCCCGGGCCAGTGAACTGCTCCCCGTCAAGTAGACAGTGAAATAATTAAAGGAAAATTCACAGCG
>JBJDXQ010000033.1:0-2743 GCA_051866745.1 Candidatus Limivicinus sp. | reverse complement strand
GCAAAAAAGCCTGTATTCATGCGGGTTTTCGCCGTTTCGAGCGTCATTCCCACTCAATCGTCCCGGTGGGCTTGGGGGTCAGGTCGTAAAGAACGCGGTTCACGCCGGGGACCTCGGCGGTGATGCGCTGGGTGATGTGCTGCAGAAGAGCGAAGGGCACATCCTCCACGGTGGCGGTCATGGCGTCCCGGGTGTTGACAGCCCGGATGATCACCGGCCAGTCGTAGGAGCGCTGGTCGTTCTTCACGCCGGTGGACTTGAAATCGGGCACCACGGTAAAGTACTGCCACACCTTGCCCTCCAGGCCGTTCTTGGCAAACTCCTCCCGCAGGATGGCGTCGGACTCCCGCACGGCCTCCAGCCGGTCACGGGTGATGGCCCCCAGGCAGCGCACGCCCAGACCGGGGCCGGGGAAGGGCTGACGGTAGACCATGTTGTCCGGCAGCCCCAGGGCGGAACCAACCACACGCACCTCGTCCTTGAACAGGAACTTCAGCGGCTCCACCAGCTCAAACTGCAGGTCCTCCGGCAGACCGCCCACATTGTGGTGGGCCTTTACCGGGCCGCTTTCCAGAATGTCGGGGTAAATGGTGCCCTGAGCCAAAAACTCAATGCCGTCCAGCTTGCGTGCCTCTTCCTCAAAGACGCGGATAAACTCAGCGCCGATAATCTTGCGCTTCTGCTCCGGCTCGGCCAGCCGGCCAGCTTATCCAGGAAGCGGTCAACGGCGTCCACATAGACCAGGTTTGCGTCCATCTGGTTGCGGAACACTTCCACCACCTGCTCCGGCTCGCCCTTGCGCAGCAGGCCGTGATTGACATGGACGCAGGTCAGCTGCTTGCCCACTGCCTTGATCAGCAGGGCGGCCACCACAGAGGAGTCCACGCCCCCGGACAGGGCCAGAAGCACCTTCTTATCACCGATCTGCCGGCGCAGCTCCACCAGCTGCTCATCGATAAAGGCCTGGGCCAGTTGGGGCGTGGTGATGCGCTCCATGGTTTCGGGGCGGCGATTGTCTGCCATATGTTTTTCCTCCAAGTATATTTATGTTTTTATCTGCAAAACCGGTTAGCCCGGTACTGCTTACACCTTGAATATCACAGGCCTGCCTTCACAGAGAAGGCTGCCGTTTTTGACGTCGACGGTGCTGCCGTCGATCCGATTTTCATAGCTGCCGTCGGGCACATCCAGCGCCACTTCCCCGCTGTGGGAACAGAGGGAGAACACGCCTACAAAATGCCCGGCGCTACCGAAGCGCTCCATGACGGCGATGTCCTTTTCGTCGTCCCCAGACGCCGTAAAATCATCGCCGCTGCCGAAGCCCTGCTTGATGGCATGGAGCCTTGCCAGCAGCCCGCTGAGGTCATGGCCGGTCTGGCGGTCAAAGGGCTCCCGCTCAAAGAGGCTGGGCAGATGCGTATTTTCAAACTCCTGCCCGGCATAGAGCAGGGTGGCGCCCTTCAGGAAATAGAGCATGGCGGTGTAGTTCACCAGGTCATTCTCCTCCTGGATCAAGGAGGCAATGCGGGGCTGGTCATGGTTCTCCAGAAAACGCAGCTTGTTGTAATTATCGGGATAGACCGCCTCCTGGAAGTTCAGCAGATCCAGATATTGGCTCAGCCGGACCTTGCCTTGGAGATAGTCGTCAAAGACCTCCCGGATGTCGTACTCATACTCCATGTCAAAAGCGGCGTACAGTTCCGGGTCCTTGGCGGAGTAAATCCCCTGCCGCCGGGCCCAGCAGCCGAAGCTGCGGTGGACGCTCTCCGCCAGCCAGATGCAGCCGGGGCGGACCTTCTCCACCGCCTCCCGGGCCTGGCGCCAGAATTCCACCGGGATGAAGGAGGCCACGTCGCAGCGGAAGCCGTCCACGATTTCCGCCCACCGGCACAGGCTCTCGATCTGGTAGTCCCACAGTCCCCGCTGGCTGTAGTCCAGGTCAATCACATCCGTCCAGTCGCCGATCTTGTTGCCGGGCCGGCCCTCCGGCGTTTTGTAAAACCATTCCGGGTGCTGACTGTAAAGCACGGAGTCCGGCGAGGTGTGGTTATACACCACGTCGATGATGCACTTCATGCCCCGCTGATGGATCGCGTCCACCAGGCGGCGGAAGTCCTCCATGGTGCCGTAGGCCGGGTTCACATCCCGGTAGTCCCGGTTGGCGTAGGGACAGCCCAGGCTGCCCTTCTTGCCCTGGACGCCGATGGGATGGATGGGCATGAACCAGATGATGTCTGTGCCCAGAGCCTTGATTCGATCCAGGTCTGGGATCACAGAGAGAAAAGTCCCCTCCTGGGTGTGGCTGCGGACATAAATGGAATAGATCACCTGATTTTGCAGTCTGGGGTCGGTATTGGCCGCCATGGTCATCCCTCCGCTGTCAGATTTCATAAGACTATATTATCTCAAATTCCCCGCCAATGCAATCGTTTTCCGCAGGGTTTCCCAGCACACGCAAAAAACAAAATCACAACCCAGCGCAGTGGTTGTGATTTTGGAAGGAGCAGCAGCGGCATGCGCTTGCGACCATGTGTCGATCGACACAAAAAAGATGGTTCAGAACCTTGCGGGTGAATCTGAATTTGTACTTTATTTATGTGAAATATTTGCCTTGCGGCAAATGTGAAGTAATGATCTGCGATCATTATGAAATGTTCCGCTTACGCGGAACGTGAAATGAAATAAATCCCCTCACGCCCGCAGGCATTTCACATGGCGTCAGCCATATTTCACGCCGGTCAGG
>JBJDXQ010000032.1:0-2808 GCA_051866745.1 Candidatus Limivicinus sp. | reverse complement strand
CATCAAAGCAGTCAGCCAAACCGCCCCAGCCCACATACCGGGAGAGGATTTCCTGTTCTGACCGGGTGGCAAGGCGTTCCTCTGCTTCGATCTGTTTTAAACAGCGGATCGCCGCAACATTGGCGGCGTATTTCTCGCTACGGGTGCCATGGCCCAACTCTGAATCGGTAATGCGGAAATTGCGGCGGTGGTCTGCGGGTATTTCCGGGTGCAGGGTGGTAAACACCACACGCTCCCGCTTCGGCTTCGGAGGGGTAAGAACAGCGGACTGTTCTTTTTCGGCGGGTTCTTTCGGCTCTGCGTTTTGGCTGGCATTGTCCTGAACTTCTTCGTCCGGTGTCATTGGCAATTCCGGCTTTGGAGGTTCCGGTTCCTCCGCCATTGTTTCTGCGTCGGAGGAAAGAGGCTGGAGCGTCTGCGCCCGGTTAAACACGGAATAAGTGCCAGCCCGGTATGCCTGCATATTTTCCAGCCCTGTTTTGCGGCTCTGATAATGCCGGTCATCCTGCGGGGTTCCTTCCCACAGCGGCAGCATCATTTGATAGATTTCCTCAACACGGGCCGGATCGGTAAGCTGCCCGGCAACCTCCTGCACACCCTCCCAATAGTCCGCAATAGCATTGGCCTGATAAGGCCGTGGATATAGGTCCGGAGCATCTATAAAGAAGCTGTGGATACTTCTGGCAAGCTGCCTGATTTCATAGCCTGCCATTGCTTCACGGTCTTTATCGGAAAGAAATCTGTCCTGAGACATCAGAACATCAATGCGTTTTACAATAACGCTCCATTTCAGCTCTACTTTTGCATAGGGCTGTGTCAGGTCGCCATGGCTGAATGACAGACCTTTGCTCGTATAGGTGCGGTTGTCGTTTCCACCGTGATAACCGCTGTATTCGCCATGATAATCTTTCAGGTACTTCTCCCGGTCTTTCTGATCGGGATGATTGACGAAAAAGGAATATACGGAAAGCCGGTAATCCTCACCGCCTCCGCGAAGCACCTTGTCGATCTCGTCCATGGAGATAAAGAAACGCCGCTGGGGGTTGTAATCCTCGGCGGCGGTAAAGGTGCCAGGCTCTCGCTGGAGATCGGTAAGCTTCTGCAACAGTTCTTTCGGACGGTTGTAGCCGAAGCGCATCAGGTTCCGGTTCTGCTCATGGGCTGCGACAAACTCGCCCCATTCCTCTGTGATTTTTTGCAGCATATCCGGGTCTTTCAGCAATTCCGAAATCTGCTGTTCAATCTCCGGGAATCCGCCTTTGGCAGACAGGGCAAGGCGGAGGGTAGGTGCATAGCCCGCATCCCTGGCTTCCTCCGAAAAATCTCTGGCTGTCAAAGCAAGGCCTTCCGCAAGTGTCTTTCGCTCATACTCCACTACACGGTCAAGCTCATTCTGCGGCATATAGCGCCCCAAATCCAGAAGCTCCCGGATACGCCTTGCAGCCTGTTCCCACGTCAGCAGGGTGGCATAACGGCGCTGGGCGGATTCACCCTCAGAAACACGGATACCTTCATCCCCATACCAAATGGAATACTTGCGCTCATTGATATAAAAACCTGCGCCATTGGTTCCGTAGTGTTTCGCAAGAAAAGCGGCATTTTCCTCCGGCGTATGGTCTTTCATAAAGTACGCGCAAATAATCAGACGGCTGTTTTGGTCGTTTGCACCGATACAAAGTGCTTCGTCAATGACCTGCTGGGGAAGCTGGGCGTGCGGCATAAAAGAAAGCTGTCCGCTCTCTTCCTGTGCCGGGGCATTGAAGTCTGAAAAGTCAAATAGTGATAACTGCTGGCTGTCATAGTTCTTCGGCGGTGTGATTTTGGTATTGATGAAGTATTCCTTTTTGTCAATGAGCTGGGCCGTCCATCCGGCAACAACGTCCCACGAAAAAACGGACTCGCTGGTGCGGGAGAGGTATGCGCCCTCCCACATCAGAAGTCCGTCCGCCTGGGGCTTATAGCCCACACGCACTCCGTCCACCAGGATTTCCGTGTATCTGTCCTGGTAGGCCGATTTCAGATACTCGGCCCGGTCAGCTTCCTCCGGGTGAATGGAGAAATACAGTTCAATCTGTTGTTTCTTGTATTTGAGGTCATCGTCCTTATTGGAGATGATGGCCATAATCAGCTTATCATCCAAAAACGCAGGAAGTTCATCACCTCCTGCGTTTTCGATAGGTTCAGTATTTAACTGTACTGCAAGCACCCCTTCCGCCGGCCAATCGCCGGTCGCCTGCGGCTCCGGCTCTTGGGGCGTCAGTTGTAAATCAGCTCGTTCAGGACTGTCTCCTCCGCTGCGTGCCGGATGTTGTTCATCAGCCCCGTCCACTTCATCGGGTCGCTGGCTTTCAATTCCTCCGTCACGCCCTCGGCTTTCGCCATCTGGCTGGTCAGCAGTTCCATCCGGGAGAGAGCCGCCTGCTCGATCTCCATCAGGTGCTGGTTCAGCCTGCCCGATGTCAGCAGGTTCGTGAAGGTCACTCTGCGGTGCTGTTTCAGGTATGTCCTCCGCAGCAATGCGTATTTCCCAAGGTGCATTTCCGGCTCCTGGGGCGGAAGCAGATTCGGCAGCCGGTAGCCGCCCTGCATCGTGTATGTCAGTTCGCTCATCAGTTTCGCTCCTTTCTGGCGTTGTGGTTTTCTTCTCGGCTTCAGAATACTGGATTGTCGATTTATCCGCAAATGTGCGATTCTGCCTTTGCATTGTAAGCGCCGTTCGAGAAATCACAGAAAGGCACATCTGCCCTATATCTCCGGTGGCTGTGCCGAGGGCATTTAAGGTTTCCGGGGTACTGAAATCCACAACAT
>JBJDXQ010000031.1:0-14479 GCA_051866745.1 Candidatus Limivicinus sp. | reverse complement strand
CTACATTTATGCAGGCATAGCCTTGCTCTCCTCTGTTTAGTTTTCAGGGTACAGTCCTGAATAGTTGGTGTTTTTAACGGTGAGGGTCCACCTGTTCCCATTCCGAACACAGAAGTTAAGCTCACCAGTGCCGACAATACTTGTCTGGAGACGGACCGGGAAGATAGGTCAATGCCAACACAGAGCCGCTGATTTTTCAGCGGCTCTAAATTTTTTTACATTTTCTGCTTGATTTTGAGTAAAAAAATGGGTATTCTATTCAAGGTAAGATTAATTACCAGAGAGGAGCATACAAATATGGCTAACAAATATGAAGGCACCAAAACCGAGAAGAATCTGTGGGAGGCCTTTGCAGGCGAGTCCCAGGCAAGAAACAAGTACACCTACTTTGCTTCCGTGGCAAAGAAGGCCGGCTTTGAGCAGATTGCTGAGCTGTTCCTGAAGACCGCAGAGAACGAGAAGGAGCATGCCAAGCTCTGGTTCAAGGAGCTGGGTGAGCTTGGCGACACCGCCGAGAACCTGCTCCACGCTGCCGAGGGCGAGAACTTCGAGTGGACCGATATGTATGACCGTATGGCCAAGGAGGCCGAGGAAGAGGGCTTTGTGGCTCTTGCCGCCAAGTTCAGAGGCGTTGCTGCCATTGAGAAGTCCCATGAGGAGAGATATCGCGCTCTGCTGAACAACGTGGAGACCAAGACGGTCTTTGAGAAGTGCGAAGTTCAGGTTTGGGAGTGCCGCAACTGCGGTCACATCGTGGTTGGTACCGCTGCTCCTGAAATCTGCCCCGTCTGCGCCCATCCCCAGGCCTATTTTGAGGTCCGCAAGGAGAACTACTGATAAGCAAGCAATAAAAACTTCGGCCCCTGTCATCAGGGGCCGAAGTTTTTATTGCTTTTTGGGAAACATTTTCCTTATCCAATCGTCTCAATAACCGAGGTGATCATTATGAAGAAAGCAGTATTGGCATTCATCTGCTCAATGATATTGATGGGCGCGGTTGGCGTGGCGGCACTGCCCGAAAATGAAGACGCAGCGCAGGAGCAGCGCAGCTATTCCACCCTAAGCAATTTCGACACCGATAGTGTGCCGAAAATGATCTATGTTGTATAAACAGAGGGAAATAATGAATACGGAAGAAATGAAATAGCCTGAGACCCATGTTTTGCGGTCTCAGGCTGATTTTTTATCTATGTTTCCTGGCGTAGCTGAACATCCACACCACGATGATCACCAGGGCGATGATGACCACCAGGCCCAGGATGGCGTTGAAGGCGCCGGTGATGATGCTGGCTGCACCGGCGATCAGCTTTACCACCAAAATAACAGCAAAAACAGCCAAAAGGCATACCAAAATCACAGGAAGAAGCTTGCCTATCTTCATATTTTCAGTCTCCTTTGCGGCGGCTTTGCAGCCGCTTTTTTATATCTTTGGACCAAGCCGGGCTAACACATCTGTGAAATATGCCGGCAGCTCCGTTTCCAGAAGCATATGCTCCCCACTGCGGGGATGCACAAAGCGCAGCCGCCGGGCATGGAGACATTGTCCTTCCAGTCCTTTCTCCGGCGATGGCGCGCCGTAAGTAAAATCCCCCAACAGCGGGTGGCCGATGCTGGCCATGTGTACCCGAATCTGATGGGTGCGGCCGGTCTCCAGGCGACAGAGAATATGGGAGTAGCCCCGGTAGGAGGCCAGCAGCTGCCAGTGGGTCACGGCGGGCTTGGAATTTTTATCCGTGACGGCCATACGCTTGCGGTCGATGGGGTGGCGGCCTATGGGCTTGTCGATGGTGCCGCAGTCCTGCTTGAAATTCCCACGGACAAGGGCCTCGTACTCCCGGCAAAGGCTGTGATCCGCCAGCTGGGCCGACAGACCCTGGTGGGCAAAGTCGTTTTTGGCCACGATCAGAAGCCCGGAGGTGTCCTTATCGATGCGGTGGACGATGCCGGGACGCCGCTGGCCGCCGATGCCGGAAAGACTGTCTCCGCAATGAAACAAAAGCGCGTTGACCAGGGTTCCATCCGGGTGACCGGGGGCAGGATGCACCACCAGACCACGGGGCTTGTTGACCACAATCAGATCCCCGTCCTCATAGACCACATCCAGAGGGATGTTCTGGGGGATCAGGGGCAGGTCATCCGGCTCCGGCAGGATGAGCTCATAACCTTCGCCGGCAGAGCAGCGGTGGTTCTTTTTTAAGGCGCGTCCATTCAGCGTGACCATACCCTGCTCCAGCAGCTTTTGAACCTGGCTGCGGCTCAGAGAGGGCAGAGTGCGCGCGAGGAGAGCGTCGATCCGCTCGCCGCTCTCCTCCGCTGTTATACAGATATAATTTTCGTCCATCCCTGTTGCTTACTTGAACTCATTCAGGATGTCGTCCAGATCAAACTCCGTGCTGGCAGGGGCCGCGGGCTTAGGCTGCGGCGCGCTGGGCTGGACTGCCGGCTCAGCAGGCGTCGGGGTCTGGGGTGCTGCCTGCTGGACAGGGCGCTGCACAGGAGGCCGATAGGCAGGCTGCTGCGGTGCGGCAGGCCGGGCCTGGGGCTGGGCAGGAACATCCATGGCTCTGGCGGCGTAGCTGCCGGAACGCTGGGCATCCACCCGGGCGTTGGCCTGTTCCCACGCGGCAAAGGGGTCACTGTTGGCGGGTGCGGCCGGTCTGGCTTTGGAGGCCTGGGCCTGGGGAGCAGGTCTTACCGGCGCGGCAGGCTCTCTGGTTCTGGCCGGCGCGGCAGAACGGCTGGGGCGCTGGCTGGCCTTGTATTCCTGGTATTCCTCCTCATACTTGGCCTTCTTGCCCCGGCGGGGACGCGCCTCTTCTTCCTCGTCCTCGTCGTCTTCGGCATCGCGGCGGAAGCGGGCAAACAGGGGGCGGCGCTTACGATCCTCGTCCTCGTCGTCTTCCTCATCTTCGTCATACTCATCCTCGTCATCCTCGTCCCTCTGAGGCTTCTCAAAGATGATGGCCAGGGCGAAAACAATGGCAAAGACCGTGATGAAGATATCGGCAACATTGAAGATGGCAAAGTTAAACAGCTCCACCTTGAACATATCCACAACATAACCGTAAATGACACGGTCAATGCAGTTGGCAAAGCCGCCGGCGGCCACCATTACCAGGCTCCACCGTGCCACACGGCCGGAGATAAAGTTGGTGGCCAGGGCCAGGATCACGGCGATACAGAACACCACAGTGACGATGATAAAATAGATACGGGCTCCGCCGCCGCTGAGCAAGCTGAACGCGGCGCCGTCGTTTGGGACATTGACAAGGCTGATCACACCGGGAATGAACTTGACGATATCATAGCCCATCAGGGTGTTGGTGACCCAGTACTTCACTGCCTGGTCCAGAATGACGACCAGCAGAGCAACAATGGAATAAAGCATACGTTTCTCCTATCTATATGCCGGCACGGAAGCGCCGGTATTTTTGGACGCCGCCAAGGAGAGGCGGCGTCTCCAATACGAGGGAAAGCTTATCCTGCTTCACGAAAACCAGGGAAGCAGAAAACAGCCCAATACCCAAATCAAAGCCCAGCGAAGCGGGTTTGATTTGGAGAGGAGGATGGAGCCGGCTTCAGCCGACGACGGCGGCGCAGCGGGGGCAAAGCCCGGTCTCGGCCTGGGCGTCCACGGAGTGCATCCAGCAGCGGGGGCACTTGACGCCGGGGGCTTCCTTGACGGAAATATGCAGGCCGGGATTGCTGCTGCCTGTGCCGGTGACGGCGGCGTCATCCTGCACCTCGTCCTCCGCGATGAGGCAGGAGGAGACGATGAACAGGTCACGCAGATCCATGTCGGAAATGGCTTCCACGGCCTCCCTGGCGGCCTGATCCTTCACGGTGAGGGTGACGGCGGCTTCCAGGGACTTGCCGATGCGCTTGGCGCCGCGGGCAGCCTCCAGCACGCCGTTCACGTCGCCGCGGACGGAGATCAGGGTATCCCACTTGGCCAGTTCCTCCTGGGAGAGGGCGTACTCGGTGAAGGGCTTGTTCATGGTGTTGAACACCACATTGCGCACATCGTCGCCTTCGCGGTGAGGCATGGCCAGCCAAATCTCATCGCAGGTGAAGGCCAGGATGGGGGCAAACAGCTTGGTCATGGTGTCCAGAATCAGGTACAGGGCGGTCTGGGCGCTGCGACGCTTCAGGCTGTCCTTCTCCTCGCAGTAGAGCCGGTCCTTGATGATGTCCAGATAGAAGCTGCTCAGCTCCACCACGCAGAAATCGTTGACAGCGTGGGACACCACATGGAACTCATACTCGTTATAGGCGGCCTCCACCTTCTCGATCAGGGCGTTGAGCTTGGTGATGGCCCAGCGGTCCAGGGGCAGCATATCCTCGGGGGCCACCAGATTGTTGGCGTCAAAGCCGTTGAGGTTGCCCAGGCAGTAGCGGGCGGTATTGCGGAACTTCAGATAGTTCTGGCTCAGCTGCTTGAAGATCTCCTTGGAGCAGCGCACGTCCACATGATAGTCGGCAGAGCCGGCCCAGAGACGGACCATATCCGCGCCGAACTCCTTGACGATATCGGCAGGGTCCACGCCGTTGCCCAGGGACTTGTGCATGGCGCGGCCCTCGCCGTCCACGGTCCAGCCGTGGGTCAGGCACTCTTTGTAGGGGGCACCCTTGCCCAGGGCGCCCACAGCCACCAGCAGGGAGGACTGGAACCAGCCGCGGTACTGGTCGCCGCCTTCCATATACATATCAGCAGGCCAGAAGCCCTGATCCCGCTGCATGGCGGCGTAGTGGGTGGAGCCGGAGTCAAACCAGCCGTCCAGAGTGTCAGTCTCCTTGAAGAAGTGGACGCCGCCGCAGTGGGGGCACTTGAAGCCCTGGGGCAGCAGCTCTGCCGCCTCCATCTCGAACCAGGCGTTGGAGCCCTTTTCCTCAAAAATGGCGGCCACGGACTCGATGCTCTCATCGGTGCAGACCGGCTTCTTGCAGTCCTCGCAGTAGAACACGGGGATGGGCAGACCCCAGCGGCGCTGGCGGGAAATGCACCAGTCGGCACGCTCACGGATCATGGCGCCCATTCTCTCTTTGCCCCAGGCGGGCAGCCAGCGGACATCCTCACAGGCCTGGATGGCCTCATTCTTGAAGGAGTCAACAGAGCAGAACCACTGGGGGGTGGCCCGGAAGATGATGGGGCTCTTGCAGCGCCAGCAGTGGGGATAGCTGTGGACGATCTCCTCGGAAGCGAAGAGCACGCCGCTCTCCTTCATGTCGGCCAGGATCACCGGGTTGGATTCCTCGGTGCTCATACCGGCGTACTTGCCGGCGTAATCGGTGTGGCGGCCCTGGTCATCCACAGGCACCACCATCTCCATGCCGTAGCGCATACAGGTCAGATAGTCGTCAGCGCCGAAGCCGGGGGCGGTGTGGACGCAGCCGGTGCCGGAGTCCATGGTGACGTAATCGGCCAACAGCAGGCGGGAGGTCTTGGGCAGGAAGGGGTGATCCGCCAGCATATTTTCATAGAAGGAGCCGGGGTGGCATTCCAGAATCTCGTAGCTCTCAAAGCCGCCGATGTTCATGACCTTCTCGGTCAGGGCCTCGGCCATAATGTACATCTCGCCGTTGGGAGCCTTCACGATGGCGTAGCTCTCATCGGGGTGCAGGGCGATGGCCAGGTTGCCGGGCAGGGTCCAGATGGTGGTGGTCCAGATCACGAAGAACAGCTTGCTCTTGTCCAGATGGCTCAGCTTGCCCAGATCATCGTTCATGGGGAACTTGACATAGACCGTGGTGCAGGGGTCATCCTGATATTCGATCTCGGCCTCGGCCAGTGCGGTCTCGTCCTTGGCGCACCAGTACACCGGCTTCAGGCCCTTGTAGATGTGGCCGTTCTTGTACATCTTGCCGAAGATGCGCACCTCGTCCGCCTCAAAGCCCTTGCTCATGGTCTTGTAGGGGTGCTCCCAGTCGCCGATGACGCCCAGGCGCTTGAAGCCTTCCATCTGGATGCCGATGTACTTTTCGGCATAGGCCTCACAGGCGCTGCGGAAGTCCGCCACGCTCATGGCCTTGTGGTTCAGCTTCTGCTCCTTGATGATGGCGGATTCAATGGGCATACCGTGGTTATCCCAGCCGGGGATGTAGGGGGTATAGTAGCCCCGCATGGCGTAGGAGCGGGTGATAAAGTCCTTGATGGTCTTGTTCAGGGCGTGGCCCATATGGATGGGGCCGTTGGAGAAGGGAGGGCCGTCGTGAAGGTTGAAGCGGGGCTTGCCCTCGTTCTTCTTGAGCATTTCATTGTAGACGTCCAGTTCCTCCCAGTGCTTGAGCATCTCCGGCTCTCTGGCGGGCAGCCCGGCACGCATGGGGAAGTCGGTTTTGGGAAGGTTCAGCGTTGCGTTAAAATCCTTTGACATATTTCTTTTCTCCTGTTTCTGTCTGTATCAAGCTTGGCATATCATTGGCAACGGGGCGCGCGCCTCAGCGCCCGCCCCGTGTAAGGATATCAGAGGGAAAACGGCTGCGTGCTGTCAAACTTACGGGCACGCCCCTGGGCATTGGGAGCCTCTTTCACGGGGGATATGTCGATCTGAATAGAGGGGTCCGCCTGTATTCGGGAGGCGGAATTCTCAATGCTCCGCACAGCCTCGTCAACATTGCCGGCAGCTGCCTGCTGCTGAGGGGCCTGCTTGGGAGCCACGCCAGCGGCGATGGCTTCAATATTGGTGATCTGGGTGCCGAAAGCCTTGCGGATGGTCTCCAGGAACTGGGCGGTGGCCGCCTTGGCGTCCTCCAGGCGCTTCTCCTCGGCCTGGGCCCGCTCCTCGATGGAGCCTACCGTGGCCTTGACCTGCTTCTCCGCGTCGGCCAGCATATTGGCGGCCCGGGTGCGGGCCTCGCTCTCGATCTGGACGGCCAGCTTCTGGGCGGAGAGCACAGCCATATTCAGGGCTTCCTCATTGGCGCGGTACTCCTCAATCTTGTCCACCAGAACCTTCATCTTGCTCTTGAGGACGGCGTTCTCCTTCTGGGAAGCGGTGATATCGTCCGCCAGTTCCTCCAGAAAATCATCCACGGAGGCCATGTCATAACCGCCGATGCGGGCCTTTTCAAAGGTCTTTTCGCGAATATCCTGTGCAGTGATCATGTGCTTATCCACCTTTCATCATATCTTAGCTTAGAAGTAGTGCCCGGCGCTCTCCGGCTGCTGGGCCTCGGTGCCGAGAATGTCCACATTCTGTGGGGTAATGAAATAGGTCTTTGCGGAAACGGGAGTGATCTTCCCCTGCAGGGCAAAGGCGATGCCGGAAAGGAAATCCAAAAGCCGGCGGGCCATATCCGTGGGCACGCCCTCCAGCGTCATCACCACCGTCATGTTGCGGTGCATATAGTTTACCAGCTCTCCCGCCTCATCAAAGCTCTTGGGGCTGAACAGCAGGACCTGGGTGTCCTTCCCGCCGAAATTCACCAGCCGCTCCCGATTGGCGGGCTTGGGCTTGGCCGGCTTTTTGATGCCCAGGCTGCCCAGGAAGCCGCCCCCTTCGCCGCCCTTGGCAGGCTGATTCTCCGGGGCAGGGGCCTCATCGGCAAAGGTGCTTTCAAAGACCATCTGGGGTGTGCCGGTTTTGGGCTGGGCCTCCGCCTTGGGCTGCGGCTTGAAGCTCACATCGGCCCCCTCAAAGAAATCGTCCTCATCCTCGTAGGGCTGGGTCAGTTTTTTCAATTCATCCATGAACCCCATGGCGTTCCTCCAGTGACAAAGTGCAAGTATTCATCGGGCCGGGTACACCCGCTGCCCGAAGATGGCGGAGCCCACACGAACCATGTTGGCCCCGCAGGCGATGGCGGTCTCATAATCGCCGCTCATGCCCATGGACAAAAAGCCCATAGATACATTATCGTATTTTTTCGCCCCATTGTCAATAAAAAGCTGCTTCATAAGCTGAAAATATGGGATATTTTCTTTGCCCTCCCGGCAAATTGGGGGCACAGCCATCAATCCGCGGACAAAAACGCCCTCATATTGGGCCGCCGCGTCGATGGCGGCGGCGATTTCCTCCGGCCGAAAGCCGGACTTTGCCGCCTCCCCGGCCACGTTCACCTCCAGCAGCACCTGCTGCCGCGCTCCCCGTTCCAGAGCCAGGCGGCTGATCAGTGCCAGCAACTCCAGGCTGTCCACGCTCTGGATCAGGGAGACCTTCCCCACCAGATGCTTCACTTTGTTCTTTTGCAGGTGGCCGATGAAATGGACCTCCGCCCCCCGGTAAGCCCCCTGGGGTTCCTTTTCCAGAAACTCCTGCACCCGGTTCTCGCCGCAGACGGCAAGCCCCGCGCCGATGGCCTCCTGGATGCGCGCCGCGTCGTTCATCTTTGTGGCGCCCACCAGTACGATCTCCCCCGGCTCCCTGCCGGAGCGGAGGGCGGCCTCAGCCACCCGTGCCTGCACCGCGTGCAGATTTTCAGCGATACTCATGCGATCATGACCTTTCCTTCCTGTATCTCTTTTCCAATCACGACCCGGTCCCCCTCCCGCAGCGCCTCCGGCCCAGTGCCGAAAGCCGCCAGGGAGAAGCCCTCGCCTGTATATGTGATCTCCACCGCCCGGCGCTCAAGGGCCCCGGCGGAGAGGGTGTAGACAAATTTGCTACCGTCGGCGGCCTGCTGTATGGCTTCCTCCGGCAGAACCAGTCCGCTGTGTTCCGAAAACAGGAGCTTTGCCCCGGTTTTCCGCAGCGTCAGATATTTGCTGCCGCCCTGGTTCAGCCGCAGCAGCACCGCCTGCCGGCCGTTCTCCGGCGGGGACAGGCTGATAATTTGGGCCGGGACGCTCTCGCCCATGCCCGCAAATTCGATCCGGCAGGCGCCGCTGTCGGGCAGTGCCTGCTTATCGGAGCAAAGCGCCCAGTAATACCAGGCGCAGCCGGTGACCAGGCGGCCCTCACCGCCCTTTTCCGGCCTTTCTGCCAGCAGCGCCTCCAGGGCCGGTATATCGCCGGCGTCAAGACCTCCGGCGTCAAGCCCCTCAAAACCGTCGGTCTGGGAAAAATAGATTCCGGCGTTCCGGGTGAGAAGCTCCTGCCCCGAAGCGTCCAGAGCCAGGGCCTGGCCTGCCGCCAGCCGCTGCCCCTCCGGGACCAGGGGCCGGGTCCCCCGGTCGAAGCAAAGGCTTTGCTCCTCCCGGAGGACGATACCCTCCAGCTCCGCGCTTTCCCGCAGGTGCGTGCGCTGCACCGTCACGATCTCCGGCTGCTCCACCTGCCGGTAGAGCGCCGCGCCCCCATAGGCGCAGACCGCCAGAAACAACGCTCCCGCCACCAGGGAGAAAAAGCCTGAGCTCTCCACGGCTTATGTATCCCTCTCAAAGTCCAGGGGCTTGGGGGGTACCACCGTGGAAATGGCGTGCTTATAGATGAGCTGCTGCTTGCCGTCGCTGTCCAGCACCACGGTGAAGCCGTCAAAGCCCTTGACCACGCCGTGCAGCTGGAAGCCGTTCATCAAAAACATGGTGACACAAGCCTTTTCTTTTCTCAACTGGTTGAGGAAATGATCCTGGAGATTTTGCGTTTTCTGCATTTCAGCCGACTCCTTTTTCTCAGAGCGGCCTTCCCGCCGCCCTGTCATGATGTATTTGTATCTCTCGGATACGCCATCATGATAACCCGCGGCTGTGCAAAAACTCGGTCGAAAGGCGTCGGGCATATTCAAAATCCGGCTCATCCTCCCACAGGATGGGCAGGGCCTCTTTGTCCCGGTTAAACCAGGTCAATTGCCGTTTGGCGTAGCGGCGGCTGGATTGCTTGATCAGGTCCACCGCCTCTTCCCGGCTCAGCTCCCCCTGCAGGGAGCGCACCACTTCCTTGTAGCCGATGGCCTGCATGGCGGTGCTCTCCGGGGATAAGCCGGCGGCCAGAAGCCCTTCCACCTCCCGGAAAAGCCCCTGCTCCACCATGGTGTCCACCCGCCGGTCGATGCGGGCGTAGAGGGCCGGGCGGTTTTTGAAGTTCAGGTGGATGGCGGCGGCGTCAAAGCGCCTGGGCAGCGCCCGGGTCTGCCGGTCATGCTCGGTGATGGTCATGCCGGTGAGCCGGTAGACCTCCAGCGCCCGGACGATCCGCCGCTTGTCCCCGGGGTGCAGGATGGCGGAGCGCTCCGGGTCAATCTCCTGCAGGCGCCGGTGCATGGCCTCCCCGCCCAGGGCGTCATATTCTGCCGAAAGGGCCTCCCGCAGCCCCTGATCGCTGTCCACGGCGGCAAAATCCCGCCCGGAGATCAGCGAGTCGATATAAAGCCCGGTGCCGCCCACCAGAATGGGCAGCCTTCCCCGGCGGAGAATGTCCCGGCAGCAGGCCTCCGCCTGCTCCACATAGCGGGCCACGGAGTAGTCCTCCCAGGGCTCCGCCACGTCCAGCATATGGTGAGGGATGCCCTCCCGCTCCGCCAGGCTGGCCTTGGCGGTGCCGATGTCCATCCCCCGGTATACCTGCATGGAGTCGGCCGAAACGATCTCACCGTTCAGTTCCTTCGCCAGAGCGATGCCCAAAGCCGTCTTGCCGGAGGCGGTGGGCCCGGCCACAACAACAATCTTCTCTGCCATGGCCGCCTCACACAATCCGCTTGAACTGCTTGTCCAGCTCTTTCCGGGTCATCGTGACCGATACCGGCCTGCCGTGGGGGCAGTATTTCACCTGCCCGCTGAGCACCGCTTCCACCAGCCGTTGCAGCTCCTTTTCGTCCGTGTCCCAGCCGGCCTTGATGGCCGCCTTGCAGGCCACGGTGTGCAGAATCTCATCCCTGGCGGCGGCAGGGTCCGGGGCCTTGCCCCGGCGCAGCTTTTCGCAGATTTCCTCCACCGCGGCCTTTGCGTCCTCCGGCAGCATATCCGCCGGAACGGCGCGCAGGATATATTCATTCTCCCCAAAAGGCTCCAGCTCGAAACCAAGGTCGGAAAGAAGCTGGCCGTTTTTTTCCAGCAACTCCCCATCCTCGCCGCTGACGCGCAGCGTCACCGGACACAAAAGCCCCTGGCTCATGATCTGCCGCTCCTGCTGCTTCAGCCGGTCAAAGATCATCCGCTCGTGGGCGGCGTGCTTATCAATGAAAATCAGGGCCTCCCCCTGCTCCACAATGATGTAGGTCTTTAAAGCCTCACCCACGATCTTGTGGTCGGGCAGGGGCAATCTTTCAACATTTTGAACAGAGTTTTCCACAGCTTTTGGAGCGTCCGGCGTGGAAAACCCAGTATTCCCAAGGCTTTGCCTGTCCTCCGGGGTCGGAATCGGGGGCAGCGGCTCGCTTTTTGCCGCCGGGGGCAGATCCAGGCTTGTCTGAAGCACGGCCTGGGGGGCGCGCAGGGTAAAAACCGATGGCTCTTCCCGGGGCGTCTGGATGCTCTGCCGGGGCGCCGGCGGCGTGATCACCGCCGTGGCGGAGGGGCTTTTGGTGGTGGGGGCAGCGCTCTTCACGCTGTAGCCGCTGTCCCGGAACTCCTTTGCGCTCATGCTGCGGTAAAAGTCTGCCTTGGGGGCGGCCTTTTCGGCTTTCGCTTCCGGGGCCGGCCGGGCCTGCACGCAGGGCCGCTCCCCCGCCAGGGCGGACAGCACCGCGTGGTACACCAGGTCAAAGACCTGCCGCTCGGCAGAGAATTTCACTTCCGTCTTGGCCGGGTGGACGTTCACATCCACACTGCCATAGCCCAGCTCCAGATACAGCACGCAGGCCGGGTAGCGCCCGGTCAGCAGCGTGTTTTTATAGGCCTGCTCCACCGCCGACTGCAAAAGGGCGGACTTGATGTACCGGCCGTTGCAGTAAAAATACTGGGCGCCACGGTTGCCCCGGCCGGCGGCGGGGGAGGACACAAAGCCCCGGATGCGCATATTGTCCATTTGACTTTCGCAGGGGAGCAGGTCCTTTGCCACATCCCGGCCCAGCAGGGCGTAGACGCAGGAGTCCATCCGCCCGTCCCCGGGGGAGAAGAATTCCTCCTTCCCGTCCCGCAGGAAGCGGAGGGACACCTCCGGGTGGCCCAGGGCGCAGCGCAGGGCGGCCTGGATACAGGCGGAGGCCTCGCTTCGGTCGGATTTCAGGAACTTCAGCCTGGCCGGAGTGTTAAAGAACAGCCGCCGTACCGTCATGGTGCTGCCCTCCGGGCAGCCCCAGGGCCCCATGTCCTGGATGTCCCCGGCGGTGAGGGTGACTCTTGTCCCCTCCCGGTCCCCCCGGCGGCGGGTGGTCAGCTCGATCTCCGACACGGCAGAGATGGCCGCCAGGGCTTCGCCCCGGAAGCCCATGGTGCTGATGGCTTCCAGCCCCCGCTCATCCCGGAGCTTGGAGGTGGCATGCCGCAGGAAGGCAACCCCGGCATCCTCCGGGGCCATGCCGCAGCCGTCATCCGTGACCCGGATGCAGGTGGCGCCCCCGTCCTCAATGGCGACGGTGATATTCCTGGCCCCGGCGTCAAAGGAATTTTCCACCAATTCCTTGATGACGGAAGCCGGCCGTTCCACCACCTCGCCGGCGGCGATCATGTCCGCCACATGGGGGGAGAGTATATTGATCACAGGCATGGCGCTCCTCCTGATAAACTACATTTTGGGAGATCACATTATACATGATTATAGTTGAAAATTCCACTGCTTTTGTGTTAAGATTAAATGAAATGCTATCAACCTTCAGGAGAAAATTATGCCTTACGAGAGAAAAGTGATCGATATCGGGGCCATTCAGGCCCAGCAGGATATCTGCAACCAGATCTTTGATAAAGTCACCGCCGATGGCCGCCGCCCCCTGGCCATGGTGGATACCTATGGCTGCCAGCAGAACGAGGCCGACAGCGAGAAGCTGCGGGGCTACCTGGCCCTGATGGGCTACGGCTTTACCCAGGACGAGTTTCAGGCGGATGTAATCGTGGTCAACACCTGCGCCGTCCGGGAGCACGCGGAGATGCGGGTGCTGGGCAACGTGGGCGCTTTGAACCACAGCAAGAAGGCCCGGCCCGGCCAGATCATTGCCGTCTGCGGCTGCATGGTGCAGCAGGAGCACATGGCCCAGAAGCTGAAGCAGTCCTACCCGGTGGTGGACCTGGTCTTTGGCCCTCATGAGCTGTGGCGCTTCCCGGAGCTGCTGCTGCAGGTGATGACGAAGCATAAGCGCATCTTCGCCACCGAGAAGAATGACGGCGTGGTGGCGGAGGGCATCCCCAACAAGCGTGACAGCGGTGTGAAGGCCTGGCTCTCCATCATGTACGGCTGCAACAACTTCTGTTCCTACTGCGTGGTGCCCTACGTCCGCGGGCGGGAGCGGTCCCGCCGGCCGGAGGATGTGGTGGCCGAGGCGAAGGAGCTGGTGGCCGCCGGGTATAAGGAGATCACCCTCCTGGGCCAGAACGTGAACTCCTACGGCAAGGACCTGGGCCTGGATGTGGACTTTTCCGACCTGATCCGCATGATCAATGACATCCCCGGGGACTTTCTCATCCGCTTCATGACCAGCCACCCCAAGGACGCCACGGAGAAGCTGTTCAAAACCATGGCCGAATGTGAAAAGTGCGCCCACCAGCTGCACCTGCCGGTGCAGGCCGGCAATGACCGCATTCTGAAAGTCATGAACCGGGGCTATACCAGCGAAAAATACCTGGCTCAGGTGGCGCTGGCCCGGAAGTATATGCCCGACCTGGTGCTGACCACCGACATCATCGTGGGCTTCCCCAATGAGAGCGAGGAGGAGTTTGAGGATACCATCAAACTGGTGGAGCAGGTGCGTTATGACGCCATGTTCACCTTTATCTACTCCAAGCGGGTGGGCACCCCTGCCGCCGCCATGCCGGACCCCTACACCCGGGAGGACAAGCAGCGGCACTTTGACCGGCTCACGGAAGTGGCTAACCGCATCTCCGGCGAGAAGCACAGGGAATACGAGGGCAGGACCCTCCGGGTCCTGGTGGACGGGGAGACCGGGCGGGACGAGTATAACCTCTCCTCCCGCACCAACGGCGGCCGCCTGGTCCACCTGAAGGGGGACAAGGCCCTGATTGGCCGCTTTGTGGATGTGAAGATCACCGCCAGCAACACCTGGGCCCTGTACGGCGAAGTGGTTGACGAATGAACAAGACCAACAATTCCCGCCTTACTGGAAACGCGAAAAAACTGCGCCGGGAAATGACCAAAGAGGAACGGAACCTATGGTACGACTTTCTCAAAGGCATGCCGGTGACGGTAAACCGACAGAAAGTGATCGGGCGCTATATTGTTGATTTTTATTGTGCTGAGGCCAAATTGGTCATCGAAATTGACGGCACACAGCACTATGAGCAGAATGGAAAAGAGGCCGACAGAGAAAGAGACGCCTATCTGAACAGCATAGGCCTGCATGTGCTCAGATATTCAAACCGGGACATCAACCGCTCTTTCGCTGGTGTTTGTGCCGATATTATGACCCACCTTCCCACCTCATCCGCTTCGCTTTGCTCAGCACCTTCCCCTCAAGGGGAAGGCGAATAGAAGGCGGCAGATCCGGGGATGAAAAA
>JBJDXQ010000030.1:0-140389 GCA_051866745.1 Candidatus Limivicinus sp. | reverse complement strand
ACCCACGTATCCAGCTTGGAAGGCTGGTGTTCTACCATTGAACTACACCCGCAAGGCCGTTCCCTATTCAGCCATGAGATAATACCACATTTATACGGCCAATGTCAACAGCTTTTATGAAATTTCTGCGAAAATTATAGCAAGAGGTTGCACAGCCCCAGGACCAGCAGATGGAGCGGGTAGGCGGCGTAAAAGCCCAGCTTGAGGCCGGGGCCTTTTTTCCTGTTGTACAGCAGCACGGCGGGCAGGGACAGCAGGGAGAAATAAAAGCGAACAGGTGTCCCGGGCCAATACATCCACCAGCACCAGAGGGCCAGAACCGCCGCCTGGGCCAGGCGGCTGCGGCGGCAGAGCCAGAGGGCAGCGATCAGAGCCAGACCCTGCCAGGCATAGTCCGCCGCCGGCTGGAAGAGCAGGATGGAAACCACAAGGATCAGCGCGGCGGGCAGGAGCTTTGGAAGGGGCACATCGTCATGGACCAGGCCATCCAGAACCATCATGGCGGCAAGGCCGAAGGAGAGGGTGTAGAACACGTTCAGCTCCGCCCCCAGCAGCTCCACCCCGAACAGAGACAGCCGCAGCGTACCGCAGAGGAAAAACAGGGCCAGACAGACAAAGCCCCTGTCCATCCCCGGCAGGAGAGCATAGGCCACCAGCGCGCAGAGGGCCACGGCGATGCAGAGAATGCCGTTTTCCGCCAGCGTCAGGCTGAGAACCGGCTGGGTCAGGGAAAAGCCGCTGCCGTAATCAAAGAGCAGGGTATAGGGAATCTGGGACAGGGCGGCAAAAAGCAGCAGCCTGGAGAGATAGCGCCGCCGGTTGGAGGTCTTATCAAAGCCGTTGACCAACAGAAAGCAGTAGATGGGGAAGGCGATGCGGCCGATGGCACGCATCAGATTATAGGGATCATAGGCAATCAGGCTGTTGGCCCGGAGGAAAAAGCCCATATGGTCAATGATCATGGCGGTCAGGGCCAGTATTTTAAGGGTAAAAACGCTCATGGCAGTTCCTCGCTGTTATTTCTGATAGTATCAGGGACGGAAACCGGCGGTTTTTGTTCCCTCATTTGCCGCTGCGGGTGCGTGCCAGCAGCTTTTTGTAGGGGGCCATCATGCCCTGGTTGAATTTAGCGCGCACCTTGTCCCCGGCGGCGTCGCTGCGCAGCAGAATGCCCAGCAGGCTCATGGCCAGCATCCGGCCCCGGTGCTTCTGGGGGAAATCGTAAAGCCCATGGGCCTTGTAGTAGTCATGGTCGGCCTTCATGATGCCCCGCATAAGCCAGATCAGATCCCGGAAAATCTTCATACCGCCTACGCCATAGAAGTTCCGGGGCGGCACATAGCGGTTCTCCAGGGCATAGGCCAGGCGCTTGGCGGCGGCTTCCATGCTGGGCAGGTCATAGCCCACGCCGGCCAGAAAATTGTGGCCCACCTGGGCCCGGGCCTCAATGACGGTTTTCAGGTTCTCCTCCGCCTCATAGTCGCCGTTGACGATATAGGCAAAGGGCTTGCCCTCGGTGACGGTGCGGTGGCCGTTGCAGAACTGCCGGTCATCGTACATCTTGAAGCGGCTGCCCATGCTGTGGTCCCGGAGGGTGAAAGCGTAGATGATGGCGTCGGCGTTCTGGATGTTCTCCCGGAGGAAGGCGTCAAAGCCGTCCTTCTGGATGCAGCGGCCATCGGCGGCGCAGCCGAAGCAGCCCAGGCAGCCGCCCTTGAAGGGGAAGTCCGCCAGGTTCACAAAGCGGGTCTGGTAGGGATAGAGGGCGCGGAAATCCTTGATCATGGCCCGGAGGCTGGCATCCTCTTCCTGCAGGTCGCCCACGATGACGGTGTCGAAGCCCTCCGGCTTCACGTCAGGGCGCAGGGTCTGGACATAGGCAGGACGGGCAGGCGCAGCCACGGCGGCGGGCGCCGGCTCATACAGCTGGTTTTCCACACAGTAGACCGCATAGCGGAGGAAATCCTCCGCCTCCCGGCGGCCCTGCTCCGTCAGCAGGTCCTCCATATCGGCGGAAAGGCCGTGGATGACGCGCATACCCATATCCCGGCAGTTCTCCTCCAGATAGCGGTGGGCGGTGACGTCAAAGAAGTGCTTGGAGGTGGTCAGCTGGGTGGCATAAATATCCTTAAAGTCCGCGCCGCTGCGCTTCATCAGCTCCAGGAAGCGGTGCAGCTGGGAGGGGGCCAGGAAGGTATAGACCGGGTAGGAAAACAGCAGAAGCTCCGCTGAGCGGATGGCTTCCACCGCGCCGCTCATATCCCGCTCAAAGCTCTGGATGCCGGCGCCCACGTTGAGAAAATCAAATTCATGCTGAGGAAAACGCTTCTCCAGATACAAAACGGTCTGTAAGGTGACGCTGTTCTTGCCCCGGGGGGAGCCGTTAATGACGCAGATCTTCATGGCCGCACTCCTGTCTCTCGATGATTTCTTATCAGAATTATAAACCATGTTCTGCAAAATGTCTATGGCGGGCATAAGATATAAAACTTCATGCGCAATTCGGCAGGGAAAAAACGCAGGGAAAGCAGCAGCGCATGAAGTTTTTCGCGCATCATTTCCGGTTGCCCCGAAGGGGCGAGGAAATGGCGCATCAGGCTTTTTTCTATGCGGTAGCATAGAAAAAAGCGGCGGACTGAAAAATCAGTCCGCCAAACAGGGTTGTGGGATAAAGATATGAGCCGTGATCTTTCGAATGAAAGACCAATTGGATAAGCTGTGATTGTAGGATAATCCTTTTCTTCAAAATTGTAAAGAGCGAAGAAAGGGGAGCGGGCACTAGTTTTGTCGAATGCATAATTTTCTCATTTGCGGTTACAATAGCAGGGAAACCATTTGAGAGGAGTAAGGTTCATGATCATGGATCGGATCGCCCTGGTGCTGGCCATCATTGGCGGCATTAACTGGGGCAGCGTGGGACTGTTTCGCTTCGATATTGTAGCGTGGATCTTCGGCGGTCAGACCGCAACAGTCAGCCGTGTGATCTATACTCTGGTGGGACTGGCATCCCTGTGGTGCATTTCCCTGCTTTTCCGAAGCGACGCAATCACCGACGACAACGTATAAACACAAGATAAAACAGAGGCTCATCGGAGCCTCTGTTTTATCTTTATCCACTTATTCCAAACAGGTACAAAGCCGCCAGAATCTGAACCGCGGCGATCAGGGGAAAGCCGATGACAAAATGCAGGTGACGGGTCTTGTGGCGAAAGGCGTACATACCCAGAAGGCCGCCCACGCCGCCGCCCAGCAGGGCCAGCAGGAACAGCCGGGCCTCCGGCACCCGCCTTGCGCCCCGCTTTGCCCGGCGTTTATCGCTGCCCATGACAAAAAATGTGATGACGCTCATGCAGCAGAGCCAGAGCAGATAGAACCGGGCGGCGCTCATTTCCGCTTTTTCCCGCCCGGCCGGGCATTCTTCTTGGGCTTGGCCTTGGCCCAGCCCTTTTTGCTCACCGGCTTCTTTTCTTCCGGTGGGGCAGCCTGGGCTTTCGCTTTGCTGCCGGTCTGGGGCTTGCCCTTCCCGGCGGGCTTTTTGGGGCTGTAGTCCGGCCGCACCAGGCACTCCGGGCCGTAGCCGATCAGGTCCTCCCGGCCGGCCTCCTTCAGCGCCTCGATTACCAGCTTCCGCTTATCGGGCCGCTTCCATTGCAGCAACGCCCGCTGCATGGCCTTTTCATGGGGCGTTTTGGCCACATAGACCCGCTGCATGGTGGTGGGGTCGATGCCGGTGTAGTACATACAGGTGGAGATGGTGCCGGGGGTGGGGTAGAAGTCCTGCACCTGCTCCGGCTGGCGGCCCAGCCGGTTGAGATACTGGGCCAGGGCCACCGCGTCCTGGAGGGTGCTGCCCGGGTGGGAGCTCATCAGATAGGGCACCACATACTGCTCCTTGGAATAGCGGTCGTTCAGGCGGCGGTAACGGTCCATGAACTGCTCGTAGACCCCGATGTGGGGCTTGCCCATATAGTCCAGCACCGAGTCGATGCAGTGCTCCGGCGCCACCTTCAGCTGGCCGGAGATGTGGTATTTCACCAGCTCCGCAAAGAATTCCTGGTTCTTGTCCTCCAGCATGTAGTCATAGCGGATGCCGCTGCGGACAAAGACCTTTTTCACCCCCGGGATGGCCCGCAGCTTCCGCAGCAGGGAGAGGTAGTCGCTGTGGTCGGCGTCGATGTTCTTGCAGGGGGTGGGAGCCAGACAGCGCTTATCGGCGCACATGCCGTATTTCAGCTGCTTCTGGCAGGAGGGATGGCGGAAGTTGGCGGAGGGGCCGCCCACGTCGTTGATATAGCCCTTGAAATCCGGCAGCCTGGTCAGGGCCGTCACCTCCCGGATGACGCTTTCGTGGCTGCGGGAAGTGACCATGCGGCCCTGATGGAAGGCCAGGGCGCAGAAGTTGCAGCCGCCGAAGCAGCCCCGGTTGTGGATAACGGAGAACTTCACTTCCTCCAGCCCGGGTACACCGCCCATGGCCTCATACATGGGGTGGTACTGCCGGGTGTAGGGCAGCTCCGCCACCCGGTCCAGCTCCCTGGTAGGCAGGGGCATGGCCGGGGGATTCACCAGCAGCCAGCGCTTATCATGCTTTTGCAGGATGGCCTTGCCCCGGACCGGGTCATGCTCGGCGTACTCCACCCGGGTGGCGTCGGCATAGTCGCTCATGCTGGAGCTGACATCCTCAAAGGAGGGGACGGTGACGCTGTCATAGGCGCAGAGGGAGGGGTCACTGACCATGACGGCAGTGCCCCGGATATCGGTCATGGAGGAGATGGGCTGCTTCTTTTTCAGGCGCCGGGCGATTTCAATGCTGGCGGTTTCCCCCATGCCGTAGATCAGAATGTCCGCCCCGGCGTCCACCAATGCGCTGCGGCGCACCTTATCGTCCCAATAGTCGTAGTGGGCGAAGCGGCGGAGAGAGGCCTCCAGCCCGCCGATGACAATGGGCAGATCGGGGAAAGCCTCCCTGGCCCGGTTGGCATAGACGATCACCGCCCGGTCAGGCCGCAGGCCCATCTTCTTGCCGGGGGAATAGAAGTCCTCGCTGCGGCGCTTCTTGGCGGCGGTATAGTGAGCAACCATGGAGTCCAGATTGCCGGACCCGATCATCACCCCCAGCCGGGGCCGGCCCATGGCCCGGAAGGCCTCGGCGTCGTGCCAGTCCGGCTGGGCCAGGATGGCCACCCGGAAGCCCTCCGCCTCCAGCACCCGGGCAATCACCGTGGGGCCGAAGCTGGGGTGGTCCACATAGGCGTCGCCGGTGACGATGAGAAAGTCATACCACCACCAGCCCCGGCTCTCCATATCCGCCTTGGATACCGGCAGAAAGTCTGTCACATCGTATTCGTTCATGCTTCCAATTCTCCATAATACCAGCCGGACGTGCCATTGTGCTTCACAAAATAGCCCCGGCTTGTCTCCTCCACCACCCGGACGGTATCTCCGGCCTGCAGGGGCAGCACGTAATCGGTGCAGTCGTTGCAGTTGGTGATCTCCTCCCCGGTGAAGAGGTACTTGGTCAGAATATCCATTTCATAGCCGGTGCGTACATGGCGGCAATGGGAAAATTCCTCTCCCCGGTTCAGCACCTGCACCTGGCTGTCGCCCCAGCGGATGTAGTAAGAACGCTGGCTCTCCGCCTGATCCTGCAGCACCCGCCGCTCCGGGAAGGGGTCATAGGCGGTGAAGGAAAAGTCCTCGCTGTCCCTGGAGGGGATGATCAGGGCGTTCAGCTGGCCGTCATCCTTCAATACGCAGGCCCCGTCGATGGAGACAATCTTCCGCTGCCGCTCAATGATGGGGTTGGCGCAGACCTTGTCCTCCCCATAGAGCATCACCGGGTAGTGGCCTACGATGACCCATTTGTCAAAGGCGTAGCCCTTGTCCAGAAAGCGGTCGATTCGGTCCAGCTCCCCCCGGGTATGCTGTTCCAGGGGCTTGTCCGGCTGCCGCCCGGCGTGGACAAAGGTGAAGTTCTCGGTGTCAATGGCATCCGGCAGCGCGGAGAGAAAGGAAAACTCCCCATCAAAAGCGTGGAGCGCCGCCTTGTAGGGCGTGATGCTGTCCATGGTCATGGGGTCCAGCCCCAGAGAATGGAACATCTCCCACAGCAGGCCGCTCTGCCGCCACTGGAGGTAGCGCAGCAGATGGGCGTCCCCCTCTTCCCCGTGGTCAAAGATGGTGTGCCAGCCGTCGCAGTTGCCCCGCAGGGCGTGGACGTTGCCCCGTTGGGAGAGGGCCATGATAAAGCGCAGGGTCTCCAGACACTGGGGGCCTTTCTCCAGAAAGTCCCCGTCGATGATCAACTCGTCCGCCGGGGTGAACACCGCTTGGGTCAGCAGGCCGGAGAAATAGTCCAGATTGCCGTGAATGTCGGAAATCACCAGAATCCGCCGCCCCGGCTTCAGGTCCAGCCATTGGATGCGGGCGGGGTCGTCATACATGCTCATGGCCTCCCAGCTTCTTCTCCATCAGCAGCAGGCGGCCGCTGCTGCCCGGTTCGTGGCTCAACTCAGTGAAGCCCCAGCGCCGGTAGAACGCCACAGCGGCCTGGTTCTCCTCTGCCACGTGCAGGCGCAGGGCCCGGCGGCCCAGCTGCTCATATTTCAGCATGGCCCGGGACAAAAGCTGGATGCCGCAGCCCCGGCCACGGAATGCCGGCTCCAGATACAAAAGGCTGATCCAGCCGTAGCCGGCATGGCTGCCCCGCCGGGTGTCCAGATCCAGCAGGCCCGCCGGCTGATCCTCGTAATACAGCCGCTGCACGGCCTGGGGGTCGGCGGCGTGATGCTCCATGGCGCCGGCCAGATAGGTCTGGGCCTGGAAGCGGCTCAGGTCCCCATGGGCGGCCAGCCAGGCGCTTTCGTAGCAGTGCCGGTAGTAATCCGCCTCCCTGGCCGGGTCGATGTATTCATGGCGCAGGTCAGGACCCTTCATGCCGTGCTGCAGCGTCGGGGACAGGTGGCTGAAATCATTGGCGTAGTCAATGGTGAAGCGGCCCTGATCGTAGAACAGGCGGGCCACCCCGGTGTTCATAAAAATGGGCAGATGCTCATTATCCCGCAGGTCGATGCCGCCGATCTTGCACAGCAGGCAGCGGATGGTGACGCCGTGGGTGGTGAGCACGATGGTCTGGCCATCGTGCTTCTGGGCGATCTCACACAACGCGGGGTAGGCCCGCTCCGTCACCTGGGCATAGGTCTCCGCCCCGGGGAGGGAGAAAGCCGGCTGCTCAAAGATGAACTGGCGGAAGTTCTCCCCATCCTCCCGGCGCAGGTTGCCGAAGTACCGGGCCTCCCAGGGGCCCAGGCAGATTTCCCGGAAGCGGCTGTCCGGGATGATGGGCAGATCATGGTATTTGGTGATGGCGGAAGCGGTGAAGCGGGCCCGGTAAAGGTCGCTGGAATAGACCGCGTCCACGTGTATGTTCTTAAAACGCTCCGCCAGCGCGTCCCGCTGCAGGACGCCCATGGGCGTAACGCCGCCGTCCCAGTGGCCCTGACACATACGGTACAGGTTGCCCTCCGCCTGGACGTGGCGGATTACATAAATTTCTGTCATAACTATGCCTCCAACTTCTTGACCATTCGCAGCGAATACAGTATAATACACTGGATAATATGTCAACTGAGAACGAAGTAATTTCGTCTATTATACCTTGATTTTTGCGATTAGACAAGAGTGGAGAAAGATATGGTCAGAGCGGCAGCATTGGTGTCCGGGGATGGGGCGGAGCTTCAAGCCATCCTGGACTCCATGTATTTTCAGGAAATACCGGATTTTGAACTGGTTGCGGTGATCTCCTCCCGGCGGGACGCCTATGCCATGAAGCGCTCTCTCAGCGCGGGGGTGCCGGCCTATGTGGTGGACCCGGAGCTGTTTCCCAACATCACCAGCCACAGCATGGCGGTGGCCAACAAGTTAAAGGATATGGATATTGAACTGGTGATTCTGGCAGGCTATGAGCTGCCTTTGGGGGTGATTCCCTACCAGTTCAAGAACCGCATCATCGGCACCTTCCCGGCCATGTACCCCGCCTTTGAGGATGTGGAAGGGGACATTCAGCTGGCCGTGCTGGAGCGGGGCGTGAAGATGACCGGCGCCACCGCCTACTTTGCCGACCCGGATGGCCGGGTGGGGGGCGTCATCATGCAGCGGGCCATCGAAGTCCTGCCCAATGACGACCCGGATACCCTGCGCAGGCGGGTACTGGAAGAGGGCCAGTGGAAGATTCTGCCCCAGTCTGTGGCCCTGTACTGTGAAGGGCGGCTCTCCGTCCGGGGCAACCGGGTGGTTATCGAAGAAAAAGAAGAATAAGTTCAGTTTGAAAAAAGGAAAGGCTTTGGCCTTTCCTTTTTTGTTGTCTATTGTTTCAGCACCATTTCGTCATGAATGAGGGTCATTGCCTCATCCAGCTGCTGGGGAGCCACCTTTACGCTGGCCCGGCCCTCATCCAGCTGGCCGGAGCGGACGGGGATGCCGGCTTCCGACAGCAGGATGACCATCCGGGACAGGGCCGCCGCGTCGGCCCCTTTGCCGGCCAGACTCAGGCTGCCCTCCCCCCTGCAGCGGGTGACGCCGGCGAAGGCGGGCCGCTCCGCCTCCTTCAGGCGGCAGACCAGGGAGGCGGGGGCGCTCTCAAAGGAGGAGAGCAGGTAGATGTCTATGTTGTTTGCCAGGGCCAGCTCCACGGACTTGGCGTGCAGCACCTGGGAGCCGCCCCTGGCCAGGGCCAGCATATCCCGCAGATCGATGCGGGGAAGCTTTCTGGCGCTGGGGATCAGCCGGGGATCGGCGGTGTAGATGCCGTCCACATCGGTGTAGATCTCGCAGCGGTCAGCCTCCAGGGCGGCGGAGAGGGCCACTGCGGTGGTGTCGGAGCCGCCCCTGCCCAGGGTGCTGATGTCGCCCTGGGCGGTAAAGCCCTGAAAGCCTGTGACCACCGGCACACGGCCCCGGCTCAGGGCCTCCTGGATTCTGCCGGGGGCGATAAAACGGATGTCGCTGCCGCCGTGCTGGGAGCCGGTGAGGATGCCGGCCTGCCAGCCGGAGAGGGATTGGGCCTTGATGCCCAGACTCTCCAGCATGATGGCCATCAGGGCGGCGGACTGCTGCTCCCCGGTGGTCATCAGCGCGTCCAGCTCCCGCTTTGAGGGGCGGGGGCTGATTTCCTGGGCCATATCCACAAGGTGGTCGGTGGTGTCCCCCATGGCGGAGACCACAACGACTACATCATGCTCCCGGCACCGGGCGCTCCGGCAGATCTCAGCGGCCCGGCGCAGTCTTTCAATATCGGCGAGGGAGCTGCCGCCAAATTTTTCCACAATAAGCATGGGTTCATTCCTCCAGCGCCGCAAGTGCGGCAAGGGCAAAGAAGGGTCGCTGCTTTGCCTACCCCATTATATACGCTGCTGCCGGTGGGGGTGCGGAGGAATATTTTTGCATGAAAATGGCAAAAACCTACTGTGTATGCAGCGGGAAAGGCGGGTGGAGGAATGCATCAGCGTTTGATTAAAATCCTGACGGCCCTGGCCTGGGGCGTGGGGGCGGTAGGGCTTATCTGGCTCACGGCCCGGTTTTTGCTGCCCTGGGCCGCGCCCTTCCTCCTGGCCTATGCTGTGGCGGCGCTGCTGGAGATTCCGCTGCGCTTCCTGCTGCGCCACGGCTGGCGGCGGGCGCCGGCGGCAGGGCTGCTGACCATCACGGTGCTGGCCCTCATCGGTTGGGCGGCGGCGCGGCTCAGCTGGCGGGGCATCACCGCCATCACCGGCTTTGCAAAGCAGGCGCCCATGCTCATGGCCAGTGTGGGCCAGGGGCTGGAGCGGCTGCAGGAGCGGGCCATGGTGTACATCAGCGCCGCCCCGGAGGGGGTGGCCCAGTATATGCTGGCGGCCATGGAGGCCCTGGGTGAAGCGCTCTACGGCCTGCCGGTGCTTTTGAGCCAATGGGCCCTGGACGCCTTGACCGCCATGGCCCAGGCCAGCCCGGACATCCTGCTGTTTCTGGTCACCGCCGGCATCGGCACCTATTTCATCTCCGCCTCCTACCCCCAGACCACGGCTTTCATCCTGGCCCAGCTGCCGGAGAGCTTCCGCAGCCGCCTGGAGGGGCTGAGCCAGGACATCAAGGGAAGCTTCGGCGGCTTCTTCCGGGCCCAGGCGATCCTGATGCTGATGACCTTTTTCCAGCTGCTGCTGGCCTTCTGGCTGCTGGGGGTGAAAAGCCCGGCCATGCTGGCGGCGGTGACGGCCCTGATCGACGCCCTGCCGGTCTTTGGTACCGGCATTGTGCTGGTGCCCTGGGCCGCCTATTGCCTGCTGCTGGGCAACACCGGGATGGGCCTGGGCCTGCTGATCTGCTGGGTGCTGGTGAACCTGGTGCGCAGCTGCACCCAGGCAAAGCTGCTGGGGGATCAGATCGGCCTGAACCCCCTGGCCTCCCTGCTGGCGGTGTACGTGGGCTGGCGGGTCTGGGGCGTGTGGGGAATGCTCAGCTTCCCCATCCTGCTGGTGACATTGCAGCAGCTCAATGACAAGGGCGTGATCCGCCTGTGGAAGCGGCTGTGAAATTTGACGATTTAACGCGATAATCAGAGACAGAAAATTTTGGTTGACAAATCCCTTTCCCATGCGTATAATACGGAGCAACAGGAAAAACCGATGAGCAAGAGTAGTAACCGGTGATGCAGCCTTTCAGAGAACTGTGGATGGTGGGATCACGGCAGAGCGGTCTCCGGCGAATGGACTTGCGAGGGCAGAGCGAAAGGCCAGGGGCTTAGTAGTGGCTGACGGGGACCGCACCCGTTATCAGGGCGGCGCGTATGAAGTACGTGAAGCAAGCGGGCGCAATGCGCCAACTTGGGTGGTACCGCAGGATGTAAGTCTTGTCCCAAATGGGACAGGGCTTTTATTTTTTATGAAAATCCGCTGACAGGCGAGGGAATGAAAATGATGCTTTTAACAAAACGATGGCGAGGCTTGCGATAAAAGTCACCAAAAAACCGTTCATCAACTGAAAATCAAACTTATTTATCATAGAATGGAGATATTACAATGAAAAAGTTCCAGAAAATTACTTCCGCCCTGATGGCGCTGACCCTTTCCCTTTCCCTGGCCGCCTGCTCCGGCAAGACGGCAGAGACGCCCGCCGCTTCTGGGGAGAGCGGCAAGACCTATTCCATCGGCATCTCCCAGTACGGTGAGCACGCCTCCCTGGATAACTGCCGGGAGGGCTTCCTCCAGGGCCTGGCCCAGGCCGGCATTGAGGAGGGCGTGAACCTGAAGGTGGATTATCAGAACGCCGGCTTTGACGACAACATCGCCGCCCAGATCGGCCAGCAGTTCTCCACCGAAAACGTGGACCTGATGGTGGCCATCGCCACTCCCTCCGCCGTGGCCTGCTACGCCGCCGCCGAGGATAAGGACATTCCCGTGGTGTTCACTGCCATTACCGACCCTGTCCAGGCCAAGCTGGATTCCGGCAATATCACCGGCACCTCCGATAAGCTGCCGGTAGAGGCCCAGCTGGACCTGATCCGCCAGCTCCAGCCCCAGGCCAAGACCATTGGCATCATCTACACCACCAGCGAGCCCAACTCCGTTTCCGCCATCGAGGAATACAAGGCCAAGGCCCCGGACTACGGCTTTGAAATTGACACCGTGGGCGTCACCAGCCAGGCCGAAGTCACCCAGGCCGCCGATACGCTGATCTCCCACAAGGTGGACTGCTTCTCCAACCTGACGGACAACAACGTGGTGGGCGTGCTGGCCGCCATCCTGGAAAAGACGGACGAGGCCGGCATCCCCGTTTACGGCTCCGAGATTGAGCAGGTGAAGCTGGGCTGCGTGGCCTCCGCCGGCATTGACTACGTGCAGCTGGGCATTCAGACCGGCCTGATGGCGGCCAAGGTGCTCACCGGCCAGGCCACCTGCCAGGAGCTGCCCTATGAGACCATCGCGGAGTACGGCATCTATGTCAACAGTGCCGCCCTGGAGGCCATGAGCATCACCCTCCCCGACGCCGTCGCCCAGAAGGCCATCGAAGCCAGTGAAGGCTGAGCACAGACACAAAACGCGATTCACAAAGCATAAAATCTCTCCGCCGCTTTTGCGGCGGAGAGGATGTTTGCCTATTCCATATTTTCACAGGAGGCTCTTGCCATGACTGACCTGCTGATCGGCACCCTGACCCAGGGACTGGTCTACGCGCTGATCTCCTTCGGCGTCTACATCACCTATTCCATTCTGGACTTCCCCGACCTGGGGGTGGACGGCACCTTCCCTCTGGGGGCCGCCGTCACCGCCGTGCTGCTGACCAAGGGGGTGGCCCCCTGGCTGACCCTGCCCATTGCCATGCTGGTGGGGGGCCTGGCGGGCCTGTTCACCGGGTTTATCCATGTGCGGCTGAAGGTGCGCAATCTGCTGGCGGGCATCATCACCATGACCGCCCTTTTTTCCATCAATCTCCAGATCGCCGGCTCCAACCTGACGGTGGACCGGGGGACGGACACCATCTTCACCTCTGCCCCGGTGATGGCCCTGATGGGGAATGCCAGCAACATGACCCGCAAGCTGGTGGTGTCTCTGGTGCTGATCCTGGTGGTGAAGCTGGTGCTGGACCTGTACCTGCGGACCAAGTCCGGTCTGCTGCTGCGGGCCGTGGGCGATAACGCCGGGCTGGTCACCTCCCTGGCCAAGGATAAGGGCCGGGTGAAGATTCTGGGCCTGGTGATCGCCAACGCCCTGGTGGCCCTGGGCGGCTGCGTGGTCTGCCATGAGCAGCGGAGCTTCTCCGCCACCATGGGCACCGGCCAGCTGGTCTATGGCCTGGCAGCGGTGATTATAGGCATTTCCCTCATGAACTATTACAGCGCCTCCCCCCTTGCCCGGGGGCTGCGGAAGCATAAGGGCCTGGCCTGGCTGGCCTCTCCCGCCGGCACCACCGCTGTGATTCTGGGCAGCATCCTCTACAAGCTGTGTATCCAGCTGGCCCTGAGCATGGGCCTGCCGGCCAATATGATGAAGCTGATCACCGCATTGCTGTTTTTGCTGGTGCTGGTGCTGTCCGGACGGAAAGGGGAGGAGATCATCCATGCTTGAGCTGCGCAATATCACAAAAATCTATAACCCCGGCACCGTCACCGAGCAGACCCTGTTCCGGGACTTCTCCCTCTCCGTGGAGGAGGGGCAGTTCGTGTCCATCGTGGGCAGCAACGGCAGCGGCAAGACCTCTCTGCTGAACATCATCTGCGGCTCCATCCCGGTGGAAGGCGGGGAAGTGCTGATGGAGGGGAAGAACATCAACAAGCTGAAGGAGTACCAGCGCTATGCCGCCATGGGCCGGGTGTACCAGAACCCGGCGGCGGGCACCTGCCCGGGCCTCACCATGCTGGAAAACCTCTCCCTGGCGGACAACAAGGGCAAGGCCTTCGGCCTGAGCCGGGGGGTCAACCGGCAGCGGCGGGACTTTTACTGCCAGCAGCTGCAGAGCCTGGGTCTGGGCCTGGAGGATAAGCTGGACGTGAAGATGGGCGCCCTCTCCGGCGGGCAGCGGCAGGCCGTGGCCCTGCTGATGGCCACCATGACGCCTTTGAAGTTTTTGATTCTGGATGAACACACTGCCGCCCTGGACCCCAAGACGGCGGAGATCATCATGGAACTGACGGACAAGGTGGTGCGGGAGAAGAAGCTGACGGCCATGATGGTGACCCACAACCTGCGCTACGCCGTGGAATATGGCGACCGGCTGATCATGATGAACCAGGGCCAGGTGGTCATGGATAAGGCCGGGGCGGAAAAGGCCGCCACCTCCATTGACGATATCCTGGGGGTTTTCAACCAGATTTCCATCGAATGCGGGAACTGAAAAAATCGGAACTGCATGAAGCAGTTCCGATTTTTTGTTGCCTTATGCGGCCAGCTCCGTGGCCAGGGTGTTCCAGACCTCGATAAAGTACTGGTAGTACATATCCACGTGGTACCGATTGTCCAGCGTGGCCCAGATGCGGGTAAAGTCCGCCCCGGTCATGGCGCCCACGCCCATGCACACCGCGCCCAGCAGGATGGCGATGACCACCACAATGAGAATGATTTTCCAACCGCTTTTCACTGGACAGGCACCTCCTTATAGCACCACTTGCCGCCGAGATGGCACAGGCCGCGGATCAGCCCCACGATGGCCCCGCCGATAAACCAGATAAACAGCCAGGTCAGCAGCAGGCCCAAAGCCAGCAGAATGATGGCCAGGCCCAGAATCACCATCAGGTCGGCAAAGATGGCGAAGCCGCCGAAGGCCGCCGTCAGCACCAGCACACCGGCGCACACAAAGCCGATGGCCAGCGACAGGCTCAGCAGCGTGGGAACCAGCAGCGCGGCAGTACCGAGAATGCCCAGGGGGATGGCACAGAGGATGTACAGAATCAGCAGGAAAACCTTGGCTTTCCGCTGGGTAGCGGGGGCCTGCTCTTCCTCAAACTCCTCCTCCGTCACCGGGGCAGGGTCTGCCGGGACAGGGACAACGCTCTCCGCCGGGACAGGCGCTTCCTCTGCTTCCTCCGTCTCCGCCGGGGGCGGGACAGGCGCACCCTCCGCCGGGGCGGGGGCTTCGGCGCTCTTGGGCACCAGCTCCCCGTCGGCAATGGCAAAGTCAGCCAGGAAAGCGTCCACCGCGTCGGCAAATTCACTGACGGAATCGCTGACCGGGGCGTCCTCATCCTCCGCAGGGTCCGGCTCCTGCATATCAGTGTTATTCTGGGGCACACTGGGAACATCGGTCCAAACCGCTTCCTGCTCTGCCGGGGCGTCCTGGGGGAATTCGTCAAACAGGGAGAACTGGTTCTCGTCCACCGCAGGGGCTGCCTCCACCGGCTCAAAAATGCCCTGGGCGATGGCCTCCTGCTGCAGATCGCTTATGGCCAGGATGAAGGGGGGCAGCTCCCCCTCCGGGACATCGGCATAGCCGGCGTCATCATCCCGGGACTGGGTATGTACCTGCAGCTTGCGCTCCTTGGCGTCATAGGCCCGGGCCAGAACCACGGCCTGGCGGGTGGGGGACACCAGAAACTGCAGCAGCAGCTGTTCCTCCGCCGCGTCGTCAAACATCTTGCTGTACATGGCCAGGGCGGTCTGCCTGTCCTCTTCATACATAAAGGTCAGCAGGCGGCCCAGCTCAGCAAGGAATTTCTGCTTGTTAATCGCTTTCACCTCCATTGGGTGTAAGCCGGGAGGAAGCGAACACCGGCCGCCTCTCAGCTTAATCGTAGACATTATAGCCGCTGTGGGGCCTGAGGTCAAGAAAAATCCAGTGAAATTTGTCGCGAGGCAGCAGAAATTAATATTTATGCGCTCTTTTGCCGCCCTTTGTGGGGCGGGCCTGCTCTGCGGCGGGGGAAAGAAGCACAGCCCCCTATTGACAAGGGGCGGCGGGGAAGTTAAAATATTGCATTGCGGCTTACCGCGAATACGACGGAGCAAGGGCTCTGGCGAAAGAGAGGAAATACAATGGCAAAAGAAAAGAAAGTGGAGCAGATCACCGACATGGAGGTGGACTTCGCCCAGTGGTTCACCGATGTGTGCACCAAGGCGGAGCTGGTGGATTACTCCGGCATCAAGGGCTGCTTCATTATGCGCCCCTATGGCTATGCGATTTGGGAAAATATCCAGAAGATCCTGGACGGGATGTTCAAGCGGGACGGGCATGAAAACGTGTCCATGCCCATGCTGATCCCGGAAAGCCTTCTGCAAAAGGAAAAGGACCATGTGGAGGGCTTCGCCCCCGAGTGCGCCTGGGTCACGGTTGGCGGCAGCGAGGAGCTGCCGGAGCGGCTTTGCATCCGCCCCACCTCTGAGACCCTGTTCTGCGACCACTGGAGCCACATTGTCCACTCCTGGCGTGACCTGCCCATGCTCTATAACCAGTGGTGCAGCGTGCTGCGCTGGGAAAAGACCACCCGCCCCTTCCTGCGGGGCCGTGAGTTCCTCTGGCAGGAGGGTCACACCCTCCACGCAACGGAGGAAGAAGCCCGGGCGGAGACCCTCCACCAGCTGGAGGTCTATGCCGACGTGTGCGAGAACTATCTGGCCATGCCGGTTATCCGGGGCAACAAAACCGATAAGGAGAAGTTTGCAGGCGCGGAGAACACCTACACCATTGAGTGCATGATGCACGACAAGAAGGCCCTCCAGTCCGGCACCAGCCATTTCTTCGGCGACGGCTTTGCCCGGCAGTTCGGCATCACCTTCACCGATAAGGACAACCAGCAGAAGTACCCCATGCAGACCTCCTGGGGCATGTCCACCCGCATCATCGGCGGCATCATCATGACCCATGGCGACAACAACGGCCTGGTGCTGCCCCCCCGCATTGCCCCCATTCAGGTGGTTGTGGTGCCTGTGGCCCAGCATAAGCCCGGCGTCACCGAGAAGGCCCAGGCCCTGTTTGAGGCCATCCAGGCCGCCGGCATTCGCGCCAAGATCGACCTCAGCGACAACAGCATGGGCTGGAAGTGCGCCCAGTATGAGATGAAGGGCGTTCCCCTCCGGGTGGAGCTGGGGCCCAAGGATATCGAAAACGGCGTCTGCATGGCCGTCCGCCGGGACAATGGGGAGAAGATCTCCGTCAAGCTGGAGGAGATCGCCCAGCGCCTGCCGGAGCTGCTGGACGCTGTGCAGCAGGGCCTCTACGAGAAGGCCAAGCGGAACCTGGACGAGCACACCTATGTGGCCCACTCCCTGGAGGAGGCCAAGGAGCTGCAGGAGAAAAACGGCGGCTTCATCAAGACCATGTGGTGCGGCGATCTCCAGTGCGAGCTGGATATGAAGGAGAAGGCGGGCATGTCCTCCCGCTGCATCCCCTTCCAGCAGGAGCATCTGGACGACGTCTGTGCCTGCTGCGGCAAGCCGGCCAAGACCATGATCTACTGGGGCGTAGCCTACTGAGTTTTTTGGAGAAGCTGGTAACAAAGGAAGGCTCCCTTGTGTAAAGGGAGCTGTCAGCGAAGCTGACTGAGGGATTGTTTTATAAAATGTTTTAGCTTCTCAGTTACATCTTGCAAAGTTTGAACGTTTCATTTACAACCCCTCCGGCAAAAATCGCAGATTTTTGCCACCTCCCCTTACACAGGGGAGGCTTTGGCTGCTTCTTTGACAGTCTCAAAAGGGCGCAAAGGTTTTGCCTTTGCGCTCTTTTGTTATTTATGTCTTGGGTCGAAGCGGACGGCCTGGCTTTTGGGCTCCTTGCGGGGCATCAGCTGGGCGCCGCCGGAGCAGGGCTTACTGCTCTGCACCCGCTGCCAGACGGCGTCAAAATTGCGCAGCCGCTGCTGAATCTCCTTGTCGGTCATGGGGCTTTTTCACCTCGTTTTCGGCGCGGTTTATAAAACATTCTATGCGCCCTATTGCAAAAAGTTTGGGATTATGTAATAATTAGTATAAAGAAATCTGAAATCGGGGTGGTATTATGCCTAGATTTTTCATGGCCGGCACCAATATCAAAGGCGGCATGGCCATCATGACCGGCCGGGACGCGGAGCATGTGCATGTGCTACGCCTGCGCCCGGGGGAGGATATGATCATCTGCGACGGCCAGGGCACGGACTATAAGTGCCGCTTGGTGAAGGCCGATAAGGAGCAGGTGGAGGCAGAGGTGGTGGAAGTGGTCCGCTGCCCGGCGGAGCCTACGGTGAAGGTCACGGTGCTCTGCGGCCTGCCCAAGGGGGACAAGACCGATTATATCATCCAGAAATCCGTGGAGGCCGGGGCCTGCGAAATTTTGTTCTTCCAGTCCAGCCGCTGCGTGGCCAAGCCGGATAAGCCGGAGAAGAAGCTGGAGCGGTGGCAGCGCATCGCGGAAGAGGCGGCTAAGCAGTCCGGCCGGGGCATCATCCCCCAGGTGGGCTGGGCCGGGGACTTTACCGCTGTGCTGGACATCGCGGTAAAGAAGGACCTGGGCCTGTTCATGTACGAGACCGGGGAGCGGGAGGCACTGGACGCGGTGCTGAGCGCCAACCGGGATATGAAGACCGCCGCCATCATCACCGGGCCGGAGGGAGGCTTCCAGCCCTTTGAGGCGGACCTGGCCAGGGTCTGCGGCCTGCACATCTGTTCCATGGGGGAGAGGATTCTCCGCTGTGAGACGGCGCCGGTGGTGGCCCTGACCGCTGCCATGTACGCAACCGGAAATCTGTCTTAAAAGGGAAGGAGAAAGAGAAGATGGTCATTGTATACTGCGAAAACAGGATTGCCCCGGAAAAGCAGGAGGAGTATCTGGAGAAGGTTCGCGCCACCGGCGTGGTGGAGAAGAGCAACCAGGAGACCGGCAACATCAGCTATGAGCTGGTCTGCTCCGCGGTGGAGCCGGGGAAGATGCTGATCGTGGAGCGCTGGGAGAGCCGCAAGCACATGCCGGGCCACCTGCGCAGCGCCCACTTCGCCGCCCTGAGCAAGCTGAACAAGACTTACGGCGTCGTCAGTGACGTGAAGATGTACACCGCTGAGGAGCTGGGCTGAAGAGATAAACGCAAAGCCGCTGTGGTTCTCCACAGCGGTTTTTGTTAATGACAAACAAAACGGAGCGGCCAGGCCGCTCCGTTCAGCTTGTCAAAAAAGTCCCGGCAGGACTTTTTTGACCGCTTCAACCGCCGAGCATTTTGATAAAATCAAAATGCTGCTTCGCCCGAAAAGCCTGGAATACAGGCTTTTCTGCGGCGGATTATTGGAACGCGAGGCGGGTCTTCCCCCCTCGCGCACCCCCGCTGCTCTGTTGTCGATACATAATGTATGGTTTCCAACAATGAACAAAACGGAGCGGCCAGGCCGCTCCGTTTTGTTGTATGGTTGAGGACAAAATGAAAAAGATGAAAAACTGTCACTTACAGTTATTATGATAGCCGAAAGATGTTTCATAATAAACAGGCAAGTTGTTTCAGAAATGTAAAATCAATCGAAGCTCAGGTTCCAGACGCAGTCCGGCGGAAGAACGCCGGCGGGGGCGGAGAGATAGGGCTCCCCCTGGCTGTCAGGCAGCATGTATTGCCCCTCCCGGCAGCCCAACGCGGCGCAGAGGGCGGCAGCCACATCCGCCGCAGACACATCTTCCGGGGCAATCAGCTCCAGGATCAGAGCGCGGCCATCATCCACGTAGGTGGCGCAGAGCCCGCCGCCGCAGGCGTACAGGCCGCCGCCAAAGAGGGCGTAAAACTGCCCGGCAAAGTCCATGACCGCCGCTTCCGGACGCAGATGGGGCACCCCGGCCAGCAGCGCTTCCCGCCGGGCCAGATAGTCCCCCGGGCAAAGCCGCTCCGCCGGCCAGTCTGGCCTTGCGGTGACAGCATACTGCTTCCGATGCAGGGCACAGCCAAGCCCCAGGATCTCCTCATACCAGGCGTAGAGGGAAGGCTCCGCCGGCAGGGTGCAGATGAACTCCGTCCCCCGGCGGAGAGACAGCGCCGCTGCCTCCCGGCTCAATTTGGCGCCCAGGCCCTGATGCCGGTGCTCCGGGGCAACGGCCACGGCGTAGAGATAGCCGCAACGCCGCGCCTGCCCATCGGCGTCCACCACATCCATGGCGTCCAGCACATAGGCCGCACCCACGGGGCGGCCTTCCGCCTCCGCCACGGCGCCAATGCCCATCCGGGGCAGGGCGTCAAAAAAGGCGGCGACCACGGCCTCCGGGTCGCCAAAGACCTGCCGCCACAACGCGGTGAGGGCTGCCCGGTCTCCCGGGCGGTATTGGCGGATGATATACTCAGTCATATTTCCACCTGGCGGTAAACTTTCTCAGCATGAATTCCGGCCTGTAGGACTGCTTGGAGCGGCGAAGGGACTCCAGCCCCATGTCCTCCTCCCGGTTCATGTATTTCAACTGGGGGTGGGCCGCCATCAGCTGGCGGGTCAGCTCCCGGCAGACCATGGGGTAGGCCCCGTTGATGCTGCCGTCGGCTTTCTCAAAGTGGACGTCAAAGCAGTCGGGACTGGTGAATTCGCCCAGGCTGAAGCCCACGATCTTCCCTTCAATCCGCAGCACGCCGCCCTCGAAGCCTAGCTTTTCATAGGCGGCGAAGGCTCTCAGAATGGCGTCATACTCCCGGGCGATGCTGGGCTCCAGCCGCTGGGTGTTGTCCTCCATCCAATTGTCCAGCATATCCAGACAGCCGGGGATCAGCTCCCGGCACAGGGGTACAAAGTCCCAGTCGTTTTCTGCCTCAAAGCGGTTGCAGTGGTTCTTCTTGCCGTGGAGGGCTTTGCCGCTGTAGGTGGCCAGCTTTTCCGCCAGATACATATAATCGGCGCAAGTCTCATTCTCGATATAGGCAAAGCCGCCGGGGCAGGCCTCCTCCAGCTGGGCCACATGCTTCTCCGTCAGGCCCCGCAGCACCAGAGGAATGCCCTGGGCGGCGGCGAATTCCCGGATGGCCTCCACCGCCGGGGCCAAAGGCCCCTGACCAATGGGGAAGACAAAGGCGGTCTGACCGTCACGGCGCAGCTGGGTGACCATCCGGCCATCGGCGCGGGCCACCAGCTGCTCATGGTTCTCGTTCCAAAGATAGATATTGCCAAAGTTAAAGCCGGCGCTGGGACTGTTCTCCTGCATTACCAGCTGGTCCACCCAGGGCTTGTCCGCCAGGGTGAGAGTCTTGAATTCCAACATATCAGTAGGTTCGGCTGCAAACAGCCTTGATTTCCTTTCTAAGTGCCCGCAGGTCCATAAAGGCCTCCGGCCGCTTGTCCACATCCCGCAGCAGGGCCGAGGGGTGATAGGTGGCCATGAGGCGGCGGCCGTCCCGGTCAAACCACTGGCCATGCTCCCGGGTGATGCGAAAGTCCTCCCGGATCAGGGCCATGGCGGCGATGCGGCCCAGGCACACGATGATTTTGGGGTTTACCAGGGCGATCTGCCGGTTCAGCCAGGGACGGCAGGCCTCCTGCTCCACATTCAGCGGGTCCCGGTTCCGGGGCGGGCGGCACTTGACGATGTTGGCAATATACACCTTTTGCCGGTCCAGGTCAATCATTTCCAGCATATCGTCCAGCAGTTTTCCCGCCGGCCCCACAAAAGGGACGCCCTGCAGGTCTTCCTGCTCCCCAGGGCCTTCGCCGATGAGCATGACCTCCGCCTGCTCATTGCCCACGCCGAAAACCAGGTTGTGCCGGGTTTCCCCCAGAGAGCAGCCCCGGCAGCCGGCGCAGTCGCGCTTCAGGCTTTCCCAAGTATCCATCACAATTCCTCCGTGTTCCCGGCCAGGGACAGCAGCAGCTCCCGCCGGTTGTTATCCGGGTATTCGATCACGTAATCCAGAAGGAAGTTCAGCATTTCCCCCAGCTCCCGGCCCTTGAGACCCAGGGCGGTCAGATCATCCCCGCCGACGGCCAGATGCTTCATGGAAAAGCATTCTCCGCTTTTCAGCACCGCTTTCAGCTCCCGGCTGCTGCTGCCGCCGTCCAGCGCGTCCCGGCAGCGGGCGGCGCAGCTTACGGTATCCACCCCCCAGAGGCGCAAAAGCCGCTTCCATTCCGGGGCGCTGCGGGGCTTGCTGCCTTCCAGCAGCGCCGCTCCGTCGCTGCAGCAGCGGATGGTGCGGCTGTCCAGCCGCAGGGCGGTCAAAAAGTCCTCCACCGAGGAGATCAGCCCCCAGCGGCGGAGAATAACGCAGAAGGCCATCCAGCGGTCCAGGGCTTTCCGGGGCAGCTTTGTCAGCAGCTTTAATTCCGGCAGGGTGCCTTCCGCCCGGGTGCACAAAAAACCGTCCAGCAGGCCCAGGTGCTGCATCAGCCCCACCGTCTCCGGCTTGGGGGTCAGCAGGGTCTTCTCCACCTCGTCCCGGATCCGCTCCGCCGCCAGAGCGGAGGCCAGATGGGCCTTCTTCTCAATGGCGGCCAGGGTGGCCTCCTCAATGCTGAAGTCCAGCCGGGCGGAGAAGCGCAGCGCCCGGAACATCCGCAGGGCGTCCTCCTCAAAGCGCAGCTCCGGGCTGCCCACGCAGCGGATGCAGCGGTGCTCCAGATCCGTAAGCCCGCCGAAGGGGTCCATGAGCAGCCCGTCCGGGGACAGGGCCATGGCGTTGATGGTGAAGTCCCGGCGGCTCAGGTCAGTGGTCAGCTCCCCCACGAAGCGTACCGTTTCCGGGTGGCGGTGGTCCACATAGTTCTCCTCCGAGCGGAAGGTGGTGACCTCCACGGAGCGGGAGTTGATGCGGACGGTGACCGTGCCGTGCTTCAGCCCGGTGGGCAGGGCGCCGGGAAAGACCTCCATCACCTGCTCCGGCAGGGCGCCGGTGCAGATGTCCCAATCGTGAGGCCGGACGCCCAGGGCCATATCCCGGACGCAGCCGCCCACCAGATAGGCCACGTGACCCCGGGCCTGGAGACTGCGCAAAACCTGGCGCACGTATTTCGGGGGCGAGATATTTTCCATAAACACACCTCACCAAAAAAGCTTCATACAAGGATATGAGCGGCGACGCAGGATTATTTACTTGCAATGCAGCCGCTTCCGTATTATAATACACTCCGTATCTGTAGAGATTTTAGCATTTTTGTTCACAGACTTCAATAGACATTGTATTAACAGCGTTTGCAACAAGGACGCAATAACAGGGCAACGGAGTAACATATGACTGAATTTGATAATTATCTTTCACCGGGCAGAAGAGGCCACCTGATCGGTATCGGCGGCGTTTCCATGTCCTCCCTGGCGGATGTGCTTTGGGGCATGGGCATTGCTGTAAGCGGCTCGGATATGAATCAGAATAAGAACGTCAGGGGCCTGACGGAGAAGGGCATCCCTGTGTCCATCGGCCACAAGGCGGAAAATATCACCCGGGAAATTGAGTTCGTGGTGCGCACTGCCGCCGTCCATGACGACAACCCGGAGATTATCCGTGCCCATGCGCTGGGCATCCCGGTCTTTGAGCGGACCCAGGCCTGGGGCGCCATCTCCAAGGACTACAGCAACGCCCTGTGCATTTCCGGCACCCACGGCAAAACCACCACCACCTCCATGTGCACCCACATCATGATGGCCGCGGATAAGGACCCCACCGTCATGATCGGCGGCACCCTGCCCCTGCTGAACGCCGGGCACCGGGTGGGCCACGGCAACACCATCATTATGGAGGCCTGTGAGTATTACAATTCCTTCCTGTCCCTCCATCCCACCGTGGCGGTGATTCTGAACGTGGAGGCCGACCATCTGGACTTTTTCAAGGACCTGCAGGATGTGCAGCACTCCTTCCGGGAGTTTGCCCTGCGCACCCCGGAGGACGGATATGTGGTGGCCAACCTGGACGATGCCAGCACCATGGCTACCATCCGGGATATCCCCCGCAAGATCATGACCTTCGGCCTGAGCAAGGAGGCGGATGTCTATGCGGAGAATATTGAGTTTCTGGGCGCCAACTCCCACTTTGACATTATGTTCAAGGGAAAGCTGTTCACCGATGTGACCCTCCATGTGCCCGGGCTGCACAACGTGAAGAACGCCCTGGCCGCCACCGCCGCCGCCATCTGCCTGGGTGTGCGGCCCAACGCGGTGAAGTACGGTCTGGCAGGCTTCAACGGCGCCGGCCGCCGCTTCGAGTTCAAGGGAAAATACAATGGCGCCGATGTGTATGACGATTATGCCCACCATCCCGGCGAGCTGAAGGCCCTGCTGGATACGGTGGAGGGCCTGAACTATAAGCGCTGTATCCTGGTGTTCCAGCCCCATACCTATACCCGCACCGCCGCCTTGTTTGAGGACTTTGTCACCCAGCTGAAGCGGCCGGATGTGCTGCTGCTGGCGGAGATTTTTGCCGCCCGGGAGAAGAACACCATCGGCATCTCCTCCGCCGCCCTGGCGGAGCGGGTGGAGGGCGCGGAGTTCTATCCCACCTTCCCGGAGCTGGAGGAGGAGCTGAAGCGCAAGGCTCAGCCCGGCGACATCATCCTCACCGTTGGCGCCGGCGATGTGTATAAAATCGGCGAGAACATTGTGGAATAAAAAATATATAAAAATGAAAAAGCTGCTGCAAAACCAGGTTTTGCAGCAGTTTTTTTCATATCAGCCCGGTCAGGGACAGCAGCTGGCGGTCGGTATAGACGGCCATGGGGTCGATGCCCTGCTCCCGGGCGGCCCGCTCCAGGCAGGCAATCAGCAGCTCGTAATAGTCTCCCTCGGCCACATCCAGACGGCGGGCGATGCGGGGCAGCCGCCGCTCGCAGTGATAGCGGAGCGTCCGCTCCGGCGATGGCGGCAGAATGTCCAGCAGCAGGGAGAGGGCCTCCCGCTCATCGATGCTGCGGTCAATGTAGTAGTCCCGGCCATAAAGACCGTAGAGCACCCGCTGGGCGTCCAGATACCCGATGCGCAGGTTGCGCCGGGCCTGGCGGGCGTCAAAGTTCAGTACAAAGCCCAAATCCAGGGTCGGCTCAATGTAGGTGATGGAAACATCCTCCGGCAGGCGGAAGCGCTTTTCAATACCGTGGCCGGGGATGCGCACGGCAATGATGTCGCGATACCCGTTTTCCACCAGGGCGTGGATGGGGATGGTGTCCACAAAGCCGCCGTCGGCATAGAGCTTGCCGCCCAGCTTTTCCAGCCGGAAGCTGGGGTGATAGGCGCTGGCCAGCAGCATATCGCAGACCTGGTCCTCCGGAAGGTCGTTGACCTTGATTTCCAGGGCCCGCCGGTCCGTCAAATCCACGGTGGAGACAAACAGCTCCACGTCTGAGCTCTTGATGGCCTTTACATCGGCAATCTCCCGCACCCAGGCGCGCAGCGGGGCCACGTCCAGCCCCCGGTCCTTGATGATGTCCACTGCCTGGGGGATCAGCTCCTGCAAATCCTCCAGCTCCAGCTGCCCGTTCATAAGGCGGCTCAGGTCCTGCTCCGTCTCCGCGTCCAGGGCCATGATCTGGGACAGGCGGATATCCTCCCAGCAGGCGATGGCCCGGGGCAGATCCCGCATGGCCATCATGGCGCCGTTCAGGGCGCCCACCGAGGTGCCGGACACGGCGTTATAGCGGATGCCCGCCTCCTCCAGGGCCTGCCAGACGCCCACTTCGTAGGAGCCCTTGGCGCCGCCGCCCTCCAGGGCGATGGCATAGGGCTTGCTGTTGTCTAGTTTCAGCTGCATATTGCCTCCTTGCTATGATTACCAAACCGCGATGGCCCCGTCGGAGCGGGGCTCCGTGCCGCCTGCCAGGGTGCCGTCACTTCTGCGCCAGATGATCTGGCCCCGGCCCATGGCGATGCGGTCACTGACCACCTCCACCTCATGGCCCCGGCGGCGCAGCTCCTCCGCCACAGCGGCGGGCACCTCCTGCTCCAACTGAATCTGTTTCCCGCCCTGCCACTGGAAGCGGGGCGCGTCCAGACAGTCCTGGGGGTTCATGCCGTAATCCACGGTGTTCACCACCACCTGCACATGGCCCTGGGGCTGCATGAAGCCGCCCATCACGCCGAAGGGGCCGATGGGCTGCCCGTCCTTTGCCAGGAAGCCGGGGATGATGGTATGGTAGGAGCGCTTGCCCCCCTGCAGGCAGTTGTCGCTATTTTCATCCAGAGAGAAGTTGGCCCCCCGGTTTTGCAGGCTGATGGCCGTGCCCGGGATTACCACCCCGGAGCCGAACTCCATGTAGTTGCTCTGGATGAAGGAGACCATGTTGCCCTCCTCATCGGCGGTGCAGAAATACACCGTGTCCCCGCAGGCCGGGTCCCCGGCGGTGGGGTAGAGGGCGGTTTCCCCGATCAGCGCCCGGCGGCGGGCGGCGTAGCGGTCAGACAGCAGGTCGCTGACCCGGGTGCGCATATACCGGGGGTCGGCCACATAGGTCTTGGCGTCGATGAAGGCCAGCTTCATAGCCTCAATCATTTTGTGGTAGGTGTCAGCGCTGTCCCGCTCTCCCAGCTCCATGCCCTTGAGGATGTTCAGAGCCATCAGGGCGGTGATGCCGTGGCCGTTGGGGGGCATCTCAAACACGTCATAGCCCTTGTAGTTGATGGTGATAGGCTCCACCCACAAGGGCGCGTAGTTTTCAAAATCTTCCTCGGTGAAGAAGCCGCCGGTCTGCCGGGAGAAGGCCACAATTTTTTCCATCAGCTCCCCCCGGTAATAGCTCTCGCAGTCCGTGGCAGCCAGGCTTTCCAATGTATCGGCATAGTCCGGCAGGCGGAACAGCTCCCCGGGGCCGTAGGCTTCGCCGTCCTTGGTGAAACAGGCCAGCCAGGGGGCGAACACCGCCGGCTCCTTTTCCGCCGCGGCCTTGAAGCGCTCCGCCTCGCCCACCCACAGCCTGTGCACATTCAGGGGCACAGGGAAGCCCTCCCTGGCGTATTGGATGGCCGGGGCCATCAGCTCCGCCATGGATAGCCGGCCGAAGCGGCGGCGCAGTGCCGCCCAGGCGGCGGGGGCGCCGGGCACCATGGTGGGCAGCCAGCCGTTGATTGGCATCCGCTCATAGCCCATGGCTCGCACCCGCTGGGCCGACAGGGCCATAGGGGCCAGGCCGGAACCGTTGAGACCATATAGCTTTTTGTCTTTCGCACTCCACACCAGGGCGAAGCAGTCGCTGCCCAGACCGTTGCAGGTGGGCTCCACCAGGGGCAGAGTCACTGCCATGGCGATGGCGGCGTCCATGGCGTTGCCGCCCCGCTTCATGGTGTCAATGCCCACCTGGGAGGCCAGGGGCACGCAGGAACAGGCCATGCCCTTGCGGGCAAAGACCACGTTCCGGCGGGAGGCATAGGCGTATTTGCCGCAGTCAAAATCCAGCATGGGTTACAAAATCAGTGGTCCCAGGTGTGGGACTCGCCCCGGCGGAACTGAGCCACCGTTGCCACATGGCAGCTGATGCCGCCGTCCACATCCAGGATCTGGCCGGTGACATAGGCGCTCTCATCGGAGGCCAGGAACAGGGCCATGTTGGCAATGTCCTCCGGCCGGCCATAGCGGGTGCCGGCCACGTTATCCAGAAAGACCTCCTTGGTGAACTGGGGCAGGAAGGGCTCGTTCTGGGTGGTGACAATCAGACCCGGACGAATGCAGTTGCAGCGGACGCCCTGCTTGCCGTACTGCAGGGCCACAGACTTGGTCAGCATATCCACGCCGGCCTTGGCGGCGCTGTAGGCAGTGGCGCCCAGGTCCCCGCCGGTGGAGGCCATGGAGCCGATGTTGACGATGGAACCGCCGCCGTTTTCCTTCAGGTAGGGCAGCACCTCCCGGGTGGCGATGAAGGCGCCCCGCAGGTCGCTCTGGAAGATGGCGTCCCACATTTCCGGGGTCACTTCCTCCACGGTGCCGTCAGGCAGGCCGATGGCAGCGGCGTTGTTTACCAGAATGTCGATCTTGCCCAGCTTTTCCTTGGTGTCGGCAAAGAGGGCGGTGATGGTCTCCGGCTGGGTCAGGTCAAGAAAATGATACATGGCCTTGCCGCCGTTTTTCTTGATCTCCTGGGCCAGGGCGTTGCCCCGCTTTTCCCGGCGGCCGCAGATGACCACCGTGGCACCTTCCCTGCCGAAAAGCCGGGCCATGGCCGCACCGATGCCGCTGGTAGAGCCAGTAATGATGGCAACCTTATCTTTCAATCTGTTCATACTAACACTCCTGTCTTTCTTTTTTTAGTAAACGATGATTCAATCGGCAAGAGCGGATTGCGAGAAAATTTGTGTTCTGACGAAGGCGCTTTTTTGCAGGAATACTTTGTGTATTGCAAGAAAAAGTGACGAAATCAGGGCGCAAATTTTCCGCAAGATGCCGCAGGCGATTGATTCAGCGTTTACTTTAGGGGTATATTGATGGGACTATTATAACGGCAGCGCCCCCCGATTGCAAGCGGGAGTAGGGGAGAGAAAAAACAAAATCACAACCCAGCGCAGTGGTTGTGATTTTGAAAGGAGGAGCAGCGGAGTGAGCGCGAGATGACTTTTAGCGCGAAGCGAAAAAAGTCGTCGCAAGCGATACGAAGCTTGCGACGACGTAGTGAATAGTGAAAAAGTAAAATCCCGAATGCTCTCGCATTCGGGATTTTGGTGGAGAGTGGCGGACTCGAACCGTCGACCTTCCGCGTGTGAGGCGGACGCTCTAACCAGCTGAGCTAACCCTCCAAAGCCTTTATAGGATAACACAGGATGCCGAACTTTGCAAGAGGAACTTGCAATTTTTTCGAAAATATTTTTTATCGACTTTTTGAAAAAACAGTTGACAAGTTGGGAAGCTTCTGATAAAATTCCTATTGCTGTTCAAGGAACAGACATGGCGGCATAGCTCAGTTGGCTAGAGCATGCGGTTCATACCCGCAGTGTCCCCGGTTCGAATCCAGGTGCCGCTACCAAATCAAGGCGCAGCCTTTTGACTGCGCCTTTTTATGGCCCGTTGGTCAAGTGGTTAAGACACCGCCCTTTCACGGCGGTAACATGGGTTCGAGTCCCGTACGGGTCACCAAAATAAGAAAGCTCCACCGTAAGGTGGAGCTTTCTTATTTTGAATTTCCTACGTCGGGACGAGAAGGGAGCGGGAGTGAATGACGTGCCGGGGGCACGTCAGAGCCGCGCCCCGGCCCGCCCGCAGGCGGGGAGTCCCGTACGGGTCACCAAAAACCGGCAAGCTTCTGAGGGAGCTTGCCGGTTTTTATTTCTTCACTCTTCACTTTGTTAAACAAAGGCGTTTACAATAGGCACCGGGATTTATTCACACAATCCTGTTGTATATTTGCCCCATACCCTGCTATAATGCTATAATATAGAAAGAAAGCAAAAAGGAGAATGCCTATGTATATCGATTGGACATATATCGTGCTGGTGCTGCCGGCGGTGCTGCTGTCCATGTGGGCCAGCAGCAATGTGAAAAACACCTACGCAAAGTACACCAGGGTCTTTAACGCCCGGGGCATCACCGGGGCGGAGGCTGCCCGCCGGGTGCTGGACGCCAACGGTCTCAGAAACCTGCCCATTGAGATGATCGATGGGGAGCTTACCGACCACTATGACCCCAAGGCCAACGTGATCCGCCTGTCCGCCGGGGTCTACGGCGGCCGCTCCATCGCCGCGGTGGGCGTTGCCTGCCACGAGGTGGGCCATGCCATCCAGCACAGTGAGGATTACGCCCCGGTGAAAATCCGGGAGGCCATCGTGCCGGTGACCAACCTGGGCGCCAAGCTGTCCATGCCCCTGATCATCCTGGGCCTGCTGCTGTCCTCCTTCTCTCCCATGTTCACCTACCTTGCCTATATCGGGGTGGCTCTCTATGGCCTCTGCGCCGTGTTCCAGCTGGTGACCCTGCCTACGGAGTTCAACGCCAGCCGCCGGGCTGTGGCTTCCATCGAGGGGATGGAGCTGCTGCGGGGGGATGAGCTGGAGGGAACGAAGAAGGTCCTCCGGGCCGCCGCTCTCACCTATGTGGCGGCCCTGGCTGTAACGCTGATGCAGCTGCTGCGCTTCATCCTGATTGTGGGCAACCGAAGGGATTGAACCGAAGGAACGAACTGAACAAATTGCAACGCGGCCGATCGGCCGCGTTTTTTTGTTTGCAGGGCCAATCCGCACAGAAAATGTTGAATTGAGACGCCTGGTATGATAAAATCATTTGGCGAAGGGCCATGGCCCTTCCCTTTGTACTTGTACAAAGGATAAACCTTTCCAAAGCGGTATAGAGAAGCATTGCTGCAGGAGGACGAAACATGGATAAGGTAGCGGTACTGATTCCCTGCTATAATGAGAGCAAAACCATTGCCAAGGTGGTGGCCGACTTCAAGGCAGTGCTGCCGGAGGGCAGCGTCATTTATGTATATGACAACAACTCCACTGACGGCACGGCGGAGATCGCCCTGGCCGCCGGGGCTGTGGTGCGCCATGAGTACCAGCAGGGCAAGGGCAACGTGATCCGCCGCATGTTCCGGGAGATTGACGCCCAGTGCTACCTGATGGTGGATGGGGATGACACCTATCCTGCGGAGTTTGCCCCGGAAATGATCGCCAAGGTGCTGGACCGGGGTGTGGACATGGTGGTGGGCGACCGGCTCTCCGCCACCTACTTTACGGAGAACAAGCGGCCCTTCCACAACTTCGGCAACAAGCTGGTGCGCCACAGCATCAATGCCCTGTTTAAGAGCAACATTCAGGACATCATGACCGGCTACCGGGCCTTCAGCTACCAGTTTGTCAAGAGCTTTCCGGTGCTGAGCAAGGGCTTCGAGATTGAGACGGAGATGAGTATCCACGCCATTGAGAAGAATATGCTGGTGGAGAGCGTCATCGTCACCTACCGGGACCGGCCGGAGGGCAGCGTCTCCAAGCTCAACACCGTGTCTGACGGCATCAAGGTGCTGGGCACCATCGGCAAACTGTATAAGAACAACAAGCCTTTCGGCTTCTTCGGCATCATCGCGCTGGTGCTGGCGGTGATCGCAGGACTGCTGTTCTTCCCGGTGCTGTCGGAATATCTGCACACGGGGCTGGTGCGCCGTTTCCCCACCCTGATCGTCAGCGGCTTTATCGCCATCGGCGCTATCCAGAGCTTCTTCTCCGGCCTGATTCTGGAAACCCTCCATGAGAAGGACCGGCACGACTTTGAGATGGAGCTGCTCTCCATCCGGGACAGATACTGCCATAAGCTGGAGGAAAACAAGTGAAAGCCATCCTTGAGAAGGGCCGGGCACCCCTGGCCCTTTGCCTGTGTATTTTGTCGGCCCTGGCCCTTTGCATGCAGTTTCCAGAGCCGGCGCTGAGCGCTGCCGCCCGGGACAGCGGCATACTGAACATTATGGAAAACCTGCGCCTGAGCCTGGACGGCACCGCGGTGCTGAGCAGCTTTGTGGCGGCGGCGCTGTACTTTCTCTGGCGGCATAACCGGCAGGAGAGCCAAAGATCCTATGTGCTGCTGCCCGTCTGCTGCTTCCTGATGGCGGTCATCTGGCTGATGGCCCGGGGCTTCGAGATCGATAACACGCTCCAGAGCCTGACCTCCGGCTGGGGTCAGATGTTTAAAAGCGGCGTCTACCTTTTGGGCAGCGCCTGGTTCCTGGCCCAGCTGGGGATCGCGCTGGACGTGTTCCTGGAGCAGGGAACCGATCTCAAGACAGGGGCGGGCCGGCTGCTGGCCTTTTACCGGCGGCACAGCTTCCTCTGTCCCTTCCTGCTGCTGCTGTGCGGCTGCATCCTGCCTCTGGCCCTGGTGTATCCCGGCGGCATGAACGCCGACTCCTGGTGTCAGGCGGGGATGTATTTCCGGGTGGTGCGGCCGGACTGGGGCCTGTATGAATTCACGTCCCACCATCCCCCGGCCCACACGGTGTATTTCTCCTCCATCATTGCCCTGGGCAGAAAGCTGGGCAGCGCCGACCTGGGCCTGTTCGCGGTGATGCTGCTGCAGGCCGGGATGCATTCGGCGGTGTTTGCCTACGCCCTGCACACCATGCGGCAGCTGGGCGCGCCCCGCTACCTCCGGGTGCTGGGGCTGCTGGCGGCCATGTTCAGCCCCTTCTATGTGACGGCCTATCCCACCGTGGTGAAGGACAACGTCTATTCCTGGGCCATCCTGCTGTTTGTGATCGAAGTGATCTGTATGCTGCATCTGGGCCGGGATTACTGGCGCAGCGGGCGGCACATGGCCCTGCTGGCCCTGGGGGTTCTGGGCTCCATGCTTATGCGCAACAACGGCAAGTATGTGATCTGGCCCATGGTGCTGTTGCTGCTGATCGTTTTCTTTGTCCGGTATCGAAAGACCGGCTGTTTCCGGCGGGTGGTTCTGGCCCTGCTGCTGCCGGTGCTGGCCGCCAACCTGATCCAGTCGGCCCTGATGAGCCACTATGATATTGAAAAGGGCAGCATCCGGGAGGCCCTGTCCCTGCCCATCCAGCAGACGGCCCGCTACGTGCTGGAGCGGGGCGATGAGGTGACGGCGGAGGAAAGGGCCGCCATCGCCGCCGTGCTGGACTATGACAACATGGCCCGGGACTATTTTCCCATGGAGTCCGACCCGGTGAAGGACGCCTTCAACCCGGAGGCCACTGCCGCCGATGTGCTGAACTATCTGAAAACCTGGCTGCGTATGGGTCTGAAGCACCCCCTGGTGTATGTGAAGGCCACCGTGAACCAGAGTTATCCCCTGGTGTATCCCTTTGCCGAGTGCGGCCGGCTGGCCAACGGCACCCTGAACCGCTACCACCTTTATGCCGCCGAGACCATCGGCATCCACGATGTGGAGGTGGCTCCCCGGCTGAACAACATCCGCAACGAGTTCAACAACGACCTGTTCTACCTGCCCTTCACCGGGTTGGTGTGCAGCATCCCGGTGCATGTGCTGGTGCTGATGTTCCTGTGCTGCTATGCCCTCAGCCGCCGGCGCTGGTGCTTCCTGATCCCGGCGCTGCCCCTGCTGTTGAGCGTGGGCATCGTCCTGCTGGCCCCCGGCATTTCCGGCACGCCCCGCTATGCCTTTCCCATCGTCTACTCCCTGCCGGTGGTGATGGCCTTCTATTGCTCGCTGGTGAAAAAAGAATAAGATAAAAAAGCCCGTCCGTTCTATGAGCGGATGGGCTTTTCAGCTTGTCAAAGAACCAGCCAAAGCCTCCCCTGTGTAAGGGGAGGTGGCAAAAATCTGCGATTTTTGCCGGAGGGGTTGTAAATAAAAAGCCTATTATTTCCAAGATGTAACTGAGCGTCTGGAACATTCCAGAAAACAATCCCTCAGTCAGCTTCGCTGACAGCTCCCTTTGCACAAGGGAGCCTGTGAAACCTGCTTTTTTGCAGCTATATAAAAGGTTTACTTCACGCTGAACAGCAGGTCGCCGTAGCTGGGATAGGGCCAGTACTCGGCGGAGCAGAGGGTTTCCAGCTCGTCGGCCACCTGACGCAGACTGCACATCTCCTCAAACACCGCGTCCCGGTAGAAACGGGCCCGCTCCAGGCTGTCGGTCAGAGCCTCGGCTTTGGTGACGGCGGTGCTGAGAGCGGCGGCGCGGCCGTTCAGCTCGGCGGTCAGGCGGCTGATCTTGGTGGCAAGGCCGGTCTCAAAGCTGACGTCCATGGTGTCGCTGAGACTGCGCTTGGCCAGGGCGGCCTCGGCCAGACTCCGGGCATAGCCGCTGACGGCGGGGAGAATGTCCTTCTGGGTCATATCCAGCATGGTCAGGGCCTCAATATGCAGCACCTTGCAGTAGCTGGACAGCTTGATCTCATACCGGGCCTTCAGCTCCGTCTCGGTATAGACCCGGTGGCGGGTGAACAGCTCGATGTTCTTGGGGCACACATAGTAGGGCACGCAGTCCGGCGTGGTTTTCAGGTTCAGCAGCCCCCGGCGTTCCGCCTCCTGCACCCAGGCATCGTCATAGCCGTTGCCGTTGAAGATGATGCGCTTGTGGCGGCGGATCACGTCCCGGATCAGGTCGTGGAGGGCAGCCTCAAAATTTTCTGCCTGCTCCAGCACATCGGCGTACTGCCGCAGGGACTCGGCCACCGCGGTGTTCAGCACCACATTGGCCCCGGAGATGGAAGCGGAGGAGCCCAGCATACGGAACTCAAACTTGTTGCCGGTGAAGGCGAAGGGGGAGGTGCGGTTGCGGTCCGTGGTGTCCTTGGGGAACTTGGGCAGCACATGGACGCCCACCTTGATCAGTTCCTTTTCCACGCCGCCGTAAGGCTTGTCCTTCTCAATAGCCTCCAGAATGCCCTCCAGCTCCTCCCCCAGGAAGATGCTGACAATGGCGGGGGGCGCTTCGCTGGCGCCCAGCCGGTGGTCGTTGCCGGCGGAGGCCACGGAAATGCGCAGCATATCCTGATAATCGTCCACCGCCTGAATCACAGAGCAGAGGAACAGCAAAAACTGGGCGTTTTCATAGGGGGTCTCACCCGGCTCCAGCAGGTTGACGCCGGTGTTGGTGACCATGGACCAGTTGTTGTGCTTGCCGCTGCCGTTGACCCCGGCGAAGGGCTTTTCGTGCAGCAGGCACACCATGTCAAAGCGGCGGGCCAGCTTCTGCATCAGCTCCATGGTCAGCTGATTGTGGTCGGCGGCGATGTTGGCAGTGGTGAATACCGGGGCCAGCTCATGCTGGGCGGGGGCGGCCTCGTTGTGCTCGGTCTTGGCCATGACGCCCAGGCGCCACAGCTCCTGATCCAGGGCCTTCATGAAGGCGGCCACCCGGGGCTTGATGGTGCCGAAATAGTGGTCGTCCAGCTCCTGCCCCTTGGGGGGCTTGGCGCCGAAGAGGGTGCGCCCGGTGTAGACCAGGTCCTTCCGCTTTTCATAAACATTCTTATCCACCAGGAAGTACTCCTGCTCCGGGCCAACCGTGGTCTTGACGGAAGTGACCTCCGTGTTGCCGAAAAGCTTCAGCACCCGCATACCCTGGCGGTTGATGGCCTCCATGGAGCGCAGCAGGGGGGTCTTTTTATCCAGCGCTTCCCCGCCGTAGGAGCAGAAGGCGGTGGGGATGCACAGCACATTGTCCTTGATAAAGGCATAGGAGGTGGGGTCCCAGGCGGTGTAGCCCCGGGCCTCAAAGGTGGCCCGCAGGCCGCCGGAGGGGAAGGAGCTGGCGTCCGGCTCCCCCTGAATCAGCTCCTTGCCGGAAAACTCCATGATCACCTTGCCCCCGTCCACCGGGGAGATGAAGCTGTCGTGCTTCTCGGCGGTGATGCCGGTCATGGGCTGGAACCAGTGGGTGAAGTGGGTGGCCCCCTTCTCAATGGCCCAGTCTTTCATGGCGTTGGCCACCACGGTGGCGGCGGCGCTGTCCAGCCGCTTGCCCTCGTTCATGGAGCGCTGCACCTGCTTGAACACATCCTTGGGCAGGCGGGAGCGCATCACGGAGTCATTGAAAACATCGCAGCCGAAGATCTCGGTAACATTTATCTTATCCATCATTCTACCTCAAAGAGAGAAAATTTGTAGCGGGTCTCGTGGCACATCCCCTCGCCGGCATGGAGCACCGGGGAAGGGAAGCCATAGCAGTTCATGGCGTTGGGGAACAGCTGGGTCTCCAGGCAGAAGGCCTGCCGCCGGCCCATGACTTTGCCGCCCTTGCCGGTGAAATTGCCCAGGAAATTGGCGGTGTAAAGCTGCATCCCCGGCAGATCGGTTTCGCATTGCAGCGCTATGCCGGTCTCCCGGCTGCGGGCCAGGGCGGCCACCGGGCCGGAGAGAATGAAGTTGTGGTCATAGCCGCCGCCCAGGGCCAGCTGGGGGTGCTCCGCCTCAATATCCTGGCCGATGGGCTTGAAGCTGCGGAAGTCGAAGGGACTGCCCGCCACGGGCAGGGCCTTGCCGGTAGGCAGTACGCCCGCCCCCAGCTCACTGTAGCGCTGGGCGTTGATCTGCAGCTCCTGCTCCAGCACGCTGCCGCCGCCGTTGAGGTTAAAATAGCTGTGGTTGGTGAGACTGACAATGGTGTCCCGGTCGCTGACGGCCTCATAGCGGAGGCACAGGGCGTTGTCCTCGGTCAACCGGTAGGTAACGGAGACCTGCAAATTGCCGGGATAGCCCTCCTCCCCATCGGGGGAAAGGCGGGAAAAACGGACAAAATCCTCCCCCGTCTCCGCCTGCCAGACGTATTTGTCAAAGCCCCGTTTGCCGCCGTGGAGGTGGTTGGCCCCATTGTTGGCGAAGAGACTGTACCGATGGCCGCCCAGGGAGAAGGCGGCGCCGCCCACCCGGTTGGCCATGCGGCCGATGGTGGCGCCCAGATAGGCGTCCTGCCCCTCATAGCCGGCCATATCGTCAAAGCCCAGCACCACGTCCGTCAGACCGCCCTGCCGGTTCGGCACCCACAGGGCCTGGAGCGTGGCGCCGTAGTCGAGCATCACGGCCCGCATACCGCCGCTGTTTTCCAGCGTGTAGGCCCTGACGGCCTCCCCCTGGGAGGTATATCCGAAGCTTCTGCTCTCCGCTGCCATATCCCGCACCTCCGTCATTTTTCACTCTGAATTCTATCACATTTTGCCCCACAGTCAACCGTTTTCGCCCCCACGGATATTGACAAAAGCGGTCAAAGCAACTATCATTTTATGTATAAATTCACGAGAAAAAGGGGAATGCGGTATGGCGATGGTGGTCATTGGCACGGTGTTTGTGGATGTAAAGGGCTTCCCGGAGGATCGCTATGTCCCCACCGGGCGCAATGCCGGCCGGGTGGAGATTGTCCACGGCGGCGTGGGCCGGAATGTGGCGGAGGACATTGCCAACGTGGAGCTGCGGCCCAAATTCGTCAGCCTGGTGGATGACAACGCCGAGGGGGAAGCGGTGCTGAAAAAGCTGCGCAACCACAAGGTGAACACCGACTATGTGCTCTCCGTGCCGGACGGTATGGGGATGTGGCTGGCGGTGTTTGACAATACCGGCGACCTGGCCGGGTCCATCTCCAAGCGGCCGGATTCCAGCGCCCTGATCGCGCTGTTGGACGAGAAGGGAGACGAGATCTTTGCCGATGCCGACAGCATTGTGGTGGAGATCGATATGGATAAGGAGATCATCAAGCGGGTTTTCAAGTATGCGGAGAAGTACAACAAGAAGGTCTATGCCGTAGTGGCCAACATGAGCATCGCCTCCCAGCGGCGGGATTTCCTCCAGTTTACGGACTGCTTTGTCTGCAATGTGCTGGAGGCGGGCATCCTCTTTGTCACGGATTTTTCCCGGCTCAGCCCGGAGGAGCTGTGCGAGGAGCTGAGCCATCGGGTGGTCAGCGCCCGTATCCCCGCCGTGGTGGTGACCCTGGGGAGCAAGGGCTCCGTGTACGCGGATATGCGGGGCAACAAGGGCGTCTGCCCGGCGGAGACTGTCCAGGTGCGGGATACCACCGGCGCCGGGGATGCCTTCTGCGCCGGCGTGGCCGTGGGCCTGACCTATGGCAAGACCATGCCGGAGGCCCTGGAGATCGGCACCCGGCTGGCCGCCTCGGTGATCACCGTGTCAGAGAATGTGTGCCCCCGCTTCCTGCCCCGGGAGCTGGGCCTTGATGTGCCCGTCACGGATTAAAGCCACGGCAGGCGAAGAAATACAGAGCTAAGCCCCAGACGGCGCAAACCTGCGCTGCCTGGGGCTTGTTGTGATTATCGCCAAAAACCCGGGGCGCGCTTTGGGCAAGCAGCCAAAAATTTTTTCCGGCGGCAAGACGCGGTTGACAAGGGGGAAAGGGCCTGATACTATGGACGCAGAAAAGAGCTGGAAACGTTCCCGGAAACGATTTCAGCAGCGCAGAGATACATATAGGGGTCAATTCCCCGCTGGAAAGATGAGGGTAGGGAAATGACCATCAAGGATATTGCCAAGGCCTGCGGCGTCAGCGTCAGCACGGTGTCAAGGGTTTTGAACAACCACCCGGATGTGAGCCAGAGCGTGAGAGAGCGGGTGCAGGCCATGGTGGAGAGCAGCGGCTATATCCCCAATAACAGCGCCAGGGACCTGGTGCGCACCCAGTCGGACGCCATTGGCGTGGTGGTGCGCGGCCGGGGCAATCTGTTTTTCTCGGCCATGGTGAAAACCATTTCCCGGGAGATTGACAGTTTGGGCTATACCATGGTGCTGCATTTTATCGAGTCGGATGACGATGAGGTGATGGCCGGCGCCATTCTGGAGCGGGAGAAGAAGCTGCGGGGCCTGCTGTTTCTGGGCGGCCGCTTTGATTACAGCGCCGAGACCCTGGCTCCCATCGGCGTGCCCTTTGTCTGCTGCACCTACACCAACTGCTTCGGTACCCTGTCCGACAGCGACTATTCCTCCGTCTCCGTGGACGATTATCAGACCGCCTACCGTGCGGTAAAGACCCTGATCGACCTGGGCCACCGGCGCATCGCCGTGGTGCTGCCCGACTGCGCGGACCGCTCCATCAGCGAGCTGCGCTATAAGGGCTACCGGGCCGCCCTGCGGGACAGCGGCATCCCCTTTGACGCGGATTTGCTGGTGGAAACGGATGGCTGCTTTGAGATGCCGGAGACCTATGCGGGGGCCAGCCGCCTGATCGAGAGGGGGGCGGATTTTACCGCGGTGTTCACCCTGTCGGACACCACCGCCATGGCGGCCATGAAGGCCTTGGAGGATCACGGCCGGCGCGTGCCGGAGGATTGCTCCGTCATCGCCATTGACGGGATCAACGTTTCCGAGTATGTAAACCCCACTCTCACCACCATGGTCCAGCCGGTGGAGGAGATGGGCCGGGAGAGCGTGCACATCCTGGCGGATATGATTGAGCAGCGCTGTTCCAGCCGGCACCTGCGGCTGGAGGCCCGGCTGCGTGCGGGCGGCTCTGTGCGTCAGATATGATTTTCCAACCGGGTTTGCCGGTTTGAAGATACCACCTCAAACGAGGAAATTACTAAAACAAAAGGAGAAAAACTGAAATGAAAAAGACCATCGCAATGCTTATGGCACTGGTAATGGTGTTTGCCCTGTGCGCCTGCGGCGGTTCCTCCGCCCCCGCCGCCACCCAGGCACCCGCCGCCGAGGCCCCTGCCGAAGCCCCCGCCGCTGAGGGTTCCGTCTACTGGCTGAACTTCAAGCCCGAATCTGACCAGGCTCTGCAGGAGCTGGCCGCCATGTACACCGAGGAGACCGGCGTCCCCGTCAAGGTTGTTACCGCTGCTTCCGGCACCTACAACGAGACCCTGACCGCCGAGATGGACAAGAGCAATCCCCCCACCCTGTTCGTGGTTGGCAACCAGGCCGCTGTGGACACCTGGGGCGACTACTGCCTGGATCTCACCGGCACCCCTGTGACCGATGAGCTGAACACCAACGAGTATATGCTCTACGATGCTGACGGCAAGCTCTGCTCCATCGGCTACTGCTACGAGTGCTACGGCATCATCGTCAACAAGGCACTGCTGGCTGAGGCAGGCCATGACATCTCCGAGATCACCAACTTTGACTCCCTGAAGGCCGTTGTGGAAGACATCACCGCCCGCAAGGACGAGCTGGGCTTCGCCGCCTTCACCTCCGCCGGCATGGACGGCAGCTCCAGCTGGCGCTTCACCGGCCACGTTGCCAACCTGGAGTACTACTACGAGTCCGTCGATAACCCCGACGCCTGGAAGTCCTGCCCCGCTGAGCTCACCGGCGCCTACATGCAGAACTACCGCAACCTGCTGGACCTGATGTTCGAAAACAGCACGGTTGAACGCAGCGCACTGGCTGCCGGCGGCTTTGACGCCAATGCCGAGTTTGCCAACGGCGAGGCCGTTTTCTATGTCAACGGCAACTGGGAGTGGGGCAGCCTGGAAGAGAAGGGCATGAAGGCCGAAGACCTGGCCATGATTCCCTACTACTGCGGTGTTGAGGGCGAGGAGAAGGCCGCTCTCAACTGCGGCACCGAGAACTACTGGGCCGTCAACTGCGAGGCCGATGAGGCCGACATCCAGGCCACTCTGGACTTCATGTACTGGCTGGTAACCAATCCCGCCGCCTCTGAGAAGGCCGTTGCCACCTTCGGCGTTATGCCTTACAAGCAGGCTGCCGCCTCCGCCAACCCCTTCTTTGTTGACGCCAACAACTACCTGGCCGCCGGCAACTACAACCTGTGGTGGGCCACCAACTACCAGCCCAACGTGGACGCTTACCGCGCTGCTCTGGTCTCCGCCATCAACGACTACAATGCCAATCCTTCCGATGCCACCTGGGCCACGGTTGAGACTGCTTTCGTTCAGGGCTGGGCCACCCAGTACGCTGCCGCCAACGGCTGATCCGCAACCGAATATCCAACATAATACGCACTTTCAGAAGGAGCGAGCCCGGGCGCTCGCTCCTTCCTCAATATCACGGTCCGCGCCGCAGGAGGCACGGGATGTGCACGATCTATAAATAATGCGGGAGATGATATGATTGAAACGGAAACATGACGGCTCAGCAGTGAACAGCAAGCTGCTGCGCCGGCCGATCCAGCGCTGCTTCCCCATCTTTCTGCTGCCCATGACGGCGGCGTTCTGCATCGGCTTCGTTTACCCCTTCCTGAAGGGCCTGTTCCTGTCCTTCTGTAAGTTCAAAACCACCAGCAAGTGGACCTGGATCGGCCTGGACAACTATGTGAAGGCCATCCATGACAGCAGCTTTGTCTATTCCTTCTGGTACACGGTGCTCTTCGCCCTGGTGACCCTGTTTTTGATCAACATTCTGGCCTTCGCCGTGGCCTATGTGCTGACCCAGGGCATCAAGGGCTCCAACCTGTTCCGCACCGTGTTCTTCATGCCCAACCTGATCGGCGGCATCGTCCTGGGCTATACCTGGAGCATGATCTTCGACGGCTTCCTGGGCCGCTACGGCAGCTCCATCATCATGAGCACCAAGTGGGGCTTCTGGGGCCTGGTGATCCTGATGTGCTGGCAGCAGATCGGTTACATGATGATTATTTACATTGCGGGGCTGCAGGCCGTGCCGGAGGATATGCTGGAGGCCGCCAGGATCGACGGGGCCAACAAGTGGCAGACCCTGTGGAAGGTCACCATCCCCAACGTGATGCCCTCCATCACCATCTGCACCTTCCTGACCCTGACCAACTCCTTCAAGCTCTTTGACCAGAACCTGGCCCTTACCGGCGGCCTGCCCTTCATCATCCAGCCTGACGGCAGCTCCATCCATACCACAGAGATGCTGGCTCTGAACATCTATAACACCTTCTACAGTCAGAACGCCAGCTCCCGCGGCACGGCCCAGGCCAAGGCCGTCCTGTTCTTCATCATGGTGGCCTGCATCGGCCTGATCCAGCTGCGCGCTACCCGGAAAAAGGAGGTTCAACAGTAATGAAAAGCAAGACCTTATCCAACGAAAAGCGGGCCAAGACCATGCTTACCCTGCTCTTCACCGTGATCTGCCTGATTTATGTGCTGCCCGTCTTCTTCGTCCTGCTCAACTCCTTCAAGGTCAACACCTTTGTCAAGACCGACACCTTCGGCTGGCCCCACGGAGAGAGCTTTGCCGGCTTTGATAACTTCATCAAGGGCATGACTTTCGGCAACTATCCCTTCCTGAAATCCGCTTTTTACAGCCTGGTCATCACCCTGATTTCCACCGGCCTGATCCTGCTGTTCACCTCCATGGCCGCCTGGTATATCTCCCGGGTGGACTCCCTGTTCTGCCGCATCGTGTATTTTGCCTGCGTGTTCTCCATGGTGGTGCCCTTCCAGATGGTAATGTTCACCCTGTCCAAAACGGCGGATACCCTGCGCCTGAACACGCCATGGACCATTCCCATCATCTACCTGGGCTTCGGCGCGGGCCTGGCGGTGTTCATGTTCACCGGCTTTGTCAAGAGTATTCCCCTGGAAATTGAGGAAGCGGCGGCCATCGATGGCTGCGGCCCCCTGCGCACCTACTTCAGTGTGGTGCTGCCCATGCTCAAGCCTACCATGATCTCCGTGGGCATTCTGGAAATCATGTGGGTCTGGAACGACTACCTGCTGCCCTACCTGGTGCTGGACCGTACCAAGTACATGACCATCCCCATCCATATCCAGTATCTGAAAGGCAGCTATGGCACCGTGGACCTGGGCGCCACCATGGCCCTGATCCTCACCAGCATTATCCCCGTGGTGGTGTTCTATCTCACCTGCCAGAAGCACATCATCAAGGGCGTGGCCGCCGGCGCCGTCAAGGGCTGACCGGGCCGCAGCAATATTTTGTATAAGAGAGAAAAGAGAGTATGAAAATGATGACTCGCAGCAGCGGCATTCTGATGCCCATGAGCGCCCTGCCTTCCCCCTATGGGATCGGCACCATGGGCAAGGCCGCCTACGAATTTGTTGACTTTTTGAAAGCCGCCGGGCAAAAATACTGGCAGCTTCTGCCCATGGGCCCCACCAGTTATGGGGACAGCCCCTACGCCTCCTTCTCCACCTTTGCCGGCAATCCCTATTTTATCGACCTGGATATGCTGGCCGAAGAGGGGCTGCTGAAAAAGACGGACCTGAAAGGCATCCGCTGGAGCGTGAAAAAGGACCGGGTGGATTACGGCCTCATCTTCCAGAGCCGCTTCAAAGTGCTGCGGAAAGCCTGGCAGAACGGCCGGGAAGCCCTGGCGGAGGAGATTGCCGCCTTCCGCCGGGAGAACGCCGGCTGGCTGGAGGATTACGCCCTCTTTATGGCTGTCAAGGGCAAGTTCAACCTGGCCGGCTGGACCCAGTGGCCCGATGAGGACATCCGCCTTCACAAGCCGGAGGCAGTGGAGAAATACGGCCGGGAGCTGAAGGAGGAAGTGGACTTCTACGTCTTCATGCAGTTCCTGTTCTTCCGCCAGTGGGAGGCGCTGCGCGCCTACGCCAGGGAGGCGGGCGTCCAGTTCATCGGGGACATCCCCATCTATGTGGCTATGGACTCCGCCGACGTGTGGAGCGCGCCCCAGTATTTCCAGCTGGACGGGGAAAACGTGCCCACCGAGGTCTCCGGCGTCCCGCCCGATGCCTTTACCGAGGACGGCCAGCTCTGGGGCAACCCGCTGTATGACTGGGATGCCATGGCCGCCGATGGCTACGGCTGGTGGATCCGCCGCATCGATGGGGCCAAGAAGCTCTATGACGTCATCCGTATTGACCATTTCCGCGGCCTGGAGAGCTATTGGGCCGTGCCCTACGGCGCAGAGACCGCCAAAGAGGGCCAGTGGCGGCCCGGCCCCGGCATGAAGCTGGTGGGGGTGCTGGCCTCCTGGTTCCATGATCTCAGCTTTATTGCCGAGGACCTGGGCTATGTAACGCCGGAGGTCAAGGCCCTGCTGGCCGATTCCGGCTTCCCCGGTATGAAGATTCTGGAGTTTGCTTTTGACGCCCATGGCGAGTCGGACTATCTGCCCCACCGCTGCCCGCCCAACAGTGTCTGCTACATGGGCACCCATGATAATGACACCGTCCAGGGCTGGCTGGAGACCATGAGCGAGGACGACCTGGACTTTGCCTCCCGCTATATGCACATCACGGAGGACGAGGGCTGGAACTGGGGCCTGATCCGCACCGGCATGGCCACCGCCTCCAATCTCTTCGTGGTACAGATGCAGGACGTGCTGGAGCTGCCTGCCGACTGCCGCATGAACACCCCCGGCACCTCCTCCGGCAACTGGCAGTGGCGTATGCGCGCCGGCTCTCTCACCGAGGAATTGGCCGAGAAGCTGCTGACCTATACCAAAACCTTCCGTAGATGCTGATCAAAAAAAGGAAGCACCCCCTACACATCGGGGTGCTTCCTTTTTGATCATGTAACGGAAATGGAATGCAGCGAGTTTCACGCATCCCCCCACCAAACCGAAGCCCAACGCAGTGGGTTCGGTTTGGAAAGGAAGAAGGAAGGAGCGGATATGGAATTTCCCCGGCTCTTTCGGAAACCGGGGAAATGGAATGCAGCGAGTTTCTTCTGACGCCTGACGTCTTATCCCCACAGTGCCGTCAGCATGGGGATGACCTGCTTCTTGCGGCTCATCACCTTGGGCAGGAAGAACTGGTTATCCTTGGGCTGCACATTGAAGGCCTGCTGAATGATATCGTCGCTGCCCACATACAGGATGTGGGAGCCTTCCAGCAGCACATCGGTAATCATCAGGATAATGATGTCGAAGCCGAACTTGTCCCGCAGCGCGCCCATGGTAGCCATGAACTCCTGACTGCGGTCCAGCAGGCGGGCGGAATCGATGCAGGTGATCTGGCTGACGCCGATATCCTTCTCCGCAATGTGGAACTGCTTGTAGTCGGTCATGAACAGCTCCTCGGCGCTCTTGTCGTCGGCGCCGGTGACGGAGAACAGCTCCTTGCCCAGCTCCTTCAGGGAGATGTTGGCGATGCGGGCCAGACGCTCCGCCATAGCCTTGTCCCGCTTGGTGCAGGTGGGGGACTTGAACATGACTGTGTCAGACAGGATGGCCGCCGCCATCAGGCCGGCCATGGCAGGGGAGGGCATCACCCCGTGCTCCTGATACATGGCGGTGATAATGGTGTTGGTGCTGCCCACCGGCTCGTTGCGCACGGCGATGGGCTGCTTGGTCTGGATATCCGCCAGGCGGTGGTGGTCAATAATCTCCAGGATCTCCACCTGTTCCAGGCCGGAGACGGACTGGGAAGCCTCATTGTGATCCACCAGCACCACCCGCTTTCTCCGGGGCCGCAGCAGGTGGAAGCGGGACAGGGTGCCCACAACCTTTTCGTTCTCGTCCAGCACCGGGTAGCAGCGATAGCGGCTATTCAGCAGGGTCTCCTTCACGTCGTCTATGTAATCGCTGAGATGGAAGCAAACAATGTCCTGGGTCTGGCACAGGCGCATCACCGGCACCGCCTGATAGATCAGGCGGGCGGCCTGCCGGGCGTCCAGAGGGGTGGAGATGATGCAGGTGTGCCCGGCGATCTCCGTCAGCTCCGGCGCGATGTCCGCCTGGCAGATGATCAGGCAGCCCACCTGGGCCTCCAGCGCGGTCTTGACCACCTCCGGCTGATCCCCGCAGATCAGGATGCTCTCCGGGCTCAGCACCGCTCCGTCGGAATAGCTTTTGGGAATGGCAATCTGCACCTTGCCGGACACGGAGTTGGAGGTCTCGGCAAACTCATTGACCAGATAGCCCTCCAGCACACTGATCAGATTGAACAGCGGGATATCGCTGACAAAGTTTTCATACACCGTGCGCAGGTCGTAAGAAGCCACGTCGCCGGCGGACAGCACGCCGTACAGGGTGCCGTCGTCGTTGAGGATGGGGATGGTGGCGATCTGCCCGTCCCGCATGGATTGCCAGGCCAGCTCCAGCGGCACGGAGCGGTGCAGCTCCGGCGGGTGGTCGAAGTCCAGGTCGCAGACCTGGGTGCGCATATTCTTAATGTATGGCGGCGCCTCAAAACCAAAGCGCTTGAGCATATTCAGCGTTTCATCATTGACCGAGCCGATCCGCACCGCGGTGTACTCCCGGTCGCCCAGGGCATTGCGCAGGTTGGCATAAGCCATGGCAGCTACGATGGAATCCGTGTCCGGGTTGCGGTGGCCGGTAACATAAATTTCGTTCATCAACGATCCTCCGATATTCATTGGATAATCCCATTATATTGTATAAGTTCTACAATTTCAAGCCAAATATTTCCTGTTCAAGAGCGAGTTTGTGATACAAAATCCACAAAGTCCCTGAAAGACCACGGGCGCAAAGGAAAGGGAGGTACTGAGCCGTCAAAAAAAGTGACGGCGCGGGAACTTTTTCGACCCGGCCTCGTCTTAGTCTGTGATAAGATATCCTCGATCGGAGATGTCCGCGATCGGACAAGCCGGGAAAATCACAGGGTAACATAAGCGCAGGCCCAGTATTATGGCGGACTTAAAAAATTTTAAGAATTTGCCGCAAATCCTGAAAGCCTTGGTGCGCAAGGGTTTCAGAACACAGGTTACATAATCGATTGTAACAATTTGAAATTATTTGAGATTTTTCTGAATTTGGGTATTGCAATTTGTTTACACTTGTTGTAATATTATAGCCGAATCGTAATGATATCGAAAATCTCTGGAAATTATTTTCCACCAAGAAGTAATTATTTTTACCCGGAAAGGGTAAGTTAGGGGGAACACAATCATGAAGAAACGACTCATCAGCATGCTTTTGACGGTGCTCATGGTCGCCTCTCTGTTTGGAGGCATGTCCGTCAGCGCCTATGCAGACGAGGCGTACGCAACACAGGAGTACACCGTCAAATCGGGAGACACGCTTCTGCACATCTGCGACAAGCTGGGCCTGAACTGGTACAACTGTCAGGCAGCGATCAACAAGCTGAACAATATCAGTGAGGCGCAGTACAGAAAGCTGACCGTGGGCCAGACTATCAAACTGCCCGCCACCGATGCGGATGCCGCCAAAATTGTCAAGGCCGGCACCAGCAGCAGTAGCAGCACCGGCGGCACCGTCATCACCGGCGGCACCGGCAGCAGCACTTCCGGCTCCAGCTCCGCCTCCGGCGTCAACGCCGCCTACTGGCTGATTCCTTACACCATGCAGAAGGGCGAGACGGTTGCCGGTGTGTGCAACGCTCTGGGCATCAACTTCACCGCCTACAAGGATCAGATCAAGACCATCAACAACATCTCCGCCTGGAACAAGGTGGCTGCCGGCAAGACGCTGCTTCTGCCCAGCGCCAGCGCTCCTGCCGCCGGCACCAGCTGCTATGCCGTGGTTGCCCACCAGATCCAGAAGGGCGAGACCACCTACAGCATCTGCAACCAGTACGGCGTCAGCTACAACGCCAATGCCAGCCTGATGCAGACCCTGAATCCGAACACCAGTCTTACCAATATTAAATATGGCAAGACCCTGTATATCCCCGTAGCCACCGTCATCACTTCCGGCAGCAGCTCCAGCTCCGGCTCCAGCAGCAGCTCCGGCAGCAGCTCCAGCTCCGGCTCCGGCAGCAGCTCCGGCAGCAGCTCCAGCTCCGGCTCCGGCAGCAGCACCACCAAGACCTACAAGCTCAGCTCCGGCACCGTCACCAACGGTAAGATCAGCTTCACCGTAAGCGGCAAGACCGTCACCAGCGCCGCCGCCGGCAGCACCGTCACCATCGTGGCCACGCCGGATTCCATGTGCGGTCTGGAGAGCGTAAGCCTGAAGTATGCCGACGGCAGCGCAACTCCCAAAGTCACCGATGGCAGCTTTACCATGCCTGCGTGCGACGTGGTTGTGAATGCCACCTTCGCCAAGGGCTACTATATGGGCGCCATCTCCGCTCATGGCACCGTAACACTTTATAACAACAACGTGGCGACCACCACCGCCGCCAAGGGCGCGGAGATTACCGTTAAGGTCAGCCCCGATGCCGGCTATACGGTCAGCCGCATCTATGTCCAGAAGAACGATGGCTCCAAGACGATCGTTAAGAACGATATGAAGAGCGGCAGCACCTTCACCATGCCGGACTGCGCTGTGTTTGTCTGTGTCGAGTACACGGAGACGGCCGGCTACAAGCTGAACAAGGTGAACACCGATCTGAAGGGCAGCTACAAGACCCTGGTCAATGGCAGCGAGGTATCCAAGGCTTCTGCCGGCGCCACTGTTGAAATCGTGTGCAGCCCTGCCAGCGGTTACGCCGCGGAGGATAAGGACATCACCGTCACCAGCGTGGCTTACAACACCAAGATCGCCGTCGTCAACGGCAAGTTCACCATGCCCTCTTCCGATGTGAACATCGAGGTCGCGTTCCAGAAGAGCAGTCAGGATAAGTACGCGCTGATCGCAGGCAGCGAATATGCCGGCACTGTTACCTTCCAGGTGGGTGGGAAAGAAACCTATACCGCCATCAAGGGCGACACTGTCACGGTCAATACCTCCTTCCGCACCGGCTATGATACCCTCTACGATCTTGAGAAGTATGTGGTTACCGGCGCCGGCAACACCCAGGAGCTCAAGGGCAGCAAAACCTTCACCATGCCCGGCTATGATGTGACCGTTACCCCGGTGTTCAAGCACAAAGAGGCCACCATCACCGAGGTCAAGTCCAACGACAACACCCTGGGTGACATTGTGGTCACCGTGGACAGCAAGACCGTTACTGCCGGCCAGAGCGTACCTGTGGACACGCCCATCCGTGTCAATGTACCTTCCGTAAAGACCGGTTACGCTGTGGACAAGGTCAACATCTACTACCTGGACCACAATGGCACCAACCAGGTCAAGACCCTGGCCGCAGACGAAAGCTGGACCCTTCCCGCCTGCTCTCAGATCAGTGTGGAAGTGATCTTCAAGGCCCTCCAGTATAACATCCGCGTTCAGGAAAACTGGAACGGCTGCTTCGACCTGGAGCTGTGGGATGGCGCCGGCAACCTTGTTGAAAACATCAAATCTCCCGGCGTCAATGAGAAGCACGCCGTCACCCAGGGCGTTACCATTAAGGCCGTAGCACATTCTGGGTACGAGGTTGTTGGCTTTGAGCTGACCGATTATGCTACCGGCAAGGTCACCTCTTACACCACGGACTATGTCAAGATGCCTGCGGCAGACACCTATGTCAAGGTTCTGCTAAAGGCGAAACCGGCAGCGATGTCCCTGTCTCTGGAAGAGCCTGATGCACTGGTGCTTGCGCCTTAAGGCCCAGAGCAGAACAAATCCATTCCCTAGTCCCCCGGCTGGGAGGGCGAAAGCCCTCCTGGCTTTTTTATTGCCTTTTTGCCATGACATGCGGCCCAAAGGCTTCCCTTTGCCAAGGGGAGCTGGCTTTTGCGCAGCAAAAGGAGAGGTTCCTTCTCGCCGCATCAGAACCGTAGGGGCGGCCATTGGCCCCTGCTTGATTATAAGGGCGAACTGTGCTATACTATATCTAATTTTTGAATGATCAGGACGGTGAACCCCATGGCAGAAAACACAGGAAAAGAAAAAACAAAAAAACCCAGAGTCCGCTTCTATCTTGAGCGGGACAGCATCTGGGCGCAGCTTGCCATTATCTTCATGCTGATTTCGGCCATCTGCCGGCTCATCGGCGTGTGGGGGATGTGGGGGGACGTGTTTTTCCGCAATACCCAGATCCTGCTGCCCCTCTGCTGCAATGTCCTCTTTGCCCTCTGCGTGTTTTTCCTGGGCAAACGGGGCTTTTTCCTCTCCACCGTCCCGGTGCTGCTGGGCGTGGCCTTCTTTGTGATCAAGTCCTTCGGCTTTGGCAACTGGGTGCACACCGCCCTTTGCATCCTGCTGTATCTGGCCGTGGCCGTAATCTATACCGGCACCGTTTTTGGCCTGATTCGGACCAAGTGGCTGCTGCCGCCTCTGTTCGGTCTGCCTTTCCTTTACCATGTCTGCATTGAGGACGTGGCAAAGCTGAATGATACCGCCAATCCCATGACCTTTGCCTATGGCATGCAGGAGCTTTCTGTCCTCTGCGTGATGATCTCCCTGTTCTGCGTGGGCATGGGCCTGAAAAAGAAAACGCCCGCCCAGCCGGCAGACCTGCCCAAGATCAAGGACCCGGTGGTGGTCCCGCCCAAGGCGGATGAACCTGCTGCCGCCCCCGCCCCGGCAGCGGAAGAAGAAAAACCCACGGGAGAAAATACATGAAAACCAGATCAGACCCGCGCCGTCGCCAGGCGGTACAGCAGCAGAATGTGGAGCCGCTGACCGAGGCGGAACAGCGCCGCCGCCGCAGGAAGGTGCTCTATATGCTGGCCACGGCGGCCACGGCTCTGCTCATTATCGCGGTGGCCGTGGTACTGCGCAGCGTGTCGGAAATGAAAAGCTATAACGATTACCTGACCCAGGCCCGCCGCAGCTATGAGACCTGCGATTATGACAGCGCCCTTTCCGCCTTGCGGAAGGCGGCGTCCATCGACCGCTCGGAGGACTGCCTGCTGCTGATGGTGGATTGCTATGAGAACCAGGGCAACTATACCAAGGCCCTGGAAATTCTCCGCAGCATGAACACCTCCGACCCGGAGATCTCCACCCGCATCGCCGCCATTGACAGCCGCCGCCGGCTTCTGGCCGAGGCCGAGACCGTCACCATTGCCGGTAAAAAATATCCCGCCACTACCACCAGTCTGGTGCTGGATAAAATGGGTCTGACCGATACCGTCTTTACCGAGATCAGCCAGCTCTATTCTCTGGATAGTCTTTCCCTGGCCGGCAACAGCATCAGCAATATCACCGCCCTGTCCAATATGGGCGGCCTGGTGAGCCTGAATCTCAGCGATAACAACATTCAGGACCTGATGCCCCTGGCCTCCCTGACCGGCCTGCGCACCCTGTATCTGGACAACAACCCGGTTACGGATCTCAGCGCCCTGTGCTGCCTGCCCAATCTCACCAGCCTCAGCCTGAAAGGCGTCGACATCAGCCCGGCCCAGCTGGAGGCCCTTTCCAAGTCCCTGCCCAACTGTGCCATCCATACCGACGCCTCTGAGGATAAGGATCAGGACATCAGCTTCGGCGGCGTCACCTTCAAGGCCGACGTGACGGAGCTGGACCTTAGCGGCATGGGCCTGCGGGATATTTCCGCCCTTTCCGCCTGCCAGCAGCTGGTGAAGCTGAACCTGTCCGATAATCAGATCAGCGATCTCAGCACGCTGATGAACCTGCCCCTGCTGGAATGGCTGGACATTTCCGGCAACCAGGTCACGGACCTGCGCCCCCTGATGGGTATTGCCCGCCTCACCTATGTGGACGCCTCCGGCAACGCCATCTCCAGCACCGCCCCTCTCAGCATGATGAACGGTCTGAAGGAGCTGTATCTGGACAACAATCCCATCCGGGACTTTTCCGGCCTGCGGAAGGTGAAAAGCCTGGAGGTGCTGGGCCTCAGCGGCACCGGCCTCACCGACGAGGACATGGGCTACCTGAACAATCTTACCCTTCTGACCAAGCTGAACCTGGAGGATAACGAGGCCCTCACCGGCGAGGCGGTGGACGCTCTCCAGCAAAAGCTGGCCACCTGCAACATCAGCCGCTCCCAGCTGGCCTATAATATCGATATCGACGGCCAGCAGGTGCTCAGCACCGCCACAGAGCTGGACCTCTCCGGCCGCGGCATTTCGGATATTGCCGGCCTGGCCAGGCTCCCTTCCCTGGAAAAGCTGAATCTTTCCCGCAACAGCATCAGCAACCTCTATATTCTCCAGCTGACCGAAAGCCGCCACACCCTCCGGGAGCTGAACCTCTCCGGCAACCTGATTGAGGATATCACCCCGCTGGCCTCCCTCACCGGGATTGAGGTGCTGGATCTGAGCAATAACAGTATCAGCTCCGAGCTGGCGCTTATGAACCTCAAGACCCTGAAGACCCTTTACCTGGGCGGCAACTCCCTTACCGAGCAGCAGATCGACAACCTCCAGAACGCATTGCTGGATTGCGAGATCATTCTGGACTGAAACTTTGTGAATAGTAACCATCCAAGTCCGTGAATTGTTACAATTATGATAAATGTGCGGGAAGGCACTTCTAATTTTTGGCAAAATGTGCTATGATAGAAGCAGATAAAAGCCAAGCCCATGGCTTTTGAAAGGCACATTTGAAAGGAGTTGGCACAAATGAAGTTCACTTTCACCGAGAAAAGGATGGATTCCTCTGAGGACCTGCGGGCCTATGCCATGAAGAAGATTGGCAAGCTGGACAAGCTCTTTAAGGGCGAGGCAGATGCCTATGTCACCTTCAGTCTGGAGCGGGGCCGTTTCCTGGCGGAGATCACCATTCGTGACAACGGTATGTTCTACCGGGCAAGCGAACTTACGAACGACATGTATGCTTCCGTGGACTCCGGCGTGGCGGCGATCGAGCGCCAGATCCGCCGGAACAAGACCCGCCTTGAGAAACGGCTCAGGGAAGGGGCGCTGGAGCGTGCGGCCGTGCCTGCCTATGCCCCCGTCGAGGACGAGACGGAGGAAGAATTCAAGATCGTCCGCAGCAAGCGCTTTTCCATCAAGCCCATGTCTCCCGAGGAGGCCATCCTCCAGATGAATCTGCTGGGGCATGAGTTCTTTGTCTTTAAAAACACCGATTCGGACGATGCCATCTCCGTGGTCTATAAACGCCGTCAGGGCGGCTATGGCCTCATCTGTGATGACGGATTGGACGATTGATCGCTTGTCATGCGCTGCTAATGGGTGAAAATCTCCCCGAATGCAAATAAAAGGCCATAAAAATCCCGGCACCGATTCGGTGCCGGGATGATTGATTCTGATTTTCTTTTCAGGTGTTCACTTGTGAATGCCTGGGAAGAACAGGGCGATGGTACCGGGCCCCACGTGAGAGCCGGTCACCGGCTCGTAGCATACCGTCAGGCATTCCCCGGCGAAGCCCTTTTCCCGCAGCTTCTCGATCAGATAGGCGGTGCCCTCCTCATCGTCCGCATGGGCAATGCCGATCTGGCCGTTCTTGTCGGCGCAAAGCTCGTCATACTTCTCTGCCAGCTGCTTCAGCGCGTTTTTCCGGCCTCTCACCTTGCCGCAGAGAACAATGTGGCCGCTGTCATCCCCCTGCAGGATGGGCTTGATGTGCAGCACACTGCCAATCACTGCCGCCGCGCCGGTGATGCGCCCGCCCTTGCGGAGGTATTTCAGATCGTCCACCGTGAAGTATTGGCACATGTTGGGCCGCATATCATATAGCATCTGGCTGACAGCTTCAAAGGTCTCTCCCTGTTCGATCATCTCTGCCGCACGGAGGACCATGAGTCCCTCGCCCAGAGAGGCTGCATAAGTATCGAAAGACAGGATCTTCCGCTGGGGGTAGCGCTCCTGCATTTCCCCGGCAGTAATGGCGGCCACACTGGCGGTACTGCTGATACCGCCGGACATTCCCACATATATTATATCATTCCCGGCTTCCAGCTCCGGCTCAAAGGCCTCGTGGAATTTGCCCATATTGATCAGGCAGGTCTTTACATCGGCGCCGGCACGCATGGCGTCGTAAAAGGCCGGACCGTCAAAATCCGTCTCTGCGGAATACTCGGCCGTGACGCCATCCACCGTGTACTCAAAGGAAACAACCTGGATGTTGTGTTTGTGAATCAGCTGGAGGGGAAGATTGGCGGAGGTGTCGGTGAATAATTTTATCATTTTGATTTCTCCTTTGCCCGGGGCAGATATACTGCGCAGTATCCCGCGCGTCTTTATCATAAACCCGCTGTCGAAAAATCGCAAACTACTAAGCGGGAAAGCGCTCTATTGCCCATGAAAGAACCGCATCTCCCGGTAGAATCAGACTCTACCGAGAGTAGAACAGTAAAAAATGCACCATTTTTCTTAAAAAATGAGAAAAAAACCAATAAAATTACACGGAAAAGTTCAGAAAAAAATGGACAAAAAGTTCACAAGAAATCAAGAAATTAAATAAGTACTTTACAATCCAATACCGATAATGCTATAGTAATAGCGCGGCAGTGTGGCCCGGCCGGTATGCCCGCCGGGGATTAAGGGTACAAACAAGCGTAAAGTGCCTAAAAATGCAGAAAACATGCCGCAAAACAAGAAAAACGTGAGGCGGGAAGCCGACGGAGGTGAAAAAATGGAGCATTCATCAGATGTATTGATATCCATTGGCCCGGTTGAGATTACGGGTGTGCTGGTGACCATGTGGGTGATCATCGCGCTGCTGGCGCTGCTGAGCTGGCTGGCCACGCGAAACATGAAGGATGTGCCCGGGCCGCTGCAGAACCTGGCGGAGATGGCCGTGAGTAAATTGCAGGGCTATTACGAAGGAATTCTGGGGCCGAGGCTGGGCAAAAAGTATTTCCCGATCATGGCCACCTTATTCATTTTTATCATCGTTTGCAACTACTCGGGACTGCTGCCGGGCGCGGGACATATCAAAGGCTTTTCCGTACCCACGGCCAGCCTGTCCGTCACGGCGGGCCTGGCGATCATCGGCTTTTTCACCACCCATACGGTGGGCATCAAGGAGCGTGGCGTCAAGGGTTATCTCAAGTCCTTCCTCAGCGTGCTGCTGCCGCTGACCCTGGTGGAGACCTTTGTGCGGCCTTTCTCCCTGGCGCTGCGTCTGTTCGGCAACCTGTTCGGCGAGGAAATGGTTACGGAGCAGCTCTACGGCATCTTCCCCATCCTGGTGCCGCTGGTGATGAACGTACTGAGCCTGTTGTTCTGCTTGATCCAGGCCCTGGTGTTCACCATGCTGCTGAGCATTTACATAGCGGAAGCAGCGGAGGAAGAGTGAAGCCGGGTGGGGGACAACCACGAATAAACATTCGGTTTGCACGAAAATACGCGAATAAATATGCGCTTTTTAATCCCATTTGCAGCAGCTTTGCAGCGTCTTAAAACAGCATTACCATACATATTTAAAACATAAAGTTAATGGAGGAAAATAAAATGAATTCTGGAATCATTGCAATCGCGGCCGCATTGGCAATCGCGCTGAGCACACTGGGCCCCGGCATCGGCCAGGGCTTGGCCGCCTCCAAGGCAATGGAGGCCATGGCCCGGCAGCCCGAGATGGCTAAGGATATCCGTTCTTCCCTGATCCTGTCCCTGGGCCTGATGGAGGCACTGACCATTTACGGCTTGCTGATCGCCTTTATGCTGATGGCAAAGATCTGAACAGAGAGCGTTTAAGGAGGGAGCAGAGATGCTCAGCATCAACATATCTGAATTGCTGCTGACTGTCCTGAGCTTTTTCGTGCTGATGTTTTTGCTGAACAAGCTGCTGTTCAAACCGGTGATCCGCTTCCGGGAGGAGCGGCAGAGCCGCATGGACGAGAGCTTCCGGCAGGAGAGCCTTGCCAAAGAGCAGCAGGCCCAGGCCCAGGAAGAAGCCTGGCAGCAGCGCCTTGCCGGTCTGAAGCAGGCCCAGGAAATCGCGGCCCAGACCCAGGCCCAGGCCGGGGCGGAATGGCAGGCGGCCGAAAAGCAGATCGAGCAGGAGGCCCAGGCGGCCATGGCTCAGGCGGCAGAGGACATGGAGACTCTGTGTGCTGCCAGCAGCCGGAGCCTGGAGCAGCGGCGCCATGAACTGGCCAGGACCCTGGCAGACCGGCTCAGCCAATGAGCGGACAAATTAAAAAATACAGGAAGGAGGGTGACTGTAGTTGGGCGGATGGAACATTGTTTACGCGCTGATCAACTTTGCCATACTGGCTTTTGTACTGGTGAAATTCGGCAAAAAGATGGTTGTCGGCATGATCAACGGCAACCGCCAGCAGATCAGTGACGCCCTGGACGCGGCAAAGGCGGCGGGGGAGAACGCACAGCATATTACAGAGACCCTTGAGGATATTCGGGCGGAGGGCCAGGCCCAAAGCCAGGAGATTGTGAGCCAGGCCAGAGAGCGCTCGGCGCAGAGTCTCAGCCAGAGCGCCCGGGCCCAGCAGGAGCTGGCCGAGAGCCGCCGGAAGCAGACCCGGCAGGACGCGCTGAGCATGAAGCGGCAGGTGCTGGGGCAGCTTAGAGACGAAAAGGCGGCGGACATTCTCTCCGAGGCCGGAGAGCTGCTGAAGGGGGCGGACTACGCCCAGGCCCGCAAGGCCATGCCGGCGCGCTTCCTGAAGGCCCTGGAGGAGAAGCTGGCGCTGACCGAAAGCGACAGGGCCCGCCTTCGCTGGGGCGAGGGCCTGAAGGCCACCCTGACCGGGGCGGAGGAGATCGACCCGGAGATCGCCGGGCAGGTGCGCGCCCTGGTGGAGCGCAAGGCCGGCACCTCCGTGGACTTTGAAACAAAAACAGAAGAAGGCCTGATCGGCGGCCTGCGCCTGCAGCTGGGCGACACGGTGTATGACGGGAGCCTTTCCTATATGCTGAGCCGGCTGGGTCAGGAGCTGGAGAGCCAGGAGGACACCGGCGAGGACCTGGCGGTCTACTTCCAGGAGAAGCTGGCCGCGGCGGACAGAGAACCCGGCTGCTTCCAGACGGGCGTGGTGCTCAGTCTGGCGGACGGCATCTGCCGTATTGCCGGCCTGTCCGATGTAATGGCAGGTGAGATGCTGCAGTTTGAGGGCGGCCTGCGGGGCATGGTGATGGACATTGAGAAAAACACCGTCAGCGCCGTGCTGCTGGGCAGCTATGAGGAACTGCACGAAGGCGCCCAGGTCCGCCGCACCGGGAAGGTGATGGAGGTGCCGGTGGGCGAGGAGCTGATCGGCCGCGTGGTAGACGGCCTGGGCCGCCCGGTGGACGGCCGCGGCGCGCTGCTGACCACGCACACCAGACCTGTGGAGAGCCCGGCCCCCGGCATCATCGCCAGAAAGCCGGTGACGGTGCCGCTGCAGACCGGCATCAAGGCCATCGACGCCCTGGTGCCCATCGGCCGGGGCCAGCGTGAGCTGATCATCGGCGACCGAAAGACGGGCAAAACTTCCATCGCCGTTGACACCATTATCAACCAGAAGGGCAAGGACGTCATCTGCATCTATGTGGCCATCGGCCAGAAGGAGTCCACCGTGGCGGGCATTGTCGCCAAGCTGCGGGAGCTGGGAGCCATGGACTACAGCATCGTGGTCAGCGCCAAGGCCTCCGACCCGGCGCCCATGCTGTATATCGCGCCCTACACCGGCGCCGCCATGGGCGAATACCTGATGTATCAGGGCAAGCACGTGCTGATCGTTTATGATGACCTGTCCCGTCACGCGGTGGCCTATCGCGAGCTGAGCTTGCTGCTGCACCGCCCGCCCGGGCGGGAGGCCTACCCCGGCGACGTGTTCTACCTGCATTCCAGACTGCTGGAGCGGGCGGCCTGCCTCAACGATGAAAACGGCGGCGGCAGCATGACCGCCCTGCCCATCGTGGAGACCCAGGCGGGGGACATTTCCGCCTACATACCCACCAACGTCATCTCCATTACCGACGGACAGATCTTCCTGGAGGAGGGCCTGTTCAACTCCGGTGTGCGCCCGGCCATCAACGCGGGCCTTTCTGTCAGCCGCGTAGGCGGCGCGGCCCAGCCCAAGGCCATGAAGCAGTTTGCTTCCCGGCTGCGTATGGACCTGGCCCAGCACCGGGAGCTGGAGAGCTTTGCCCAGTTCGGCTCTGACCTGGATAAGGCCACCAGAGACGCCCTGAACCGGGGCCGCAAGCTGACGGAGCTTCTGAAGCAGAAGCGCTATGACCCCAAGACCGTGGCGGAGCAGGTGGTGGCAATCTTTGCCGCCAACGAGGGCTATATGGATGACCTGGACACCGAAAAGGTGCCGGAATTTGAGCGGGGCCTGACCGCTTACGCCTACGAGCAGGCATCTGACCTGTGCCAGGCGATCGAGAGCGGGGCAAAGCTGGATAAAGAACAGATCCAGCAGCTGCACCAGCTGACAGAGGAATTCAAGAAGAACTTTTCATGATAACGGGCTGAAAACGCCAGAAGGAGGTGCAGCGGATGGCCAACATCTATGCTATAAAAGCCAGAATCAAGGGCGTGGAGAGCACCCAGAAGATTACCAGAACCATGAAGCTGGTCTCCACCTCCAAGCTGCATCAGACCCAGGGACAGCTTTACCGGCTGGGCAGCTTCGCGGATAAATGCCGCCAATCCCTGCGCCTTGTGCTGACAGGGCTTGAGGGGGAGGAGGACTGCCCCCTGCTGCAAAGCAGGCAGGTGGAGCGCGTCTGCTACGTGCTGTTTATCGGGAACAGGGGGCTTTGCGGGGCCTACAACACGGATGTGCTGCGGCACCTGAAAAGCCTGCTGCGCCAGGAGGAGGCGGAGTACTTCACGGTACTCTGCGGCCGCTGGAGCGGGGAACACCGAACGGACAGGGAGCTGCGGGTGCGGCGATGCTTTGACGACATTTCCGATGTGCCCCGGCCGGAGGAGTGCAAGGCCCTCTCCAACTACCTGCAGGAGCTGTATCTCAGTGGGGAGGCAGACAGGATCGTCCTGGTCTACCAGCGCAGGGAGGCCCTGGGGCAAAAGCCCCGCCGCTTCCAGCTGCTGCCGCTGGAGCAGGAGGAAGGGGAGAGCCGGGGCGGCGACTGCATCTTTGAGCCGGACCGGCAGACCCTGGTGAACACCCTCAGCCGCATGTATGTGGACAACAGCCTGATGAAGGTGCTGCTGGAGGCCAAAGTCAGCGAGCATTTCGCCAGAATGACGGCCATGACCAATGCCACCGACAACGCGGAGGAGCTGATGCGGGAGCTGAGTCTCAGCCTCAACCGCACGCGGCAGGCCAAGATAACCACGGAGATATCAGAAGTGGTGGGCGGAGCGAACGCTCTGCGGAATGGAGAGTAGGATGGAAAAAGGAACGATTAGTAAGGTAGTGGGCCCGGTAGTGGACGTGCGCTTCCCGGAAGGGCAGCTGCCGGCCATCTATGACGCGGTACGCCTGGAAGGCGCCCAGGGCACCGTCACGGCGGAAGTGGTGCAGGAGCTGGGCGGCAGCACCGTGCGCTGCATCGCCCTCAGCTCCACCGACGGCCTTTCCCGGGGCTGCCCGGTGACCGCCACCGGCGCCCCCATCAGGATGCCGGTGGGCGAGGAGACCCTGGGCCGCATGTTCAACGTGGTGGGCCAGCCCATCGACGGCAAGGGCCCGGTTGAGGCCAAGGAGAGCAAGCCCATCCACCAGAACGCCCCGGCCTTCACCGACATTGTGCCGGCGGACGAGATGCTGGAAACCGGCATCAAGGTGGTGGACCTGCTGACCCCTTACGCCAAGGGCGGCAAGATCGGCCTGTTCGGCGGCGCCGGCGTGGGCAAGACGGTGCTGATCATGGAGCTGATCCGCAACGTGGCCTACGAGCACGGCGGCTACTCCGTGTTTGCCGGCGTGGGCGAGCGCAGCCGCGAGGGCAACGACCTTTGGAACGAGATGACCGAGTCCGGCGTGGTGGAAAAGACGGCGCTGGTCTACGGCCAGATGAACGAGACCCCCGGCGCAAGGCTTCGGGTGCCCCTGTCGGCCCTGACCATTGCGGAGCATTTCCGGGATGTACAGCGGCAGGATGTGCTGCTGTTTATAGACAACATCTTCCGCTTTATCCAGGCGGGCTCTGAGGTGTCGGCCCTGCTGGGCAACATGCCCTCCGCCGTGGGCTATCAGCCCACCCTGGCAACGGAGATGGGCGCTTTGGAGGAACGGATCGTCTCCACCAGGAGAGGCTCCATCACCTCGGTGCAGGCGGTGTATGTGCCGGCGGACGACCTGACGGACCCGGCTCCCGCCACCACCTTCGCCCATCTGGACGCCACCACGGTTTTGTCCCGCGCCATTTCTGAGCTGGGCATCTACCCGGCGGTGGACCCGCTGGCCTCCTCCTCCCGGATGCTGGAGGCGGACATTGTGGGCGCGGAGCACTATAACACCGCCCGTGCCGTGCAGGAGGTGCTGCAGAAGTACCGGGAGCTGCAGGACATCATCGCGGTGCTGGGCATGGACGAGCTGAGCCATGAGGATAAACTGATTGTGGGCCGGGCCCGGCGCATCCAGCGCTTCCTGTCCCAGCCCTTCCACGTGGCGGAAAACTTCACCGGTATCCCGGGGAAGTACGTGCCGCTGAAGGAGACCATCAAGGGCTTCCAGGCCATCCTGGGCGGCGACGTGGACGACCTGCCGGAGCAGGCCTTCCTGCTGTGCGGCACCATCGACGACGTGCTGGCAAAGCGCGGCGACTATTGAGGTGAGCGCAATGGCCTGTGATATCCAGCTCAGCGTCAGCACCGCCTATGGAGAGGGCTTCAGCAAGAATGTGGACTATGTGAACCTGCCCACCGCCTTCGGCTCCCTGGGAATCCTGCGGGGCCACAGCGATATGCTCTGTGCCGTGTCCGCCGGGGTGATCCGTTTCACCGCCGGGGAGGAGCAGGGCCGGATCGCCGTGGGCGAAGGCGTGGCCACCGTGGCCAAAAACCAGGTGATCGTGCTGGTGTCTGAAATCAGGGGCATGGAATAGAATCAATGCAAAAGCACTTCCAGGTAGATTGGAAACACCTGGGGGTGCTTTTAATTTTGCGAATTATAATTGAAGTAAAATGGATTGTGCACTTAAATCGGTGCAATCAGATATTTATTTCGTCATTTTGCAATTTATACATGGGTAAATATCGGCACTATTGTTCATTGACGCAGGGCCTGTACTGATGATAGAATGTAAACAGCGGAGAAGTCGGAAAGAAGGGGTGTATCCAATGAAGAAGGTCTATGTTCTCATCGGCAATTACGGCAGCGGCAAAACGGAGCTGGCGCTGAACTTCGCCTTCAAGGCGGCGGAGGAAGGCAAGCGCACGGAGCTGCTGGATCTGGACATGGTGAACACCTACTTCCGCCTGACGGAGCGGGGCAAGATGACCGAGATGAAAGAAATCCGGTTGGTTTCCCCCAACTTTTCCTGCTCCGGCATCGAGACCCTGTCCCTGCCGGCGGAGGTGGCTTCCGCCTTTGCCATGGACTGGGATACCGTGGTCTTTGACGTAGGCGGCGACGCGGTGGGTTCCACCGCCCTGGGCCGCTATCATCAGGACTTCATGGAGCTGGAGCCCGGCGCCCTGGAGGTGCTGAACGTGGTCAACATCCGCCGTCCCCTGGCCGGCACGGTGGAGAAGATCATCCGGCTTCAGGAGGAGATGCAGGCCCACTCCCGGCTGAAGATCACCGGCATGATCAACAACACCAATCTGGCCGAAGCCACCGGCCCCGCGGAGCTGCGGGACGGCTATGAGATGATTAAGGAAGTGTCGGAGCGCACCGGCGTCCCCGTGCTCTACACCTCCGGCAAGAAGGCCATGCTGGATCAGTTCCTCTCCGAGGGGCATGATCCCAAGTACATCGGCACGCCCCTGTATATCGATACCTATATGGCCCGGGACTGGAACAGCTGGGTCAGGAGCCTGTCCGAATGAGTCTGTGTTCCCGGCCGCCGGGGGCGGCCTTGAAATATCGTCAGTAATAACTGGAAAATATGATAGAAAAGAGGTAGAACCATGGTAAAGGTGACAATCAACGAGCTTGTCTGTAAGGGCTGCGGTCTGTGCGTCAGAGCCTGCCCCAAGAGTGTCCTCGCCCTGTCCAAGACCAAGCTCAACGCAAAAGGCTACCATCCCGCAGAGGTGGTGGATCAGGCAGCGTGCATCGGCTGCGCTTCCTGCGCACGCACCTGCCCTGATGTGGCAATCCGTATAGAAAAGGATTAAGGAGGAATTGAAAATGGCACTGACCCTTATGAAGGGTAGCGAAGCAATTGCTGAGGCCGCCATTCGTGCCGGCGCACGCTTCTTCTTCGGCTATCCTATCACACCCCAGACTGAGATCCCTGAATACATGTCCGCACGTATGCCGGAGGTGGGCGGCTGCTTCCTCCAGGCCGAAAGCGAAGTCGCAGCCATCAACATGGTGTACGGCGCTGCCTCTACCGGCGCACGCGTCATCACCTCTTCCTCCAGCCCCGGCGTCAGCCTGAAGCAGGAGGGTATCTCCTACTGCGCAGGCGCCCAGCTGCCCTGCGTCATCCTCAACGTCATGCGCGGCGGCCCCGGTCTGGGCAGCATCCAGGCCTCCCAGGGCGACTATAACCAGGCGGTCAAGGGCGGCGGCAACGGCGACTACCATCTGATCACCTACGCTCCCTCCTCCATCCAGGAGGCCATCAACATCTTCAGCTTCGCCTTCGACAAGGCGGAGAAGTACCGCGTCCCCGTGCTGTTTTTGGCCGACGGCATCATGGCCCAGATGATGGAGCCGGTTGAGATGCCCGAGATGGTGGACTTCAAGGTGGACCCGGAGAAGAAGCCCTGGGCCGCCACCGGCTGGAAGCCCGGCGACGATCCCGCCAAGCGGGCCGTCATCAACTCCCTGTACATCAACACCGAGGACTTGACCGTACATAACAACCATCTGCAGGCCACCTACCGCGAGATCGAGAAGAACGAGGTGCTGTACGAGGCCTATCTGTGCGAGGATGCCGATTACGTCATCACCGCCTTCGGCACCGTGGCCCGTATCGCCAAGTCCGCCATCAATGAGCTGCGGGCGCAGGGCATCAAGGTGGGTCTGTTCCGGCCCATCACCGTGTGGCCCTTCCCCTACAAGGAGCTGGCGGAGGCTGCCAAGAACGCCAAGGCTCTGCTGGACGTGGAGGCCAACGAGGGCCAGATGCTGCAGGATGTGAAGCTGGCCATCAACGGCGCAAAGCCTGTGGAGTACTTCGGCCACTGCGGCAGCCTGATGCCCACTACCGATGAGATCGTGGCAAAGATCCTCGAAATGAAGGAGGGTAAGTAAATGTCCGTCGTATTTGAAAAAACAAGTTACCTGACCGATAAGCCCTTCCACTACTGCCCCGGCTGCAACCACGGCATCATCCACCGTCTGGTGGCAGAGGCCCTGGAGGAATCCGGCATGGGCGGCAACATCGTGGGCGTGGCTCCCGTCGGCTGCTCTGTTTTCGCTTATGATTATTTCAACGTGGATATGCTGGAGGCTGCCCACGGCCGCGCCCCCGCTGTGGCTACCGGCGTGAAGCGGGCAAAGCCCGATTCCCTGGTGTTCACCTATCAGGGCGACGGCGACCTGGCTTCCATCGGCACGGCGGAGATCGTCCACGCCGCCCACCGCGGCGAGAAGATCGTCACCATCTTCGTCAACAACGCCATCTACGGCATGACCGGCGGCCAGATGGCCCCCACCACGCTGGTGGGCCAGCGCACCACCACCTCCCCCAACGGCCGTGACGAGGCCTGGTGCGGCGCGCCCATCAAAATGTCCGAGATGCTGTCCGAAGTGCCCGGTTCCTACTACATCGAGCGCTGCGCAGTGAACACCAATGCCAACATCCTCAAGACCAAGAAGGCGATCAAGAAGGCGTTCCAGTACCAGATGGAAGGCAAGGGCTTCTGCATGATCGAGGTTCTTTCCACCTGCCCCACCAACTGGGGTCTCAGCCCGGTTGAAGCGATGAAGTGGCTGGAAGAGAACATGATCCCCTACTATCCTCTGGGCGTGTATAAAGATAAGGGGGCAACTAAATAATGACGAAACAGTTTATTTTCGCCGGTTTCGGCGGTCAGGGTATGCTGCTGATCGGCAAGTTCGTTGCCATGGCCAGCATGCTCAACGGTAAGCATGTCTCCTGGCTTCCCTCCTACGGCCCTGAGATGCGCGGCGGCACAGCAAACTGCTCCGTCATCGTCAGCGACGAGGAAGTGGCTTCCCCGCTGGTGGATAAGGCCGACGTGATCGTGGCCATGAACGCACCCTCCCTGGATAAGTTTGAGCAGAGCGTGAAGCCCGGCGGACTGCTGGTGATCAACAGCTCCATCATTGACCGCAAGAGCGTCCGTGATGATATCCAGGTGGTCTACTGTGACGCCATGGGCATCGCCGAATCCGTGGGCAACCCCAAGGGCGCCAACGTGGCCATCCTGGGCGCCATGCTGGAGAAGGAGCCCATCGTGGACGTGGACACCATGACTGAGGCCATCCGTCTGGAGCTGGGCGAGCGCAAGCTGAAGTTCCTGGAAGGCAACAAGAAGGCCCTGATCGCAGGCATGGAGGCCGCGAGAGGCTGAACAATTCCATAAAGCACAAACCACCCTGGCTTCGGCCAGGGTGGTTTTCAGCTTGTAAGAAAAGTCTGTTTTAGATGCTGCACCAGTGGATTCTGCCGGCCAAAGGCTTCCCCTTGAGGGGAAGCTGGCGGCGCAGCCGACTGATGAGGTGGCAAGTAAAAACTGGGAAAAAGCAGAAACTTCCATCAAAAAACAAGATTTCCACCTCATCCGCCCAGTGTGCGCACTGGGCACCTTCCCCTCCAGGGGAAGGCTTGAGAAAGCGGTCTCCTTCCTCGCAGGGTGGTTTTTCCATGCAATTCCATTCCGCACCAAGGCCCGGGGCCTGTGACAAAGGGAGGGAAAGGGGCATATAATGCAGCGTAAAGCAGGTGTATCGTAATGGAAAAGGAATCCGGCCTCAACAGGCTGTGTCCCGGCGAAAGCGCCTTTGTCAAGAGCCTGAACAGCAGCGGGGCCCTGCGCCGCCGGCTGCTGGACATGGGGATCGTGGAGGGCACAAGGGTGGAGTGCCTGGGGATGAGCCCCGGCGGCGACCCGAAAGCCTTTCTTGTTCGCGGGGCGGTGCTGGCCATCCGGGGCCAGGACTGCCGGGACATCATTATATATCCATAAATCATAAGCCCGCAGGGCGGCCAGCGCACTGGCCGCCCTGTAGCGTAAACCCTGACGCCATCAACCGCGTCAAGGTTTACCGGCCCGAAAGGAGGAACCATGGGACTGACGATGGAATCCACCGGGAGAGGCGCCCGGGGCGAAGCGCTGCATATCGAGCGGCCCAGGCCGGGGGATAAGATCATCGCCCTGGCGGGAAACCCCAACGTGGGCAAAAGCACCATATTCAATAACCTGACCGGCATGAAGCAGCACACTGGGAACTGGCCGGGCAAAACCGTCAGCAACGCCAGAGGCTACTGCCGCAGCGAAAAGCGGGGCTATGTGCTGGTGGATGTGCCGGGGGCCTATTCCCTGAGGGCGGCCTCGCCGGAGGAGGAGCTGGCCCGGGATTTCATCTGTTTCGGCGGCGCGGACGCGGTACTGCTGGTCTGTGACGGAAGCTGCCTGGAGCGGAACATGAAGCTGCTGCTGCAGGTCATGGAGACGGGAAAGCCGGTGCTGCTGTGCGTGAACCTGCTGGATGAGGCGGAGAGCAGAGGGATACATATTGACCTGAAGGCTCTGGAAGCGCAGCTGGGCCTGCCGGTGATTGGAACGGTGGGCAGGGAGAAAAGGAGCCGGGGACGGCTGCTGGCAGCCCTGGACGCGCTGTTTGACCGGCCGGCGGAGGGGGCGCCCTATACGGTGGAATACCCGGCCCCGGTGGAGCGGGCGGTGGCGGCGCTGCTGCTGCCCCTGGCGGGGGAGCCGGTGGGGCCGGCCCCCCGCTTTGCCGCGCTGCGGCTGCTGGAGGGAGAGCAGAGCGTGGCCGAGCGGGCCGGCCCGGCGCTGCTGGCGGCGGCCCGGCAGCAGCTGGAAGAACAGGGGCTGGATGAAGAGCAACTCCATGACATCCTGGCAGCCACTCTTGTGGGGGCGGGGGAGCGCATCTGTGCCCGGGCGGTGGAGAACGCCGGAAGCGGCTACGGGAGCCGGGACAGGCGGATCGACCGAATCGTCACCAGCCGCCGCTGGGGCTACCCGCTGATGATCGCCCTGCTGGCGCTGATCTTCTTTTTGACCATCAGCGGGGCCAACGTCCCCTCCCAATGGCTGGCCAGGGGGCTGTTTTGGGTGGAGGACGCGCTGGCGGCGCTGCTGCTGCGGCTGGGGGCGCCGGCCTGGCTGCGGGGCTTGCTGGTGGATGGGGCCTTCCGCACCCTGGCCTGGGTGACGTCGGTGATGCTGCCGCCCATGGCGATTTTCTTCCCCCTGTTCACGCTGCTGGAGGATTCCGGCTATCTGCCCCGGATTGCCTACAACCTTGACCGCCCCTTTTGCCGCTGCGGCTCCTGCGGGCGGCAGGCCCTGACCATGGCCATGGGCTTTGGCTGCAACGCCGCAGGGGTGGTGGGCTGCCGGATTATCCATTCGCCGCGGGAGCGGCTGCTGGCCATCCTCACCAACAGTCTGGTGCCCTGCAACGGGCGCTTCCCCACGCTGATCGCCCTGATCACCATGTTTTTCATGGCAGGGGGCTCGGCCCTGGGAGCGGCTTTGGGGCTGACGGGGCTGATTCTGCTGGCAGTGGGGCTGACGCTGCTGACCACAAAGCTGCTGAGCGTCACGCTGCTGAAGGGGGAGGTCTCCGCCTTTGTGCTGGAGCTGCCGCCCTACCGGCGGCCGGAGCTGGGGAAGGTGATTGTGCGGTCCGTTATGGATCGGACGCTGTTTGTACTGGGCCGGGCGGCGGCGGTGGCGGCGCCGGCAGGGGCTTTGCTGTGGCTGCTTGCCAATGTGCAGCTGGACGGGGCGCCGCTGCTGATGGCGCTGGCGGGCGCCCTGGAACCGCTGGGGCGGCTGCTGGGCATGGACGGGGTGATTCTGCTGGCCTTCATTCTGGGCTTCCCGGCCAATGAGATCGTGCTGCCCATTGCGGTGATGATCTACAGCATGGGGGGAAGCCTGACGGAGCTGGGGGAGCTGTCGACCCTGGGGCCGCTGCTGGCGGAAAACGGCTGGACGGCGGTGACGGCCCTTTGCGTGATGCTGTTTTCCCTGTGCCACTGGCCCTGCTCCACTACGCTGCTGACCATCAAAAAGGAGACCGGCAGCGCCAAGTGGACGGCGCTGTCGGCCCTGCTGCCTACGGCGCTGGGGGCGCTGCTGTGTATGGCGGTCAATGCTCTGGCGAGGCTGCTGGTATAGCGCGATAAAGGCGCACCCCCTCTCAGACGCTGCGCGCCAGCTCTCCCCCAAGGGGGCGAGCCTATGCGTGCAGTCCCTTGGCTCCCTCTGTCAAAATCTGTGATTTTTGACGGAGGAAGAAAAAAGACTGATTGATCTGACCGTTAAGAGGCTCTCCCTCAGTCAGCTTCGCTGACAGCTCCCTCACCAGAGGGAGCCAGGGGTGCGGCGGTTTTCCCTGTCCAGCTCACCTTGAGAAGGGGAGCCAAGAGAAAGGAAAGCGATACCGCTGCCGTAGGGGAGAGCTGGCGCGCAGCGCCTGGGAGGGGAACAGAAAAAGGAACTGCTTTAAGTAGTTCCTTTTTTGATTTCCTGTGAAAGGGAATCCTCCTGGGCAAGATATAGTTCCTCACATTCCTGTTGGGCACGAATAAGAAGTTCCAACGCCTCCTCACAGGCAGACATCATCTTCAAATACATGGACTTATACACCTCTTCCGACATAAAATCACCTCCTGACAGTTATGAATATCGTTAATATTATACGACATACAATATTAAAATGCAACGTTAAAGACAAGTATAATAAACGAAAAATAGAAGTAGGCGGTGAGCAAATGAAGGACATTCTAGCCAGCATAGTCGAGTACAGGCAGGCCCGGGGCTGGTCGGAATACCAGCTGGCGGAGGAGTCGGGGCTGCCTCAGTCCACCATATCCTCCTGGTACAGAAAGAACATGATGCCTTCCCTCCAATCGTTGGAGAAAATTTGCATCGCCTTTGGAATCAGTCTGTCTCAGCTTTTTGCCCAGGAGGGCGAGGCGATGGAGCTGACCGGGGAACAGCGGCTGCTGCTGGAGCGTTGGGCGGCCCTGAGCCCGGAACAGCGTCGGGCGCTGATGCAATTGATCGAAACCATGTGAAACCCCAGGAGCGGCTGCTCCTGGGGTTTGCCATTGCTTTTTCCCTCTCACGCGCTGGCTATATAGCCCCGGCCGTCGGAATACAGCACGGGGGCCATGCCGGAGACCAGCAGCACCATGTCCTCCACCGGGGTCTGGCTGCCGGCGCGGCCATACTGGGGCCGGGTGACCAGCTCCTGGCTGAGATAGCCGGACTCCGCCCAGGTGGGCAGCTGGCCGGTGATGAACTGCCGCAGGCTGCTGAAAAGCGCCTCCCGGTCCGCCACACTGCCCAGATACACCCCGCTGACATACACGCCCTCGCTGCGCTCCACCCCCGGCGTGGCATCCAGCAGGGCGGCGGAAAGCTCCGGCACAGTGCCGGAGGCAGGGCGCAGCCGCAGATGATAGCGCCGGCTCAGCCGGGGCTGTTGGGCCGGGCCGGCCACAATCTCCTCCGCCGCGGCGCCGGCGGCGGTACGGGCCCGGTCGGCATCCAGGGGGGAATACAGCCCCGCCAGCTCCTGCCCATCCACCCACAGGGAGCAGCACAGGTGCATATTTGCCGCCAACCCGAAGCCCAGGGCCAGAGTTAATAATAGTAGCTTCTTCCACATGTAAAACCACCTCCGGGAGTTAACATAATACATATGCGCTGACCGGTCAATGGCTTCGACAAAACTGGTGAAAAGGTCAGGAAAACTGATCTTCCTCCGGGGCGTCGGGGGCGGCGTCGGTGACGGAGACCTCAAAGGCGGTCTTTTCCACGGGGCCGTCCTCGGTGAGCTTTATGTAGCTGCGGCTCTGGATGCGGCCCTGGAGCTGCAGGTGGGTGCCCACGGTCCAGCCGGCGGCTTCCCTGGCCTTCAGGCCCCAGCAGATGCAGGGCAGGTAGTCCGAGCGGCCGTAGTGCCGGTTCACTGCCAGCATCAGGTCGCAGATGTCCCGGCCCATGGGGGTGGTGCGCAGGTTAGGGGCTTTGCAGAGGGTGCCGGAGAGCTGCACCAGGTTCTCGTCCTCGCCGTCGCAGAAGCCCAGCTCTTTGGCCAGCACCGTGATCACCAGCTTCGCCCCCTGGCCGTGGCGGTTGTTGAAGGTGCGCAGCTGCCCCTCCACCCACAGCTTGCCCTGGTTCTCCACGGTCAGCGCCGCCAGCTGCTCCTGCCGCACCACGATGTTGATCACGTCCCGGTTGCCGGAGAGCCGCTCCACCTCCAGGGGGAAGATGTAGAACTGCTGGGAGCGGCTGGAATGGGAATATACCGGCTTGCCGCTCATGCTGCCGCACAGCCGGGTGAAATTATTGTCGCATATCATGTCCATGGGTTGTGCCGTCCTTTTCGTTGAGATACTCAAGCATATTCCCGCGGCGCACTTGAATATGACAGCGGAAATGGTATAATAGAGGCATCTTACCGAAGGAGTTATGATATGGATATCAAAGAAATCCTTGAAAAATGCGACCATACCCTGCTGCGGGTGGACTGCACCAGCCAGGAGATCCGAAATCTTTGCGACCAGGCCATAAAGTATCACTGCGCCAGCGTGTGCATCCCGCCCTGCCATGTGGCCGGGGCCAAGCGCTATGTAGGGGATAAGCTGACGCTGTGCACCGTGATCGGCTTTCCCAACGGGTATATGACCTCCGCCGCCAAGGCCTTTGAGGCCGCCGACGCCATCCAGAACGGCGCCGACGAGATCGACATGGTGATCAATCTCTCCATGGTGAAGGACGGCTGCTGGGTGGATGTGGCCAATGACATCCGGGCTGTGCGGGAGGCCACCCGGGGCAAAATCCTGAAGGTGATCATCGAGTGCTGCCTGCTGACCGAGGAGGAAAAGGTCCACCTGTGCAAGATTGTCTCCGACTGCGGGGCGGACTTCATCAAGACCTCTACCGGCTTCAGCAAGGGCGGGGCCACCCGGGAGGACGTGAAGCTGATGCGGGACAACTGCCCCGACACCGTGAAGGTGAAGGCCGCCGGCGGCATCGCCAGCCTGCAGGACGCGGAGGACTTCATCGCCCTGGGGGCCGAGCGGCTGGGCACCAGCCGGGTGGTGAAGCTGGCCATGGAGCTGGAGAATCAGACCGGCGCCCCGGACGAGAATTATTAAAGCATAGGCGGAGCCGGATACCGAAACTGCTTGAGACTGTCAAAGAACCAGCCAAAGCCTCCCCTGTGTAAGGGGAGGTGGCAAAAATCTGTGATTTTTGACAGAGGGGTTGTAAAGGAAAAGTTCAATATTTGCAAGCTATAACTGAAAAACTGGAACATTTCACAAAACAATCCCTCAGTCAGCTTCGCTGACAGCTCCCTTTACACAAGGGAGCCTTGGGGCAGCGCACAATGGCTCGCCCCTACGGTTCTGATGGAGTGCAGAGGTATTATAAATGTGCGGCCAGGAAGCGGCGCAGCAGGGTGCACAGCCCCAGCCCCGGCAGGGACAGGGCCAGCCACAGCAGCAGAAACTGGGGGCAAATCTGGCCCAGCAGGTTGAAGGGCATGGCGGAGTAGTCCCAGACCTGCCAGCCCAGCCGCAGATTCACCAGGCAGCCGGTGAAAAACTCCACCGTGGTGATGGCCGCGGCGCTGAGCAGGCACTTGCGCCACAGAGGCAGGGCGCTCATGGAAACGAAGTACATCAAGGTGAAGCAGAAGCCGCCGCACAGCAGCATGGTCCAGTGGGTCCAGCCCCGCCAGCACAGCTCCATCAGGCCGTAAAGGGCCGCCCCGCTCAGGTAAACCAACAGATATTCCATGCCTTCAACTCCCTTTCTCTCTGCCGCTAGCTTTTGCCGCCGGCGGCATTTTCATGCGGGGAAGGGCATAGAATAAAATTGGAAAAAAGCCTTGACACGGGGGAGAAAAACTGGTATAGTATCAGCGCTAAAACAAAGAAGGCTCGGCGTCCGCCGTCCTCACCCAGCGGTAATTGGGCTGCTGCGGTTAATAAAGCACCGCCCCTGTCTGTGGGGGATTCCTGTGTTTTGCCGTGCGGATGCCATCATCCGCACTTTTTATTTTTCCGGAGGTGTTAACAATAGCAAACGCTGTTCATCAAATCAACGAGGAAATTCTTGACAAGGAAGTCCGCCTGATCGGCGACCAGGGCGAGCAGTTGGGTATCATGTCTGCCCAGGAGGCGCTGAAGATCGCTGTGGAAAAGGAACTGGATCTGGTCAAGATTGCTCCGGGCTCCAATCCCCCCGTCTGCAAGGTGATGGACTATGGCAAGTTCCGCTTTGAGCAGGCCAAGAAGGAGAAGGAAGCCAAGAAGAATCAGCGAGTGATCGAGATCAAGGAGATCCGGATGAGCCCGGGTATCGGCGAGAACGACTTTAACACCAAGCTGAAAAACGGCCAGAAGTTCCTGAACGACGGCGACCGGGTCAAAGTTTCCGTCCGCTTCCGCGGCAGAGAAATGGCCCACACCGAGATCGGCGAGCAGCTGCTGAAGGACTTCGCGGCCAAGTGCGCGGATATTGCCACTTTGGATAAGAACCCCAAGCTGGAGGGGCGGAATATGTCCATGTTCCTCTCTCCCAAACCCCAGGCTCCGGCCAAGAAGCCGGCCAAGCCCAAGGCTCCCAAAAATCAGGAGCCCCAGGGCGAGTAAACGTCAGCAGCAGGCCCAGCTGCCTGTCAACCCAGATACGGAAGGAGAAAACATCATGCCCAAACTGAAAACCCATAGCGGTGCAAAGAAGAGATTCAATCTCACCAAGTCCGGCAAGGTAAAGCGCGCACACGCTTTTAAGAGCCATATCCTCACCAAGAAGGACACCAAGCGCTGCCGCCGTCTGCGTTCCGAGGCTTATGCCGACGCCACCAACGAGGCAACCATCAAGAAAATGATCCCTTACAAATAAGGGCCGACGCTATATAGGAGGATAATCAAATGGCAAGAGTTAAAGGCGCAATGATGACCCGCAAGCACAGAAATAAGGTTCTGGGCCTTGCTAAGGGTTACTGGGGCAACAAGTCCCGTCACTATAAGATGGCTAATGAGCAGCTGATGAAGTCCGGCCGCTACGCTTACGTTGGCCGTAAGCAGAAGAAGCGCGACTTCCGCAAGCTGTGGATCACCCGCATCAGCGCGGGCTGCAAGATGAACGGCATGAACTACTCCAGCTTCATGCACGGTCTGAAGCTGGCCGGTATCGACATGAACCGCAAGATGCTCTCCGAGATGGCCATCCACGACCCCGCTGCTTTCGCCACCCTGTGCGACATGGCAAAGAACGCCAAGTAATTTCAAATTACAGCTTAAAGCCCCCTGACGCTTTGTGTCAGGGGGCTTTTGTGTGCAAATAAATGGCTGCCTAAGTTTCATAAAAGCGGCCCGTAGGGGCGTGCATCGCACGTCCTTTTGCTACTGCGCCGCGCTTTGCAGGCGGACGGCCATTGGCCGCCCCTACGGGTGCAACCTTGCCGCTTTTTGTCTAAAAAGCAGGATTTCCACCTCATCCGCCCAGTGTGCGCACTGGGCACCTTCCCCTCCAGGGGAAGGCTTGAGAAAGCTTCCTCCTTCCTCACAGTATGTTTTTGTGTGTTCGGGGTGATAATTGACGTTCATCCGGGCAAACTAAACCGGGTGATCATATGAAATACAAAGATCCGCGAATGGAACAATATTGGAATACGCTGCCGCCGGGGGTGCAGAGCCTGATCGAGGGCACCGGCGCCCAAATCAGCTCCCTGGGTATGCTGACCAAGCTTGGGGAATACTACAAAAACGACACTACCCTGGAAGGGAAGCAGCAAAGCGGAATCACTTGACGCAGTAGTCCAGAATCAGCTCCGCAATCTTTTCCTTGTGCACGATGTAGCTGGTGTGGCTCTCCCCGGGCAGAATCTGGAGCGTGGCATGGGGGATGCTTTCGGCAATGAAGCGGGTGTCCCCCTCCAGGACCAGGTCCTTGCTGCCGGCCAGCACCAGGGTGGGGGTTTCGATGGCCTGCAGCTGCTCTTTTGTGATGTGGGGCTCCGTCAGCATCAACTCAAACAGGGGCTTTTTGTGGAGGAAGTTGATCACTTTGAAAAGGCGCACAATCCGTTTGACCACGGCGTCCGGCCGGGTGTTGGCGCCGCTGATGATCATTTTGTCCAGCAGCCTGGGATGCTTGCTGGCCAGCAGCAGGCCGATGATCCCCCCGTCACTGAAGCCATAGTAGGTGACGTTCTCCAGATGCAGGGCCTGAATAAACTGAAAGACGTCCTCCGCCATGTCCTCGTAGTGGTATTCCGTCACCGGCTGGCTCTGGCCGTGACCCCGGCTGTCCAGCAGGTAGCAGGTAAAGTGCTCCGCCAGCAGGGGAACCGCCTTGTCAAAAATCCCGTGGTTCTCCCCGTTGCCGTGGACCATCACCAGGGGCGCGCCGCTGCCGGCCACCTCGTAATAAAGATTGATATTGTTGACTGTGATATTCATAATTGGCCTCCCGCAAATTACTTTTTCTCATCATAACACGGCGCAATTGGAAGCGCAAGAGGCTGGAAAGCCCCATTTCTCCGCTCCTTTCCCGGGAAATTTGGAAATTGCTCTTGATTTTTTCTGTATTTCCTATAGAATGGTGAAGTAAACTATCTGGAACATCCAGAACATTCTCAGGAGGAATGAATCAAATGACTTACGAGATGGACATTGCCGGCTTAAAGCGGGACCTGCCCCTGTGCAAGGTAGCGGATGACCTGTACATAGGCGCTTTCGTCATGTTCGGCGATGTGGAGCTGACCGTGCACTGCGCGGCAGAGCTGCTCAAGCGCGCCCCCGAATATGACTACATTATCGCCCCCGAAGCCAAGGCCATCCCTCTGCTCTACGAAATGGCTCGCCAGAGCGGCGCGGACAAGTACTTCCTGGCCCGCAAAGGCCCCAAGGCCTATATGTCCGGCGTATTTGAGGTAGAGGTGAAGTCCATTACCACCGCCGCTGTGCAGAAGCTGGTGATCGACACCGCCGATGCGGAGCTGATCCGTGGCAAGCGGATGCTGATTATTGACGATGTGATCTCCACCGGGGAGTCTCTCCGGGCCATGGAGGAGCTGGTGAACCGGGCTGGCGGCATCATTGCCGGCAAGATGGCCGTCCTGGCCGAGGGCGACGCCCAGCAGCGGGATGACATCATCACCCTGGCCCCCCTGCCCCTGTTCAATCCCGACGGCAGCATCAAGGCATAAAGCGGATAACAAAAAAGCTGGTTTCACAGGCTCCCTTGTGTAAAGGGAGCTGTCAGCGAAGCTGACTGAGGGATTGTTTTATGAAATGTTCCAACTTCTCAGTTATATCCTGCAAATAATGAACTTTTCATTTACAACCCCTCCGTCAAAAATCAGAGATTTTTGCCACCTCCCCTTACACAGGGGAGGCTTTCGCTTCTTTGACAAGCTGAAGGAGCGGCAGCTCCCTTTCGGTTTGCTGCCGCCCCCTTATGGTTTGGGATCATACGATCTCAGTCAGTTTTGTTCAAAGCTCCAGCTGCTGGGCCTGATCCGGTCTCCAGAAGAAGCCCCAATCCTTGAAGTGCCACAGCTCCGCGGTCTCCCGCGCGTCCATGGTGGCCGTCTCGCCCTTGGCGTACATATCGTCGATCTCTTCCTCGCTGTAGCCCAGGAAGGAGAGAATCTCACGGCTGTGCTCACCAAAGGTGGGGGCGGAGGCAACGATCTGGGCAGGATTCTTCTTGAACTTGTTGGTGATGCCCACGCCCTTCATATCGCCGAAGATGCTGTCCTTCCAGGTGGCAATGTCCTCGCGGGCGGCGAACTGGGCGCTCTTCTCAATGTCCGCGGGGCCGAAGGCCTTCTGGTTGGGGATACCGGCCTTGTTCATGATGGCTTCCACCTCATCCACGGTGCGCTCTGCGCAGAACTTGGTGATGGCGGCCTCAATGCGCTGGCCTCTGGGCAGGGACTTGAGGGAGCCGGTCATGCCGGCGGGGAAGTCGGGATCGGTGCCGTCGCCGGGAGTGGGCAGGCCCACCAGGGGATAGCCCTTCTTGGTGTTGCCCGCGCCCACCATGCCGATGAAGATGGTGCCGCCGTCCTTGCAGTCATAGAAGGAGAAGCCCGCGGCCATGTCGCTGACGTTGCCGGTGCGGTACTTCACAGGCTCACCGGGGGCGGGGTAGCCCTTGTTGAACCATTCCGCAGGGTAGCTGCCCAGCATACGGAACATGGTCTCATACTGGGAGATATCCACGCTGTCGCCCTTGCCGGTGGCCCGGGCATTGGTGAGAATGGCCAGGGCGCAGATGCAGGCGTTGAAGGCGGTGGCATAGTCGGACAGGAAGGGGTTCACCTTCAGCGGAGGGGAGGTGGGGCTGGTGCCGTTCATGTACATGTAGCCGCCCATGGCCTGGCCGGATACGTCATAGGCTGCCTTATCCTTGTCCGGGCCATACTGACCGTAGCCGGAGACGTGGACAATGGCCAGCTTCTCGTTGATTTTCCACATATGCTCGTCGCTGAGGCCGCTCTTGGCATAGGCGCCGGGGCGGCCGGACTCGATCCAGATGTCGGCCCAGGCAATCAGCTTTTCAAGCACCTGTTTGCCTCTCTTGGTGCGGGTGTTGAGGGTAAGAGAGTACATGTTGCGGTGGTCCTGGGAATAGCCGTAGTTGCCGCGGGTCTGGCAGGGCATGGTGGGCGCTTCCACCTGGATGACCTGGGCGCCCATTTCCGCCATCATGCTGGCCGCATAGGGGCCGGCAATGTTGGTCCCCGTCATGAGGACCTTCACGCTGGAAAGTACGCCGAACTGGGGGAACTGGCCAAAGGGCAAATGATTGCCATAGTAATCTTTATAATGGGTAGACATACTGCAAGCTTCCTTTCCGTTATAAGTCGGTGTTACATATTCAGCCAGCCGGCATCCACCTTGATCTCCGCGCCGGAGATGTAGCGGGCCGCCACATCGTCCGCCAGGTAGGCGATGGCGTTGGCGCAGTCCTTCGCCTTGCCCATGATGGGCTTCTTCTCGCCGGGCTTGGTGATGGTGTGCATGGGGGCGGCGTTGCCGGCCCGCAGCTTCCACTCCAGAACGCCCAGACCCAGTTCCTTGGAGGCCTTGTTGATGTCCGTCTGGATGTTGGCCGGCTCGATGCAGTTGCAGCGGATGCCCCGCTCAAAGTAAGAGGCGGAAATGTTGCGGGTGATGCCCAGAACCGCGTGCTTGGTCATGACGTACATGGTGCCGCCCTTCAGGCCCCGGAGGGAGGCGGCAGAGGCCACGTTGACGATATTGGCAGGCGTGCCCTGCTCCAGGAAAATCTTCACCGCCCGCCGGCAGCAGAGGAACACAGCCTTCTGGTTGGTCTCATAGACCAGGTCGTACACTTCATCATCGGTGAGATGCACAGGGAGCTGACCGTCCAGGACGCCGGCATTGTTCACCAGAATGTCCAGGTGACCGAACTCCTCCAGGCACTTGTCAAACATGGCCTCGATCTGGGCGGGGTCACGGACGTCGGTCTTTACCGGCAGGATGCGGCCGGGAGCGCCGGACTCTGCCACCTTATCCCGCAGCTCCTCCAGCCGGCTCATGCGGCGGGCCGCGGCGACGACCATCGCGCCCTCCTCAGCAAACAGCTTTGCCGTGGCCCGGCCAATGCCGGAGCTGGCGCCTGTTACGATGGCAACTTTCCCTTCAAAACGCATTTTTGTTTACTCCCTTCTTCTATTACTCTATCGTTTAAAAATTTTTGTTCCGATTTTCCCGGTGCCAAGGGGCTCACAGCAGCGCCTGGTTGGTTACGGCGCGGCCGGCGATCCTGCCGAAGAACAGGGCGCCGCCAATGGAGGTGCCGCAGGTGGGATACTGGGTGCCGTACATGCCGGTGCCGGCAACCTCGCCGGCGGCATACAGGTGGGGGATGACGCTGCCGTCCGGCTTCATGACCCGGGCGGAGATATCCGTCTCAAGGCCGCCGAAGGTGACGGTGACGCAGGGATGCAGGCGCAGCGCCGCAAACTTGGGTCCCTCAATGGGATGGAGGAACTCCGCAGGCTTGCCGAAATCATCGTCATGCCCCTTGGCAACCATCTCACAGTAGCGGTCATAGGTGGCGCGGAGCACCGCCGGGTCACAGCCCATCTTCTGGGCCAGGCCCTCAATGCTGTCAGAGCAGGGGTCTTTGGACTTTTTGGCCACGGCGCTCTTATAGCCGAACTGCACGCCGCTGTAAGGCTCCTTGCCGCTGGTGATGTACCAGCCGCAGTTGCTGCCGCTTCTGGCGATGGCGTCGCTGACGGTGTACTGATAGCTCCACTCGTTCACAACGCGCTCGCCCCGGTCGTTCACGATCAGGCCGGACTCGTCATTGATGCCGATGCCGCAGGTCAGGCTGGTGTAAACCACCTGCACGGCAGGGTGCTCATAGTTGAGGGCGCCGATCTTTTCCGCCGCTACAAGCCCTTCGCCCACGTTGCCCTTGGGGGTGTTGCTGAAATAGTTGGCTACCGGGTAGCGGGCCACCATTTCCTTGTTCCTGCCATAGCCGCCGGTGGCCAGGATGACGCCCTTGCGGGCATACAGCGTCAGCTTCGCGCCGTTGGCCCGGGTGCAGACCACGCCGGTGACGGTTCCGGTCTCATCGGTGAGCAGGCTTTCCATGGCGGTGTTATAGATGATCTCGCCATGCAGGTCGTTCTCATAGTACAGGGTGAGGGGGGTGGAGATCTCGCCGCCCTGACCGTTGGTCTGGCCGCCGCCGCCGGGAGAGTTATGTACGCGCCAGGGCTGCAGGCTCACGTGGATCGGCTCCACATCCAGCACGTCATAATGGGTCTTTAACACGCCGTCCTTCTCCACGGGAGCCGTCTCCGGCTTCCAGGGCTGGGCCAGCACTTCCTCCTTGTCACCCAGGACGGTGGCTTCAATGGAGTTGAGCCATTCCAGGGTCTGGTTCAGGTGGTCGGTCAGATAGCGGTTTTTGGACTTGTCCATAAAATCGCCGTTGCGGTTGCCCACCTCCATCAGGTAATCATAGACCATCTCCGGGCTGTCCATGAGGCCCTGCTTCTTCTGCCACTTGGTGCCGGCACCCAGCAGCTTGCCGCCGCTGCGGGCAGTGGAGCCGCCGGTGACCCCCTGCTTTTCAACGATGACGACCTCAGCCCCGGCAAGCTTTGCCTCGATGGCGGCGGCAAGTCCGCCGGCACCGGCGCCGCAAACCACCACGTCAAGGGTTCTGACCTCGTCCTGATAGTCCGGGGCCTTGGGGCCGGGGGCGGCCTTGATCTCTGCCAGGGTCTCCTTGCTGGCGCCGGCAGCCTTCAATGCGGCAGCGACGGCCTCCAGAATGGCGGCAGCCGTCAGGTCCGCGCCTACCACGGTGGGGATGTTCAGAGACTGATATTCCACGATCAGTCCGGGGTACAGCTCCATGGGGGTTGTGTTCAGGCCCCAGCCGATGCCCCTGTATTCCTTGTGCTGGGTGATCTTCACCTGCTCGATGCGATCCTCAGACACGGTTACACTTGCGAAAAGCTTGCCGCCATAGCCGCGGCCGCTGCCCTCGTAAGTTCCGGGATTGAATTTTGCCATTTTACCATCCTCCTGTAATCATATTTCTGAGAAGATTTTCTTCCTTCCTTTGTGACATCGTAACAAAACCGCAGGGCGCTATTTGTTAAGTTCTCACAAATAGCACAGTGTATAATTGTTACATGTTATAAATTAATACCAATTTATACCCTTGTCTGTTTTTTGTCTAATATTATTTTAATATCTTGACATAAGTTCATCTTATGATAAAATTTGATTATTGAATCTTTAGACGAAGGAGAGCCGCTATGAGCATCCACCGTTTACCCGTTTTTATCGCCGCGGCAAGAAACCTGAACTTTACCAAGGCCGCCGAGGAGCTTTGCATTTCGCAAACCGCCATAAGCCAGCAAATCAAGCAGCTTGAGCAGGAGCTGGGCTTTGAATTGTTTATCCGAAGCAAGCGGGGGGTACAGCTCACCCCGGCAGGAGAAGCCTTTTACCGGCGCTGCGAAAAGATCAGCACGCAGTACAACAATGCCGTTGCGCTGGCGGAAAAAATCGCCTCGGGCCAGGAAACGGACCTGCGGATCGGTTATGTGGGAGCCTATGAGCTTTGGAGCATTGCCGATCAGGTGCGGGAATACCACAAAAAATTCCCCCAGGCAGAGATCAGTTTTTCTTTGGGCAGCAACTCCAGCGTGATCAAAGACCTGGTTCTGGGGAAGCTGGACCTGGCTGTGCTGTGCAGCTTCGGCGTTGAGCTCAGTCCCGGGCTTGTGGGCAAGGTCACGTCCACGGAGCCCTGCATGCTGATGATCAGCGCGGAGCATCCCCTCGCGAAGCAGGAGGTCATCAAGGCCAGGGACTTGAAAGGGCTTCCCATCGTTGTGAACCGGGCGCAGGATAACCGCTCTTCCGCCAGCCAGATCGCCGGGATGTATTTCAACATGGGGTTGGGCAGCAACAAACGGATTTACGCGGATGATTTTTACAGCCTGACGCTGATCATTCGCTCAGGGCTTGGGATCAGCATTGTACCGAGGAGCATGGCAAGATGGGGCTTGAACGGGGTGGTACTGCGCAGCATCCAGGGCTTTCACGCAAAGGCCCGGACGGTGATCATCTACTCCGAGGGCTGCCAGAACCCGGGGGTGACGGCCTTCACTTCCCTTTTCTGACGGGGCCTTTTCCGGAACACAGAACCAATAAACAAAACAGCCGCCCCCCGCATTTTGCAGGGGGCGGCTGTTTTGTTCCGGCTCAGGTATTATGTACGTCGCAGAGCCAGGCACTTACCTTGGCCTTATCCACACCGATGCCATCGGAGAGGAAAACGGCCAGCTCGTTCATGTTCAGGGTCTTCATGTGCTCAAAATTGGTGAAGCCCTTCTTGGCGTCGCCGCCAAAGTAACGGCCTTCCATGTAACCGCAATTGTAGCACATCTGCAGGTTATACTTGCGGTGAGCGTCGGTAGACAGCTCGCTTCCGCAGCGGGGGCATTTCATAGGCAGTCCTCCTTTTTGCTAATGTCAACATATTAACCCGCATCGGCGGTTTTTTCAAGTATTATTTATTATCTGTCAAAATTCCCCTCCGACGCTCCTCCCGTGGAAAACAAAGAACCGCACAGCGAACTGTGCGGCCCTTCGTTTGGGAGAAAAGAGAGGATTTATAGGAGTAGAAAAGTAGCAAATGAATAATGGAGCTCAGCCGGCGGGAGCCAGCTTGGCCGGGCTGTCGGAGGTGGAATCCGGCTTCAGCTCGCCGAAGGTGATGCTGAGGGTGATGCTCTCGCCCGCGCGGTAAAGGGTGAGCTCCGCGGTGTCCCCGGCGGAGAAGTGCTTCACAGCGGTGCGCAGGTCGTCATAGCTGCTGATCTCCGCGTCGCCCAGCCGGGTGATAATATCCCCGGGCTGTATGCCCGCCGCTTCGGCGCTGCTCTGTTCATCCACCGAGTAGACATAGGCCCCAAGGGGCATGCCATAATACTGGCTGTACAGGGAATTGTAGCGCTCATCCAGCCGCACGCCCAGATAGGCCTTGCCGGTGACATATCCCTTGGTCACCAGGTCGTGGGCGATGCTGGACGCATCGTTGATGGGGATGGCAAAGCCAATGCCTTCCACGCCGGTGTCACTGTATTTCGCGGTCACCACGCCAATCACTTCGCCCCTGGTATTATACACAGGGCCGCCGGAATTGCCGGAGTTGACAGCGGCGTCGATCTGGAACATATTGATGGAATCCGCGCTTTCCCCGGTCTTGATGGCCCGGTCAAGGGCGCTGACGTGGCCGGTGCTCATGGAGAACTCCAGCTCGCCCAGGGGATTGCCCACGGCATAGACTGTTTCGCCTACGCTGAGGCGGTCACTGTCGCCAAAGGCGGCGGCAGAGAGGTTTGCGGCATCTATTTTCAAAACGGCGATATCGTTGCTTTCCTCCACGCCGATGATGCTGGCGGTATAGCGGGTGCCGTCATGGAGGATCACCGTGACATCCTGCCCGCCGGTATAGGCGTACTCAATCACGTGGTAGTTGGTGATGATGTACCCGTTTTCGGAGACGATAAAGCCGGAACCGCTGACTGCGGAGGAGCTGGTCATGCCGAAGAAGTTGGTGTAGTTCACCTCGCTGGTGACACCCACCACCTGCTGGCAGGCCATATCATACACGGCGGAGGCCGGAACCGTACCCTGTTCCTCGGTGGCCACGCCCACTGCCAGAGGACTGCCCTGGCCGATGGCGGGCTGGTTCTGCAGTTGGGTGACGCTCTGTTCCAGGGCTTCCATACGGTCGGTCATCCGGGAGCCGATGAACGCCGCGCCGCCCATGCCGCCCAGCAGGGCGCACACCAGGCAGAGGCAAAGGGTCCTGGCAAAGGTCCCAACCCTGCGGCCGGTTTCTTTGTTGGTCTTGGGCTCTTTCGGTTCCCTGGCCGGCTTCTCATGGGGCGTATAGTACCTGGGGGGGACGGTGCTGTCTTCTTCCCGGACATAGTGGGCGTCAGAATAAATCTTCTGGGTGTAACCGTTTTTGTAATGGTATTCCCCATTCACCCTGTCCGTCTGGGCCTCGCCCGTCTTATAAGACGCATCCGTATTGATTACATCATTGTCTCCGGGTACGAACATCCAGCATGACCTCTTTGCATGAGTAAACGATGATTGCTTCAGCGCTTACTTGATAACTCCTGTTTACGGGTCTTACTATAACCCGTATTTATGACCTTGTAATGAACAAACCGGCAAGAATTTTTAAACATAAAATGAAGAATTATTTCCGGCAGCCCCGGCTTCCATACATTCCGCTTATTTCCCAACAGGATGTGACAGGCTTCTCCGCCGCCCTTGCGTATACTTGAGGCACAACCAAGGGAGGTGAAGTGATGAATATGAAACAGCTGTTTGCCCTGCTGGCCGCGCTGCTGCTGATCTATGCCCTGCCGGTGCAGGCCATGGCGGAGGAGGACGAAGCCCAGGCTGCCGGGACAGAGGACGCCGGTATGGAGGAGGCCGCCGGGGCGGAGCCGGAGGAAGCGACAGGCAGCATCTTTGACCTGCTCAATGGCAGCACCGTGACGCTGGAGCTGGACATGGCCGCCTATTATCTGGATGTGATGGCAATGGCCGCCGTGGACGGAGACCTCCAGGCCGGCCGGGAGGCGGCGCAATACCGCAATGAGATCATCGACCAGAACGGCAGCGACCAGGTCAAGATCAGCTTCGACGATCTGTATCTGCTGGCAAAGCTGATCTGCGCGGAGGCGGGCAGCGACTGGCTCAGCGATGACTTCCGCCTTTGCGTGGGGGAAGTGGTGCTGAACCGGGTGGAGTCCCCGGAATTTCCCGACAGCATTTCTGACGTGGTATATCAAAAAGGGCAATACGCCAGCGCAGGCACGGCGGCCTTTGCCAGCCTGGTGCCCAGCCAGGCCTGTGTGGATGCGGCGCTGCGGCTGATGCAGGGCGAACGGAAAATGGCCCCCAGCGTGGTGTTCCAGTCCGACCACGAGCAGGGGGAGATCTTCTCCATGTACACGGACCGCCGCCTGGGCACCACCTTCTTCTGCGTCAGCCCCAATCAGGAGCTGTATCCCATCCCGGAGACATGATGCCGCAGAACAAAACAGCCAATCGAGAAGCGAACTTCTCAATTGGCTGTTCTCTATATCAATAGATATCATCCACCACTCTGGTGGGGGGCGTCTCCAGAATCTCCGGGTGCTGGAAGAGGTAACGGTAGGCCTGGAGGAACTGGGCGTAATAGTGGCCGTCCACCGTGCGCTCGTCCATGACCATCTTACAGTCCACATACTTCCGGTCCACCATGTTGCCATGCCGGTCCAGCTCATAGGCGTGCCGCTTGGCGCCGAAGGCGATGAACACAGGCAGGGTGCCGAAGTTATAGATATGGTGATAGATGGGCCCAATGCGGAGGGAGCCCAGGTCCGTGATGATCATGGAGCCGTGGAAGGGGCTGGCATCCGTCAGCGCTTCTGGCAGCCAGCCGAAATAGTCCAGCATCCGCAGCACGGCAATGGCAAAGCGCAGCAGGAAGCGGGGCAGACGGCACAGAGCCTCCGCCACTTCCTCGGTATTGTTATTGCCGTCGGACGCCTTGATCTCCTCAATCTTCTCATTCATCTTCCGATAGACATCAAAGATGGTGTCCGTGGGTTCAAAATAGACCTTGATGGTGGTCTCGCTGGCATCCAGCGTCAGGCTGCGCTTGACCGTCATGACAACGGCGATCTGATTGGCCGCATAAACACGGCGGCCGGCCACAAAGCGGTTGACGCCGGGCAGCATGGACACGCAGCGGACATAGGCCGCGATCAGGAAATGGAGAATGCCAATGCCTTTATAGCCATCTACCCGCAGGCGGCGGAGATTCCGATCCAGGGCGGAGACCTCAAAGCTCTCCTCATACTGGTTGCAGCCGTCATTGCGGGTGGGCATGATGTAGGGCATGAACTTGTTGAAAGCCGGCAGAGAACGGACAAGCCGGCCGTCCTTTCTGTCGCCAAAGCGGCGCTTATATGTACTCATAGTGTTTCCCCCGCCTTCGATTATTTGAAATATTTTAAGTATCCGGTTTGCATCGACATTATACAGGTTATCGGCACGGATTACAAGTAAAATATAGAATATTTGTTAATTTTCCCGCGAAAATTAAGAATTGTTTCTCCATTATTTAGACATTTCCTGTCTCTCTGTACAGAAATGGGCAGGCAGGGAGAGGCTTAAATGAAGTAACTGCCGCCGCTGCCGAAGAACCAGAGGAAGTAAAGCCCCACCATCAGGTGCCCCATCAGAAGTCCCAGGCCCACCAGGCACTTGAAAACATCCAGCGGCTTTCTCAGCTTCACCTCCTGCAGCATACGGACCAGCAGGCCGATGGACAGGGCAAACACCGCGGGATACAGGGCCAGGCCGCCCCAGTCGAAGTTGCCGTGATTGGCCCGGTAGCCGGTCTCCACCAGGACGGTGGCCTCCAGCAGGGCAACCGCCTCCACCGCCAGGAAGAGGCCGATCCGGCGGCGCTCCTTCTCCCGCCAGCCCTGAAGCGCCAGGGCGTACACCGGCAGCAGCAATGAGCGCAGGTACATCACCAGCAGGGCCACCAGCTCCGCCCCCCAAACCAAGCGCAGGGCCATACCGGAGGAGGTATCCACAAAGCTCTCATCCAGCTCCTGCAGCATCTCCGTAGCAGACTGGCCAAAGCTGTTGTTGAACAGCACCAGATACTGCCAGATGCAGAGGAAGCCGGCAGGCAGTACGGCGCAGCCCAGAAGAAACTCATTCTTAAAATACTTGCCCTTGTATTGGATCAGGTCCCACAGCAGCAGCACCGCCAGCACCGGGATGAAGGCAAAGGCAAAGTTGGGCTTGAAGGCCGTCACAATAAAGAAGCTGAGCGCAAAGCCCCACCAATCCTTCCGGGGGATGCAGCCGTGCCGGGCCGACCAGCAGCGGAAGAAGCAGACAAAGCTGACTGGGATCAGGGTCCGGCTGAAGAGCACGGTCATATTATGGTACAGGTTGCCGTTATAGGCGTTCATGTAGACGCCCATCTGGTACCCGGGGATGAGCCAGGGGCCGCAGAGGGCCGCCAGCTCCGCCGCCAGAAAAGCCTCCAGCCGGCTGAGCCGGGGCAGCAGGAAGCGAACCAGCAGGGCCACGGTGAACAGGCCCATCAGGTTGTTCGCCGTCAGGCTCAGGGCCAGGGCCCGCTGGGCAAAGGCCTCGCCCCCCAGGTAGAACAGCTGGATCAACAGGCTGCTGAGGCCATAGTCGTTATGGCCCAGGGCCAGCTCAATATGCAGGGGCACATCGGAAAAGATCACCCCGGTGCAGACGCCCAGGAACACCTGCCACCATTTATAGCAGAGAAACAGCGCCAGCACCAGGCAGAACGCGGCCAGGGGCAGGCTGAGTCTCTTTTCGTTTTTGAGCCTGTTCATAGGCATTTGCTCTCCTTTCAGTCGGAACACGCCTGATTATAGCATACAAGCGAAAAAACCACAAGCGCCGGGTTTTGCCCGGCGCCTGCGGTTTTATCCTGTTATTTTCTGTTCTTGCGCTGCACGGTGTACACATAGGCGCCAAGGCCTACCAGGGCCAGCAGGGCCAGCACCAGGACGATCTGGAGGACAGCGCTGCCGGCGCTGGTCTCATGAGCCTGGTGGCTGCTGGAATGGGGCGTGGTGGAAGGGCTGGGGTTGGCGGAAGCCTCCGGCCCGGCGGTGGCAGCAGGCGCGGGCGTGACGGTGGGCGCCGGGGTGGGGGTGGCCCGCTCCGCCACGGTGACTTCAAAGCTGGTGCTCTGGACGCCGTAGATCACCTTTATGGTCTGCCGTCCGGCCGAGGACAGCACCACAGGCGTGCAGGAGAAGCCCTCGGTCACGTCCTTCACCTGCTTGTTGGTGACCACCCGCACCACAAGGCCGGTGGTATCCAGCCGGTCGCCCACGGCGTAGCTGGTTTTAGCGGGGAGGCTGGCAACGGAGATGCTCTGCACCTCTTCCCTGGCGGCCTCCACCTCCACGGTGAAGGTGCAGCTTTTATTCTCATAGCGGACGGTGATGGTCTGGGTGCCGGGGGTGCTGAGGGTAGCGGGAGAGCACTCCAGCCCGCCGGTGACATCATAATAGCCCTGGTCGGTATAGACCCGGACGGAGAGGCCATCGGTCACCAGCCGGTCCCCTTCCTTATACTGGGTCTTGTTGGGCAGGGTCAGCACACCGATGCCCTCGATCACCGGCTCTTTTGCCGCTTCCACCCTGACGGCGATGGGGGCGGAGATCACGGTGTTGCTGCCGTAGGCCGTGGTGTTGGTAACGGCACAGAAATAGTAATAGGTACCCTCGCTGCCGGTGTCGGCCCAATAGTTGATGCCGGTGGCGGTGACGATCATGCTGCCGCTCATGTTGGTGCCGTCCAGGCTGCGATACCACTGATAGCTGAGGCTGCCCCCATCCGGGGACTGGGCCGTGACGGAGATAATGGCAGTATCGCCCACGCGGCAGGTGATATCAGTGCAGGAGTAGACCAGGGGCGCGGAAGCCCCATAACCGGGATCCGGCTGGGGATCCAGCGCCAGGGCCCAGGCCCCGGGAGCAAGCGCCAGCACCAGCAGCAGCGCCAGCGCAAGGGAGATTGCAGTTTTTCTCATTTTCATTCATGTCCTTTCTCAACTAAGGTAGTAATACCATATCCGCAAAGCCTTGTCAACTGTTGTGAAACGACGGATTGTGTGGTAGAATACAGGAAAACATCGGAACAAAATTGCAGCAAGAAGGAGGTTTCCCCATGGCTTTTTCACCCTGGTACAAGGAGATGGCCGTCTATCAGATCTGGCCCCGCAGCTTCTGTGACGGCAACGGCGACGGCATCGGCGATCTGTGGGGCGTTCTCAGCAAGCTGGATTACATCAAAAGCCTGCATGTGGACGCCATCTGGTTCTCCCCGCTCTACCCCTCCCCCAACGCGGACTACGGCTACGACATTTCCGATTACAAGTCCATCCATCCCGACTACGGCGACCTGGAGGTGTTCCGGCAGGTACTGGACGGGGCCCATCAGCGGGGGATGAAGGTGTTCATGGACCTGGTGGTGAACCACACCTCTGACGAGCACCCCTGGTTTATCGAAAGCCGCAAGGGCAAGGATAACCCTTACCACGACTATTACTACTGGCGGTCCGGGAAGAAAAGCCGCCGGGGCAAGCGCCTGCCGCCCAACAACTGGACCAGTATGTTCGAGGGGGGCGCCTGGGAGTATGACGAGAATTTAGACGAATATTATCTGCATTTGTTCGCCAAAAAGCAGCCGGATCTGAACATGGCAAACCCCAAAGTCCGCCAGGAAGTGAAGGACATTCTCCGCTTCTGGCTGGACCTGGGGGTGGACGGTTTCCGGGAAGATGTGATCACCTACATCGCCAAGACCCCGAAGCTGCCCAGCACCTATCCCAAGCTGCCCATGTCCAACGGCATGAAGCATTTCTCCAACCTGCCGGCAGTCCATGACTACCTGCGGGAGTTCCGGGAGGATGTGCTGCGCCATTACGACTGCTTCACCGTGGGGGAAAGCCCCCTGACCACGGCGGAGGACTGCCTGCAATACATCGATGAGAAAGGTGACAAGGTGCTGGACGAGATGATCGCCTTCTCCCATATGTCGGCGGACTGCCTGCTGGTGGATATATTGCAGCGGCCCTTTGACCTGCGCTCCATGAAGCGGGCCTTCTCCCAGTGGCAGCATAAGCTTGCCGGCAGGGCCTGGAACTGCCTGTACATTGAAAACCATGACCATCCCCGCATCATCAGCCGCTACGGCAGCGAGGACTACCCGGTGGAGAGCGGGAAGATGCTGGCCGCCATGTACATTCTCCAGCGGGGCACCCCCTTTGTCTACCAGGGGCAGGAGATCGGCATGACCAATATCTGCCTGCCGGAGCTTTCCATGTACAAGGACGTGGCAAGCCACAACAATTACCGGGTGGCCAGCAAGCTCTTCGGCAAAAAGAAGGCCCTGGAGCTGCTGAAGGTATCCAGCCGGGAAAACGCCCGCACCCCGGTGCAGTGGTCGGCGGAGAAAAACGCCGGCTTCACCACCGGCAGCCCCTGGTTCAATGTGAACCCCAACTACACCCGGGTGAATGTGGCCGCCCAGGAGGAGGACCCGGATTCGCTGCTGAACTTCTACCGGGCGCTGCTGGCCTATCGGAAGCGGGAGCCGCTGGTGCTCTGGGGCGATTACAAGGAGCATTTCCCCAAGGACAAAAACTTCTATGTATATGAGCGCAGCCATGAGGGACGGAAGCTGCTGGTGATCTGTTATTTTGGTTCCCGGCCCCGCGCCTTCACCGCCCCGGCGGGCATGGCCCTTTCCCGGGGGAAGCTGGTCTTTGCCAACTATAAGGACGCGCCCCTCGCCGGCGAGGGCTTCACCGCCCGGCCCTGGGAGCTGCGGGTATATGAGCTGTAAAGGATAGAGAGACGGATGAAAACAGTACACGAAAAGGCATATGCCAAGCTGAATATCTCCCTGGATGTGGGAAAGCGCCGGGAGGACGGCTTCCACGAGATGACCATGGTGATGCAGAGCATCTCCCTGGCGGACGCGGTCACCGTCACCCTCAACGATACGGGCAAGGTCCGGGCCAGGACCAGCCTGCCCTTCATCCCCGGGGATGAGCGGAACCTGGCGGTGAAGGCGGCTCTCTGCTATCTGGAGGCCATCGGCCGGCAAGGCCAGGGGGCACTGATCGAGATTCAAAAGGCGGTGCCGGTGGGCGCGGGGATGGGCGGCGGCTCCTCCGACGCGGCGGCGGTGCTGCGGGCCATGAACGCTCTGTTTGACCACGCCCTGGGCACGGCGGAGCTGGAGCAGCTCTCCTGCTCCGTAGGCTCCGATGTGGCCTTCTGCGTGGCGGGAGGCACAGCCCTGGCCACCGGCCGGGGGGAGAAGCTGGAGGCCCTCCCCGCCTTGCCGGACTGCGCCTTCGTGGTGTGCAAGCCGGAGTTTTCCATCTCCACGCCGGAGCTGTTCCGCAAGCTGGATCAGATGCCCCTGCGCCGCCACCCGGACACCGCCGGGCTGATGGCAGCCATCCGGGAGGGGCAGCTGGGCCAGGTATGCCGCCGGATGTACAACGTGTTTGAGGATGTGGACGACCGGCGGATGCGCACCGTGGCGGACATCAAAAGCCGCCTGCTGGACGCGGGGGCCCTGGGCGCCGTCATGACCGGCACCGGCTCCGCCGTGTTCGGCGTGTTCGCCCCGGGGCAGGCGCTGGAAGGGGTCTGTGCCCCGCTGCGGCGGGAATACGGCTTTTGCGAGAGCGCGGTGTGCGTGGGCCGGCTGGAAGATTGACTTGCAATCCGGGGAAGCCTGTGCTAGAATAAGTCCGCTTAGCGGCAGACAGTTCGAAACCATCCTGTCTATAAACAAAACTAGGGACGAAAACAAATACGAAATCGAGAAGAAAACGGATTTGTGGCGTTCCTCAAGCACGCCCTGAATCTGTCAGGAAAATATGCTTCATGCGCCGTAGCCAGAGCAGCGGGGGTGCGCGAGGGGGTTAAGACCCGCCTCGCAGCACAATAACCCGCCGCAGAAAAGCCTTGAACATCAAGGCTTTTCGGGCGAAGCAGCATTTTGATAAAATCAAAATGCTCGGCGGTTGAAGCGGTCAAAAGTCCCGTTGGGACTTTTGACAAGCTTTGGGCGTGCCTTAGGCACGCCCTTTTTGTCTGGAGGTGACGAAAATGGATATGAAAAATTTGAGCAAGACCCAGAAGCTGTGCTTTTCCGGGGCCGTGATGGCCATCTATATCGTGCTGATGCTGCTGACCCAGAGCTTTGCTTTCGGCCAGTTCCAGGTGCGCATTGCAACCGCCGTCTATGCTGTGGCATATCTGTTTCCGTTCCTGGTGGTGCCGCTGGGCCTGGCGAACCTGCTGTCCAACCTGCTGATGGGCGGGCTGGGGGTTTTTGACATTGTGGGCGGCGGGCTGGTGGGCCTGCTGACCGCCGGCTGCTGCGCCGTTCTCGGCAGGCGCCGGGCAAAGCAATCCTGGGTGATCCTGCCCATCGCGCTGATTCCGGCGCTGGGCGTGTCCTCCTGGTTAAGCTGGCTGCTGGGTGTGCCATACTATATCATGGCGGGCAGCCTGCTGGTGGGCCAGGGCTTTGCCGGCATTGCCGGGGCGCTGCTGCTGCGGGCCCTGTGGAAAATTGGGAAGTTTGAATAAAGGATAAGGAGAAAAACACATGAGCGGAAGAAACTCTGCCGAGGCCGAGGGCCTCTCCCTGCTGGGAAACAAGAAGACCGTCTATAAAAGCGACTATGCCCCCGAGGTGCTGGAAACCTTTCAGAACAAGCACCCGGAGAACGACTACTTTGTGAAGTTCAACTGCCCGGAGTTTACCAGCCTTTGCCCCATCACCGGCCAGCCGGACTTTGCCACCATCTACATCTCCTACGTGCCCGCGGAGCGGATGGTGGAGAGCAAGAGCCTGAAGCTGTATCTCTACAGCTTCCGCAACCACGGGGACTTCCACGAGGACTGCATGAACATCATCATGAAGGACCTGATCCGGCTGATGGACCCCAAATATATTGAGGTCTGGGGCAAGTTCACCCCCCGGGGCGGCCTGTCCATCGACCCCTACTGTAACTACGGCAAGCCCGGCACCCGCTGGGAGGAAGTGGCCTGGCAGCGGCTGAGCCAGCATGACCTGTACCCGGAAAAGGTGGACAACCGCTGATTCCTTCTGTTTAAGATATGAAAAAACCGTCTATGCTATGTGTAACTTACATAGCAAGGCGGTTTTACTTATGTTCAAAGGGAAAACAGATCCACTGAAGCTGTGGGAATGCGCGCTACTGATCGCCCTGTCGGTAACGCTGTGTCTGGGGGCCTGGGCCCAGGGGCGGCAGAGCGCCATCAGCAGCAAGCTGGTGCGGCTGCATGTGATCGCCGCCTCCGACGAGGAAGCGGAGCAGGCGCTGAAGCTGCGGGTGCGGGACGCGGTGCTGGAATATCTCTCCCCCCGGCTCATCGGGGCTGCGGACAGCAATCAGGCCCGGGCCATCCTCCGGGAGGAGCTGGAGGGCATCCGGCTGGCCGCCGAGAGCGCCGCGGAGGGGCGGCAGGTCACAGTGGCCCTGAGCCGGGAGCGCTACCCCACCAAGCGCTATGAGGGCTTCACCCTGCCGGCGGGGAAATACGAGTCCCTCCGGGTCACCCTGGGAGAGGGCAAAGGCCACAACTGGTGGTGCATTGTGTTCCCGCCGGTGTGTCTCTCCGCCAGTCAGAGCGACACGGTGGAGCAGCAGCTGGGAGAGGAGGACTTCCGCCTCATCAGCGAGGGCGATGGCTATACCCTGCGCTTCCGGGCCCTGGAGCTTTGGGGAGAGCTGATCGGCTGACGCTTGCGCGGCGGGGCAGGCCGGTGTATAATGCATCCTGTGTACAACAGAAACAAGGAACGCAGGAGGACTGAATATGAAGCTTTACAATATCGTGGTGGGCGATGAGACCCATCTGGCCCTGATGACGGGGCGCGGCCTGGTGGACGCCACCGCCGCCGGCTGCACCGGCAGCATGGACGAGCTGATCGCCGGGGGCTGCCGCTGCGCCCTGGAGAAGCTGGCGGCAGATGAGAAGCTGCCGGTGGTGGAAAAGCCGGTGTTCGCCAATGTGGTGAACCGGGTGGGTAAGCTGGTCTGCGTGGGACTGAACTACCGCAGCCACGCCGAGGGCGTCAACATGAAGGTGCAGGAGTACCCGGTGCTGTTTTCCAAGTTTGACAATGCCCTGGCCCCCGCCGGCGCCGATGTGGTACTGCCCCCCTGGGAGAGCAGCTATGACTACGAGGCGGAGCTGGTGATTGTCATGGGCAAGGAGACCTGGAACGTCAGCGCGGAGGAAGCCATGGACCATGTGTTCGGCTACACCTGCGGCAACGACTTCTCCCTGCGGGACGCCCAGATGCGCAGCGGCCAGTGGCTTATCGGCAAGACCCTGCCCGGCTTCGGCCCCTGCGGCCCCTGCATCGTCACCGCCGACGAATACGATCTGGCAGCGCCCAAGCGCATCCGCAGCTATGTGAACGGCCAGCTGCGGCAGGACGGCAGCACGGCGGATATGATCTTCTCCTGCGCCCAGATCATCAGCTACGCCTCCTGGTACATCAAGCTCTGCCCCGGCGATCTGATCTTCACCGGCACCCCCAGCGGCGTGGCCCTGGAGGGGCAGGAGAAGCACTGGCTCAAGCCCGGCGACGTGGTGGATATTGAGATTGAGGGCATCGGCCGGCTGACCAACCAGCTGGTATAAAATCGAGCCATAAAACGCGAACAGCTCCCCTGCTTTAAATCAAGCGGGGGAGCTGTCTTTACCTGAGAAAGAAACCGTAGGGGCGAGCATTGCTCGTCCGCGTGTCGGTTCAAGGAAACTTGGAACAGGACGGCCGATGACCGCCCCTACGGCTGCATCTTTGCTGTTTCCGACGGAAACACAAGATTGCCACCTCATCCGCCCAGTGTGCGCACTGGGCACCTTCCCCTCCAGGGGAAGGCCTGGGAGGAGCATGAAATGCCGTCTTTATTCCGGCAGGAACACCGTGAAGGTGCTGCCCTGGCCCAGCTGGCTTTCCACACGGACGCTGCCGCCGTGGAACTGGGCAATCTCCTTCACCATGGCAAGGCCCAGGCCGCTGCCGCCGTCCTCCCCCCGGGAGGCGTCGGCCTGCCAGAAGCGCTGCCACACCTTGTCCAGGTTCTCCGGGGCGATACCGATGCCGTCGTCGGTGACGCTCAGCTCCGCCCCGTCGGCGGTTTTTTTCAGCCGCAGGCAGATGTGGCCCCCCTCCTTGCCGTATTTATAGGCGTTTTGCAGCAGGTTGTGCACCACCCGGGAGATCAGGGCTGCGTTGAACCTGAGCTGAATCCCCGGCTGGATCTCCGTGCGGCGGGTGATGCCCCGGTCATTTTCCGGCACGAACTCGCTGCCGCACATCTCCACAAAGGCGCTGAGATCCCCGGCACGCATGGGGTAACGGTCGGTGCCGTGGTGCATCCGGGTCAGGCCCAGCAGCTGCTGCACCAGCTCGGACATATGCCTGGCCTGCTCCTCAATCACGGCAACGGAGGCCAGAAAGTCCTCCTTCGTCTCGTCCTTCCGCCGGGAGCGGTCACACTGGGCCAGGATGATGGTGATGGGGGTGCGCAGCTCATGGGAGGCGTCGGAGACGAAGCGGCTCTCCGCCGTGAAGGACTGCTCCAGCCGCTCAAACATGCGGTCAAAAACCCGGCTCAGGTGTCTCAGCTCCTTGGGCCCATGCTTCAGGGCCAGGCGGTGGCTCAAATCGCCGCCGTCGGAAATGTCGTTGGCGGTGCCGATCATTTTCTCCATGGGGCGGAAGGACAGCCAGGCAATCAGCCAGCCGCCACCCACCGCGATCAGCAGCAGGCCGGGCACGATGCTGACCGTCAGAATCAGGATGGTGTGCATCAGGCCGGAGCGGTCCGTGGCGGAGACCACGCCCCGGATCCAGAGGCCGGTGACCTCCATGTCCACATAGCTGTCATAGACCAGATACTCCTGGCCATCCACCGTCTGGCTGCGGATCACGTTGGCCTCCATGGGCAGGTCTACCGTAACCCCCTCCGGCATGGCGCCCAGGTACAGCTCCCCTTCGGGGCTGTAGAAATTGCAGTATACCCCCCGCTTGTAGGCGTCCAGGTCGTCCCACTCAAAGCGGCCATGGTCAAACTCCACGTTGTCCGCGTTGGAGAGCACCTCCTTCACCAGGCGGCCCGCCGGGTCGTCGGTGATGGCGTTGGCGTTGATGACCAGGACAAAGACCAGCACCAGGGCCGCCATCAGCAGCACCATCAGGGTAAACCACAGTGTCATGCGCATTTTCAGCGACAGCATGGCCCCACCTCAGCTTTCTTTCAGCACCCAGCCGGTGCCCCAGACGGTATGGATCAGCTTCTGGGAAAAGCCGGTATCCATCTTCTTGCGCAGGTAGCCTACGTAGACGTCCACCACGTTGGTGCCGCCCTCATAGTCATAGTTCCAGAGGTTGTTCTCGATCATTTCACGGGACAGCACCACGCCCTTGTTGCGCATCATATATTCCAGCAGGGAGAACTCCTTGGCCGTCAGCTCAATGTTCTTCCCCGCCCGGGTGACGGTTTTGCTGTTGCTGTCCAGGCTCAGGTCCGCAATGGTGTACACATTGGAGCGGTTGCCGGTATATTTCCGGGTCATGACCCGCACCACCGCCATCAGCTCCTGAAAGTCAAAGGGCTTGGTCAGGTAATAGTCCCCGCCGCTCTCCAGCCCTTCCACCCGGTCGGCCACCGCGTCACGGGCCGTCAGGAACAGGACAGGGGTGTTGTTCCCCTCGCTCCGCAGCCGGCGCACCAGCTCCAGACCGTTCATCTTCGGCATCATGATGTCCAGGATAATCACGTCATAGTCGGCACAGGCCAGGTACTCCAGCGCCTCCAGACCGTTATAGCAGCTGTCCACGCTGTAGCCCTCGTCCTCCACGGCCTCGCTGATGATACGGTTCAGGTGCTTTTCATCTTCCACCACCAGGATTCGCATTTTGCCGCCTCCTTTTCCTTTTCTTCCTATTGTATCATAGCTGTAAAGATTAAAAAAACAATGAGATCAATATCTAATTTTTTTCTTAGAATACCACAATATAATGCAGACATAAAGTTCAAACTTAAAGGAGGTTTCAAAATGAAAAAAGCATGCAAGACCGTTCTGATCGTCCTGGTGGTACTGCTGGTCATTGGCGCTGCCATCGGCGGCTACTTTATCTACCGGCACAACAGCATGTACATCGGCAGGGACGCCGCTTTGCAGATCGCCCTCAGCGACGCCGGGGTCTCCCCCGCTGCGGTGCGGGAGAAGGGTGTGGAGTTTGAACGCGGCCGGAACGGTGCCTGGTACGACATCGATTTTGAAACCGCCGGCATGGAGTATTCCTATTCCCTGGACGCCGCCACCGGGGAGATCCTCTACCGTTATTCCGAGCCGGAGCACGGCTGAACCCTTGATCTTTCCTCTGATTCCCCTCTTCCGTTCTCTCACAAGGCAAAGCGCCGCCGGGTTATCCGGCGGCGTCAGCTTGTCAAAAAAGTCTGTTTTACGTTCTGCACCAGTGGATTCTGCTGGTCAAAGGCTTCCCCTTGAGGGGAAGCTGGCAGCCGCAGGCTGACTGATGAGGTGGTAAGTAAAAACTGGGAAAAAGCAGGATTTCCACCTCATCCGCCCAGTGTGCGCACTGGGCACCTTCCCCTCAAGGGGAAGGCTTGAGTAAGCGCTCCCCTTCCTCACAGCATGGTTTTTTGACAGCCTCCCGCCGCCGGGTTATCCGGCGGCGTTTTGTTGTTCTTTTCCAAGATTACCATGGCCTGGAGTTGAAAAACCGGCGGGAAAATGATATAATCCCGGACAGATTTTATGCTTTTATCCGGAGGACAGGCCCGTGCTTTTCAACTCCCTGCAATTCCTTGTTTTTCTGCCCATTGTGGTGGCAATGTACTATATTGTTCCCGACAGGGTCAAGCATCTTTGGCTGCTTGTTTGCAGCTACTACTTTTATATGTGCTGGAATGCGGTCTACGCGCTGCTGATGCTGCTGTCCACCCTGGTCACCTATTGCTGCGGCCTGGGGCTGGCGCGGATAAACCAATCCTCCGCCGATGAGCAGAGGCTGCTGCTCCGCCGGCGCCTGGTGCTGTGGACCAGCCTGGGCATCAACCTGGCCATTCTGTTCTTCTTCAAGTATTTCAACTTCGCCATTGACAGCCTCAACGCCCTGCTGCTCCCCCTGGGGTTCCAGCTTCACCACCCGGCTTTTGAGGTGCTGCTGCCGGTGGGCATCTCCTTCTACACCTTCCAGGCCCTGGGCTATACCATCGATGTGTACCGGGGGGAGATTGACGCGGAAACAAACTTTTTCCGCTATGCCCTCTTCGTCTCCTTCTTCCCCCAGCTGGTGGCCGGCCCCATCGAGCGGTCAAAGAATCTGCTGTCCCAGCTGGCCGTCCCTCACCGGGCTTCCTTTGACAATCTGCGGGAGGGCTTTCTGCTGATGCTGTGGGGCTTCTTCCTGAAGATCGTCATTGCCGACCGGGCCGCCATTCTGGTGGACACGGTGTACAGCCCCGCCTATGGGGACTATGGCGGCGCCCACATCATTTTGGCCACGGTCTTTTTCGCCATCCAGGTCTATTGCGATTTCAGCGGCTACTCGGTTATTGCCATGGGCTCTGCCAGGATGCTGGGCGTGCAGCTGATGGACAACTTCAATGCCCCCTTCCTCAGCCGGAGCATCGGCCTGTTCTGGCGCAATTGGCATGTTTCCCTGTCCAGCTGGTTCCGGGACTATGTCTATATCCCCATGGGCGGCAACCGCAAGGGAACCGCGCGGAAATACCTGAACGTTATCGTGACCTGCGCTGCCAGCGGTCTCTGGCACGGCGCCAACTGGACCTATGTGATCTGGGGCACCCTCAACGGCGTCTTTCAGGTCATGGGAAGTATTCTCAAGCCCCTGCGGGAAAAACTTATAAAGCTCTTTGATCTGAACCGGGAAAGCCTGGGCCACAGGCTTGTGCAGATTCTGTTTACAGACTGTCTCTTTCTCTTCTCCCTGATTTTTTTCCGGGCCTCCAGCGTGTCCATGGCCCTGGGGATGCTGCGCAGTCTCCGGTATACCAGGCTTCGGAACTTTCTGGACGGCTCCTGTTTGCTCCTGGGCCTGAACCGGGCCAACTTCACCCTGATCCTTCTCTGCGTTCTGGTTCTCCTCTTTGCCGACATCATGAAGTGCCGGGGCGTTCGGGTCCGGGATGTGATTATCCGGCAGGATGGCTGGTGCCAGGCGCTGATTATCGCCTTCTCTGTCTCTTTTATTCTGCTGTTCGGCATATGGGGGAACGCCTACGATGCCGCGAACTTCATCTATTTCCAGTTCTAGGAGCACGCTCATGAACAAGACCCTGAAAAGAATCCTGAATATTGCCCTGCTCCTGGTGCTGCTTGCTGCCATGCTTCTGCCGCTGACGCGGCTCACCGCCCGGAAGGACAGCACGGTGCGCTTTGACGCTTTTTTTGACCATGCCGGCAGCTATGATGTGCTGTTTTTCGGCACCAGCCACGTCCGGGACGGTGTGCTTCCCCTGGAGCTGTGGGAGACCTATGGCATCTCCGCCTATAACTGCGCCAGCTCCGGGGCCTCGCTCCCCACCACCTACTGGGCTATGAAAAACACCCTGGAACAGGCCCAGCCGGAGCTGATCGTGCTGGATTGCTGCCGCATCCGCTACCCTGAAAAGAGCAATGATATGTCCTCTCTCCACGATATGATGGACCCTTACCCCCTGACGCTGACAAAGCTTTCCGCCGCCATGGACCTGTGTGACGGTGAGGAGCAGCGGGGAAATCTGTATGAGCTGATTTTCCCCTTCTCTGTCTATCACTCCCGCTGGGACCAGCTGACCGAGGAGGATTTCTCTCCCCAGACCAATGCCGCCAACGGCGCCACCCCCAAGGTGAATGTGGCCGCTCCCAATGATTTTTCGCCCAGCACCCGGAAGGCCGTGCTGGACCCGGCCCTGCCCGGGGTGGTCTATCTGGAGAAATTCATTGAGGAATGCCAAAGCCGGGGCATCCAGCTGCTTTTGACCTACCTCCCCTATGCCGCGCCTCCGGAAGATGTGGAGGAGGCCAACGCCGTGGCCGACCTGGCGGAGAAATACGGCCTACACTATATCAATTTCCTGGCCGGGGACCTGATCGATCTGGACACCGATCTTTTTGACGCCTTCTCCCACCTGAATCCCTCCGGGGCGCAGAAGGTCACCGCCTACCTGGGCGAATACATTTCCCGGCACTATTCTGTAAGCGACCGCCGGGGCGACAGCGCCTATGCCTGGATAGACCAGGCCTTGACCAATTACCGCGGCTATATGCGGTCTCTTCTGGGGGCGGAGCGGTATCTTGCCGGCTATCTGGCGCTGCTGCATGACGCCAGCTATACCCCGGTGATCCACATTCCGGCCGGCTCCCCGGTCTATGGGTCGGAGCTTTCTCTGAAGCTGATTGAGAACATCCCCCTGGAAGAGAAGCCCGCCCTGCTCCGCCAGGCGGCGGAAAGCGGGGCGGAGTACCTGCTGGTGGTGGACAGTGCCGCCGGGAAAATCCATGAATTTGTTGGGGAGATGCCAAAGGAGCTCAATTGTTCCCTGGGCAGCCTCAGCTTGGAAAACGGCCGGCTCTGTCTCGATGGCGCTGCATATGCCCCTGTCGCACCAGGTGACACGGACACAGCCCTTGACTGCTTTGTTTTCGACAGCGCCAGCGGCCTGCATCTGGACATTGACCGCAGCTTCACGCTGGGCGACGAGGGCTTTGTGGTTGCTTACTGATAAACTGAGAGCAAATAAAAACAGCCTACAGATCAGAAAATCTGGTCTGTAGGCTGTTTTTTTATTCTTCTTTTTCTTCCGGGTCCACCTGCACCAGGACCTTGCCCACCCGGCGGCCGTCCACCATGCTGAGCACAGTGACGGTCATGTTCTCGTGGCGGAAGCTATCCCCCACGTGGGGGAAGCCGCCGAACATTTCCAGCGTCCAGCCGCCCACGGTGCTGCTCTCGGCCTCAAAGTCGTCCTCATTGATGCCCAGGGTCTCCAGGAAGTCGGCCAGGAGCATGGTGCCCTCCAGCTCATACTCACCCTCGCCCCGGCAGACCATCTCCTGCTCCACGGTGTCCGTCTCGTCCCAGATGTCGCCCACGATCTGCTCCAGCACATCCTCCATACTCAGCACGCCCAGAGTGCCGCCGTACTCGTCGGTAACCACGGCCAGGTGCTGCTTGGCCCGGCGCAGCTGGTTCAGCACGGCGGGCAGCTTCATGGTTTTATACACGTAGCAGGTGGGCATCAGCAGCTTGCGGATATCCACCCGGTCCCCATCGCTGAGGGCCTTCAGGAAGTGGTTCAGGTACAGCACACCGATGATGTTATCGATGCTGTCCTCATACACCGGCAGGCGGGAATAGGGCGCCTCCTCAATGACGGCGAGGATATCGTCCCAATCGTCGTCAATATCGATGGCGCAGACATCTACCCGGGCGGTCATGACCTCCAGGGCGGACACATCCGCAAAGTCAATGGCGGCCTGCAGCAGCTCGGACTGGTCCTCGTCCAGCACATCCTCCACCTCGGCGGTTTCAATGATGGACTGCAGCTCCTCCACCGCTTCCTCCGGGCTGCCGGTATCCTGCTCCGGCAGCTTGCAGGTGAGCAGGTGGATCAGCTTCACCACCAGCCAGATCAGGGGCCAGAGCACCATCATCATGAAGCGCACCGGCCTCGCGTGGCGCAGGGCCACGGTGTTGGGGTTCTTCTTGGTGCTGATCTTGGGGATGGTCTCGCCAAAGATGATGACCAGGATGGTGAGAATCAAGGTGGCAAGCCAGGCGTATTCCTCGCCCCCGGTGATCAGGATCACCAGCACGGAGGCCAGAGACGAGGCCCCGATGTTGGCCAGGTTGTTGCCAATGAGGATGGCGCTTAACGCGTCATCAAAGCGCTCCGTGATCAGAAGGGCCAGGGCAGCCCGCTTGGAGCCATCGTCCTTCATGCCCTCCAGCCGGATGGTGTTGCAGGAGGAATAGGCCATCTCCGAAGAGGAGCAGAAGGCGCTGAGGGCAATGCACACGGCGATGCCCGCGATAATCAGATAGATATTCATTCGGCCTGACCCCCTTCCTCAGTCTCGGGGAGCAAGGCCACTTTCAGCTTCAAAATGCGGTTATGGGTCATGGCGGCCACGGTGACCTGAAGCTGGTGATAACAGAAGCTGTCCCCCACCTTGGGGATGGCGGAAAACTGCTCATAGGCCCATTCGCCCATGAGGGTGTTCACCAGCTCCTCATCCTCCTCCGGGTCCTCAAAGCCCAGCTGTTCAAACACATCGGTGACCGATTCGTCGGCGCCCACCATGTAAACGCCGTCGCCCAGTTCCACAAAGCTCTCTTCCACCACGTCGTCCTCATCCCAGATTTCGCCCACCAGCTCCTCCAGAATGTCCTCCACGGTGACGATGCCCAGGGTGCCGCCGTAGTTATCGGTGACCACGGCCATGTTCAGCTTCCGCTTGGACATGACGGGCAGCAGCTCGTCAATATTGGTGCTCTGGTGGATGAAAAAGACCTCATCCAGCAGGGGGCGCAGGTCCAGGTTATTGCCCAGGCGCAGGTAGGCCTTGATGAATTTGCGGATCTGCAAGACGCCGATGATGTTGTCAATGCTGCCCTCATACACCGGCAGCCGGCTGTGGTTGGTGGTTTTGATGACGGCCAGGATATTCTCCAGGCTGCTGCTGATATCCACCGCCACCAGGTCCACCCGGGGGGTCAGCACGCTTTCCACCGTCACCTCCCCAAACTGGAGGGCGGAGGAGATCAGTTCCCCCTGCTGCTCATCCAGGCTGCCTTCCTCGGTCATGTCCTCGATGATATCATACAGCTCATCCTCGGTGAAGGACACCGGGGTCTCATCCGGCGTCAGCTTTGCCGCGGACTGGCCGATCCAGGTCAGCAGGACGGAAAGGGGGGTGAAAACCTTCATCAGAAACCGCAGCACCGGCCCGGTGGCTAGGGCCAGCGGCTCACTGTACTTCTTGGCGATGCTCTTGGGGAGCATTTCCCCGGCGAAAAACACCACGATCGTGGTGACAATGGTGCTGATTGACACCGCGCTCAGGCCCCACATTTTTGTTACCGCAACGGTGACGATGGAGGCCGTGGCGATATGTACAATATTGGTACAGATCAGCAGAGTGCTTATGGCCTTATCAAAGTCATCCAGAATTAACAGCGCTGTTTTTGCCCTGGCGTCCCCCCGCTCTGCCGCCGCCTTCACGCGGCTCTTGGGGCAGGAGGCATAGGCTGTTTCCGCCACGGCGAAAAAGGCCGCGCAGAAAAGCAGCAAAACTGCAATGATCCAAGGCAATCGACTGCCATCATCCATGTTAGGATATCCATCTCCTTCATTACAAATTATTGTTCAGTATAGCATATCATTTTTTCAGCGTCAATATTCCCGCCTTTTTTGTTACAATGCGGCAATATCTTGCGGCTTTTTCCCCTACCAGTTTTTCCTCCCGGACCTGCTCAGGTCCGGGAGGAAAAGAATCAGATATCGATGCGGCACTGCTTGCCGGTGTCGGCGTTGACGTAGATTCTCAGGCTGCGGTCCTGGTCATCCAGGCAGCTGAATTCATAACAGGGCAGGTCCTGCTCGCCGGCGCTGCGGAGGATCACCTTCCGGCTGCCCTCGCAGCTGACGTTCTCCGGCAGCTGCTGCCGGGCCGTGTCCTCGTCCGTATTCCAGCTGACCTGGGCGGGCTGGCTGCTGTAATTGACGGCGTTATAGGCGTAGATACTGCCGTCATCCAGAGCCACCGAGACCTTGACGCCGCTGCCCAGGCGAATGGCCTCGTCCTGGGTCTGGGCAAAGTCGAAGCTGGCAACGGTGCCGCTGTCGGCATAGCTGACCAGGGCCAGCTCCTCCAGCGCCAGCTGTTCCAGGAACTTCACCGCCGCCTGGCGGGCCTGCTCCAGGCTGATGCTGCTCTCGCTGACCAGTCTGGTCTGGGCCAGGGACTCCAGGCCCCGGCTGCTGACGCAGAGCATCACTTCCCCGGCGCTGTAGCAGCGGCGGCCGTCGGGGCCGGTATAGTCATACTCCTCTTTCAGCTCCCGGGGCTCCACGCCGGCGGCCCGGGCGGCCAGTTCCTTCGCCTGTTCCGGGCTCAGATCCCCGGGCGCCTGCTCTCCCTTTGCGGTGTATTTACCGTCATAGCTCAGCTCCTCCCCGTCATAGCCCAGCCGGTAATCCAGCAGGGCGGCGGAGAGCAGTTTTTCCTCTTCCCGGCCCACGTTTTGCAAGCGCTGCTCCCGGCTGTCCAGGGTGAGAAGGCCGTTATTCACCTCTGTCTGCAAGTCCCGCAGCAGGGCGGCGAAGTCCCCGGCCTGTTTGGCAAAGTCCGCCAGCTGCTGTTGCTGCTCCGGGGTGAAGCCCTCCTCCCCGGCCTGGGGCGCCAGGCTGTAGGCATAGTCCCCGGCCCGGTTGATGAAGCCGGACAGCTGCTCCAGCTCCTGGGTGTCAAAGGGCAGGACGCTGAGGGAGGCCTCCGCGGCGGAAGCGCTGGCGGAGATTTCGCCGCAGAGGCTGCCGCAGAGGCCGCCGTCGGTGGCATAGAGGCTCTTTTGCAGGGCGGCGCCCATGGCGTCCACGGAGCGCACGGTGGTCTCAAAGGAGGAACGGGCGGCATAGGCGGCCATACGGCGCAGCTGGGTCAGGTGGGCATAACCCACGGCGCAGAGCAGGCTCAGGGTCACCAGGGCGGCCACGGTATAGATGCCCAGAATCTGCTTCATCTTTTTGGACATGAAAAACACCTCTTTTGGACTAGCTTTTCCAAAAGAGGCGTTTTTATGAAATATGGGTTCAGCTCAGCTTTTCCAGGCCGATGCGGAGGCGGCGCAGGGTCTCGGCCTTACCCAGGATGCGGCAGATCTCCACCGCGCCGCCGGGAGTGACGGCCTTGCCGGCGGCGGCAATGCGTACCGGCCACATAACCTTGGCGTTCTTCACTTCCAGCGCTTCCGCCAGCTTCACCATGACGTTCAGGATGCTGTCGTCCTCCCAGCTTTCCAGGGCCTCAAACAGGGGGATGACCCGGCCCAGAACGTCCTTGGAGCTGTCCTTATCGGACTTGGACTTCTTGTGGACAAACAGCTCCGTATCGTATTCCGGCAGCACGTCAAAGAAATCCAGCTTCTCGGGAATATCGGTGAGCACCTCGGTGCGCTGCTGCAGCAGGGCGGCGATGGCAGCAGCGTCATAGGCTTCGTTCTTCACAGCCTGGCGGATATAGGGCTCGGCCACCTGGGCAAATTCCTCCGGGCTCATGGCGCGGATGTACTCGCTGTTGAAGTATTTCAGCTTCTCGATGTCAAAAATGGCGGGGGACTTGGAGATGCCGGAAAGATCAAAGCAATCCACCAGCTCCTGCAGGGTGAAGATCTCCTGCTCGCCCCGGGGGCTCCAGCCCAGCAGGGTCACATAGTTGATGACAGCGTCGGTCAGGTAGCCCTGGGCGATCAGGTCCTCATAGGAGGGGTCGCCGTGCCGCTTGGACATCTTGTTATGGGCGTCCCGCATCACGGGAGAGCAGTGGACGTACTTGGGGATATCCCAGCCGAAGCCCTCGTACAGCAGGTTGTACTTGGGGGCGGAGGACAGGTACTCGCTGCCCCGGACCACGTGGGTAATGCCCATGAGATGGTCGTCCACCACGTTTGCGAAGTTATAGGTGGGCAGGCCGTCCCGCTTGATCAGCACCTGGTCGTCCAGGGTGCTGTTTTCCACGGTGATATCGCCAAAGACCTCGTCATGGAAGGTGGTGCTGCCCTCGTGGGGGATGCGCTGGCGGATCACATAGGGCTTCCCCTCGGCGGCAAGCCGGTCCGACTCCTCCCGGCTCATACCGCGGCAGGGGTCGTCCCCCCGGTCGAACTGGCCGCTGTCCTCCTCGCTCTCGGTCTTTTCGCAGAAGCAGCGGTAGGCATGGCCCCGCTCCATCAGCAGCTCGGCATATTCCTTGTAAAAGGGCCGCCGCTCGGTCTGCACATAGGGGGCCACCGGGCCGCCCACATCCGGGCCTTCGTCGTGCTCCAGGTGGCACTGGGCCATGGTCTTATAGATCACGTCCACGGCGCCTTCCACCAGGCGGCCCTGGTCCGTATCCTCAATGCGGAGGATGAACTTGCCGCCGGCGTGGCGGGCGATGAGATAGGTATAGAGCGCGGTACGCAGGTTGCCCACGTGCATATAGCCGGTGGGGGAAGGAGCGAAGCGGGTGCGCACTTCACCGGTGGGGATTTTCTCCTCCATGGCTTCAAACCAGCTCATGTCTTTCATATCAATGCCTCCAAAAGCAGTTATTCTCAACGCACCTATATTATTTTATATTTTACCTGTTGTCAAGCGGGACTTAATTTGGTACAATAAAAAGACCTGTGAAAAGAAATGGCAAAAATACACAGTATGACACAGAGGTAATTGATATGGAAAACGCAACTGCGAAAAAAGTCATGCTCTCCGGCATCCAGCCCTCCGGCGACCTGCACCTGGGCAACTATCTGGGCGCGGTGAAGAACTGGGCGGCCCTGGCGGAGGAGTTTGACTGCTACTATTTCATGGCGGACCTGCACAGCATCACCGTGCGGCAGAACCCGGCGGAGCTGCGCCGCCGCTCCGTGGCCCAGCTGGCCCAGTACATCGCCTGCGGCCTGGACCCGGAGAAAAATACCCTGTTTATCCAGAGCCATGTCCATGAGCACGCGGAGCTGGGCTGGATTCTCAACTGCTACACCATGTTCGGCGAGCTGAGCCGCATGACCCAGTTCAAGGACAAGTGCGCCAAGAACGCCGACAACATCAACGGCGGCCTGTTCACCTATCCGTCCCTGATGGCGGCGGATATCCTGTTGTACCAGGCGGACTATGTGCCCGTGGGTGAGGATCAGAAGCAGCACTGCGAGCTGACAAGGGACATCGCCATGCGCTTCAACAACATCTACGGCGAGACCTTCAAGGTGCCGGAGCCCTACATCCCCAAGGTGGGCGCCCGCATCATGAGCCTGGGCAACCCCACCTCCAAGATGAGCAAGTCCGACCCCCAGGGCTGCGTCTTCCTGATGGACAAGCCGGAGGAGATCGCCCGGAAGTTCAAACGGGCCGTCACCGACTCCGACACGGAAAACTGCGTCCGCTATGCCCCGGCGGAGAAGCCGGGCGTGGCCAATCTGATGAGCATCTACTCCTCCGTCACCGGCAAGAGCTTCCAGGAGATTGAGAAGGAGTTTGAGGGCAAGGGCTACGGCGTCTTTAAGCCCGCCGTGGGCGAGGCCGTGATCGAGACCCTCCGCCCCGTGCGGGAGGAGGCCGAGCGGATGCTGGCGGACAAGGCCTATCTCCAGCAGGTCTACACCGAGGGCGCCCAGAAGGCCAGCTATATCGCCCGCAAGACCCTGCGGAAGGTGTATAAGCGCATTGGCTTTGTGGAGAAACCATTTTAAGCCGCGCTGTTTCCAATGAAACTCCATCCTATAGGAGAGAGATTGAATGATTCCAGATCTTGAAGAATGGCTGAAGATGCTGCTGGCTTTTGTGGTGTCTCTGCTCATTGCTTACCTGATGACGCCGCCGGTGAAGGACTTTGCCAGCCGGGTGGGCGCCATTGACGTCCCCAAGGACGACCGGCGCGTCCACGACCATCCCATCCCCCGCATGGGCGGCATCGCCATTTTCCTGGGCTTTGTGATCAGCCTGCTGCTGTTTGTAAACATGTCCACCCAGGTGATGGGCCTGCTGGTGGGCGCGGTGATCATCGCCGTGATGGGCGCGGTGGACGACATCGTGAACCTGCGGCCCATGGTGAAGCTGGCCTTTCAGCTGCTGGCCGCCATTGTGGCAGTGCGTTCCGGCCTGGTGTTTGACGTGATCTCCAACCCCAATTTCTTTGCCGAGGAGACCACCATTGAGATCGGCTTTCTGTCCGTGCCGCTGACCATCCTGTGGATCGTGGGCTGCACCAACGCCATGAACCTGATCGACGGGCTGGACGGCCTGGCGGTGGGCGTGGCAGCCATCAGCTCCACCTCCATGCTGATTGTGTCCCTGCTGGTGGCAGAGCCGGTGGTATCGGTGATCCTGGCCGCTCTTACCGGCGCCTGCCTGGGCTTCATGCCCTACAACATGAACCCGGCCAAGATTTTCATGGGGGATGTGGGCTCCCAGCTGCTGGGCTTCGTGCTGGCCACGGCCTCCATCATGGGCCTTTTCAAGATGCACGCCATCTTCACCTTCTTCGTACCCATGCTGTCCCTGGCCCTGCCGCTGACGGACACGGTTTTCGCCTTCTGCCGGCGCATCTCCCATGGGCAGAGCCCCTTCCACGCGGACAGGGGACATTTCCACCACCGGCTGCTGGCCATGGGCCTGAGTCAGAAGCAGGCCGTGGCCGTGCTCTACACCATTTCCGGCGTGATGGGCCTGCTGGCCGTGATTCTGGCCGCAGAGACCGCGGAGCTGCGGCTGACCTGCCTGGTGGTGATCGGTGTGCTGGTCATTGCTGTATGGGCCTTTGTATTCCACAAGAACCCCAACCTCCGCGTAGGCCATCACAGCTGCGATACTGCCGTCCCGGAGGCCCATGAGGACAGATAAAAGACCGCTGCCTCCCTCAGCGAATGTACTGAGGGAGGCAGATTCTATAGTCACAGCAGAAACATGGCGCCCATGATGATCAGCAGGTCGCTGTCCCCGCTCTCCCGGTACATCAGGTAGAGGATCAGCAGCAGGATGATGTCCTCTGTCTCCAGCTCCCCGATCCGCTCCGGCAGAACGCGGCCCAGATTTTCCAGTCCGCCCAGGAGGCCCTGGGGCCTTGCCGGTGGGGGCGCGGGGCGCTGGGGTGCGGGAGATACCGGCCGCTGACCGGCGGAGGGCGCCGGTTTCTGGGGTGCGGGCCGCCGTGGCCGTTCCGGCTCCGGGTAGTGGGTCAGGCGGCCGCTGTTACCCTGGTAACGATTAATCACCGCCATCTCCTCCCATTTCGCCCATGGCCAGCCTTGCAATCTGGGCCAGCCGGGCAATCTTCATTGCTTTGTCCATTTTGCTGCGGCGCTTCTCGGAGAGATAGGGGCGCATGGCCTCCAGCAGGGCCTGCTCCTGGGGCTTTTCAGCCCCGCCCTGGCGCAGGAGCCGGCCCAGTCTTTGCAGGGTGGCCCCATCCATGCCCAGGGAGGCAAAGAGGTCCTCCTCCCCTTTTGGCTCCGGCTCCGCCGCCGGGCCGGGGGTGCCGCCGCCCATGAAGGATTTGGCCAGCTTCGTGATCTGCTCCATCTGCTTCGGGTCGCCCAGCACCGCGTTGATCTTATCCTCCAGCTCACTCATGACAGGCTCACCCCCTCGGTTGCGTTCAGTCCTGCATCATCTGCTGGACGCTTTGGGCCAGCCGCTGCCCCTCCGCCGTGCTGAGCACCTGGCTGAGGATGGCTTTCAGCGCGTCGCTGTCGCCGCTTTTGGCCGCCTTTTCCACCGCCGCCGTGTCCAGCATCCGGCTCAGGCGCTGCACGTCGTCGGTGCCGGCCAGGGCTTTGATCTGCTCGGTCTTGCCCCGGCGGGAGAGCTCCCGGCCCAAATCTTCAAAATTTTGCATTGCAACTCACTCCCATTCGTTCTATTATATTCAGTATCGTTCCCATTGATTACCCTGAAGGAGAACCACCATGAAAGCTGCCGTCTTTTCCGATACCCACACCAATATCGCCCTGTGCCTGGAAGCGGTGCGCCGCTGCCGCCCGGATGTGATCATCCACCTGGGCGACCATGACAGGGACGCCGCCGCCATCCACGAGGCTTTCCCCGAAATCCCCCTGTACAGCGTATGCGGCAACTGCGACATTGCCCCCATCGCCCCGGCCCGGGACACGGTGCAATTGGGCCCGGTGAAGGCCTTTATCACTCACGGCCACCTGTACAACGTGGACTACGACCGAATCGATTCCCTGGTCTACGCCGCCCAGGAGCAGGGGGCCACCCTGGCCTTCTTCGGCCACACCCACCGCTGCCTCTATGAGGAAGCCGGAGGCGTGAAGGTGATCAATCCGGGCACCGCCGGCCGGGGCAGGAAGCTGACCTGGGCGGAGGTGGATATCCTGGATAACGGCGGCATAGCCTGTTCTATCAAAGACCTTTAACGGCACGGGAGAGATTACCATGAAACTGAAAGCCATCATTGCCATCATCCTCTGCAAGCTGCTGCGGCTGCTGTCCCGGCTGCTGCACCGGGGCGGCACCGCCATGCCGGGGCGCATGGCGCTGAAGCTGTGCCCGGAGCTGCTGTCCATCGTGTCGGCGGGGGTCAGGACCGTGGCCATCACCGGCACCAACGGCAAGACCACCAGCGCCCGCATGGTGGAACAGGCCTTTCTGGAGCAGGGCAAAAGCTATTTTGCCAACCGCTCCGGGGCCAACCTCATCAGCGGCATCACCACGGAGTTTGTGATGAACAGCAGCCTCACCGGCAAATGCCGGAAGGAATACGCCGTCATCGAGTGCGACGAGGCGGCGGCCCGGCGGGTCTTCCCCCAGCTGAAGCCCCGGGTGGTGGTGGTGACCAACCTGTTCCGGGATCAACTGGACCGCTACGGCGAGGTGACCCACACGCTGGAGAACATCCGGGTGGCCATGGAGGGTGTGCCGGAGGCCAGGCTCTGCCTGAACGCGGACTGTTCCCTCACCGCCTCCCTGGCCGGGGACCTGCCCAATGAAGTGGTCTGGTTCGGCATCGAGCAGGGTGCCGCCCCCTCCCGGGCCAAGCCGGAGATCTCCGACGCCACCCACTGCATCCGCTGCAAGGCGGAGTACGAATATGACTACATCAGCTACGGCCATCTGGGGGGCTTCCGCTGCCCCCGCTGCGGCTACCGGCGGCACCGGGCGGATTACGCCGTGACGGAGATTCTCCGCCAGGGGGCCGACAGCAGCGACCTGGTGATGGACATCCGGGGCCAGAAGCGCATGGTGACGGTGAATCTGCCGGCCATGTACAACATCTACAACGCCATCGGCGCTGTGGCGGCGGTGACGGAGATGGGCCTGGGGGCCGACGCCGCCATAGCCGCCCTGGCGGACTTCCAATGCGGCTTCGGGCGGATGGAGCGCTTTGCCCTGGGCAAGGGCGGCACCCGGATGATGCTGGTGAAAAACCCCGCCGGCTGCAACCAGGTGATCGAGTTTCTGGAAAACGTGAAGGAGAAGTTCCTGCTGGTGGTCTGCCTCAACGACCGGGGAGCCGACGGCACGGACATCTCCTGGATTTGGGACGCGGATTTTGAGGGGCTGGGACAGCTCTCCGGGTATCTGGAGCAGGTCGTGGTCTCCGGCGACCGGGCGGCAGACATGGCGGTAAGGCTCAAATACGCCGGAATCAACCCGGAGCATATCCGCATAGAGCGCAGCTATGAGCAGCTGGTGCAGTGGATTGAGGGGCAGGAGAAGCCGGTGTTCATCATGCCCACCTACACCGCCATGCTGGAGCTGCGGCAGGTGGTCATCGCCCACTGCGGCGGCGACGATTTCTGGAAGTGAGGGAAGGCTTATGGAACTGAAAATCTGCCATATGTACCCGGATGTGCTGAACCTCTACGGCGACCGGGGTAACGTGATGTGTATGACCCGGCGGCTGCAGTGGCGGGGCATTGATGCCAGCGTCACCCGGCTGCCCATCGGGAGCAGTCCCTCCCTGGCGGGTTTTGACCTGGTGTTCATCGGCGGCGGCCAGGACTTTGAGCAGCAGGTGCTGCTGGCGGACCTGCACCGGGGCAAGGACAGGGAGATCAAATCCGCCATTGAGGATGGCATCCCCTTCCTCACCATCTGCGGCGGCTACCAGATGCTGGGCAGCTATTACGAGACCTATGACGGCCAGCGCTGCGACTTTATCGGCGCCCTGGACCTGTACACCGTGGGGGCTGTGCAGCGGATGATCGGCAACTACAGCTTCCAGTGTGAGGCCAGCGCCGGGGGCAGCGTGGTGGTGGGCTTTGAAAACCACAGCGGCAAGACCTGGCTGGGCAGCGGCGTGGAGCCTTTGGGCAAGGTGCTCTCCGGCTTCGGCAACAACGGTCAGGACGGCACCGAGGGCGCCCACTACAAGAACGTTTTCGGCACCTACAGCCACGGGCCTCTGCTGCCCAAGAACCCGGCCTTTTGCGACCATCTCCTGCTGACCGCGCTGGAACGGAAATACGGCAAAGCGGAGCTGGCGCCTTTGGATGACGATGCGGAGCTGCTGGCCCACGACGAGATGTGCCGCCGGCTGACGAAAGGATAAGGAGAACAAGATGATACGCTTTTACAACGGAAAAGTGCTCTCCTTCGGCGGAGGGCTGAAGATTACCGAGGATGAGGTCTGGGTGGAGGGAAACCGCATCGTCTACGTTGGCCCGGCCCGGGCGGAGCTGCCCCCTTTCCAGCGGCAGATTGACCTGAAGGGCGACCTGCTGATGCCCGGCTTCAAGGACGCCCACACCCACACCGCCATGGTGTTCCTCCGCTCCTACGCGGACGATATGCCTTTGCAGGAGTGGCTCTACGACAAGGTGTTCCCCCATGAGGCCAGGCTGACGCCGGAGGCCATCTACACCTTTACCCGGCTGGGCATCCTGGAATACCTCTCTTCCGGCATCACCGCCAGCTTTGATATGTATTACCACAACGAGGCCTATGCCAGGGCCAATGTGGACAGCGGCTTCCGCACGGTGATCTGCTCGGCCATGAACGATTTTGACGCGGACCCCACCAACATTGAGCGGGAGTTCCTGCGCTTCAACGATTACCACGAGCTGGTGAGCTACCGGCTGGGCATCCACGCCGAGTACACCACCAGCCAGCAGCGGATGGAATACATGGCCTCCCTGGCGGAGAAGTACCAGGCCCCCTGCTACATGCACTGCGCCGAGACCAAAAGCGAGGTGGAGGGCTGTGTGGAGCGTTACGGTCTGACCCCGCCCCAGCTGCTGGACCGGATGGGTCTGTTCCGCTACGGCGGCGGCGGCTTCCACTGCACCTGGATGAACGAGGAGGACATCGCCCTCTTTGCCCGCAAGGGCATTTACGCCATCACCAATCCTGCCTCCAACCTGAAGCTGGCCAGCGGCATCGCCCCGGTGGACCAGATGCTCTCCGCGGGGGTACCCATGGCCATCGGCACCGACGGCGCCGCCAGCAACAACGCCCTGGATATGTTCCGGGAGATGTATCTGGCCAGTTGCCTGCAAAAGGTGAGCCGGAACGACGCGGCGGCAGGCAGGGCGGAGAACATCCTGACCATGGCCTGCGTGGGCGGCGCCCGGGCCATGGGGCTCAACGACTGCGACGATATCGCCCAGGGCAAGCTGGCGGACCTGGTGGTCATTGACCTGCACCGGCCCAACATGCAGCCGGTGAACAACATCGCCAAGAACCTGGTGTTTGCCGGCTCCAAGGAGAACGTGCGGCTGACCATGGTCAATGGCCGGGTTCTCTATGAAAAGGGAGAATTCTTCATCGGCGAGGCGCCGGAGGAGATCTACCGGCAGGCGGCTTTGTTCAACAGGAGTATCCTATGAGCCGGATCGATCTTCACATTCACAGCACCGCCTCCGACGGCACCTGCACCCCGGCGGAGATTGCGGCGCTGGCGGTCCGGCAGGGGCTGGCCGCCGTTGCCCTCACCGACCATGACACGGTGCTGGGCTACCCGGAGCTGGCAGAAGCCGCCGCTGCCCTGGGGCTGGAGACGGTGCCCGGCATCGAGATCAGCACCAAGTACGGCGGGGCGGTGCATATTCTGGGCTACTACATTGACCCCCACTCCCCGGAACTGGAGCCGGTGCTGAACTGGGTGGTGCACGACCGGGATGAGCGCAACGAGAAAATGTGCGCCCTGATGGCCGCCGACGGGCTGCCGGTGAGCTATGCGGACATGAAGCGCCGCTTCGGCGAGGTGATCGGCCGGCCCCATTTTGCCGACATTCTGGTGGAGCTGGGTCTGGCTTCCAGCGTCCGGGATGCCTTTGACCGCTATGTGGAAAAGGGGCAGCGCTACTATGTGCCCCGCACCATCCTGCCCATTGAGCGGGCCATTGAAATCATCCGGCTCTCCGGCGGCGTGCCGGTGCTGGCCCATCCCTTCCAGTACAAGCGGGATGACGCCGGCCTGCGGGAGCTGATCGAATATTGCATAGAGCAGGGCCTGCGGGGCATGGAATGCCGCTACAGCGGCTATAGCCCGGAGCAGAGCGCCTATCTGGAGGCGCTGGCGGAGGAATACGGCCTGGTGAAAACCGGCGGCAGCGACTTCCACGGCAGCAACAAGCCCCAGATCGCCCTGGGCAGCGGGATCATGGACAATCTCTCGGTGCCCTATGCGTGGCTTTGCCAACTGAAAGAACTGGCAGGAAAATAAAGAAACCCTTCTCTCAAGCCTTCCCCTTGAGGGGAAGGTGCCCAGTGCGCACACTGGGCGGATGAGGTGGAAATCCTTCTTTTTTGACGGAAGTCTCTGCTTTTCCCCGGCTTTTACTTGCCACCTCATCAGTCGGCTTTGCCGCCAGCTTCCCCTCAAGGGGAAGCCCTTGACCAGCAGTATACGCTGGTGCAGCACAAAGCTGACTCTTTTGACAAACAGAAACGGCCTCCCGCCGCAAAAGCGGAAGGCCGTTTTTTTCTTTCATTCATAGGCTCCCCTTTCCAAGGGGAGCTGGCGCGGAGCGCCTGAGAGGTTCATTTCATTTCCTCCAAATTCAGCTTTTTGATCCACTTCCCCCGATAATAGTACACCAGCAGCAGGGCGCTGCACAGCACCCAGCCCACGGGATAGGACAGGGCAATAAGCCCCGGCCCCGCCCCCAGGCGGGCGGCCACAAACAGATACAGCTGCCGGAACACCACAAAGGAGCCCAGCATGATGAACATGGTGGGGCGGGTGTCCCCCGCGCCGCGAAGGGCGCCGGAATACACCTGGTTAATGGCAAAGGCCACATAGAAGGGGGAGCAGAGGCGGATAAAGAGGGTGCCGAAGGCCACCACCTCCGGCTCGGCGTTGAACAGCATCGTCAGCTGCGGGGCGAAAATCATCAGGGGCACAATGATCAGCAGCATCAGCGCCATGCCCATCAGCATGCCGTAGCGGGGGCCGGCCTTGGCCCGCTTCAGGTCCCCGGCGCCCAGGTTCTGCCCCGCAAAGGTGGTGAGGGCCAGGGAAATGCTCTGCATGGGCAGCATGGCCAGGGCGTCCAGCTTGTTATAGGCGGTCCAGCCCGCCATGCAGGAGCTTTCAAAGTGGTTGATATAGCCCATGACGAAAACATTGGAAAAGGCGGTAATCCCCATTTGCAGGGAGGAAGGGATGCCGATATCGCAGATGCGGCGGAACATGCCGGGGGTGATTTTCAGCTGGTTCAGACGCAGGCGGTAGGGCTCCTTGCTGCCCAGGAGCAGCAGCATCACCAGCACCGCGGAGATGAACTGGGAGAGGATGGTGGCAATGGCCGCGCCGGCGATGCCCAGGCGCAGCACCGCCACAAACAGCAGGTCAAGCCCGGTGTTCATCAGGGCGGAGAAGATGAGGAAATACAGGGGGCGGGTGGAATCCCCCACGGCCCGGAGGATGCCGGAGCCGATGTTATACAGCAGCAGGCCGGAGATGCCGCCGAAATAGATGCGAAGATACACCGCCGCCTCCTGGATCACATCCGAAGGGGTGTCCATCAGGCGGAGCATCAGGGGCGTGGCCCAGACGCCCACAACCGTCAGCACCAGGCAGGCGGCCAGGGTCAGCATGACGGTGGTATGGACGGCCTTGCCCAGCCTTTCCCAGTCTTTTGCGCCATAATACTGGGAGATAACCACGGAGGCCCCGGCTGCAAGGCCGCCGAAAAGGCCGATCAGGGTGTTGATGATGGGGCCGGTGCAGCCCACGGCGGCCAGGGCCTGCTTGCCCACGAAGTTGCCCACAATGAGGGAGTCCACCGTGTTATACAGCTGCTGGAACAAATTGCCCAGCATCAGGGGAATGGCAAAGGCCAGCAGCAGCCGGGCAATGCTGCCCTGGGTCATGTCCGTATCGTGTTTTTCTTTGTGATGGTAAATGGTCAACTTTCCGCCCTCCCCACCAGCTCATTAAGAGAAGTATATCCCTTTTTTCGACAGAATGTCAAGGCTTGGAGCGCAAGGAAAGCCCGGCGTGATTTTCACGCCGGGCTTGGGATATTTGGTTTGGGGTTTACTGCTGGCAGTTGATCACGATCTTGCAGATGTTTTCGCCGTTGAGCATCATATGCAGGGCCTTCTCAATGTCGCTGAGGGGCAGGCGGTCCGTGACCATGCGGTCCAGCCCCAGCTCACGCCAGTTGTCGGCCACGAACTTGGTGCCCAGCTCAAACTCCTCCTGGGTGTAGAGCCGGTTGCCGATAAGGGTCTGCTCCTTGAAGGAGACCTTGCCGATGATGAACTTGTATTCATCGCCGGACAGGTTCAGGCTCATCATCTTGCCGCCCACACGGCACAGGTCCGGCATCATCATGGTGGGGCCGGGGGCGCCGGAGGTGTCAAACACCACGTCAAAACCGCCGTCGGTGACCTCCCGCATCAGCTCCATGGCGTCCTTCTCGGCGGGATTGATGGTCTCAATACCCATGGACTCCACAAACTGACGGCGGGGCTCATTGATCTCGGACACGATGACCCGGCTGGCACCCCAGGCCCGGGCAAAGATGGCAATGTACAGACCCACTGCCGCGCCGCCGGAGATAAACACGGTGTCGCCCTTTTGGATCTTGCTGGTCATCATCACGTGGTAGCCCACGGCAAAGGGCTCGGACAGGATGGCCACATCATCCGGCATATCCTCCGGCACGGCCACCAGCTTGTCCACGCCCACCTTGGTGTACTCGGCAAAGCCGCCGTCCACATGGATGCCCAGCAGCTTCAGGTTCTCGCAGACGTGGCCCAGGCCACGGCGGCAGGCGGCGCACTCCCCGCAGGAGATGATGGGGTTCATCAGCACCCGCTGGCCTACCTTAAAGGGGCCGGTGTAGCCCTCGGGCAGGGTCTCGATGGTGCCGAGAATCTCATGGCTCAGCACGGTGGGAACGGTGGCGGTCATGTGCTTGCCCCGGTAGACCACGATGTCGGAGCCGCAGACGCCGGCAAGCTTCACCTTAATCAGGGCCTCGTCCTTGCCGGGCACAGGGAGATCGATGTCGCAAAGCTCCAGGTCCAGCCAATTTTTCAAAACTGCTGCTTTCATATTCTTTTCTCCTGAATCGGAATGAATTATTTACCAGCTTCCAGCCCAGCGCAGCGGGTCGAAGCTCTTCTGACGCCTCAGGGCTGCTTGCCGATGTAGGCAAGGATACCGCCGTCAACATAGAGCACGTGGCCGTTGACGAAGTTGGAAGCGTCGGAAGCCAGGAACACAGCGGGGCCCATCAGATCCTCGGCCTCGCCCCAGCGGGCAGCGGGAGTCTTGGAGATGATGAACTGGTCGAAGGGGTGACGGCTGCCGTCGGGCTGCACCTCGCGGAGAGGAGCAGTCTGGGGGGTGGCGATGTAGCCGGGGCCGATGCCGTTGCACTGGATGTTGTACTCGCCGTACTCGGAGCAGATGTTGCGGGTCAGCATTTTCAGGCCGCCCTTGGCAGCGGCGTAGGCGGAGACGGTCTCACGGCCCAGCTCGCTCATCATGGAGCAGATGTTGATGATCTTGCCGTGGCCCTTCTTGATCATGCCGGGAATGACGTGCTTTGCCACGATGTAGGGGGCAACCAGGTCAATGTCGATCACCTGGCGGAAGTCCTTGGCCTCCATCTCCAGCATGGGGATGCGCTTGATGATGCCGGCGTTGTTGACCAGGATGTCGATGGTGCCCAGGTCCCGCTCGATGTCGGCCACCAGCTTGATCACGTCCTCCTCGTTGGTGACGTCGGCATAGTAGCCGTGGGCGTCGATGCCCTTTTCATGGTAGGCGGCCAGAGCGGCCTCCATGTGATGCTCACCCCGGCAGTTGAAGGCGATCTTTGCGCCGGCGGCGGCATAGGCCTCGGCGATGGCAAAGCCGATGCCGTAAGCGGCGCCGGTGACCAGAGCTACCTTACCCTCCAGGGAAAACTGCTTCATAATATCCATTGTAATCGTTCTCCTTTCTGCCGCCTGCGCGGCAGTCACAAAAAGCTTATAAACTTATTTTATCTCTGGACGCGGCCGGTGCCGTCGCCGCCCATGAGCTTCTCCACTTCAGCCACGTCCACGCGGTTGAAGTCGCCCAGGATGCTGTGCTTCAGGCAGGAGGCCGCAACGGCAAACTCCAGGGCCTGCTGCTTGTCTTCATAATGGGTCAGGCCGTAGAGGAGGCCGCCGCCGAAGCTGTCGCCGCCGCCCACGCGGTCCACGATGTCGCGGATCTCATAGCGCTTGGAGACATAGAAGTTCTCCCGGTCGTTGAGGCAGGCAGCCCAGCCGTTCCAGTCGGCGCTCTTGCTCTCACGCAGGGTGATGGCGATGCACTTCATGTTGGGGTAGGTGGCCAGCACCTTGTCGCCCAGGGCCTTGTACTTGGCGCGGTCCAGCTCGCCGGACTCCACGTTCACGTCGGTGGTAATCTCCAGGGACTTCTGCACGTCCTCCTCGTTGGCGATGGCCACGTCCACGTAGTTTGCCAGCTCACGCATGACCTCGGCAGCCTTCTTGCCGTACTTCCACAGGTTCTTGCGGTAGTTCAGGTCGCAGGAGACGGTGATGCCCCGCTTCTTGGCTTCCTTGACGGACTCCAGGCTCAGCTCCATGGCGGTCTCGGAGATGGCGGGGGTGATGCCGGTGATGTGGAACCAATCCACGCCCTCGAAGGCCTTGTCCCAATCGATGTCGCCGGGCTTGGCCAGGGCGATGGCGGAATACTCGCGGTCATAGACCACCTTGCTGGGGCGGGCGTTGGCGCCGGTCTCCAGGTAGTAGATGCCTACGCGGCCCTTGTCGGAGCGGACGATGCGGCTGGTGTCCACGCCGAACTTGCGCAGCTCCTTGACGCACTCGTCGGCGATGGTGTTCTTGGGCAGCACGGTGAGGTAAGCCACGTCCTGGCCGTAGTTTGCCAGAGAAACAGCAACATTGGCTTCGCCGCCGCCGAAGGTGGCCTCCAGCATGGGGCTCTGGAAGAAACGCTCCAGACCGGGGGACTTGAGTCTCAGCATGATTTCGCCAAAAGTAAGAAACTTCATGGTTTTTTCTCCTTCATTTATGATTTGGGGGAATTTCTATTTACTTCTGCAGAAGATGTACCGCAAAGCCGCCGAACTCGTTCTTGAAGTAGACAGCCTTGATGTTATCCTTGTCCTTGACGGAGTCCATGTCCAGCTCCAGGCCCCGGCGCTCCATCTCAGCGATGGCGGGGGTCATCTTGTTGGTGCGGATGGCGATGTGGCCGTTGGCGCCCTTGAACATGGTCTTCATGACCTCAACGCCGGTGGAAGCGAAGTTGGAGGAATTGCCCTTCTTCACGCCGAAGTCAAAAGCGGCGGCAAAAGCGTCGCAGACCTGGTCGCAGACAGCAGCGTCGGCGCAGTTGATGCCCACGTGGGCCACTTCGAAGCCCAGCAGAGCCTTGCGGCTTTCCTTGCACAGCTCGGTGATCTTGTCAAAGTTGCCGGCAGCAATATCGGCCTTGGGGCAGACCCAGCTGCCGCCCACGGCATGGATGTGGGGATCGGCAATGAACTCGCCCACGTTCTGGAGATTGACGCCGCCGGTGGGGATGAACTTCACGCCGCCGAAGGGACCGGCCAGGGCCTTGATGGCGCCCAGACCGCCATAGACGTTGGCGGGGAAGAACTTCAGAACCTTCAGGCCATGCTTCAGGGCCATCATGATCTCGGTGGGGGTGACGCAGCCGGGGCAGACGGCAATGCCGTTGTCGCAGCACCAGGACACCACTTCCTCGTCATAGCCGGGGGAGACGATGAACTTTGCGCCGCACTCCACAGCCAGCTTGCACTGCTCCAGGTTCACCACGGTGCCGGCGCCCACCAGCATATCGGGAACCTCAGCGGCCACAGCTCTGATGGAATCGGCAGCGGCGGCGGTGCGGAAGGTGATCTCCATCACGTCGATGCCGCCGGCCACCATTGCCTTGGCAGTGGGGACGGCGTCCTTGGCATCCTCCAGGACCACAACGGGGACGATGCCGGCGCAGGCCATTCTTTTCAATACATCCATGGTTTTTTCCTCCTGTTATTTTGTTTGTCACTTGTGTTTGACGGGAAAATGAAATATAATGCTTGCATTGAGAAAACGAATTTTGAGGTGCGCAATGGAACAAAAGGAAGTTTTTCAGCAGATTCTTGCCAGTTTTCAGGACTCCGCCATCCGGGAGCGAAGCTATTACCCGGATTTCCGCCGCCAGTGGGAGGCGCTGCTGCGGAAAGCGGCAGACAGCGAGGAGCAGTATTTTGACACGGCCGCGCCCTCGATCCTGACGGTGGAGCACAGCTTCGCCGGCATTGACGCCTGCTTCCATTTCGACCAGCTGAAGATCGCCGACTGGTACCGGCAGGATTCCAGCAGGAAAAAGCGGGTGGTGTTCAAGCCGCAGAAGCTGAAACACAGCAGGCAGGGCGGTCTCAGCTATCACGATTCCCCCTGCGACTACGACCCTAAGCTGCCGGAGAGCGCCCTGACGGAGGACAAGCGGAACATCGTCGCCGCCGCCCTGCCGGAGCTGCCGCCCAGGCTGCGGATCGTCTACGGCAACAAGTGGGTGAACAGCCGCTTCAACCCCTTTATGAACACCCGGCTGAGCCTGTTTCTCATCGAGACGGACTACGTCCCGGCTTTCCTGGCCACGCCCTTTGAGGTCTGCCTCTATCTCTTTATGATGGATTACTGCATCATCAAGGAGAATTACAGCAAGGTAAAGGATGAGGATCTGCGGCAGTTCCTGCACATCTTCCGCCCCTCGCCCATGCTGAAAATCAAGGGCCTTCTCTGAACTTCCCTTCCCCGATTCTCCCAGACGGAAAATCGGGGATTTTTCATTGCCTTCCCCTGGAGGGGAAGGTGCCCAGTGCGCACACTGGGCGGATGAGGTGGAAGCGTCCCCCTCTCCGTCGGAAACAACAGAAACATACCCGTAGGGGCGGCCATTGGCCGTCCGCCTGTTTTGCATGCCGCAACATCGCGGACGTGCGATGCACGCCCCTACGGCAGCAGCCTCATCTGTGCTCCGCCTCCCTTGGCTCCCTCTGACGAGGGAGCTGGCAGCGAAGCTGACTGAGGGAGAGATTCTTAACGGGCGGATCAGAAAACTTCCTTTTTCTCTCCCTCCGGCAAAAATCACAGATTTTTGCCACCTCCCTCGTCAGAGGGAGGCAAACAGGAGAGCCTTCCCCTGGAGGGGAAGGTGCCCAGTGCGCACACTGGGCGGATGAGGTGGAAGCGTTCCCCTCTTCACAGGAAGCAGCTGCTTTGCTCCCCATAGGCTCCCCTTTCCAAGGGGAGCTGGCTTTTGCAAAGCAAAAGACTGAGAGGTTCGTTCCCCACCGATTTGAAGCCTCTGCTTCAAATCGGAAAGGAAGAAGGAGCCAACGCATATGGAGTTTTCGCGGCTCTTATGATAACCGCGGAAACGGAATGGAGCTGGCTTCTTCTGACGTCTTTAGCGAAGCTCGTTGATGGCGAAGTTGTCCATGTCGTCGAAGGCCTGATTCTCGCCGCCCATGGCCCAGATAAAGGTGTAGTTGGAGCTGCCGCAGCCGGCGTGCAGGGACCAGGAGGGAGAAATCACGGCCTCATAGTTCTGCATGACAAGGTGGCGGGTCTCCTGGGGCTGGCCCATCAGGTGCAATACAATGCCGTCCTCCGGCAGGTTGAAGTAGGTATAGATCTCCATGCGGCGCTCATGGGTGTGGGGCGGCACGCTGTTCCAGACGCTGCCCGGCTCCAGCTGGGTCAGGCCCATGGACAGCTGGCAGGTCTCCAGCACGTCGGGGTGGATGAACTGGTTGATGACCCGCTTATTGGCGGTCTCGGTGCTGCCCAGGGGGCGCTTATTGGCGTCCTTGATGGAGATAAAGGTGGTCTTGCAGTCCTTGTGGGCAGGCGCGGAGACCAGGTAGAACCGGGCGGGAGCGGCCTTGTCGTTGCTGCCGAAAACCACGTTTTTGGTGCTGCGGGAGATGTACAGGCAGTCCTCAAAGCCCATCTCGTAACGGACACCGTCGGCCTCGATCCAGCCGGCGCCGCCCAGGTTGAACACGCCCGCTTCCCGGCGCTCCAGGAAGAAGTTGGTGCCGAAGTTTGCCCACACGTCGATGCCCTGGTCGATGGGCAGGGCCTTCTCCACAGGCATGATGCCCAGAACCACCATGCGGTCCACATGGGAGTAGACAGCCTGAACGGTATCCGGCTGGTACAGGTTCTGGATGAGGAACTCCTTGCGGAGTTCCTCGGTGGTGTATCTCTTGACGTCGTTGGGGCTTGCGGAATAGCGAATATCCATAGTTATTTACCTCAAATCAGCACAGGCCAAGGGCCTTGGGGATAAACATGCTCAGTGCGGGCACGTAAGTGATCAGCAGCAGGGACACCAGAATGACGATGAAGAAGGGCAGCAGCATCTTGATGATCTGCTCGATCTTGACGCCATGGGTGCGGCAGCCGGCGAAGAGGATGGCGCCCACAGGGGGAGTCAGAGTACCCACGCACAGGTTCATGATCATCATCAGGCCGAAGTGAACCGGGTGCATACCCCAGGTCTGCACGATGGGCAGGAAGATGGGGGTGAAGATCAGCACGGCGGGGGTGGGGTCCATGAAGCAGCCGACGATCAGCAGGATCACGTTCATGATCAGCAGGATGATAACGGGGCTGCTGGTGAGGCCCAGGATGGCATTGGCCACCAGGGCGGGAATCTTGGTGTAGCTCATGACGTAGCCCATGATGCCGGAAACGCAGACCAGGTACTCGATGACGGCGGTGGTCTTGACGCTCTCGAAGATGATCTTGGGCAGGTCCTTCACGGTGATGTTCTTATAGATGAAGCTGAGGATCAGGGCATAGGCCACGGCAATGGCGGAGCCTTCGGTGGCGGTGAAGATACCGCCCAGGATACCGCCGATGACGATGACGATCATCAGCAGGCTGGGGATGCCTTCCCACAGGGTCTTCAGCACAAACTTGGCGGTGTAGCGGTCGGTGGAGACATAGCCGCGGCGCTTGGCCATGATGCCGGCCACGATCATGCAGCCCAGGCCCCAGAGGATGCCGGGCATGTAGCCTGCCATGAACAGGGCGGCGATGGAGACGGAGCCTGCCACGGTGGAGTAAACGATCATGATGTTGCTGGGGGGAATCATCATGCCGGTGGGGCCGGAGGCGATGTTGCAGACGGCGATGTACTCATCGGAGTAGCCCTCTTCCTTCTCCAGGGGGCCAAGGATGCCGCCCATGGCAACAGCAGCGGCAACACCGGAGCCGGACATGGCGCCGAAGAGCATGTTGGCCACGATGTTGGTCTGGGCCAGGGCGCCGGGGAGCCGGTGGGCCACCAGCTTGGCGCAGCCCACCAGACGGCGGGCAATGCCGCCGAAGTTCATCAGGTTACCGGCCAGCACGAAGAAGGGAATGGCCAGCAGTGCGAAGGAGTTGACGCTCTGGAACATCTTCTGGGCGGAGACCATCATGGAGCCGGCATTGGGCATGATGATGTAAACGGCGGCGGCGGAGCCGATGCCGATGCTCAGACCAATGGGGAAGCCGACAGCCAGAGTCACAAAAATAAGGGCGATCATTACAACGCCGGCGAGAGCAGTAGTTGTCATATCTGTTTACCTCCCATCATGCGGTGCCGGAGAGTTCATCGCCATGCTCACGCTTGCCGTTTTTGTAGTTAACCACGCTCAGGCAGCAGTTATAGACGGCATAGAACAGGGTGACAACGCCGGTAATCGGAAGAGAAGAGTACAAAATTGCTTTGGAAATGCCCAGCTGGGGGTCCACCTGGGGTGCGCTCTTCACGGTATAGAGGTAGCCGCCATAGACGCAGACCACTGCGATAAAGGCAAAGAGCGCCACATTGGTGATGATATTCACGATCATGCTCACTTTGGGGGAGAATTTATCTTTGATTATGTCAATGGTAAGATGCTCACGGCTGCCATAGACATAAGCACTGCCAAACATTATCATCCAGACAAAGAGGTACTGGGAAAGAATCTCAGAAATTGCACTGGGGGCATTGAAAACATAGCGGGTGACCACCTGGTAGACCACCAGGCAGGTCATAACAGCAAGAATAATTGTGCTGATGACTTCAAAGATCTTATCGATCACGTGCTTGATCTTGTTCAGAACTGCCACGGAGCTGCCTCCTTTTTATGTTATTTTGAAAACGAACGATCCTTTAAAAAAATGGCCCACAGCAATGCCGTGGGCCATTATTAGGCTTAGGGTGATAAATTAGCGGCAGGCCTTGATTGCCTCGTAAACAGCGGCGGTCATGTCGTTGCGGGAAGCGACCTCGTCGATCAGGGGAGCGCAGGCAGCCTGGAAAGCGGGAACATCAGCCTCGGTGATGGTGACGCCCTGCTCAACAGCCTTGGCCTCGTAGTCGGCGCGCAGCGCAGCGCAGAGGTCAAACATGTAAGCGATGGACTCGTTGCAGATCTGCTTGAAGGCAGCCTGGTCCTCTTCGGACATGGCAGCCAGAACGTCGTTGGCGATGCACAGCTCATCGGGGATCATCAGGTGGCCGGTGAGGTTGTAGTAGGGAGCAACTTCGTACTGAACCAGGTCAACGTAGGTGATGATGTTGTTCTCAGCGCCGTCGAGGGTACCGGTCTGGATGGCGGAGTAAACGTCGCCCTGACCCATGGCGATGCCGTCAGTGCCGCCGTTCATGAGGCCCATCATCTTGATGCAGGTGTCGGAACCCATGACGCGGATCTTCATGCCCTTGCAGTCCTCGGGAGTGACAACGGCCTTGTCGCGGGTGTAGAGGTTACGGGCGCCCAGGGAGTAGTTGGACAGGACGGTGAAGCCCTGCGCCTCGGTCTCGGCGTACAGGTCAGCCAGCTTGCCGGACTCGAAAACCTTCTGCTGATGCTCGATGCTGTCGTAGACATAGGGGGTGCCCAGGATGGCGAAGTCGGGGCAGTAGGTCTCAACGATGGCGTTGGCTACCAGAGCCATGTCCAGGGTGCCCATAACGACCTGCTCCAGAGTCTGAGCCTGGTCGCCCAGCTGAGCGTCGGGGTAAACCTCGATGGTGTAGCGGCCTTCGGTGGCTTCGTACAGCTTCTCACCGATCCACTGCAGGGTCTTGGCCTCGGGGTTCTCGATGGTCTGGTTGAAAGCGCACTTGAGGACCTTGGTCTCCACAGCGGCGGGAGCTTCGGCTGCGGGGGCGTCGGCTGCGGGAGCCTCAGCGGCGGGGGCTTCGGTCTTGGAGCCGCAGGCACACAGGGCCAGGACCATGACCAGAGCCAGGAGCATTGCGATGATTTTCTTTGCGTTCTTCATTACTTTTCCTCCTGAATAATGATGTTTTATATACAGGCGCGCCCTTTGGGCGTCGCCGGTAATACGAAGAAGTGCGGGGACAGGGAAGGCTTGTAAACCGATAAACGGAACCGTTTTACAAACAGCTTATCTCTGCGCCGGGGTGGACTCCCTCACCACGAAGTGAGACGGGATCTCCACGGTGACGGCCCTGGCGCCGGCGGGGCGCTGGCCGCTGATACGCTCCAGCAGCAGCTCCGCGGCCTTGGCGCCGATATCCACCGTGGCCAGCGACACCGCGCTGATACCCGGCTTTGCGATCTGGAGCCAGTTCCAGTCGTCAAAGGTGCAGAAGCCGAAGTCATAACCCGGCTCGATATCCAGGTCCTTCATGGCCACCAGCAGCCGCTGGGCGCTGGCGCCGTTGGCGGAAAAGACGGCGATCCGCTCATTGGGATACTTGCGGCGGAAGACCCGCAGGCAGCTTTTGCAGCTGTCGATATCCTCGGCGGAGAACTCATAGGTCTCCGGCTCCACCCCGGGGCCGGCCAGGTCCCGGACGGCCTCCTCATAGCCCTGGCGGCGGAGGATACGGGGAGAGATGTGCCCGATGGTCTCGGAGAAAAAGGCCACTTTTGTATATCCCTGGGCCAGCAGGAAGCGGACGCAGTCATAAGCGGCGCTCTTGCTGGGGGTGGTAACGGTATCGATCTTGTCGGAAGAGAGCAGCTGCCGGTCGGCCAGAACCAGGGGCGTGCCGCCGCTTTGCAGCTCCAGCAGGAAGGCGTCATTGTTGCCGCTGGTGTTGATGATCAGGCCATCCACCCGGTTTTCCAGAAAGCCCCGGATGGCCCGGCGCTCCCGGCGGGGATTCTCCCCGCTGTCGGCAAAGAGGACCTGATAGCCGGCCTCCTCGCACACGGTGGTGATGCCCTTGAGCAGCAGCGCGGAGAAGGGGCTGCTGATATCGCCGATGACGCAGCCGATGAGCATGCTGCGGCTGGCCTTCAGCCGCTGGGCGGAACGGTTGGGATGATAGTCCACCTCAGCGATGACACGGCGAATGTGCTCCCTGGTTTCGGCGGACATATTTTCATACTTGCCGTTCAAGAATCTTGATATCGTTGTTTTGGAAACTCCGCAGAGCTTCGCCACCTTATCGATGGTCATTTTACTTTCAGGCTGATTATCCATGTCCGTCTTTCAAATCCGTCGTTCCTTAACAATTCTGTAAAAAATTTTAGCATCGGCTTTGTTTTTTGTCAACCGGTTTCCAAACATCTTAACGGCGTGAGATTGCACAATCTTTCACAATGATTTTTGTGAATTATTTACAAGCGTCGTCTTTTTTACCAATTTCGTCCGCCGATTTTGCAGCAGCTTGTTCAAAGGCTCCCGACTTTTCGCCGGGGTTCATCTTTGCCTTGTAATTGTGGGGATTTGTGGTATAATATGTTAGTTATTTTATAGGTAAATGCAGATACAAACGACAGACAGGAGGAAAACCCATGATTCCTTTCAACGTACCTCCCTGCACCGGCGACGAGCTGGAATACATGCAGCAGGCCATCGCCAGCCGCAAAATCTGCGGTGACGGCCAGTTTACGAAAAAATGCAACGCCTGGATGGAAGAGCGCTTTCAGGCCAGGAAGGTGCTGCTGACCACCAGCGGCTCCACCGCGCTGGATATGGCCGCCCTGCTCTGTGGGCTTGCGGCCGGGGACGAGGTCATTCTGCCCAGCTATACCTTCTCCAGCACCGCCAACGCCTTCGTGCTGGCCGGGGCAAAGCTGGTGTTCGTTGACGTCCGGCCGGACACCATGAACATTGACGAGACCAAGATCGAAGCCGCCATTACGGACAGGACCAGGGTCATCTGCGCCATGCACTACGCCGGTGTGGCCTGCGAGATGGACGCCATTATGGACATTGCCCGCCGCCACAATCTTCTGGTGGTGGAGGACGCAGCCCAGGGCGTCATGAGCAGCTACAAGGGCAAGGCCCTGGGCACCATCGGTGACTTCGGCTGCTACTCCTTCCACGAGACCAAGAACTACTCCATGGGTGAGGGCGGCGCCCTGGTGGTCAACAACGAGAAATACATTGAGAAGGCGGAGATTCTGCGGGAGAAGGGCACCGACCGGGCCAAGTTCTTCCGGGGCCAGGTGGACAAATACACCTGGGTAGACTTTGGCGACAGCTACCTGCCCAGCGAGCTGAACGCCGCCTATCTCTGGGCCCAGCTGCTGAAAGCCGACGAGATCAACAATGACCGGCTGGCCAGCTGGAGCGAATATAACGAAGCCTTCCGCCCCCTGGCGGACAAGGGCCTGGTGCAGCTGCCCACGATTCCGGCCGGCTGCGTGCATAACGCCCATATGTTCTATCTGAAAGCCCGGAGCCTGGAAGAGCGCACGGCTCTGATCCGCTTCCTGAAGGAGCGGGACATTCTGGCGGTGTTCCACTATGTGCCGCTGCACTCCGCCCCTGCCGGGCTGAAGTTCGGCCGCTTTGCCGGGGAAGATGTGTACACCACGGCGGAATCGGACAAGCTGGTTCGCCTGCCCCTGTACTACGGCCTCACCGCGGAGGACAGGCAGACCGTCATCCAGGCGGTGAAGGCCTTCTACGGTTGCTGAGCCATGGCTGTGAACCCTTTGGAAACCAACAAAAACAGGGCGCTGCATCTCTGCGCCGCCCTGTTTTTTATCGCCTCGCCGCTGCTGATCATGCTGATTCTTTCGGCGCTGGCGGGACAGAACATGTTTCTGGCCAAGCCCTACCTGAACGACGAGGTGGATTACTGGCGGGTCATGTCCTCGGTGAAGGAATGCGGGCTGAACTTCGGCCCCACCGGCGGGCTTCCCGGGCGCAACGCACCCATTGGGCCCCTGGAGTCCCACGGTCTTGGCCCTTTGGCCGCATGGCTGTGGTACGCGCTGTGCTTCCCCTTTACGGAAAGCGCCCTGGTCATTGCCAGCTTTGTCATGCTTACCCTGGCCCTGCTGCTTTTCTATCTGATTGTGAAGCCCAGCGACAAGCAGGCCATTCTGATGGCGGCCTTCATCCTGTGCTTCCCTCCGCTGGTACGGTACATCAACCTGTCCATGATGGAGATTCCCTGCTATGCCGGCGTCATTGTTTATATAGCGCTGCTCTGCCGCTATGAAAAGAGCCGGTCCCTTCCCTGGCTCGTGCTGCTGCTCATATCCGGTCTCTATTGTTCTCTCTTGCGCTTGAGCAATGTGGTGCTGTTTTTCCCGGCGATCCTGATTTTCTGCGATAACCGCTGGAGCTGGAAGCTGCTGTGGTGCCTCCTGGCTTATGTGCTTGGTGTGCTGCTGCTGAATTCCTTTGTGAACCTGTTTATTGCTCCTTACCCGGATTTTGTCTCCAGTCTCAGTGAGTGCGCCTCCTGGAAGGAAGTCCTTCTCACCCTGCTGCGCAACCTGCTGGGCAACCTCCGCAACATGCTCAACCCCTTCTCGGATCATTCCCTCCCCCAGGCCGTGGCCCGCTACTATTACCTTGCCCTGGTGCTTTTCTTCCTGGCTGCGTCTTTCTTCAAGGTCAGCGCCTCCGGGCTTCGGCTCACCTGGCGCTGGGAATACGTCGGTATGCTGGGGGTTGCCGCCGGCAGTCTGGCCCTGGTTCTGCTTCTTTATGATGTGTTCGACTGGCGGGATTACCGTACGCTTTCCCCCATGGCTTTCGTGCTGGTGCTCTGGCTGCTGCTGCGTTGGCCCGTGGAAGGCCGGGGGTTCCGGGCAGCGCTTGCCACCCTGCTGGTTTTCGGTGCCCTGATGGCGCCCGACTCTTACCGGCACGCCGCCCAGGATGACCGTTTTTTTGATACCGGCCGCACCGGCGCGGACTATTCTCAGCTTTTCCCTTCGGAGCCGTGCACCCTGGGCCTTTACGGCGACACCTATCCCCTTTCCCTGGCCATGGATGTTCCACCCCAGGTGGGCATCTCTTCCGGGCTTTACGAGGACCGTCCCGACTGTTACGGCATGGATTACGTTCTGTCCCGCGCCGGTGACCCCATCCCATCGGAGGAATATTTCAGCCCGGCGGGAGAGATGGAGGGCTACGGCATGCTATATAAAAGGAAGCAATAGAGGAGATAAACCCATGAACATTTTTTCCCCGGAGGATCTGCCGGTTATCAACGGCGAAAACGTCTCCCTGCGCCCCATTACCCGGGAGGATACCGACCGCATCGTGGCCTGGCGCAACAAGCCTTCGGTATACAGGCACTTCATTTTCCGCCAGCCCTTTACAAGGGAAATGCACGAAAACTGGCTGGCCACCAAGGTGGACACCGGCAAGGTGATCCAGTACATCATCCTGGACAAGGCGCTGGAAAAGCCGGTGGGCAGCGTGTATTACCGGGACGTGGACCCGGAGAACGAGAGCGCCGAATACGGCATTTTCATCGGTGAGGAGGACTATCTGGGCCGGGGCTTCGGCACCGAGACGGCCCGGCTCTTCACCCGCTTTGGCCTGGACGTGCTGAAGCTGCACCGGATCAGCCTGCGGGTTCTGGAGGGTAATGCCATTGCCCTGCGCAGCTATGAAAAGGCCGGCTTTGCCACGGAAGGCGTGTTCCGGGACATGGTGAAGCTGGACGGCGAATACAAGGACGTGATCTTTATGTCCATACTCACTGAGGAGGAAGAGAAATGAAACTGGTTTCTTTCGTCATTCCCTGCTATTGCTCCGAGAAAACCATCGCCTCTGTGCTTGATGAAATCCGCGGTGCCATGCAGGGTCTTCCGCAGTATGCCTATGAGGTAATTCTGGTAAACGACGGCTCCCCTGACAACACCTTTGAAACGCTCCGCGCCCTGGCAAACTCCGATTGTCATGTGACGGCCATCGATCTTGCCCGGAATTTTGGCCAGCAAAGCGCCATCATGGCAGGCCTTTCCCACAGCAGCGGCGATTACGTGGTCTGTCTGGACGACGATGGGCAGACCCCGGCCGACGAGGTGGGCAAGCTCCTTCAAAAGCTGGAGGAGGGCTACGATGTGGTCTACGCCTCCTATGAACATAAGCAGCATTCCTGGTTCCGCAATTGGGGCTCCCGCGTCAACGGTAAGATGACGGAGATCATGCTGGGCAAGCCCAAGAACCTGGCCCTCACCAGCTACTTTGCCGTCAAACGCTTCATTGTCCTTGAAATGCTGAAATACAAGCACAGCTTCCCTTATTCGGAAGGTCTGGTGCTCCGCTCCACCCGGCGCATCTGCAACGTGCCGGTGCATCACCGGCAGCGGCAGGAGGGGACCTCCGGCTACACCCTGGGCAAACTGATCGCCCTATGGATGAACGGCTTCACCTCCTTCTCTGTCAAGCCCCTGCGGCTTGCCACCTATCTGGGCGCTTTATCGGCGCTGTTGGGCTTTCTCTATGCCATTGTTATTGTCATCAAGCACTTTGTGGACAGCAGCATCCCCGAGGGCTGGAGCTCCACCATGGCCCTGCAGCTGGTGATGGGCGGCATCATCCTGGTGGTGCTGGGCCTGATCGGTGAGTACATCGGCCGCATTTACATTTGCATCAACGCCTCCCCCCAGTTTGTTGAGCGGGAGATTGTAAAGAAAGAGGAGTTGGAGAACTGAGCATGGCGAAAACGGATAAACGGGTCTTTCTGGCGCTGCATCTGCTGCTGCTGTTTTATTCCCTGTCCTCGGTGCTTTCCAAGCTGGCGGCGGCCCAGCCCTTCCTCAGCTTCAAATTCTGCCTGTGCTACGGGGGGATGTTTCTGATTCTGGTGCTCTACGCCCTGGGCTGGCAGCAGATTCTCAAGCGCCTGCCCCTGACGGTGGCCTTTGCCAACAAGGCGGTGACCCTGGTGTGGAGCATGGTGTTCGGCGCGCTGCTGTTCCATGAGCAGATCAGGCTCAACCAGGTGATCGGCTGCGCCCTGGCAGTGATTGGCGTGGTGCTCTTTGTGCAGCCGGAGAAGGACGGGAAGGAGGATCAGACATGACCAGAGAGATGATCCCCTATCTGATGATCGGCTTTTTCAGCGTGTTCGTGTCCTCCGTCTCCCAGACGATGCTGAAAAAGGCCTCCATGAAGGAACACGAAAGCTTTCTCCGGGAGTATCTGAACCTGCCGGTCATCCTGGCCTACGGCATGTTTTTCGGCAGCACCCTGCTGACCATGCTGGCCTATAAGAAGCTGCCGCTGAGCATGAGCCCCGCCTTTGAGAGCAGCTCCTACCTGTTCGTTACTCTTTTCGGCGTGACCATCTTCAAGGAAAAAGTGGGCAGGCGGAAGCTCTTCGCCCTGCTGCTGATTCTGGCAGGTATCCTTATCTTCACCCTTTGATTGGAGGCTCCTATGAACGCCAAGAAGAAAAACATCGCCATCATCGGCGCCAACGAGTTCCAAAATCCCCTGATCCTGGCGGCCAAAGAGATGGGCTATACCACCCATGTCTTTGCCTGGCAGGCCGGAGATATCGGGGAAAAAACCGCGGATTATTTCTACCCTGTCAGCATCGTGGAGCTGGACAAGATTCTGGATATCTGCCGGAAGCTGGACCTGGCGGGTATTGTGTCCATCGGTTCGGACCTGGCCAGCATCACGGTAAACTATGTGGCGGAGAAGCTGGGCCTCACCGGCAACGGCATGGACAGCGCCCTTACCGCCACCAACAAGCATCTGATGCGCCTGGCCTTTGAGAAGGCCGGCCTGCCCTCCTGCAGGAGCCGCCTGGTCGGCTCGCCGGAGGAGGCGGAGGCCCTGGGGCTTCCCTATCCCGTCATCGTCAAGCCCACGGACCGTTCCGGCAGCCGGGGGATTTTCAAAGTGACGGAGGACGGCCAGCTTCGCCACGCGGTGGAACAGGCCATGTCCCACTCCTTTGAGAAGAAGGCCCTGGTGGAGGAATTTGCCCAAGGCCGGGAATACAGCATTGAATACATCTCCTGGCAGGGGCAGCACCACTTTCTGGCCTGCACCGAGAAGTTTACCACCGGCGCCCCCCTCTTTGTGGAGACCGGCCATCTGCAGCCGCCGCTGCACATGACAGAGGAAACCCTGGCGGAGATTCAGGCCCTGGTGCCCCGGGTGTTGGACTGCCTGGGCGTCCGCTTCGGCGCTTCCCACACAGAGCTGAAAATCGACGAAAAGGGCGGCATCAAGCTGATTGAGTGCGGCGCCCGCATGGGCGGGGACTGTATCGGTTCCGACCTGGTGCAGATCAGCCGGGGCGTGGACTTTGTAAAGGGCTGTGTGGATGTGGCCTGCGGCCGGGCGCCCATGCTTACGCCGGCGCATGAGGGCCGGGTGGCCGCCATCCGCTTTATCTTCTCTCAGCGGGACCTGGATTCCCTGGAAGTCATTCGCCGCCAGTATCCCCAGGCCCTCTACCGGGTCAGCGATATCCTGCCCCTTGACGGCCGGGAGATCAGCGACAGCTCCACCCGCTACGGCTTCTTCATCCTCTCCGCCGCCACCATGGAGGAGATGCTGGAAATCCTCCGGTATGTGGATTTTGATTTGAACTGACAGAGGTGCCGAGACCATGAAACTTGTTTCTTTTGTGATCCCCTGCTACCGCTCGGAGCACACCATCGCCGGGGTTGTGGAGGAAATCAACCGTGCCATGGCGGCCCTTCCCCAGTATGACCATGAGATCGTGCTGGTGAACGACTGCTCCCCCGACGGCACCTTTGCCGTGCTGGAAGAGCTGGCCCGGCAGGATGGGCGCGTCTGCGCCGTGGATCTGGCGAAAAACTTTGGCCAGCACGCGGCCATTATGGCCGGCCTGAGCCATACCCGGGGGGATTTTGTGGTCTGCCTGGACGACGACGGCCAGACCCCCGCCGACGAGGTGGGCAAGCTGCTTTCCAAGCTGGAGGAGGGCTACGACGTGGCCTATGCCTCCTACGGCCATAACAAGCAGCATTCGGTTTTCCGCAACTTCGGCAGCTGGCTCAACGGCAAGATGACGGAGATCATGCTGGGCAAGCCCAGGGAGCTTTCCCTCACCAGTTACTTCGCCGCCCAGCGCTTCATTATCGATGAAATGCTGCGCTATGAGCACTGCTTCCCCTATGTGATGGGGCTGGTGCTGCGCTCCACCCGGAACATCTGCAATGTGCCGGTGAACCACCGGCAGCGGCAGGAGGGACATTCCGGCTATAATCTGGGCAAGCTGATCTCCCTGTGGATGAACGGCTTCACCTCCTTCTCCATCAAGCCCTTGCGTCTGGCCACTTATCTGGGCTGCTTCACGGCGCTGGCCGGGTTCCTCTACGCCATCATCATCGTGGTGCGGTATTTCACCATCCATCTGGCCCCCATGGGCTGGAGCTCCACCACGGCGCTGCTGCTGATCATCGGCGGCATTATTCTGGTGGTGCTGGGCCTGGTGGGCGAGTATGTGGGGCGCATCTTCATGTGCGTCAACGCCTCGCCCCAGTATGTGGAGCGGCAGGTTGTGAAGAAAGGCGTGGAGGAATGACTATGGCAGTGCTTGGTTTTATCGGCGTAGGCAATATGGGCGGCGCCCTGGCCCGGACCGCGGCGCAGAAGGTCAACGGCCCTTCCCTGCTGCTGGCCAACCGCAGCCCGGAGAAGGCGGAGCGGCTGGCGGCGGCGTTGGGCGGGCAAGTCTCAGATAACGCCGCCATCGCCAGTGAGGCGGACTATATCTTTCTGGGGGTCAAGCCCCAGATGCTGCCGGCCGTGCTGGAAGGGCTGGCCCCGGTTTTGCAGGCGCGGCAGAGCCCCTTTGTGCTGGTGAGCATGGCGGCGGGCACTTCCATCGCCAGGGTGCGGCAGCTGGCCGGGGGCGACTGGCCGGTGATCCGCATCATGCCCAACACCCCTGCCGCCATCGGCCAGGGGATGATCCTCTATGCCCCCAGCGAGAATGTCACCGCCGCCGCGCTGGAGACCTTTCTTGACCGCATGAGCGGCGCCGGGCGTTTTGCCCGGCTGGAAGAGCGGCTGATCGACGCCGGCTCCGCCGTGTCCGGCTGCGGCCCGGCCTTTGTGGACCTGTTCATCGAGGCCCTGGCCGACGGCGGCGTGGCCTGCGGCCTGCCCCGCTCTGCGGCCATGGAGCTGGCGGCCCAGATGGTGCTGGGCAGCGCGGCCCTGGTCCTCTCCGACGGCAGGCACCCCGGCGCGCTGAAGGACGCGGTCTGCTCCCCCGGCGGCACCACCATCCAGGGGGTCCGGGCGCTGGAGAAGGGCGGCTTCCGCAGCACCGTGATGGAGGCGGTCATCGCCGCCTACGAAAAGAATTTTGATCTGAAATGACGGCGTAAAGGCAAGTCAAAGCCTGTTCAAAAGCAACCAAAAAGCGGCAGCTCATTGCATAAAAATGAGCTGCCGCTTGAATTTTTATTCTATTTTATTTGTTATCCCAGTTTGAGAGCTTCCCTTCGGAATAGTCTTTGAAGAAGGCCCGGAAGGTGTCCAGCAGCGCCTGGGTACTGCCGTGGAGCCCCCGTTCCTTATGGTAATAGGCACAGACGCTGTCAATATCCGGCAGATAGGGCAGGGGGAACACCACGATATTTTTCAGGTAGTCCTTTTGCATCTCACTGCCCAGCATATCCCAGAAAATCCTGGCATACACGAACACCCCCAGGCCGCTGTTGGCCAGCTGGAAAGCGTTCTCGATATTGGTCAGCTCACAGACGAAGCGGGGCGAAATATCGTAATATTTAAGGTAGCTGCCCAGGGCCCTGCCGCCGGAGGACTGACGCGGAATCTTAATGAAGGGCATTTTCTCAAAATACCGCAGGTCGGCCCCCTGAGAAAACTCCTGGCAGACGCTGTCATAATCCTTCCCTGCCAGCGCCTGCATCATGGCCTTGGGCACCACAAGAAGCTGCTCCTTTTTGCACAGCTCCACCGTCTCATAGGTGTCCGGCGTGCTGCTGATGGAGCCGATCACCAGGTCTACCCCGTCATGGGTCACCGATTTCTGCAGCACCTCCGGCGAATCCTCGTTCAGCCTCACATAGGTGTCCGGGTGCTGGCGCAGGAACCGGGGCAGCACGTAGGGCAGCACGGCCCTGGCCACGGTATGCTCAATGCCCATATGGATATACTGGGTGCTGCCGGTGCCCCGGCTGGAATTCTCCTCATACTGCTGCTTCAGCTGCAATATCCCCTTGGCCACCCGCAAAAACTGGAAGCCGTCCTCCGTCAGGCCCAGGGGCCGGCTGCGGACAAAAAGCTGAGTGCCCAGCTCCTCCTCCAGCTTGGCGATCTGCTTGGACAGGGACTGCTGGGAAATAAACAGGTGCTTGGCCGCCACCGAGATGCTTTTTTCATCGGCCACGGCAATAAAGCTTTTTAACAGTGAAAAGTCCATTCTTCCGTTGCTCCACTTATACAGGTCAAAAGGCTGTCAAAACCGCTGTTTCAGGCCAATTTCGTTATTTTTTCATCAATCTACGAAATTCGACCCCGGCGTTTCAACAACCTGCACAATCAAGCCTGTATATTCCTTTGTTTTTCTGTGAGTTCTGTGAAAGAGCAAAAAAGCTATTGCTTTTTTCAACTTTCGGTTGTATTATAAACGCAGAAAGAGCGTAATGCAAGACTTATTTTTAAGCGCTCTTTAATTTTTTATTTTCCACGCCAGGATATTTCAGGAGGTCAAACATGAAAAAGATCATTGCTTTGGTCGCAGCTCTGTGCATGGTATTTGCACTCTGTGCCTGCGGAAATTCTTCCGCCCCTGCCGCCACTTCCGCCCCCGCTGAGGCTCCCGCAGCCGAAGCCCCTGCCGCTGAGGCTCCCGCAGCCGGCGGTCCCAACGAAAGCCTGACTTTCGTCACCGGTGGTGAGACCGGCACCTACTACGCTTTCGGCAGCGTCATCGCCCAGTATGTTTCCGCCAACACCAACCTGTCCGTCACTGCCGTCTCCGGCAACGGCTCCAAGGCCAATGTTGAGGATATGGACGCCGGCGCCTACCAGCTGGGCTTCTGCCAGTCCGACGTTATGAGCTACGCCTACGACGGTACCAACATCTTTGCTGAGACCGGCGCTGTGGACAGCTTCTCCACCGTGGCCGCCCTCTACATGGAGCAGGTTCAGATCGTCACCATGAACCCCGACATCAAGACCGTTGAGGATCTGCGCGGCAAGAGCGTTTCCATCGGCGCCCTTGGTTCCGGCGTTTACTTCAACGCAGTTGACGTTCTCGGCTGCTACGACATGACCATCGACGACATCTCCCCCGTTTACCAGAGCTTCGGTGACAGCGCTGACAGCCTGAAGGACGGCAAGATCGACGCCGCCTTCATCGTGGCCGGCGCCCCCACCACCGCTATCACCGACCTGAGCACCAGCGGTCAGGTTTACCTGGTCAGCATCGATGACGAGCACGTCGACAAGCTCATCGCCGCTTCCCCCTACTACAGCAAGTACACCGTCAGCGCCGACACCTACGGCATGCCTGAGGATGCCCAGACCGTGGCTGTGGCCGCAATGGTTCTGGCCCGCAACGACGTCTCCGAGGATGCCATCTACACCTTCGTTTCCACCATCTTTGACAACGCTGATCAGCTCCAGCACGGCAAGGCCGCTGAGCTGAGCCTGGAGTTCGCTTCCAGCATCTCCAGCGTTCCCTATCACCCCGGCGCCGCCCGCTACTTCGCCGAGAAGGGCTTTGATGTGGCCTGAGTGACTGCGCAGACCGCAAGTATATTCTTCGTCCAAGACTGACGAAAAACTACGGCGCTTTCCCGCGCCGTAGTTTTTCAGGCGTTTATCCCGATTTTCTTTACAGCATCTGAACAGCTCTCCCCCGCATCTGAACTTGCCGATTCTTCTGTCCTCGGATAGAATTAGGATATATTTCATCCCAATGAAAGGAGCATCCCGAATGTCCCCTCTGCTCAAGCACGATACGCACCCGGAAGATCCCAATGCCGTCGGTTCCGCCAAGGACGTAGAGGATTTGATGCGCAAATACGATAAGGAGTCCAACACCCGCATCTGGGAAGGTACGCCCGCTGTCATCGTGCGTATGGTCATGGTCTTCTTCTCCCTGTACTGCATCTGGTCCACCCTGTTCAGCGTGGCCGCGCTGGAAAAACGCCTGACCGCGTTCCTGGCCCTGCTGGTGATCATGGGCTATCTGATCTACCCGGCCAGCAAGCACCATGTGCGCCACAACTATATCCCCTGGTATGACTACGTTATTATGGTGGTGGGCGCCGCCTGCTTCCTGTACTACTACTTCAGCTATGACTCCCTGGTCACCGTGCTCACCAGCTTCTCCCGGATGAACACCCTGCAGGTGGTCATCGCCGTTGTGGGTCTGCTGACGCTGATGGAGCTCTGCCGCCGCTGCGTGGGTCTGCCCATCCTTTGCGTTGCCGGCGCCCTGCTGCTCTACACCTTCTTCTCCAAGGTGGGCATGAGCATCGGCGTGAAGGGCATCATGTATAAGCTGTTCTACACCACCAACGGCATTATGGGCACCCCGGTACAGGTCTGCGCCAAGTACATCGTGGTGTTCATCATCTTCGGCGCTTTCCTGGAGCGCACCGGCATCGCCGCCTTCTTCATTGACCTGGCCAACTCCCTGGTGGGCCGGTTCTCCGGCGGCCCCGCCAAGGTGGCTGTCATCTCCTCCGCCCTCTGCGGCATGGTGTCCGGCTCCTCCGTGGGCAACACCGTCACCACCGGCTCCGTCACCATCCCGATGATGAAGAAAACCGGCTATAAGGGCGAGTTTGCCGGCGCTGTTGAGGCTGCCGCCTCCACCGGCGGGCAGATCATGCCCCCCATTATGGGCGCCGCCGCCTTCCTCATGGCCGAGTACATGAACGTCACCTATGCGGAAGTGGCCCTCCGGGCGATTTTGCCCGCCACCCTCTATTTCGCCGGCATCTTCATCGCGGTGCATCTGGAGGCCAAGAAGCTGGGTCTCAAGGGCATCAGCAAGGACCAGCTGCCGGTGTTCCGCCAGCTGATCAAAAAGGTCTACCTGCTGCTGCCGCTGGTGGTACTGGTGGCCCTGGTCACCACCAACACCCGCACCATGCAGTTCTCCGCCAGCATCGCCATCCTGGTGACCATCGCGGTGAACCTGTTCGATAAAGACAACCGCATCAGCCTGAACAAGATTCTGGAGGCCCTGGAGGCCGGCGGCAAGGGCACCATCACCGTGGCTGTGGCCTGCGCCATGGCCGGTGTGATCGCCGGATGCATCACCGCAACGGGTCTGGCCTCCAAGCTGATCGGCATGGTTATCGCCCTGAGCAATTCCGTACCCTTCATTAGCCCCACCCTGGTGGCGCTGTTCCTGACCATGATCTGCTGCATCATTCTGGGCATGGGCGTGCCCACCACCGCCAACTACTGCATCATGGCCTCCACCTGCGCCCCCATCCTGATCACCATCGGCGTGCCCAAGATGGCAGCCCACTTCTTCGTGTTCTACTTTGGCATCGTGGCCGATATCACGCCGCCTGTGGCCCTGGCCGCCTACGCCGGCTCCGCCATCGCCAAGTCCAACCCCATGAAAACCGGCATCAACGCCTCCAAGCTGGCCATCGGCGCTTTTGTAGTGCCTTACATTTTCTGTATGAACCCGGCAATGCTGCTGATCGACGTGACCGCCTTCAAGGTGATCCAGATCATTGTCACCTCCCTGATCGGCATCTTCGGCGTGGCCGCAGCCATGAACGGCTTCCTGTTCCAGAAGCTGTCCTGGCCTGCCCGCATTGTGATCTGTGTGGCCGGTCTGATGATGATGGACCCCACGGTGATTACCGACGTTGTGGGCATCGTGCTCATGGCCCTGGTTCTCACATTCCAGTTCCTGGCTGCCAGAAAGGCGAAGCCTCAGGCCGCTGCCTGAAACTATGTATAAGAAAAAGGTTCCAAAGCGCAATGCGCTTTGGAACCTTTTTTATTGGTTTTGGGGATGCTTTACACCAGGTGGATCACGTGGCAGCTGCCGGAGCCAAAGGTTTTCTCCATCTCCGCCTTATATTCGTCAAAAACCTCCCGGGGCATCAGCGCCTGGACGCAGCCGGCGAAGCCGCCGCCGTGGACACGCCAGGCGCCCACGCCCTCCAGCAGCCTGCGGCTCAGCTCCAGCCCCTGCTGCAGCTTGGTGTCCCCGGTGGTGGAGGTGATGATGTTGTTGAGCAGCCGCTCGGAAGAACGGCCGGACTCGTTCATCAGGCGCATATAGGTCTGGCCGTCCCCGGCTTTCAATGCGTCCCGCATCTGGGGAACCCGTTCATTTTCATCAAAGAAGTGCATGGCCCGGCGGACGGGGCGGTTGGAAGCGTCCCAGCCCTTGGAGCGGAACTCCTCCGGGTCCACATCCGCCAACACACCCTTGTCAAAGAGGTTGGCAATATAGACCATATCCGCCGGGATGCGGGCATACGAGGTGTCCAGCCCGGCATGGCTGCCGCCGGTATCGGTGAGACAGAGCACCAGGCCCATGTCAGCAAAATCCGCCTGGATGGGCTCAATCTCCCCGGTCTTGAAATCCACGTACACGGTATGGCCGAAGGCGCAGGTCAACTGGCTCATCAGGCCGCAGGGCTTGCCGAAATACTGATTCTCCGCCTGCTGGGCGACCCGGGCAAGCACAATCGGCTCCACCTTGCCGCCATTGAAAAGCTGGCTGAGAATCCTGCCGATGAGCACAGCAAAAGCGGCAGAGGAGCTGAGCCCGGAGCCGGCAGGCAGGGTGCTGCGGATCTGGGCGTCAAAGCCGCCGATGCGCAGGCCCAGCTCCTGAAAGGCGGCCATAACGCCCCGGACCAGCGCCTTGGGCGTGCCGAATTCCGCGGTGCGGATATTCAGCGGCGCGGTGCGCACCTCAAAGCTGGGGAAGCCCTCAGACGCCACGCGGCAGAGATTCACCCCATTGGCATCAAAGCTGGCATAAAGTCCCAAATCCACGGCAGAGGCCAGGATACGGCCCTTTTGATGGTCTGTATGGTTACCGGCAAGCTCTGTCCTGCCGGGGACAAAAAGTTCATTCATTCTGTAAAACCCCCCTTTGGGTTTCGGCTTCTCATTGTTTAAAGGCCAAACTTCATCAATTATCAGAATACTATAATTTACCAATTTAGTCAACTGGAAAAGCGAGGATAAACCTACAAAAATCATAGGCATAACCCGGCAGAATGAAAGGAAACGATGATTCAATCGGCAAGCGTGGATTGCGAGAAAAATTGTGTTCTGGCAAAGGCACTTTTCTGCAGGAATACTTTGTGAATTGCAAAGAAAAGGGACGAAATCAGGTCGCAATTTTTCCGCAAGACGCCGCAGGCGATTGATTCAGCGTTTACTAAAACAAGTTTTTCACAGGCCGCCCAGACTATTGCTTTATTTTTGGGCAGAATATATAATACGGTCAGAGATAAAAGTACAGGGAGTGATCCTTATGCAAAACAGCACCGGCATCAACCTTACCATGCTGTGCGACTTCTATGAGCTGACCATGGGCAACGGCTACCTGGCCGACGGCATGGAAGATCGCATCACTTATTTTGACGTTTTCTACCGCAGCATCCCCGACAAGGGCGGCTACGCCATCGCGGCAGGACTGGAGCAGATTGTGGACTACGTGCAGAAGCTCCATTTCTCCGAGGAGGATATCCGCTATCTGGAGGGGCGCAAGCTTTTCAAGCCGGAATTCCTGGAGTATCTGCGGAATTTCCGCTTCACCGGCGACATCTGGGCCGTGCCGGAGGGCATGCCCATCTTCCCCGGGGAGCCGGTGATCACCGTCCGGGCCCCCGCCATTCAGGCCCAGCTGCTGGAGACCTATATGCTGCTGGAATTCAACCACCAGAGCCTCATTGCCACCAAGGCCAACCGGGTCTGCCGTGCGGCCGAGGGGCGCACGGTGCTGGAGTTTGGCTCCCGCCGGGCCCAGGGTATCGCCGGGGCCGTAACCGGCGCCAGAGCGGCCTATATCGGCGGCTGCGCAGGCACTGCCTGCACCGTGTCCGACCAGCTCTACGGTGTGCCCGCGGCAGGCACCATGGCCCACTCCTGGGTGCAGATGTTTGACTCGGAATATGACGCCTTCGTCAGCTACTGCCGCACCTATCCCCACAACGCGGTGCTGCTGGTGGACACCTTCAACACCCTGAAATCCGGCATCCCCAACGCCATCCGGGCCTTCAACGACGTTTTGAAGCCCCTGGGCATCACCAAGTGCGGCATCCGGCTGGACTCCGGCGACATGGCCTATCTGACCCAGCAGGCCAGAAAAATGCTGGACGAGGCCGGCTGGACCGAATGCACCATCACCGTGTCCAACTCCCTGGACGAGCGGCTGATTGCCGAGCTGATCCGCCAGGGGGCCAAGATTGACTCCTTCGGCGTGGGCGAGCGGCTGATCACCGCCAAGAGCGACCCGGTGTTCGGCGGCGTGTACAAGCTCTGCGCCGTGGAGGACAAGGAGGGCAAGATCATCCCCAAGATCAAGGTCAGCGAGAACGTGGGCAAGATCACCAACCCCGGCTTCAAGAAGGTATACCGCTTCTTCAACCGGGACACCGGCATGGCCGAGGCCGACTACATCTGCCTCCGCGACGAGACGGTGGACGATACCCAGACCCTGGAGATCTGCGACCCCCATGACCGCTGGAAGCGGAAAACCATGGAGAACTTCCGGGCGGTGGAGCTGCAGGTGCCGGTGTTCCAAAACGGGGAGCTGGTATACGAGCTGCCCAGTCTTAAAAACATCCGCACCTTCTGCGCCTATCAGGTCAGCACCCTTTGGCCGGAGGTGAAGCGCTTTGACTTCCCCCATCAGTATTATGTGGACCTGTCCCCCAGGCTGATGGAGCTGAAGGACAGTATGCTGGCCCAGCACGGCCACGGCAAGGGCTGAGCATATAAGCAAATAATAAAAGGGAAGTATTCCGCCGAATACTTCCCTTTTGCATTACAGAGTCAAAAACAGACTGCCCCACCACCCTTGACTTGTGGCGGCGTTTGTGCTTTAATGGGGACAAGAGGGGCGAGCCTGGTGACGCAGGCCCGGTCAACCTCCTACAAGTTTCATGCTTGAGAAATTGCCGTTCCTGTGCTACCGGGGGCGGTTATTTCTTTTTCGTTATGTTGATAACTCCAAAGATAACAACGGCTAACAGATTAAGCAGTGCAATAACTTCTAAAACTGTCATGTTGTCACCTCCTCATATGTAAGGAGGCTGAGCCGTTCCCCTCTTGCTTGAATTCAATGATAGGCTATATGGCAGATGTTGTCAAGATTTGTCTATTTGTTCAGCCGCCAGTTCTCCTTAGGCTGCCAGCCGGGGAGAGGAAGCCGCTGCATGGCGCCGAAGACCTTGGAGCGCATATCCGGGTAGTCCTGGCCCAGGGTTTTCAGCAGCTGCTTGACTTCATACCGCTTGCTGCCCTTGTCCTGGGGGCAGGGATTTTCCACCACCGGCAGGTTCAGGCTCTGGGCCAGGTTGGCAATCTTCTGCTCCCCGGCGTAAATCAGGGGTCGGATCTGGGTGACGCCGGAACGGTCCAGATAGGTAACCGGGCGGAAGCAGCTGATGCGCCCCTCAAACAGCAGGCTCAGCATAAAGGTCTCCACCGCGTCGTCAAAATGGTGGCCCAGGGCCAGCTTGCTGATCCCCCGCTGGTGGATGGCGTCGTTCAGCGCGCCCCGGCGCATCTTGGCGCAGAGGGAGCAGGGATTGTCCTCCTTGCGCACGTCAAAGACGATCTCCTTGATGTCGGTCTTGAGGCAGGTATAGGGGATGTCCTTCTCCCGGCACAGTTCCGCCACCGGGGCAAAGTCCATGCCCTCAAAGCCCAGCTCGATGGTGATGGCCTCCAATTCAAAGGGCTTGGGATAGAAGCTTTGCAGGTGCTTCAGGGCCAGGAGCAGCAGCAAACTGTCCTTACCGCCGGAGACGCCTACGGCCACCTTATCCCCCGCCTGGATCATGTCATAATCGTCCACCGCCCGGCGGACCGTGCCGGTAAATTCGTTCAAAAGCTTGTCCATAAATTCCACCCTCACAAAAATGAAAAACGAAAATTAGAATTAATGAGATTTCAAGAGATTTTATCAGAATTCAAGAGAATCCAAAATCAAAATTAAAAATGTTGTTGACAGGCGGATAAGCCTGTGGTATAAATGTAAAGCACGCTTCCGGTACGGGCTATATTGTACCGGGAAGTGCCTGAAAAGTCAAAACATTTCATTTTATATGGAGGCAAGACTATGTCTACTACAATGGTAACCAAGGAGACCGTTACCCGCAAGTGGTACGTCCTTGACGCAGCCGGCAAGCCCATGGGCAAGACCGCTGCTCTCGCCGCCGACCTGCTGCGCGGCAAGCTGAAAACCGATTACACCCCCCATGTTGACTGCGGTGACTACGTCATCATCATCAACGCCAAGGACGCCGTCCTCACCGGCAAGAAGCTGGAGCAGAAGTACTACCGTACCCACTCCGGTTATCCCGGCGGCCTGAAGGAGACCCAGTACAAGACCCTGATGAAGACCAAGCCCGAGCTGGCCATGCGTCTGGCTGTCCGCGGCATGCTGCAGAAGAACACCATCGCCCAGTGGCAGCTGAAGCGCCTGAGAGTGTTCAAGGGCGCCGAGCACACCCATGCAGCCCAGAAGCCCGAAGTTTGGGCCCGCTAAGAGGAGGTAAAGAAATATGGCAACCTATAAGTGCAAGAAGCCCTATATGTACGGCACCGGCCGCAGAAAGTCCTCCGTTGCCCGCGTTCACCTCATCCCCAACGGCACCGGCGCTATCACCATCAACGGCCGTGATATCGACGACTACTTCGGTCTGGATACCCTGAAGCTCATCGTCCGTCAGCCCCTGGTCACCACCGGCACCGTCGGCAAGGTTGATATCGAGGCCACCGTTTCCGGCGGCGGCGTTTCCGGCCAGGCCGGCGCCATCCGCCACGGCATCGCCCGCGCCCTGCTGCTGGTGGATGAGAGCTACCGCGCTTCCCTGAAGGCCGCCGGTTTCCTGACCCGCGACCCCAGAATGAAGGAACGCAAGAAGTATGGTCTCAAAGCAGCCCGTCGCGCTCCCCAGTTCAGCAAGCGTTAATCTGCATCAACAGTACACAAAAGCCCCGGAAATTCGAGATTGAACTGCTCCCCGTCAAGTAGACAGTGAAATAATTAAAGGAAAATTCACAGC